>JAXDQK010000207.1:0-2896 GCA_034667905.1 Gammaproteobacteria bacterium | reverse complement strand
AGTTCGGATGGAGAATCAAGCGCGGATCGCCATTCGATGTGTTTGAGATTCTGTCCCTGCTCGAGAAACTTCTTGCCCATCCGGTCAAAAATGGCGCTCATCTGGTGCAGATCGTGTTTGGTAGGTTCTGCGTAGACCACAATGCCTGCCGCAGCAAAAGCCGGTCGAAGGGCCAATCCCGCGACGCCAATGAGCGCTGCTTGAAAGCGATCCGCCAGGGCGAGGGCGAGTTGGACTCGCTGTTCCGAGTCCCGCTCGACATCAAGTTGAACTAACACTGCTTCATAGGACATCACGTCATCTTCTTCAATAAGCACCACTTGCGCCGTGTTCTGTCGACGTATGTTCAATACCACAAGAACAAATCTCTCGCTCGATAAGGATTGTCCGGAGCCTCGCCGCGTGTACCGATTCGCGCCAGCTCGGCTGGACCCGGGATAGATCGAGCACGGCGGCGACCTCCCGAATGAACGCGGCGGTCGTATCGTCGTGGCGGTCTGGCTGATCAGAACCCGATTGGTGAAGCCGGACCGCTGGATGCTGTCGCAAGCCTCACGACGTGAGTGTCGGGATCGCGCGGATCAGGCGCGATATTGAAGCCGAGCTCTCGGCACATGGCGAGCATCGCGGTGTTTTCGCTCAGTACCTGTCCTTCGATGGCCTTGAGGCCTTCGGCGCGGGCATATTCGATGATCATCTGCATGAGCAGGTAGCCAAGACCGTGCCCTTTCATTTCGGAGCGGACAAGGACGGCGTATTCGCCGCTGTCGTAGTTCGCGTCGGCGTGGAGGCGAACGACGCCCAGCATCTTGCCTGACGCTTTCGATTTTGCCGTCCGCTATGGTAGTCGGGTTGCTGCATTTCAACTCGTCCGCCGTGATCCAGTTAGTAATCCGCTTCTGTTTCGCTAAGCAACATATCGCGTGGCGACAAAAAGCCAGACTGCGATCCCCGCCAGCATTAGGGAAAGTGCGCGGCGGACGATCGTGCTGCGCCGCTCATCTTCCAGCCACGGTCGGGCAGCGTCAGCCAGCAACACGATTGTCGAGTGGGCCGCTGTAGCTACCGCCACATAGATAGCCGACAGGGTCACGGCCTGCCCGACCAATGGGCGCGCTTCATCCAGAAACGCCGGCAGGACTGCGACATAGAATATCCCAGCCTTGGGATTGATTAGGTTGGTCACCAGCCCGCGCACGAAAAATCTCGAGTCGTGGGCCGTCAGATCGGCGTTGCCAGGCGATGTTTTCTCCTGCCCACGCCAGCCCTCCCAGGCGAGCCATAGCAGATAGAAAACACCGCCCCACCGCAATGCTTCGTAAACCCAGCGCGAGTTGGTAATGATCGCCGTGAGACCGAGAGCCGCTGCTAGACCCACTATCAGCAGCCCCAGCGCGATGCCAAGCGTGGCAGCAAAACCCGCTCTACGGCCTTTACTGGCACTGAGCACCGCCAGATAGGCCATGTTCGGGCCTGGCGCCAGCTCAATCACCAAGCAAGTGGCAGCGAACGCAAGCAAGGTTTCAAAGGAAATAGCGCCCACAGCTAGGCCACTCTTTTGTACGGCCCGCGCGGACCAGCCTTCGGCAACGACGCATCGATCATTTCGGCAAGATCAGTCATGCTCCAAAGCGCCGCGCTGTATCGGCCGTCATCGCGGGCGAAAGGCCCATCAGGCTCTTGTGCTGCTTCACGTAGTTGTACCAGACGGTGTAGAGCGCGATCATGTGCATGTAAGCCGGCGGGAACAGATGGTCAGCGACGGCGTAATGTTGACCTACGATGAAGATCCCATCCAAGTTGCTCCCCTCCTTTTTAAACAGATGGGGTGTGCCGCCGAAGTGTTGCGTCGTCGACGCATCCGGGCTTTTCACGTGGACTGATAACGGACGCAGGAAAGCGTCCAGTCTATCCAGTTCACCCTCCAGCAATAGACGCACCAAACGATCCCAAGTCGCCTGCGGCAAATTGCGGCGATTGGACCGGGTGAGCAATTTTATACAGACTCGCCTGCTGGGCGGCCCTAGCCTAAGGAGGTCGCGCTGACTGCACTCCGTGCCTTGCTCGGGCGGAATCCGGCCGCGTATGCCTCCCCCGTTCGTTTCATTTTGCAAGCGATGAGACTCCATGGGCTTATTTCTTTCGCGATCTGCACACCAAGCGTTATCGAAATTTGCCCTGGGGCGTACCTACCTAGTTCATTGAACAGCAGATTGAACGCGAGCCGCGCAGACGCGAACTGTTATTCGGAGGCACCTATGTCCTATTCGACATTGATGGTTCATCTCGAGTTGGAGCGCTCGAATGATGCGCGATTGCGTATCGCCGGCGACCTCGCAGAACAATTCGATGCGAGACTGATCGGCATTGCTGCGTGCGATCCTGAACCAACTCATTATGCTGGTGGCACCTTTGCGCAGGGACTCGTGAAACGCGAGCGCGCGGAGATCACAAAGAAAATGGCGGAGACGGAAGAGCACTTTCGCGCCGCTTTGCAGAAGCGAGCGCAAAACATCGAATGGCGCTGTGCAATGGCGCGACCCACCGATTATGTCGCGCGAGAAGCACGCTCTGCCGATCTTGTCATTACGGGCGCCAGTCGCGAAGCCGTGCTTCTCGATCCGCTCCGACGGCTCGATCCCAGTGATCTCTTGATGCAAGCTGGCCGCCCTATCTTTTTCGTTCCTCCCGAAGTCGAACACCTTAATCTTAAAAATGTTCTGGTCGCCTGGAAGGATACGCGCGAGGCTCGGCGGGCGGTTGCCGACGCATTGCCACTGCTGCGGCAGGCGCAGCACGTCAAAGTTGTTGAGGTCATCGAGGGCAATTCCAGTCGAACTTTGGCTCAAGAACGAGTCAATGACGTTGCCCAGTGGCTCGGTCGGCATGCCATTGC
>JAXDQK010000206.1:0-14253 GCA_034667905.1 Gammaproteobacteria bacterium | reverse complement strand
GCCGCGACAGCGCCCGAACAATACATCGCAATCAGCACTGCGAGGGGCTTCATCGAAAACTGCGGTAATGACTGACGCGCCTGTATGCGGGCGTGCGCAAGGCTCGACTTCTTCAATTTACTCTCCCCTTCCCGGCGTCCCGGGAAAACACCGTTTTCTGCTTGCCGACGTCAGCGCGTCGTTTCTTTTGCGACCGGTTTCTGAAACCGGTTGCAGGTTTATACTGCCCACCGTTTTTGCAAATTGCAAGAGGCCGCCGCCCGTAATTTGCAATGTTTAATGAAAATGATGGCAAACATGCTTGACAGTAGGCGGCCTCAACAAGCAGCATTCTTGAAACCGGTTGCAGGAGCGGGCCTGAAGACTCGCGGAGTGGGAGATATATGAGTCGCGGAGTGGCGCGTCTGGCGAGTTCGTCGGAACGGTCGGGGCACACCGCACCGTCACACGGCGATGTTAAATTTGAACGCATACTTACGAAAGCCGAAGGCGCAGCGGTGACGGGTAACCCACTAAAATTGTTCGGCATCGCCCTCACCGTCGCCATGGGCGGATTTTTGGTCGGCTTCGATGCGACGGTGATCTCGGGCGCCGTGCCCTTCATCCGCGACTACTTCGATTTAGGCTCTGCCGCGGGCACGCTCAAGCTGGGCTGGGCCGTGAGCAGCTTGGGCTGGGGCGCCATGGCGGGGAACTTGAGCGCGGGTTATCTGAGCGACCGCTGGGGGCGCAAAACCGTGTTGCTGCTGACCGCAGTGTTGTTCCTCGCCTCATCGCTCACCGCCGCGCTCGCCACGAGCTTTCCCTTGTTCGTTGCCGCGCGCATCGCCGGCGGCTTGAGCGTCGGCGCCGCCATTCTCATCGCCCCGGTGTACATTGCCGAGATCGCCCCCGCGCAACGGCGCGGCAGCTTGGTCTCGGTAAATCAACTGATGATAGTCATCGGCATCTCGGTATCGTTCTTTTCCAACTATTTTCTCTTGTCCCTGGGCGCCGAGAGCTGGCGCTGGATGCTGGGAGTGCAGAGCATCCCCGCCGCGCTGTATTTCCTGCTGCTGTTTTTCGTGCCGGAGAGCCCGCGATGGCTCATCGGCAAAGGGCGCAGCGCCGATGCGCGCTCGGTGCTCGAATCGGTGCACGGCCAGGATGCTGCTCAAGCTGAATTGAACCTGATCCAAGCCAATCTGTCCGACAATGCGCGGCGCGCCGGCTGGCGCGAGCTTTTCAACGGTAGGTTCAAGCGCATGCTGCTGTTCGGCTTCGGCATTGCATTCTTCCAGCAGGCCACCGGCATCAATGCGATCTTCTATTACTTGCCGACGATTTTCGCGCAAGCGGGCGGCGGCTTGTCCGGCTCGTTCGCGCAGTCGGTGCTGGTGGGCCTCGTGAACGTCGCCATGACCTTCGTGGCCATCTGGCTGATCGATCGCGCGGGACGAAGACCGCTGCTCTGCGTGGGGGTGGCGGGCATGGCCGTATCGCTGCTCGCCATCAGCTGGGCCTTCTATGCGGGCCACGGGTCAGCCGCGGGCGCGCCTTTCGGCCACGAGCGCATCGTGCTCGTCGCCATCATCGCTTACGTAGCCTGTTTCGCCATCTCATTGGGTCCGGTGATGTGGGTGCTGCTATCGGAGATTTTTCCCAACGAACAACGGGCCGCGGCGATTTCCGTCGTGGGCTTTTGGAACTCGTTGGTGAGCGCCAGCATCACACTGGTGTTTCCCGCGGAACTCGCTGCCTTTGGACCCGCCGGCACTTTTCTAGCCTACGGCTTGGTGGCGGCGGCCGGATTCGTGTTCCTCACCGCGCTCGCGCCCGAAACCCGCGGTAAGTCGCTCGAGGAGTTGGAAGGTATGCTGGCCCGGCCGTTGCGCTCGCAGGTCCTACGATGAAGCGGAAGTTTCCCGCTCCCACTCCCGGCAAAAGCGGCCCGCGTCCGGGGCAGTCTGCCACGTTGCGCATGGTGGCCCGTGAAGCGGGCGTATCGGCCAGTACCGTGTCGCGCATCATCAATGAAACGGTCAATGTCAGCGACGGCTTGAAGCGTGCGGTCGAAGCGGCCATCGTCAAGTTCGACTTCAGACCCAATGCGGCGGCGCGCGGCCTGGCCCTGGGGAAGACCTCCACCATCGGGGTGGTCGCGCAAGCCATCGACAGTCCTTTTTACGGCGAGGGCTTGCGCGGGATCGAAGCGGGTTTGAGACAACGCGGCTACGCTCCCCTCATCATGAGCGGCAACTGGCGCGTCGAGGACGAGGACCGCTGCGTGCAGGAACTCATTGCGCGGGGCGTGGATGGCGTCATCGTCTTTGCCGGGCGTTTGAGCGATGCGAAGCTCAAGAGCTACGCCAAAAGCGTGCCCATCGTCATTACCGGGCGCAACGTGCGCGCCTCGCGCCTGTTCAGTCTGCAAGTCGATGATGCCCAGGGCTCGATGCTGGCGATACGGCACCTGGTGGGCCTAGGACATCGGCACATTGCCTTCATCAACGGTTCCGAGAATCATCCGGACGCCATCGAGCGCCTGCGCGGCTACAAGCAGGCGCTGACCGACAGCGGCGTCGAGTTCGACCCCAAGCTCGTCGTCGTGGGCGATTGGCACGAGGAAGGCGGTGTGCGCGCGACGCTGCAATTGCTCGAGGCGAAATCGAAGTTCACGGCGCTATTTTGCGTCAACGACCAAACCGCTTATGGCGCCTGCCTCGGGCTGTACCGCAGAGGACTCTCGGTGCCGCATGATGTGTCGGTCATCGGCTTCGACGATTTGCCGTCCTCGACCTACCGCTTGCCGCCGCTCACCAGCGTGCGCCAATCGATCGGAGAACTCGGCGAACTCTCGGCGCGGGCCGTTCTCGATCTGATCGCCGGGCGCCGGCCGCGCATGGTGGCCCCCGCCGTGGAACTGGTCGTGCGCGAGTCGACGGGCAAGAGCCTGAGCGCGCGCGCAGCGGATCTCGAGAAAGCGCGCCCGTCGCGGCGCGAAGCTTCCGAGACCCCGCGCCTCGGCGCTGCCCATGAGTGATGTGACGCTCGCCGCACTGAGCAGCCGCTTCCCCAAAAACTTTGTCTGGGGCGTGGCGAGCAGCGCCTTTCAAATCGAAGGCGCCGCCGATGTCGGCGGCAAAGGCGCCTCGATCTGGGATGATTTCTGCCGAATCCCCGGCGCCGTCGCCGACGGATCGGACGGCCAGGTGGCGTGCGATCACTACCATCGCCTCGAGGCCGATCTCGATTTGATTGCGGCGCTGGGAGTCACGGCCTATCGGTTCTCCATTTCCTGGCCGCGAATTCAAGCGCTGGGGATCGGCGCCCCGCTGCGGTCCGGCTTGGACTTCTACAACCGTCTCGTCGATGGACTGCTCAGTCGCGGGATCCAACCGTTTGCCACCCTCTACCATTGGGATTTGCCCTCGGCGCTGCAGAACGATCGACGCGGTTGGGCGGATCGCAGCACGGCGTATCTGTTCGCGGAGTATGCGGCGATCATCGCGAAAGCGCTGGGTGATCGGGTGCGGTCCTTCGCCACGCACAATGAACCCTGGGTGACGGCAACGCTGGGCCATGAACTGGGCATCTTCGCTCCGGGCATGAAGGATCGCGCCGTCGCGATGCAAGTGGCGCATCACTGCCTGTTGAGTCATGGCTTGGCCGCGCAGGCCATGCGCAGTGCGCGCCAAAATCTCGACGTCGGCATTGTGCTCAATCTCTCGCCCGTGTTTCCGGCCAGTGCCTCGCCGGCCGATCAATTGCTGGCCTCGCGTGAGGACGGCTTGCTGGTGCGCTGGTACATGGATGCGCTGCTGCGCGGCTCGTATCCTCAGGACATCGTGGGGTACTTGGGCGAGGACGCGCCGCGGACGCACGTAGGCGATGCTCGATTGATCCAGCAGCCGCTCGATTTTATCGGCGTCAATTATTACAACCCCATCGTCTCGGTCGCAGCGCGGCCCTTTTCTCCCGCGCGCCCCGGCGTTCCTGTCACCGACATGGGATGGGAGGTGGCGCCGGCCGCTCTGACGGATTTACTGGTGCGGCTCGACTTGGACTACGATCTGCCGCCGCTCTACATCACGGAAAATGGCGCGGCCTACCAGGACACGCTAGTCGAGGGCGCGGTCCACGATGAAGAACGGCGAGCCTATATCGAATCGCATATACGCGCGGTTGCCGAGGCGATCGATCAAGGCGTCGATGTTCGCGGCTACTTCGTCTGGTCGCTGATGGATAACTTCGAATGGGCGCTTGGCTACACCAAGCGCTTCGGCATCTACTACGTCGATTATGCGACGCAGGCGCGCATCCTCAAGCGCAGCGGCCTATGGGTCAAGCAATTCGCGGCCGCCTGCAATCGCCAGCGCACTGCCGCGCCTCTCGTCGAAGAGCTGCGCCACTGATCTTAAGCCCCGGGTTAGCCATGCCACGCTGTTTAAGTTTAGCGATTGCACTGTGTCTCGCGGCACCGGCGGGCATCTGCGCGGCGGCGCAGCCTTGGATGAACGCATCGCTTGACCCGGACCGGCGGGCGGATCTGGTCATCGCGCAAATGACGCTCGATGAAAAGATCCAACTGGTGCATGGCATCGGTTGGGGGCCGTTGCAAGCGGGCGCTCCGGTGCCGTCCGACAACAACGGCGGCGCCGGTCAGATCTTGGGAATCCCTCGCTTGAGCATCCCTGCCGTGCAGCAGGCCGATTCGGCGGTGGGCATTCGCATGTCCGCCCCGCAAGGCCGCTATTCCACGCTGCTGCCCTCGGTACTGGCGGCCGCCTGCTCCTGGGATCCGGAAGGCGCACATTTGTACGGCGATGTGCTCGGCCGCGAACTGCGTGCTCAAGGTTACAACCAGTCCATCGGCGGCGGCGTCAATCTCGCGCGCGAGCCCCGCAACGGCCGGCTGTTCGAGTACGCCGGCGAAGATCCCTTGCTCGCCGGCATGATGGTGGGCCAGGTGATCCGCGGCGTGCAGGACAACCACATCATGGGCGACATCAAGCACTTTGCCTTGAACGACCAAGAGACCGGCCGCACGGTCGTCGATGTGCGAATTTCGAAGAAGGGCGCCCGCGAAAGCGACCTCTTGGCCTTCGAGATCGGCATTCGCATCGGACATCCCGCCTCGGTGATGTGCAGCTATAACAAGGTGCGGGGCGATTGGGCCTGCGAGAACGAATGGCTGCTCACTCAGGTGCTGAAGAGCGCGTGGAAATTTCCCGGCTTCGTGGTCTCGGATTGGGACGGCACGCACTCCACCGACAAAGCGGTGCTGGCCGGGCTCGATGTGCAAATGCCGGGTGAAGAATTTTTGGGCGAGCCGCTCAAGCAGGCCGTGATCGGCGGGCGGGTCCCGATGCGGCGCCTGGATGACATGGTGCACCGGCTGTTGCGCTCGATGTTCGCGGCCGGCGTCGTGGACCATCCGCCGTTCCCGCGACAGGTGATCGACCCCTTCAAAGGCCTCATCGATGCGCAGCACATAGCCGAAGAAAGCATCGTGCTTCTCAAAAACACCGGAGTTCTGCCGCTCGATGCCGGCTCGCATAAGTCCATCGCCGTGATCGGCGCCCACGCCGATGTGGGCATTATGTCCGGCGGCGGTTCGGCGCAGGTCGATGCCCCGGGCGGCAATGCCATCGATCAGACATCCCCGACCCAATGGGGCAAGGCCGTGTATTTTCCGTCGGCGCCGCTGCGCTACATCCGCGAGCACGCGCGCGGCGCCGAGGTGAAATTCGATGCAGGGGAGAATCCCAGCTCCGCCGCTGCGCTTGCCAAAGCAGCGGACATCGCCATCGTGTTTGCCGATCAATACATGAGCGAGGAAGGCGATGCGCCCACGCTGTCGCTGCCGCACCGGCAAAACGAGCTCATCGCAGCGGTCGCGGCCGCCAATCCGCGCACCGTGGTCGTGCTCGTCACGGGAAACCCCGTGACCATGCCGTGGATCGATTCGGTCGCGGGTGTGGTGGAAGCCTGGTATCCCGGCATCGGCGGCGGCCAGGCCATCGCCAATCTGCTCTTCGGCAGCGTGGTGCCGTCCGCGAAGCTGGCGATCACCTTTCCGAAAACCGAAAGCGATCTGCCCCACACCGAAGTCTTCGGCCTTACGCCCCGCTCCGTTCCCGATCCCTCCGAGGGGGCTTGGGTCCAAGATGCGCCTAAGAAGCAATCCTTTCCCGCCGATTACAGCGAAGGCGCGCGCTTCGGTTACAAATGGTTCGACTCTGAAGGCAAGCAGCCGCAGTTTCCCTTTGGCTTTGGCCTCTCGTATACCACCTTTCACTACGAGAACTTGAAGGTCGATCCCAAAGCGCGCACCGTGAGTTTCACGGTGGCGAACACCGGCCACCGCGATGGCACGGAGATCGCGCAGCTGTACGTCGCCTTGCCCAGCGCGAGCGCAGAGCATTTCCGGCGTCTCGCCGGCTGGCAACGGGTGGCACTGAAAGCCGGCCAAGAAAAAACCGTGTCGATTTCGATGGAACCGCTTACCCTCGCCGTGTTCGACGAAAAGAAAGATGAGTGGGCCTGGCTGCCGGGTCTTTACACCGTGTCGGTCGGCGGCTCATCGCGCAGCCTGCCGTTGCAGGCGCAGTCGGCGTTGTACTAAGGTTCCGTTCCGCGCAATACTTATTTTCCGCACGCCTTCGCCCGGCACCGATATAATTTAGGGTCACGTTCGACGGTCAAAGGCATCTTTCCTATGGCGTTCAATCACTTGGTGAAGCCGCTGTCGCGTTTCCTGCGCGCCGGGACCCCGACTTCACCCGCTCCAGAAGATGGGCACGCGGCATCGGATGCCGCGTCGCCGGAACGCGTTGCGGCGAGAGCCATGGGTGAAGGCGATGAAGCGCTGCGAGAAGCTGCCATTCTTAGGCTCCCGGACGGAGAGGATTTGCGAAGACTGGCAGGCTTGCAGGGCGATCGACCGTCGGTGTCACCGACCCTCGAACAAGCTGCGCGGCAGCGCTTGGCCCAGCTCATCGATGCGGGCGAACTAGACTTTGCCGGTTTTCTGGCCAGCACCGATAACGCCGACGCGGTGCTGGTAGTGGCCGGCCAATGCGATCATTCCGAGTACCTGGCCGAAGCGCTGGCCTCGATCAACGACCCCCGCCGGGTGGCGGGCCTCGTAATCCACGGAACCACCAGCCGAATACGGCAACTGGCAGCGCAGCGCATCGAGGATCCCGCGCAGCTCAAGGAACTCTTGAATCAATTGCGCGGCAAGGACAAGAGCGCCTATAAAATCATCAAGCACAAGTGCGATGTGCTGCACGCGGAAGAGCAGCGCATTGCGCAAATCAAAATCGACATCGATGCCGCCTATGCATCCCTAGAACGGCACAGCCATCGGGTCCATGACGCAGTCTATGAACCTACCTTCGAGCACTTCGCTGCACGCTGGCGCAGCCTCGAGCCACAGGCAGCGCCGGAGCTTCTCGAGCGCGCTCGCCAAGCGATCGAGCATTGTCAGGAAATCATCGCGGAGCATGCGCGCAAGCTGGCCCACAAGGCTGCGGAGGAATCGCGGCAGGCGGCGGCCCAAGCGGCTCGGGAAGCGGCGATTGCGGCGGGTGCTCTCGAAGCCGAGCGGCGCAACGAAGCGCTCGCCCAAGCTGCGGCAGAAGCGGCGCAAAAAGCGGAGACTGAGGAAAAAGCGCGTGCCGAAAAATTAGCCGCCGAGGCGGCCGCCGTGCGCAAGCTTCGCGGTCTTCTTGGCGGCGCCAATGTCGCCCTGCGCGAGGGCAACACCGCACGCGCGGCGGGCCTGCGGCGCGCGATCGAGACGAAATTGCCGACCATGCCCGCGGTGCCGGCCCATCTCGCAGGTCAGGTGCAGCAACTTAACGCCAAGTTGACTGAGCTCAAAGAATGGAAAGACTATGCCGTGGCGCCCAAGCGCGCAGAACTGATCGAACAGATGCAATCCCTCATCGGCTCGCAGGAGAAGCCCAGGGCGCTGGCGGATCGCATCAAGCAGTTGCAGGAGGACTGGAAATTAGTGAGCAAGGGGATCGTCAGCGATTCCGAAGCGGACTGGCAGCGCTTCCACGAAGCCGCTCAGACAGCCTACCAACCGTGCCGCGAATACTTCGAGGCGCAGTCGCAGTTGCGGCAGGCGAATGCCGAGAAGCGCAAGAGCGTGCTCGAGCGGGTGCGAGTTTTCGAGAGCGCCCAAAGCGGCGAGGACGTGGACTGGCGCGCGGTGGCCACGGTGCTGCGCGAGGCGCCGCAAGAATGGCATCGCCATATGCCCGTGGACCGGGCCGCCAATCGCGAGGCGCAGGAGGCTTTCGATGGGACGCTGGCTCGGCTACAGGCGAGGCTCGACGCTTGGTACGCGCAAAACGTCGCCAAAAAGCGCTCGCTCATCCAGCGCGCGCAACATCTGAGCGGCAAAGCGGAAGGCCAAGAGGCCGTTGATGGCGTGAAGCGACTGCAGCAGTTGTGGAAGGACGTCGGCCCCGTGCAGCGCGACCAAGAGCAGCAACTGTGGAGCGAGTTTCGGGCGCAATGCGATGCCGTCTTCCAGAAGCGTCAGCAAGCGCACGTGGATTACACGGCCGGTCTGGAAGCGAATAGGAAACAAGCGATCGCGCTTTGCGAGGAAGCCGAACTGACCGCCTCGCTGTCGGGACCTGCCCTCATCGAAGGTCTTGCAAAAGCCCCGCAGTGGCGGACTGCCTTCGAAGCCTTGGGCGAATTACCTCGCGGCGGCGAGCGGGCCATAAGGGATCGCTTCGAACGCGCGCTCAAGTCGTTCCAATCGAAGATCTCGCAACATCGAGCGAGCGAGAAACGACATTCCATTACCCAGTTGTTCGAGGCCGCCCGTCTCATACAGGCCTATGGCTGGGCCGTGGCCCAAGCGGCCGCCGCCGCCGATCGCGATTCGCTCCAGCATGCCGCCGAGGCGTTCATTGCCGGCGTTCCGCAATGGCCAAAGGGCGGCTTGGCGGCGCTCAAAGATGCCTGGGTGAAAGCGCACGCCGCCACCGAACTCGACGTCGCTGCCCGTGAGACGGCACTGCGAACCTTGTGCATACGTCGCGAGATCCTGACCGGCGCTGCGACACCGCCGGAAGACCAGACCCTGCGCCGTGATTTCCAGATGCAGCGCCTGGTGGAGCGCATGGGTCAAGCGCGCGACGCGAGTGCCGACGAGGCCGAGTCCCTGACACTGGAATGGATACGAATGGGACCCGTCTCTCCGGCGACCTATGATTCGCTGCGCGCTAGGTTCGTTCGCGACGGCGCGACCTGAAGGCGCTGAGCTTGAAGACCCGCATCACGCAGCTGCTCGGCATTCAGCATCCCATCATCCAAGGCGGCATGCATTATGTCGGCTTCGCCGAACTCGCCGCGGCGGTCTCGAACGCCGGCGGTCTGGGCATCATTACGGGCCTCACGCAGCGCACACCGGAAAAACTGGCGCTGGAAATCGCGCGCTGCCGCGACATGACGGACAAACCGTTCGGCGTCAATCTCACTTTCTTGCCCATGGTCACGCCGCCCGATTATCCTGGCTTTGTCGAAACCATCATCAAGAGCGGCGTCACGATCGTCGAGACCGCCGGAAATAATCCACAGAAGTACCTGCCGGCCCTCAAGAGTGCCGGCATCAAGGTGATTCACAAGTGCACCTCGGTGCGACACGCCCTGAAGGCTGAATCGATCGGCTGCGATGCAGTGAGCGTCGATGGCTTCGAGTGCGGCGGCCACCCCGGCGAGGATGATGTGCCCAACATGATCCTGCTGCCGCGCGCTGCGGAGGCGTTGAAGATTCCGTTCGTTGCCTCCGGCGGCATGGCCGATGGGCGCTCGCTGGTCGCCGCGCTCGCCTTGGGCGCGGACGGCATGAACATGGGCACGCGTTTCATGGCGACGCAGGAGGCGCCCATACACATCCATGTCAAGGAAGCCATCGTCGCCGCGTCGGAACTCGACACGCGCCTGATCATGAGGCCGTTGCGCAATACCGAGCGCGTGCTGGTCAATGCCGCCGTCGATCGACTGCTGGTCAAAGAGCGCGAGCTTGGACCCAAGTTGAACTTTGCGGACATTGCCGGCGAAGTGGGCGGCGTCTATCCGAGCATCATGCAGGAGGGCGACATGGATGCGGGAGCCTGGTCGTGCGGCATGGTGGTGGGACTGATCAATGATATTCCGACCTGTAAAGAACTCATCGACCGCATCATGGCGGAGGCCGAAGACCTGATCCGTCGCCGGCTCGAGGTCATGCTCGGCGTAGCATGATCTTGGCGATGCATGCGGCTCTAGGGTTAGGCATGCTTAGGTGAACAGCGCGGAAACGCCGGCGTTGATCGCGAAGCCACCGAAGAGCAGCCAGCCAAACAGCAACGCCGCGAGCGCCAGCGGTTTGATCCCCGCCGTGCGAATGGCCGATATGTGGGTGGTTACCCCGAGCGCTGCCATGGCCATCGCCAAGAGGAATGTATCCAGGTCAATTGCCGTGACCTTGAGAGCGTGCGGGATGGCGATGAGCGAATTCAGCACCGTCACCGCAACGAACCACAACGCAAACCAGGGAATGACGACGCGGGAGCTTGTCGGCGTGCCGCTCGCAGGCGCTTCTTCGGCCTCCGGATGGCGCGACAAGTAGGTCGATAGCACAATGAGAAACGGTGCCAGCATCATGACGCGTACCATCTTGGTAATGACGGCCGTATTCGCTGCCGCATCGGTAATCGCCCGGCCTGCCGCCAGCACCTGTGCAACCTCGTGAATGGTGGATCCCGCAAAGATCCCGTAACTCGTGGGACTTAGGCTCAGAAAATGGTGGCGCGAATTCAGCTCGTATAACGCCGGATATAAGAAGATCGCCAGCGTGCCGAACACGACCACGGTCGACACGGCGACGGTGACTTGCTCGGCGCGGCCCCTCACGACCGGCTCGGCGGCCATCACTGCGGCGGCGCCGCAAATCGAGCTGCCCGCTCCGATCAACATTGCCGTCCGACGGTCCAGCCCAAAGAGCCGAGTGCCGGCCCACCAGGACAAGGCGAAGGTGCTGGTCAACACCAGCGAATCAATGACCACGCCCGTGATCCCCACATGCGCGATGTCCTGGAAGGTCAATCGCAGACCGTAAAGTATGATTCCTGCGCGAAGCAGCGTTTGTTTGCAGAAGACAACCCCGTCGGCGCTGGCAGTTGAGACGAATGGGTACATCGTGTTGCCGACGATCATGCCGAGCACGATTGCCAGAGTCAGCGCGCTGATGCCGCTGGCTTGGAACCACGGGGCCCGACCCAATTGAATGGCCGCCAGCGCCAAGACTGAAATCAACGCAAGCCCGGGGAGATACTTCAAACTCGCCTGCCGCCACATGCTCGCCTCCAAATTCGAATCTTGGCGTTACTATCAGGCGGCGCCTTTAATTTGTAAAACAGATTGATTCACTATAATTAATCTATTTTATCTATTAATATCGCAGCGATGCGAATCACGCTGCGCCAGCTGGACATTTTTCGCGCTATCGCTCTCACGGGCAGCACCAGCGCGGCCGCGCAAAGCGTGCCCCTGTCTCAGTCCGCTGCCAGCACAGCCTTGGGCGAACTCGAACAGAACTTGAACGCGCTACTTTTCGATCGCGTCGGCAAGCGCTTAGTGCTGAACGACAATGGCCGGGCATTGCTGCCCATGGCGCTCGCCGTCCTGGACGGCGCTCGCAATGTCGAAAGTGCGTTCGCATCGGCTGATGAGGGTCTCATCGTCAATTTGCGCCTGTTCGCAAGCACTACCCTGGGCAACTACATTCTGCCTAAGCTGCTGTCGCAGTTCCGGCAGGCCCTACCGATGGCGAAGCTGGACGTGAGAATCGGCAACACCCTGGATGTCGTCACGGCGGTGAAGGAATTCTCGGCGGACCTGGGGTTCATCGAAGGACCGTGCCATGAGCCCGACATCAGCATCAGGCCCTGGTTCGAGGATGAACTGCTCATTGTGGCAGCGCCTACCCATCCGCTGGCCAAGGCACGATTGACGATCAAGCAATTGCGGGAAGCACCCTGGTTGTTGCGGGAACCGGGCTCCGGCACGCGCGAAGCGGTCGAACTTGCCCTGCTTCCTCATCTGCTGAACATTCAGCCGGCGATGACGCTCGGCAGTTCCGAAGCAATCAAAAATTTGGTCGCTGAAGGCCTGGGCGTGAGCTGCTTGTCCCGCTCCGTGGTCCAGGACCTGCTGGCGGCGGGTCGGCTCTGCGTGCTGGCCACGCGCTTGCCAAGACTCTTACGAAGAACGTCGTTGATTCACCACCGAAGTAAACTGCTCTCCACACCGCTGCGCAATTTTATGGAGCACTGCGAGAGCTACCGCGGCTGAAATGATCGGATAATATGGGCTCTGCATGAGCACGCCTATCTCAAGCTTGCAAGATCGACCCGCGGGGTTCTACTACTTAGACAATTTTCGCTGCGCGCTGCAATGGCTGCGTGATCGATACGCCGATTTGCTGTCCCAGGATGAAAACCGTTTTATCCACGAGTTCGGCGGGCTGCCCTCAGCCTCGCAGGCGTTGCTCGTCAGGCTGATCATGCGCAAGGGGCCGCATTTTCGCGGCTCGCGGATTTCTTATATGGAAATCGGTTCGATCGAGCACGCCGTGGGCCCCCTCGTGAGCCTTCACTGGATCGAGACGAACGCTTTGCTTACCCTCGATGAACTTTTCAAGCTGGTTACGCGCGCCGAAGTCGCCGAGATATTTCCGCAATTGCCCGCATGGATGTCAAAAGTCCAAGCGCTGCAAGCCTTGCGTGAGACACCTCACGAACCTCGTCCGTTTCAAGAGTGGCGAGGAAGCGTTGCCGAGCGCGTCTATTTTGTGGCCGTTACAGCCTTATGCACGCGCTTGCGTCTGCTTTTCTTCGGCAACTTCAGACAGGACTGGTCGGAATTCGTGCTGGCGGATCTGGGCATCCATAAATATGAAGCGGTAGGTTTTTCCTCGGCCTCGAGGGCATTTCATTGCCGCCAGGACATCGAGGATTTCTTTGCGCTCTATGAGTGCCGGCGCCGGCTTCACGAAGAGTCGAGCTTGGAAGACGTGTTGGCTCAACTGCCGGCAACGAACTTGAATCACGAGTGGCTGGAGAGCCGACGCGCGAAGCTCATTTTCACCATTGCGCGGCAGTACGAACGCAGCGGCGAGCTTGATTCCGCCCTGAACCTGTATCTTAAGTGCAATTATCCGGGCGCGCGGCTGCGCGCGATCAGAACGTTGGAAACGGCCGGGCGCCATCACGATGCGCGCGAACTTGCTCTTGCCGCTTCCGCCTGGCCCGAGAGCGCCGCCGAAGCGCAGCGACTGGGACGCATCATCTTGAGGCTGGAACGGCATCTCAATTTCCCACGCCGGGAGGTGCGCCGCCCTGCCCGCGCCGAACGCTTGGATCTGATTGTTCCACGCACCCTGGGAAAGCGGGTAGAAGACGTGGCGCGCGAACACCTCGAGGACCTTGCCGCGCCTGTATATTATGTTGAGAACACGCTGGTGAACTCACTGTTTGGATTGCTGTGTTGGGATGCGATATTCGCGCCATTGAGCGGCGCCTTCTTCCATCCCTTCCATTTTGGGCCGGCGGACCTCTACAGCCCGACGTTTCGGGCGCGACGCGAGCATATGTTCGATGAGTCCTTAAGACAGCTCGAAAGCAGTGATTATCAAAACTCCATAAGAGAGACATTCGATCTAAAATACGGTACGCAATCGCCCTTTGTTTCGTGGGGACTCCTAAGCGAAGGGCTTCTCGATACCGCGCTCGCCTGCGTACCAGCGGCACACTTGCGCGCGATGTTCGAGCGGCTCCTCGGCAACCTGTACGAAAATCGCAGCGGCTTACCGGACCTAGTGCAGTTCTGGCCGGAAGAGCGGAGCTACCGAATGATCGAGGTCAAAGGGCCCGGTGATCGATTGCAGGACAATCAGCAGCGCTGGATCGAGTTTTGCATTCAATCTGAGATTCCCGTGGCGGTGTGCCACGTGCGCTGGGCTTAGCGTTGAGCTCAACTTTGCTCCTGTGGGGATTGCTGTTCGGTTCCATCGGAATCGGATTCTTTATCTACGGAAAGAGGCAGAGACGTGTCGTCCCGCTTCTCTGCGGTCTCGCCCTGATGATTTTTCCATACTTCGTCTCGGGCACTATCCTCGTGGTTGTAATTGGCATCGTCCTAATCGCAATTCCTTACTTCGTGAGGCTCTGAGGTGCGGCACCGATTCGAGTTTTTATT
>JAXDQK010000205.1:0-3108 GCA_034667905.1 Gammaproteobacteria bacterium | reverse complement strand
GCGGCCGAGCAGCGCCAGCGACGAGCCGGCGGAGAGCGAAAAGCCGATATCTTCAATGATGACGGAATCGCCATATCCGGCGCAAAGCGATTCAACGTGGAGCAGGACCTGTTTACTCGTCATCGTCGTCGCCCAAATAGACTCGGCGCACATCGGGATCGGAGGCGATCTGTGCCGGCATCCCTTCTCGAAACAACTCGCCGGCGACGAGAACCGTTATTTTCTCGGCGAAGCGGAACACCAGTTCCATGTCGTGTTCGATGAACAGCACGGCGACGTCCCGCGGCAGATTCTCGATCGCTGCGAACAGCGCCTCGCTGTCCTGCGCCGGAACGCCGGCCGCGGGTTCGTCAAGCAGCAGGACTTTTGGGCGCGCCGCCAGCGCCAGAACGATTTCGGTCAGGCGCTGCTGGCCATAGGCCAGTTGACCCATCTGACGATCTGCAACTGCGGACAATCCAAAGCGCTGCAGAAATCCCCAGGCCTCTTCCGCCTCGGCCCGGCACCCCGACAGCAGGCGGGACGGATTGCGCAACAGCCGTTCGCGCCGGCAAATCGCCAGCACGACCGCCTCGAACGCGGTGAGGCGCGGGAAAATGGTGGAGACCTGAAACGTTCGCGACAGGCCTTTCCAGACCCGCTCCGCCGCCGGCAGTTTTGTGATTTCCTCGCCGTTAAGCCAGACCTTGCCGCTCGACGGTTTCAGCACGCCCGTCAGCAGATTGACCAGCGTACTTTTGCCGGCGCCGTTCGGGCCGATCAGCGCGTGCCGCGCACCGGACTCGATGCGGAGATCGAGATTGTTGGTGACGCGAAGCGCACCGAAATTCTTGCACAGCCCTTGGGTGAGTAGTACGGGCTCGGTCATGCCGCCCCCCATCGCTGGACGGCCCAGGCCTGAAGACGCTGCAACAGGCCGACCATGCCGTCATTGGCAAACAGCACCACCATGACGATGATGAGCCCGAGCCAGAAGTACCAGTAGACCGGATCGAGCGCGGACAGCACGTCGCGTGCGACGAGATACACGGCAGCCCCCACGAACGCGCCGTACAGCGTTCCGACGCCGCCGAGGGCCAGCATGATGAGGACCCCGGCCGAACGTTCGAAACTGAGAACTTCCAGCGCCACAAAAGACGTCGTCTGGGTCAGCAACGCGCCGGCGATGCCGGCGATGGCGGACGACAGGGTAAATACCGCGATCACCACCAGGCGTGGCGATATGCCAAGCGCCGCGGCTCTGCGTTCGTTTTCGCGCAGCGCTTCCAGCGCCAGACCGAACGGGGAATGCACCAGGCGGCGAACGAGCAGAAAGACGATGAAGACGACGCAGAGGCTGTACCAGAACGCCGTATTGCCCGCGAGATCGAACCTGAAGACGCCGAACAGAGGCCGAAGCCCGATATCCGACAACCCGTCGTCGCCGCCGGTCAAACTGGACCACCGATTGGCGAATTCGCGCAGCAACAGGCCGAGCGTCAGCGTCACCATCAGGAAGGCGGTGGTTCGCAATCGGCTCAAAAAAAGGCTGCACAACAGGCCGAAAACACCGGTAACGGCGCCGGACAATAGCAACCCCGAGATCGGCTCAGCCCAACCCATCTGCCCCAGCAGTCCCGCCGCGTAGGCGCCGAGGCCGAAGAACGCGGCATGCCCCAGCGACGGCATGCCGCCGTAACCGAGCATCAGGTCGAGCGACAGGGCGAAAAGACCCGCAACCAGGATTTGGCTGATCAGGACCAGATAATTGGGGAACAGAAAATAGCTGGCGACCACGAACGACCAGAACGCAATCTCGGCGGGCCGCCAGCGGCTGCGCGCAGCCAGCAGCCGGAGCGGCTCGAGCGATTTGGGCGCGACCATCGTCATGTGACCGCCCTTCCGAACAACCCTTGCGGATGCCAGAACAGGATCAAGGCGGCGATGGCGAAGATGGTGAAGGCGCCGGCCTCGGGCACATAATACTTGCTGAAGACGTCGCAGATCCCGAGCAGCAGTGCCGCGATCAACGTGCCCCAGATCGATCCGGAACCGCCGACCGTCACAACGATGAGGATGAAGACGAGATAGCGCAGTGGAAACGACGGATCGAGCCCCAGCAGATTGACGCTCAACGCGCCGCCGGTGCCGGCAATGCCGCATCCCACGGCAAACACCAGCGTGAACAGGCGGTCAACGTTAATGCCGCAACTCATTGCCATCTGCCGGTTGTCGACCGCGGCCCGAACCTGCGCACCGAGATTCGACCGCTCGAACACCAGCACCAGGAGAACCGTCATTGCGCCACCCATCAGAAGCAGGAACAGGCGGTATGAACTGACCTCGAACAGGCCAAGCGACACGCGCGCGTTCAGGTAGCTCGGCATCTGCAAGGGTTGCTGCCCCGCTCCCCACAGATAGGTCGCGATCGCAACCGACATGAACACCAGCCCGATGGTCAGGAGAACCTGATTGAGTTCACCGGCGGCATACAGTCGACGAAACAACAGACGCTCGAAGCCGGCGCCCACCAGCGTGCAAACGACAAACGCCGCGGGAATCGTTGCAAGGAACGGCCAGCCAAAACTCTTCATCAGCGCGACGACGAGATAGCCCCCGAACATCACGATCGAACCGTGCGCCAGATTGGTAAAACCCATCAGGCCCATCGTGATCGACAATCCGCACGCGATCAGAAACAGCACGATGCCATAGGCGACGCCGTTGAAAATCAGCTCGAGGACGCTTGCGATCATCACCGCGCGCTCCCCGATGGAGCGACGAAAATAGCGCATCCCGTGTCCCGCGCCATCGTCATGTCCAAAGGTCCATTCGTTTCGCTTTGGCATCGCCGGTTGCAGCGCCGACCGGCTCCTGCATGGCATCGTAGGCAAAGATCATGCTGCGCGCCGGGCTGACCGCAGCCTCATCTCGACCGCCCGCGTGCGCAGCCATCCGGCCGTCTCTCGCCTGTTGTTCTGGTCCATCGCGCAGATGGAAGGTTTCGGCATTGCGCCGCGCAAGGGCCTGGATCTCGGATGCACGCGGCTTCCGGATCGCCTCATAGCGCTTCAATGCATCCGTAACACTGAGCTCCGGCACGCAGCGCAGACAGGCTGCCAGCACAGC
>JAXDQK010000204.1:0-11218 GCA_034667905.1 Gammaproteobacteria bacterium | reverse complement strand
TCAACGTGCCGAAGCCGCCCGAATCGAGGCAGTTGATCTCGCCGGTTGTGGCGGTCTTGGAGATCGCGCCGGCGAAGGTCTTGCACGGTGCCGTGCGGCTGCACGGATTGGCGTCGTCGCCGACACCTGAGACCCAGGTACGCGTCGCCTGCGCCGAGGCCGGAGAAACAAATGCCACGCCTGCAACTGCGCCGGCAATGAGTGCGCCTAGAACAAAGTGTTTCATGAGAACTTCCCCCTACACTAGAGAGCCCGGGGTATTGCATGGAATTTGACCCAATGCAATGGCTGCTCTCCCCCTGTACCGAAGGTGGCCTGCAACCTAAAATCGATCTCTACGCCGCGCACCTTCTCCGGCAGGAGCGAAGTGATGTTGAGGAGATTTGCCTGCAATGCTGGTGACGCTGTTCTTAGCTGGCATCATCGGCGCGTTGCTGATCTTCTTGTTGAGGCGGCATAGACGTCGTTAAGCTGGCAAACGAGCGCTTCTACTTGGGAGTCGCCCAAATCAGGACCGGGGCGTCGCGCCTCCAGGAACCCGTGTTCACAGTAATGTCGAAGAGGGTCGCCTCCGCGCAACCACACATCCGGATTGTTCTTCACATACCACTCGGGATCAAAAAGCTTCGAGCGCAACGTGATTTGTGCGCGTTCGGCCAGCCGTCGCTCGAATCGGAGTCGACGCGGCAGCTGAAGTGTAAGTCGCCAATAGACGTAGGCACATGCACGCCCAAACAGCGTTAAAGCCTTTACGGCTCGTTGCTGAACGATAGCGCACTCGAAGCGCTCTATTCGCTCACGACAGAGCTGAAGCTCAGTCGCGCGGTTCTCCAGTATCCCGGTTGCGACATGCAATTCGCCTCGCGCTGCTTGGAGGGCGCCGGCCAAGTTTTCCCGTTCTTGTTTAGCTGCTGCAAGCTCGGCATGGGCAGCCGCTGCTAGTTTGCTCAATTCCTCGTTATGACGCTCTGCTACGGCGACCTCACCCCGAAGTCTCTCCATCAGAGCTCTTAGCTCGTGGTTCTCTCGCTGCATTTCCTGGAGCGCCGGCTCAAGAGCAGGGAGGCGCAAAGCCGCGGCCTGGATCTCCGCGGCATGCGACGATTTAAGGGTCAGTTCTTCGTTTTGGGTGTGCAAAGCCTCAAACACCGGACCAAACGCCTGGCAAGCCTCGTTGAACTCAGAGCGTATTCGATCCAAGGTGCGCTGAGCCTGCGTATCCAGCGGGTTGAGCCGGAGCTTTTCGTATCCTTCGTACGTGTCACGAACCCACCCGGAGACGTCTTGGCGGCTAATCAGATCATCCGCCGTAGCAACATTGTGCCTTAACTCTATCTCAATTGCGTTTTCGACTTGATGATATGCACGCGCGGATTTTCGGGGCCAAATGACTGGAAGCTGAGCTTCGACACGATCGATTTCTTGGCGACCTGCTGTAACGAGGTTCTCGTAGCGCAGGAAAGCGCGGGCGAAGTCCCGCGAGGCAAATTCCGCATCGAGAACGTGACGTAGCCAGAGTAGAAGTGAATGACCAAGCGAAAACCCATTGCGGTGGCGCAAGGAGTCAGCGACTTCGAGCGGGTTACGGAATGGCAAGACGACGAGCAGCTGAGCCTGCAGTTCCCGGAATACGGTGCTCCAGAGAGGCAGAAGGCGGCATATTCGTGGATCCTTCAAGATTAATAGGCGTGCTTCGCCGTAATCGCTCTCAACCGCCTGGGAAAGTTCTCGAACGTAGTCGCGCGCCTCCAGTGTTTCATGCCAGCTTGCGGGAAAAGCATCCCAGTGAGACCAAGAAGTTCCTGCCGACACGAGTATTCGATCGTGAATTTCCACGATGTGCATGGGCTCGAAAAAGCCGCGGGGATTATCAGGTTGCGCCGGCATGAGGCGCGTCGGCAATCGCCCGCCAAGGAGACTGAGAGCTTCGGCAACGGCAGAGGTGCCGCTTCGATGCATTCCCAGGACGACGACTGCCTGACGCGTGGACTCGTCACGCAGCGCCGCGACATTCGCCTCACGTAGCGCCGCGACATTTGAATGCCTGCGACCGGGAAAAGCGGCGATTCGCTCGTGGCTTTCCCGCTGCAAAGGGGCGGTGCTAGACGTGGAATTGGGGGATTTTTCTTCAGAGCTCATGGGCATGTGGCGGAAGAAAAGTAGAACCGAATTTGTGACGAACCTTCGGGGCTCCGAGCCGGCCTTCAATCAGGCCGAGAACCCCCTCGCCCCTTGTTGGCAGCCGATTTTGTCGTTTCGATGTGCAGCTCAGGTATTCGACGCCGTAAGATCTCTCAGGTGTTCCTCGGGCTTACAACAGCGTCGTTATTCAGGAAGGGAAACTTTCGAGCCGTGTGACGCTGCTGGACTATGTGGCGGTGGCGCGCCACGTGCCGTGCCGAGATCAGAAAGCGTGACGACGGCCGGCCCCGCTGGCGTCACTGAAAATATCCGATCACCTCTCGGGGATGTAGCGGGTGCGCCGCGACCGGGGCGCCAGGACCGATATAGCGGGCCGGTCGCTGGCAGCGCCGGCTTGACGTCATCGCCCTCACCGAGGGACGCCGTCCTCGTGCTGCATCCGGAGCACGCGACCGGGTGAAGCAGCTCGTCGATCGGCGAGAAGCGGCTGGAGGCGGAAGAACACAAGCGCTCCTACCGGCCGTGGGCTTTTACCAGAGCGTCGTCACGGCGCGCACTATCAGGTCAAACGCATCATCCTGAAGCACGGCGCGCAGCTCTCGCTGCAAAAGCATTTTCACCGCGCCGAGCACTGAATCGTCGTCAACGGCACGGCGGAAATCGTGCGCAACAACAAAACCCATCTCATCCACGAGAACGAGTCGATCTACCTGCCGAGCGCCGGCATCCACCGAATTGCCAATCCGGGCAAGATCGACCTCAAACTCATCGAGGTGCAGACCGGCTCCCATCTCGGCGAGGACGATATCATCCGGATCGAGGATACATACAACCGGATTTGAACTGAATTCGGGTGCGCTTTTCCACGCGCGTTGCGTGCATTGCAAGCATTTGGCTCGACAGCAACCAAATTGATGACCGTCAAAAATGAACGCCCTCCCGCGTTCCATGAACCCTGCCGGCGGGCAACCGATATGGAGTTCCACTAATCCCCAGGCTGCCTCCGTACGTATCAAGATAAGCGATGTTGTTGGCGGTGGTGTTTCTAAAATCAACGATAGGTCCAAAGCCGCCCCACTCAGGTACCATAATGCTGCCGCTCAGCATCGCCCCGGAGCCGCATCGAAACACCGTCTCTCCACCCGTACCGTCGAATGCAGTTCCAGAAAAAAGAAATTTTAAAAATGAGGCATTCGCGGGAATCTGAACGATTCCTTCAGCGGAGGTGCTGGCGATCGTTCCTCCTCTCATCCGAAATCGACTAGAGCTATTCGCAACAACCGCGGCCTGACTTCCGCCGTTGAGTATGGTATTGTCCAGATAAATACCACTGTTCCACGCCGGTCCGCCGATGTTGCCGAGAATCCACGATGGGCCGTTGCCGGCGGTTTCAAAGACGCTATTGGCAATTTGCGCGCCGCCGAACCCGGAGGCCGGACGATTGAAATATACGGCGGCACGAGTGAACTGGTTCACCGACATTATAATATTATTGGCCATGATAGAACCGAGCCCATCAAGCTGCCATCCGTAGTCCATCGTGCTTGCGCCGCCTAAAAACCGCACATGATCAAGAATCAGGTCAACACCGGCTGAAGCTACCGTTCCATTGATATCCAAATAACGATGGTACTGGGCACCGAAACGGGAGTTTCTAATCGAGATATAGAAGCTGACACCCGAGATCGAGACACCGGCGTATCCATTTACAAAATAGACGTCGTCCAGAGTAACATCATTAGTGTTGTTGATCGCAACCAGACTCTGAGCCGTCTGGGAGCTTCCAGCATTCCCAATCAGTGTGCAGCCTTTGATTGCACCTGAGCTATTAAACTGAATCAACGGCGCGTTCATCTCGCCTTTGGTCGCAAGTTTGCCCCCAAAGGAGCCGTATGTCTGGCTCCCGCAAATCCAATTCTGACCGTTTGCAGGGACAAGGGTTTGGCCGCTACAATACAGGCCATCAGGCCAAATAAGATTGCCCGCGCCATGCGTATTTATGGCTGCCTGCAAAATGGCATAACGATCGGCGCAATCCTGACTTCTTATTCCCGCCACGTCGGCCGCGGGTAAAAACGTGAGGATGCTGCTAGCATCGCCTGGGAATGGAAAGTTCCCGCGAGCGTCGCCTGAGGCAACTCCCCGGAAGGTCAACGCCAACAAGAGAAAAGATAGGATGATAGGTGAGGCGCGTAGAGCTGCGCCCTGGATGCGGTGCAGAGGGGAAATGGGCATGGCCGTCGGAGGCTTTCTCGCTGGGACTAATTTCTCGTGCGACGACTCACCTGAGATGAGCCGAGCCGTTTACTCACATCCTCTCCAGCCTTTTTACTGCGTGCTTCGCACAACATCGTCGCATCCTTTTGTCTAATTGCCTCCGCTGATGATGGTCCTACGCTACGGGAGAGACTGCGGACACAGCAATCGCTTCATCACATTCTCTCGTCTAAGCAGAATTATGACCTTCATACCGCGCTTCCAAACTAAGCAGACGTTCCCATTCTTCGCAGAATCTCTCTATGGACCACCTTGCAGCGCGCTGCCGGGAAGCCGTTGTAAACGTGCCGATGTCCGCGTGGGCGATAGCAAGCGCGATTCGCTCCTTGACTTCTTCTGGATGATCAAAAACAGATTCAAAGCCAAGATATTCGCATAGTTCGGCCTCGGCACCTCGCGCGTACACCACAGGGACACACCCGTAGGCTATCGCCTCTCTGATCTCAAGCGATGAATGGAGGCATATCTGATTCTGGTCTGCGAAGGCGTGGGCTGCGCTTGCAGATACGCAAACTTTTGCGCGGCGGTACAGCTCCTTGCGCTGTCGTGGGGTAGGCGCCAAAATGCATCTCACCTGCCATGCCGCCGCGCGGAAACTCAAATCGCGAAAATATAATACATCGTCCTCCGACTCTACTTCACCTACACAAACCAGCTGCCACTTATTTATAGAAGAATTGCACCATGGCTGGAAGCTGCGTAGCACTAGATCGTGACTTCCCCCCATAGGCCCGTTCCGGAACCGACCTATACTTACGATAATGTTCTCTTTCGGATAGATATCTTCTGCCGTCGATATTGGCGGCGGGATCACGGAAACAGATAGAAAAGGCGATCCGAGATCGCGAAGGGCCGCCATAATTTTTCGCTTTGCAAACTCCGAATCCGTGACTATTGCTTCATAGCTCGATAATGCATCAACGCGTTCGTGCCTTTCTCGTTCCGTCAACGAATAGGCCTTTTCCGGCATCGAACAATGCAGAATCTGGCGCTCTCCATAACGTCGAAGTTCAGGCGGCATCTCACATGTGCTATGTATGAATGTTTCGACCTTGCGCCGGCGCAACGACCGTTCACTCGCGGTCGCAGTTTGCGTTTTCGGAAGCGAGAATTCGTGCGCCAAATCCAAGAATCTGAGCATGCTGTAGGAGGTGGGAGTGCAAAAAAGAGCAGGCCCTAAGCGCGACGCGGCGGTGGAGATCGCCATAGCGGCATAGCTATTGAAGTTGCGTTGAAGTCTGCCGGTGAATAGGACCGCGTTTACACCGTGGCCCGGAAAGGGTGCGGGACCCGTGTCCCAATTATGCAGGTGAACGCTGGCTTTTGTCGGAGCATGTTGTGGGTCCTTCGTCGTCAGCCATGCTCCCCAACGCGAGGCGAAGACCGCGTGGCTTCGTGCCGGCGCAGCCAACACCTGATCGGAGGAAGGCAATGTATTTACCGTGGCGTTACGGATGTGCATCGTCCGCGCATCGCGCACTAGAAGTACGCGCTCTCCCGTCGCCCGTAGCTTGCAGCAGAGGTCCACGTCCTCGTGATAGGCGGGATCGTATGCGAGGTCGAAGCCGCCCAATCCCACAAACAAATCCCTCTTCAGCATCAGGCACGCTGCTGAAATGTGATCGACCTCCGACAGAGGCGGCAGCTCAACTTGCGCCTGGAAGTACCGGTAGTCGCGCAAGAGCACAGTGCCGTCCATGTTGATAAAGCAGCCCGCCTCCTGCAGCCGGCCCTCTGTATCCTCGAAAACTGGACCAGCTGCCCCAACCCTACTCTGCTCCAGGGCCTCTGCTAATCGGGCGACGCACTCCGAACGAACGAACGCATCGTTGTTGAGAAAGAGGAGCTTCGAGCCACGCGCGTGTTCGACAGCCAGGTTGTTCGCTTCCCCGAAAGAACGACGTTCATCCAACCGGATGATCTGCACCGGCAAGGCTGCGGCTTGCAACGCCGCGTATTGGGTTGGCGCGCTGCCATTATCCACGACTATGATTTCATGCGGCGTGCCTATTTGGGCACTCAGAAGCCAGACGACGCAACCCGCCGTCAGGTCCCAACGATTGTAATTGGGTATTATCACCGTCACGGCTGGATCTGCCGCCGAACTCAGGGACACGTTATTCGATGCTGCGGCGAGGAGCGCATCGGGTCTGCACCGGGGGGGTATAGCGAAACTGACCGCCCCGCTCTGGTCGAAGAAAATATGGCCTAAGGAATGACCATTCACTCGCACAAAAGCGCCTATGGCCGGCGAGACCAAAAGTTCATGAAAGATAGTGACCCTGCATTCGGCGTCCGGAAGGTCGGGACCCTCGAGCAGGAAGCAGGAGCGCCGCCCCTCGCTCCACACTCCCGTCGACTCTAAAGCGCTGAAGCCAAAGAGCGGAAAAAAGCCCGGCGCAAATTGTCCGGCCAAGTCGAAGTCGGCGATACTTCGCTCGGCGCTGGTAAACGTCAGCACCACCCGTTTGAAATGTACTGCCAGCGGGCGCCCGTCCACGGAGAGCCCCAAGTCACAAGGCCTTACCGTTGCGTCGTACTCAAACTCGATAAGAAATAGCTCTTTCATCGGGAACGTCAGAACACCTGGTGCATCGCTCCAGGTGAGGTAGCAGAAGCATAGTGATCGGAAAAGACAATTCCTGCCGGGGAGCGCGGCTCATCGAGTGAGCGATCCTTTCGCATGTAAATTTGCTCGCGGGGGGACAACCGCCGGCGGTCAAGCGGATTGGAACCGCAATTCACAGATATCCGCCACGTGCGGAGCCGGGATGGTCTGCTTGGCACGCAGCCATCCGGCGGTAGAACCTACGCCGCCGCCGAGTCTCGGATGGTTTGCTCGATCATGCGGCTTGTTTCCCGCTTATCGAGGCCCCGCTTGATAAACAGGGCATGGAATTGCTTCACCGCCGGATCAGCTCCGCGCTTGCTCGCGCATGAAGACCCCGCCCGCACGAATACCAATATCGGCGCCCTCACCTGGAAGACACGTTCGCCTGCCAGCTTGCCCTAGCTACTCAGGGCATGCCAGGATAGCATAGCTTAGGGATCAGCACACTGACCACGCGCTCATCGGCATTAAGGACGTGGTTCGTTGCGCGGGCGACATGCGGCGCGCCTTTCGGGAGAGAGCGATGAATGTAAAGGAGACCGCGCCTAAGGAGATCCTTCGCGATGCCGTGTATTGGAGCTACATCTTATTTCTTGGAAGGGAAGAAAGGGATCCCTCGGTCATTGATCTTCATATCGCCAAACACCAAACCATCGAAGGCGTTCGACAGACGTTCATGCAGTCAGAAGAGTTTACCGAGCGCAAGGGCAGAGTTCCTCCTCAGGAGCAAGCAAATAGTTTGTTCAGCTCATTCCCGCGTTATGCCGGCCCCCCGGAGGAAGGATTTTTCTATGACTTTCTTGGGACGAAAACCCGCTGCGATTACTTACCCGATACACTCAGCCACCTTTCAGGTAGGGTTTACGGTCTTCCAGGCACAGGTGACGATGAATTGCATGAGCTTTCCGAGTGGACCGGGACGCTGCAAGCGGTGAAGGAGGCAAAAGAGCGAGGGCGGCTGGTTGTCGCGGAGCTAGGTGCTGGTTGGGGGCCTTGGCTCGTGACCGCCGCAAAGGCTGCCACGCATCTACAGATTCCCACGATCGTGCTCGTCGGCGTTGAGGGCTCTCGGGAACATCTCGCTTTTATGCATCAGCACTTTCGCGACAACGATTTGAATCCTAACGATCACACGCTTCTACACAGCATAGTTGGTGTGAGAGATGGGAGCGCCTACTTTCCTGTTCTACCTGTACCCCGAGAAGACTGGGGCGCTAAGGCTATTTTCGATGAGAGCGTGGCCGCGGGTGACGTTGAAGAAGTTCCCTCGATATCTCTTGCGACTCTCGCCAACGATCATCCTCCGTTCGATCTCATCCATTGCGATATACAGGGAGCAGAAGGAGACGTGCTTCCAGCCGCGGCTGAAGTATTGAATTCCCGCGTAAGGCGAATTGTGGTCGGAACGCATTCTCGGCAGATCGAAGGGAAGCTTCTGGAGTTCTTCTCGTCGTGTGGTTGGGTGCTCGAACATGAGACGCCTTGCCGCTACCAGCAAGCACTTACCGGGGGCGTGATGAATCTCCTTGTCGACGGCAGCCAAATATGGCGCAACCCGAGGGAAATCTGAGGCAGGGCATCGCATTGTTTATGCATCCCTCCCGGGGAGAGAAGAATGAAAGTCTTTTTGCTTAATACACACCCCTCTCTCCAGTACAATTTCATCCCAGCCTTGTCTGATGGCGACGAGCTCCTTCTGCCGGGATCAACACTCCAAAGTCATTTGCAATACGGACTTTTTGGCTTCAACTGCATAGCAAGCACTGCGAACACGCGATTGATGGAGCATGATGAATACTATGAGCACCCACCCGACATCATCATCTGTACTCACCCGTATTCTGTCGAACTGCTCGCGGCCGATGTGGCTCGTATGCGGAAGCGAAATCCACATGTTCGGCTGGTGGGGTATAGTCAAGGTTTTTCCTTGCCGTTCGATATGTCTCGACTAGACGCGTTCATAGCTCTCGACTTTCCGAACTATGTGAGAGCAAGGTCGGCGCGCAAGCCCGCCATCTGGTACTTTCCGTACTTCGACTATAACTATTGGTCATACGCAGAATTGCCTAAAGATTCGGAGACGAGCCTTCCAATGTTCGTTAATTCCTTAAGCGAGCGGTATAAAGGGTACGGTGTTGTGGACTTGTTTGCTCAGTTACAGGAAGCAGCAACACCTGCTACGTTGAGAAACTACGAGTGGCTGCCCCGTGAGCAGGTCCGAAACCTTATTATCAATTCAATCGCCACTATGTCGCTAAAGCCGAGTGAAGCTTACGGTATTTCAATTCTCGAAAGTCTGGCGTCCGGTAGACCGGTGTTTCTGTACCGTCCCTTTTCTGCCTTCCAAACCTATCGTCTTTGGTGCATCGAAGACGTTTCAGCGATTTACTTTGACTCGGCGGATGACTTCGCTATCAAGTTGCATCGTTATCTCTTTGATAATGACTATCAAAGGATGATGCATTCGAACACACGGAATACGATCACAAAGCGAATTAACAATGTCGAACAAGGCAATCGGTTGCGCAACTTGCTTACGTCCGTTGCGACGACCAACGCCGATCTTGTTTCAGATACGCTTCCCGGAGACCCGATATTCGAACAGGAATTTAGATCGAGCGCGGGTCTTTGGCGCGCCTTCTCCTGGCGGATGTGGTGGGACCCGCTGTATCGACTTCGAAGCAATATAACGGCTCTTCCGAGCGGCAGGGACGGTTTCGAGTTGCGATTAGAGGACCTAAAGAAGGATGCTGATAATATCCTGAGCAAGTCAGATGAGTTTACCCTCGATGAGGGCACGTTCGATGTCTCAGCCATCTTGAAATCCGACGCTGAAGCGGAGAAGGATTTCATTGTCCGGCTTCGCCACGGGACGCAATTGCTTGCAGAGCTGGATGTGAGCACAGCTTCTCCCGCAAGTGGAGCGGCAGAACTCGCTGTACCCATTGGCGTGCTAAACTCCACGTCTCAGTCAATATTCGTCGAATGTTCGCGTGATTTCGGCAACCGCCGAGGTGCTAGAGACGTTCCAAAGTTGCGGTTCTCTCGCAGGTGAGTGGGATTGGAAGAGGCTGCTCCCGCACCGGGTGCAGGAGTCTGTCGGACCCGGCAATCTCGGCCCTGACCTCATAGGTTGCGGCTCTGGCGCATCTTCGCGCCTTTTGACGCGAAACAATTGCTGTTATATTACACTCTCCCAAGGAGATTACAATGGATCAGGCCAGCGCTTCGGAATCATCTGAGCAGTCGAATAGTCAGGTTTTCAACTATTGTAATGGCGGTTTTCTCCAAGTTGGCGGATGGGGAATAGACCGCAATCTGATTAACGCCATTTTGTTGATTCAACAGTTTCAGAAAGGGCACAGAGTCGCGGGACCTCTAGTCGAAATCGGCGTGCATGAGGGTCGGGTGCTTATCCTGTTTGCTCTTTTGCAAGCAGGCGATGAACTCGCGGTGGGGGTCGATCTTTTTGAGGGAGCCCAGGACCAAAATATCGATAAGAGCGGATATGGCAGCTACAATATGACCGAACACAATTTCCAGAGACACGCGCCGTCCGCAAATTATGTCCTTTTTGCCGAGAACTCTCTCGCGCTCAGCGGCGCGGCCGTTGAAGCGATGAAGGGAGCACGCCTCTTCCACATCGACGGAGGACATACGTTAGAAGTCGCTTTGAATGACATCGCGGTTGCCATGTCTTACCTCGGTGTCGGCGGCGTCATCATTATCGATGATTATTGGCACCCTGGATGGCCGGAGGTCCAAGAAGCTGTGCACAGATATTATGCCACCTCGACGGATTTAAAGGCAGTTCCATTCATGACGGGCATGAACAAGCTGTTCTTGGCCCATGTATCTCACAAGGACAGGCTCCTGAATTTTCTGATTGAGAGACTGCCCGAAGGGAGAAACAAACCCGTTCGTCTATTTGGACATTCAGCAATCTGCTGCGAACAATCTTTGCCATCTGCAACTGAGTGGATCATACAGCCCGAGATCGATTGAACTGTCTGGCACGTGGGTCGAGCGCGCTTCGCCGCCACTTGGAAGTAGCAAGGAGGTCCATGCTGATGCCCAGAAGCTCCTCTGGTTTTGCTTTCGTCAACAAGAGCTATTTGCCGGATTTAAAGTGGTCTCTTCGACTCTATGCTTCCTTCGAGAGATTTTCCGCGACTCCAGAGTCGTTTT
>JAXDQK010000203.1:0-4456 GCA_034667905.1 Gammaproteobacteria bacterium | reverse complement strand
CCACTCAGGCGAAGACTATCGACATCCGACGCGAGGTTTTACGCTTTGGTTGCCGACACGCCGCTGGAGAGCGAATTTTTGCTGCTTATCCATATCCGCACCCCTGGGCGTGGCTTGCGCTCGCTGTTCGGATGTAGGTAAGGGGCCCGAAGCCCATTTGACGGGGATTGTCCCGATTAGTCTGATCTTGCTGAATTGCGAACGTCGGCTCGACGCGGGCTGGCGGCGGGCTTCCTGGCTTAGGAATTGCCGATGAGGATGCCAGCGAAGAAGACCAGCACGCCGCCGACCATGATCTGGAAGGCTGCGGAAAGAAATGGTGTGTCCATGAAGCGGAAGCGCACATAGGAAATGAAGGCGAGCTCGGCGGCAACCACCGTCACCGCAATGACGGTGGCGATCCAGAAATCGGGAATAAGATAGGGCAGGGTATGACCGAGCCCACCGATGGCGGTCATCGTTCCGCAGACCGCGCCACGCAGAACCGGTGCGCCTCGGCCGGTCAGGGAGCCGTCGTCAGAGAGTGCCTCGGCAAAGCCCATGGAGATGCCGGCGCCGACCGAGGCGGCGATCCCGACCAGAAAGGTTGCCCAGGTATTGTGCGTGGCGAAGGCTGCCGCAAACAGCGGGGCCAGGGTCGAGACCGAGCCGTCCATCAATCCGGCAAGCCCGGGCTGCACATATTGCAACACGAACAAGCGGCGCGCCGTCGTGTCCTCTTTGGTGCGCTCGTCATCGGTCAAGATGCTTTGGCCCAGTTCATGGGCAAGGTCCTCGTGCTCGTCCTCGGCCTCGGCGAGCTTGTCCAGGAGCTCCCGGACCGACGCATCGCGAGCGGCATCCGCGGCTTTGCGATAAAAGCGAGCGGTCTCGACCTCCATCGCCTCGGCAAATTTCCGGACCTGATCAAGACCAAGCGGACGCACGAGCCAGAGCGGCTTGTGATGGATGAAGCCCTTGACGTCCTGGCGCCGGACGAGTGGTAGATAATCGCCGAACTTCGATCGATAGAGATCGAACAGCATGCCACGATGCCGCGTCTCCTCCTCCGCCATCTGGTCGAAGACCCGGGCGGAGGCGGGATAGTTTCCGCGCAGTCCCTCGGCGAAGCCGCGGTAGATCCGGCTGTCCTCTTCCTCGTTGGCGATCGCAAGGGCAAGGATCTCCTGCTCGGTGAGCTCGGCGAAGTTCTTCACATCGGCCTCGTTGTCATTGGACGCGCACACTAGGTTGGACGCGCACACCAGGTCGCGCTCACACCGCCTCCAGTGTGGAGTACTCATGGCGTCCTGATAATGCCCCAAAAATGCAACAAGCCTTTCGACGACGTCACATGGTGGCGGAGCCCTCATTCGCGGATTCAGCCTTCGTCCGCCCGAATGCTTTACCAAGAGCATTTTGCATCTTAAAATGGTCAGCCACAGTCCATCGGCTATGCGTTATTGGCGACTTATGTGGCCGAGCTCCGTCGGCGAACCGGTACAGCGGGTTGGGACCGTGTCGTTTGGTCATCGGTGGGCGGCGACCTGCAGGCCGTGACGGTTTCCGCCAGGAATTTGCATCGGCAGATCAAGGAGCTGACCATGAACGAGGACGTCTTCAATGCGAGCATCCGCAAGTTCCTCAAGTCGCTCGGGGTCAGCGCCCAGCGCGAGATTGAAAAGACGGTTCGCCAAGCCTTGACCGAGCACCGTCTAAACGGCGACGAGACGCTGCCCGCGAAGGCAACTGTGTCCATCGGGGAGCTCAATTTCAGGTTCGAGATCGATGGCCAGATCGAGCTCGAATGAATCCGACCTAAGTTGGGAGAGGAAAACCATCCGCTGCAAATCGCGATCAACGTTTCCAGAGAATGTGCTAGAAAGCCACCTGGGTACGCATTGCGAGCGCGTCGAAATGCGCGCCAATGTCGGCCCCGGGGGTGGCAGCAGCGCCACTGATCTTGTCGACGGTGCCGTGCAAGTAGTTGAACATGAATCGTATGTTCCTGTTGACGTACCAATTCAGCCCGACCGTGTAGATGTTTTGCACGCCGCCAGCGACGCCATTGGTCGCCGTAATCGGTATTCCCGGAGTGAAGAGATCGTTCAGGTCGACATGACTGTAGCGGGCGGCGATTTCCCAGGCGCCCCACCCGCCGGCGGACAGCGAGAATGGGTTGTTGGGGACAATACCCGCGTAGGCGCCGGCGCTTGGATTGTACTGCCGGCTTTCGCCCGTGATGGTCCAGCTCCCCTCGGCGTACCAGCCTTCGAAGTTGACCGACGGCAGTCCGAGCAAGCGTTCGACGTTGTACCAGAAAAATTCGCCCTGGAAAAACAACGGGCCATAGCCCGCCGCGGCCTCGCCGCTGTAGACTTGGGCATGGGCGATATTGGCGATCGCCCCGGTGGATAGAATTGCAGTTGGGTCGATACGCAACTCGGGACGATCGCTCAGGGTCAAGGCATTGGTTCCCGGGGGCGTGATGAGGAACTCCACGTCTGCGCCGATATGCAGAGAATACTTCGGATCCTGAACGACCTGATAGGCGGCCCGGGCGAAGCCACCAATCTGTTCCGAGAACCCGGGCGTGCCGAGTGCCGGTGGAACGACGCCGGCATTGTTGGCGGTGGGTGTGAAGACATGCGTGGTGCCGGACGTCGGCCCGGTGACGTAGACGCCGGCCCAGAAGCGGTCGTCATTGCCGCGGATGCCGACGGCGGATCGAAAATCGCCGGCCGCGATATTGGCCGCAATCACCTGCGGGGATGCGCGCTCCATGAACATGATGTCGTTCGAACTCGTCGCCACCTCGAGCGTATAGGGCAGATCCATGTAGCCGAGCTCGAAAGACAGCGGCTTAAGCCTCGTATAGCTCAAATAGGCGTTCTCGATGCCCGATGTCGGCGCGCCGGATACCGGCGGCAGGCCGTCGGAAGAGCCGCCAAAATCGTAGATCAGGGCGTAATTCCAATCGCCCATGAACGTCCCCAGCAGGCCAATTCTCGCCCGGCGCGCATTCACGCCGCTATCCAGGTTTTGCGGCGTAGTGAGTGCCGAATTTGGGTGATACGAGTATCCTCCCGCATCGAAATGGAGGCGGCTCGTGATCGCGATGCAATTGAGACCGTCGGGGGTGCAAATCGATGGCCGATTGCCCGCCGACATTTTTGCGACCGCACTTGGAGGCGCTACCTTCGCCTTCACAGCGGGCGTCGCCGTCGCATAGGCCGTTTCCGCCTTTTCGGCGGTTCTGCTCTTCGCCTTTAGCTGCTGTATCTCACGCTCTAGGGCCTGAATCTGCCCCTCCAGCTGATCAATCCGATCGCCGCCTACTGCCGGTGATTGGGCACTCGCGGACTTGCCGGCAAGGATCGCCGCCAGACTCAAGGCGCCCACCAAACCACACTTCTTCCTGAACATTATTTGTTCCTTTCAGCATGCGATTGCATCGATGCTTGCGGGAGCAAATCGTTATTGTTGGGCGGCGCCGCGCCCGCTTGAATGCCATTCACCACCAGCAAGCAGCTATCCGGCCGGTCCGTTGACTCCATCTTGCCAACTTCGGCGCCGAGCGTGACGCGACAATTTGAGGAAAGCAAGAAACATCCTCGCCGGCTAATGATTTGGAGATCAACCGTGACGAAAAAGTAACAGTTATGTTCGTTATGCTACATAGCCGAATACGCTGACCGATGGAATATCGGTTGGAAACGGCAGGGCCGTGGAACCCGTCGCGAGCTCCTACCGTGAACGCATCTGCCTGAGTAGACATCGCGTAGGCCAAGTAAATGCACTGCGCCGCCAAGGAAAGTGATGCACCCTGACCTGAAGTGTGTCCAATCGGCGGTGCAAAGCGCGATAATCCCATAATGCCGTTGCAGATGCGTAGGAAGCCCCAGGGCTTGCGCCCTGGGCTCACAAGCGGTTCGCTCAAGGGTTATCGCGCGTGTGAGACGTGTTTGTGGGCAGGGACGTAACCATAGGCGTTGCGGGCATGGTCATAGGACCGATGGTCCATCCTTTGGTCCCATCCATTGCATGCCGGATTGATGTCGCACCAGGTCTGATGCGGACCGCCGTATGAACCTCTCGCCAAAGCAGCGGAAGCAGTCCCGCCGAGGATGAGAGCTGCCGCGAGAGCAATCTTGGTCTTGGTCAACATACTCGCTTCTCCTTGTTTGGATTCGCGCCTCCCTCGCATTTGAAATGGGTGGCGGCGGCGTCGGCGCCATTAAATTTACTTTCACGAATCGAAATGCGAGTTCTAAGGGCAAAAATGTCCCGGTAGACCGTTCAGCCAGGAGGGCGGGCTCAGGCGCGTGTAGCCATGCGAATGCACGACAATAACCGCAGCCAGATTCTATTGTCGCTGCGGCCACTGCATCGCCAATACAATTCCGACGAGGACATCGAGATGACAATTGCGCCCCGCTTGGTAGGGGGCTAATCCGGACGTCGTACCTGCAAATCC
>JAXDQK010000202.1:0-2873 GCA_034667905.1 Gammaproteobacteria bacterium | reverse complement strand
AACGGACCTTGCAGCAACTCATGCCACCGATCGTGATACGACCGGCCATGTGGATTTGCCTCACGAAGTTTGGTCAAGCGCGCAAGCGCGCGAGCACGCAAGGAAGGATCGCGAACAAGAAGCATTGCCACGCTCTCGTGCATCCGGCGGGAGCGAAGCGCTGCAACGTCGGTTCTCGCCCGAGCATGGTAGCGGGTGGCACGAGCGTGGCCTTCCATCGTGACAGCACCTTGCGCGCGCAGCGCCTCGAGTGCCCGCCAGAGCGTCGGCTGACTGACTCGCGGCCGTAAAGCACCCATGATTTCACGTGCTTTAAGCCCGTCCTCTTGCGTGATGAGAAGGTTCAGGACCTTGTTTTCCAGAGCCTTCATGGCTTCATAACTCTCGCCAAAATGGCATATAGAATAGATAATGAATAGATAATACGCGTTGTTCCGAGCTTCGTCCAGTACTGAAAATTCCGTTCCAAACATCACCGTCTGCGCCAGAGCGTCAGTTCGCAGCGCGGCGCCTGGCGCCCTCAAGCCGTTGACGTAACGCCCAAGTTTGCGATATTGCCCCGCACATCGGAGTCACGGCATGCCGCTCAGGCAGCCCTACGTGGCCCCACCATTCACACGTACAGTCACACCCGGCGATTTCAAAAATAATCTGTGTGATTCCCACATCCGACAGCGATCGTGGTTGGCCGGAATCGGCCTCTCAGTGGTCAGAGCGGACGGTCCGAACAGAACCTCTTGCTGAGTGGCCGTGACAACTGAAACGCGCCCCAGGCGACTTGAAATCAACCGGCTCAGGAACTCGCGCAAGCTCTCCACCGTAGTAACGGCAAATGTGCCGTGCCGACCTAAAGGAGATTGCATCATGACTCATTTGACTTCGATTCGCGTGAACATCCTGGGCCGCATCCTGCCCGTCGCCTTCGTTGTCGGGGCGATCGCCCTCGTCAGCGGTCGCGCGCATGCCGCCGCTCCCGACCAGCTCGATCCGGTCCAGCTCGACCCGATTACGGTCTCTGCACCTGCCGTGAAGATCGTCGACCGCGATGCAGCGACCGGCGCACCCATCGAGCAGGTGACGATTACAGCGCGCGTTCAGGCCGACCCAGCTGCATTGAAAACGAATTACGGCGCGCTGATGCTCAATTACAGCCTGCTCGACGCTGCACGCAAGGCGTGCGCTGACGCCGATCCGCTTGCGGATGACGACGGCACATGTGTCCATGACGCCGTCGAGTCTGCGAAGCCTCAGGTGGACGCAGCGATCGCACGAGCAAGGAGCGGCCTCACGGGCTGATATCTTTGTCATCTTGCATCGGTTGCGGCGGGGCGGAGGACCGCCGCAACTAGCGCAATCCCACGAGCGCGCTGGAGCAAAAAGGATTGAGGAGCCGCGCGACCGAGTGGCAAAATCTTTGGTGCCCGAAGCAGCATCTCGTCGGTGACGGAGTTCGACCCCGGCGGCGCCAGCCGGGACTGACCACTTTCGGCCAGGTCGCCGGCAAATTCGCCTGCAAAGGATTACTTTTTGGGAGGCGGTACATTCGTTGAAAACATGTCGCGGAGCAGTTTCCACTTGCCGTCCGCGTGCCGCCAGATCACGATGTACTTACCTTGGTCGAGCACCTTGCCTGCCTTGTCGCGCAACTCATACTCGCCGACCTCCGTGGCCGTTGGACCATGACCGAAAACCTCGATGGTTTTGAGGCCGATGGCGGCGACCCCTGAATCTAGCGCTCCTTGCCAGAATTTCTGAATCGCTTCTGTGCCTCGGATGGGGACGCTGCCGGCCGGCATCACTTGTCCATCCGGCGAATAGAACGCCGCGAGCGCTGCTCCATCGCCCTTGCCCGCTGCCGCCGAGAACTGGGCATTCGCGACTTCTATGGCAGACTTAGCATCATCGGCATGAGCCGTTGGTGTCAGACACATGCACGCCAGAAGGACTACAGCGCAACACAGGCCAGTGATTTTCATGATTCTTCCCCAACTCAAAGAGAACGGACTCGCTATATTCCGCCCGGAAGTGTGCACCCCGTAGCGGCGAGTGGTCAAAATTCATCGGCTCAACGCAAGCGGCTGAAATTCGGCGAGGCTTAGGTCGCCCACGTTGACTTTGACGCGCGTGTTCACAAAAATCCTGCCTTACCCGGAGGCCGCGCTCCGACTAAATAATTGGCGCGGCGTAGTCCGACGAGCACGATAGAGTTATAGAAGCAACTCGCGAAACACAAACGTTGGCAACTCCGATTAGATACTTGCTGCCGGCCGGGAGACGATTGAGATTTCAGCGAGGGCCGCCCAGACCGATGAACCCGATCGCAGGCGGCGCGCTGGTCTAGGTCATGAGGCGATCCGGTCCAACTCGGCCAAGGTTTGCGGCGATAGCGTCAGCTGACCTGCGGCCAGGTTCTCGCGGAGGTGGGCGACCGACGAGGTGCCTGGGATCAACAGGATGTTGGGCGACCGGTGCAGCAGCCACGCCAGCGCGACCTGCATCGGCGTGGACCCGAGCCTGACCGCGACGTCCGACAGAGTGGAGGACTGCAGCGGCGTGAACCCACCGAGTGGGAAGAACGGCACGTACGCGATACCCTGCCGGGCCAAGACGTCGATCAGGGCGTCGTCGGTCCGATGCGCCAGATTGTAATGGTTCTGCACGCAGACGATCGCGCAGAACCGGCGTCCTTCCGCGATCTGCGCGCGAGTGACGTTGCTCAGCCCGATGTGACGTACCAGGCCCTCCCGCTGGAGCTCGGCGAGAACCGTGAGTGGCGCCTCGATCGATCCTTCGGCGGGGCCTTGGACATCGAACATGGCCCGGAGGTTGACCACCTCCAGGACGTCTTGCCCTAAGTTGCGCAGGTTGTCGTG
>JAXDQK010000201.1:0-3222 GCA_034667905.1 Gammaproteobacteria bacterium | reverse complement strand
AAAACTTCGCCCGCGTGAGCATGTAATTAATAATATGTCATCCGGGCGAATTTGCGGGCTACGACGGTATTCGCACGCGGCTTTGTCCATGCTTGAGTACAACCGCCGATAAAACACGCCGAGCGCCGAGTCGTTGCGCGACAGGCTCATGGCGGCCAGCTTCAGCGCTTGGCGTACCCGGTTGGTAGAGCGCCGGGTGCGGGCACTGAGTACTTTGCCGCCACTGACCTTGGTCCCAGGACACAGTCCCAGCCTCGAACAGAAGTGCTTGACGTTGGCAAAGCGACTCAGGTCCGGGCCGATCTCCGAGAGGATCGTCATCACGGTTGCCACGGACAGGCCGTTGATGCGCGTCAGGTCCACGCCCGCCCAGCGCGCGAGCGCGGCACGCGCGTCGAACCGCGGGGTGTTCTTGTGGCGCTTCTTGTCCGGTCCGGTCAGCTCGACGTCGTGACGCCCCAGCGGTACCAGCAGTGCCTCGGTCTTCGCATCGCATTCGAGGATGCGCTCGGCGAGGCTGTCGAACATTGCGAGCGCCTGCGCGAGCACGAACAGGTGCTCGTCGCGCCAGTTGCCGGTCAGCGCCCTGATGACGTCTTCGGTACTGGCCTTGACGAGACTGTGGCGGAAACGCGCGAGCACCTTCGGGTCGCGTTCGCCGGCCACGATCGCGCGGATGATGGCCTGTCCGGTCGTACCCATCACATCGGTGAGCACCTCGGTGAGCTGGAGGTTCATCTGCACCAGCGCCTTTTGCATGCGCCGCACCCAGCTGCCCTGTTCGGTGAGCAGCAGCTCGCGCTGCCGCACCACCGCGCGCACCACGCAGACCTCGCCAGGGGGGCGCCAGGCCGCGCGCAGCAGTCCGAAGGGGGCTGGACGCCGGTGACCGCGCCCAGCTACCCGACAGAGCCCAAATCCGTCCGTTGTAAGGTGCGGGCCGCATAGCTGATGGGGAAAGGAGAAAACTCGTTCTCGCTTTTCTCCATGCAACAACGCCGCCTATACTGGAATTGCAGTCCGTCACGACAGCGCGTCACGAGTTGTCGTGCTGCACTGCGAAACGGAGCCACTCCATGACAAGCGTTGCACAAATCCTCAAATCGAAGCCGAACCAAAGCGTCTACACGATCACGGCATCGGATTCCGTCTACGACGCGATCAAACTCATGGCGGAAAAGCAGATCGGTGCCCTGGTCGTCACCGATCGCGACAGCATCGCCGGGATCATCACCGAGCGTGACTATGCGCGAAAAGTGGTGCTGAAGGACCGCTCGTCGAAGACCACGCCGGTGCGCGACATCATGAGCAAAGCGGTGCGTTTCGTGCGGCCCGATCAGTCAAGCGATGAATGCATGGCGCTAATGACTGACCGCCGCATACGCCATCTGCCGGTGATTGATCAGGAGCGGCTGGTCGGCATGATCTCGATCGGCGACCTGGTAAAGAACATTATTGCCGAACAGCAGTTCACGATCCAACAGCTCGAACACTACATCGCGGGCGAGCGCACCTGAGCCTGCGCAACGCCGCAGCACCAGGCGTTGCAAAAAAACAATCCGTGAACGTTGGGCAAAGCTACCCTGCTGCAGCGGAAGTTCCTTTAGGACTTACGCGAAGCGCATCGAGACCGACGAATTTTTGAGTCCTCGCCGGAGGAAATCATCGGGCATGTCACGTGGTTCTGGCCGCACTACTGATTTCTAGAATGAGTCGACCACTATAAATTGCGTCCGCCGCGCGCTGTACCCCTACATAACGTAGGGAACGGATCGGAGAATTTCTTAGTGCGACAAACCCGTATCAACGACCCGAGCATCGCTCTTGACTTCGTCTTGGACGTCCGACGAAGCCAAGGGCCGCGACGAAGCAAGTGCTCCGCTAAAAGCTGCTTGTTTCGCCGAGCATACCGATCGAATGCGTGTCGCGCGTGCCTCCTTCAGACAATCGCCCGACGACTGGACGGATGTTAGCGAACAGTGCTGGACCGCCCCCTTGCCGTCGGATGCGGCACAGAGGAGACACCATGTGGTACGAGTCGATGGAGGCGCAACGCCGCTTCGTTCAATCGCTCTGCGAGTGGTGGATGCCCGACTACCGCTGGCCGGATCGACCCTGCGAGCCGCCGCCTTTCGGCATTTCGTCGATCAGGTCCGGTGAGTGCTCTGTTCCCGTTGTCGAAAGCGTCTTGGACCGTACGCCGTTCTGCGAACTGCGGCACTTCGCCCGCGTCGAAGGGGCTGCTGCAGGCCAGCTCGGACAAGTCGGCAGCACCGCAGCAAGCATTTTTGTCTGCGCTCCACTCGCGGGGCACCATGCGGTAATGCTGCGAGAAATGGTTGAAACGCTCCTGCAGAACGCCGACGTCTACGTCACCGACTGGACCGATGCGCGGGATGTGCCGCTCGCCGCGGGACCGTTCGGGCTAAACGACTACATACTGGTGCTCGAACGCTTTTTACGCAAAATTGGCAGCGCCCACCTCCACGTGATAGCCGTCTGCCAGGCAACCGTTCCCGCCCTCGCCACGTCGGCCCTGCTTGCGAGCGCGGGAATAGCCGAGCCGCTAAGCCTCACGCTCATGGGCGGCCCGATCGATACCCGGCTACATCCCACCGCGATCGACCAGCTGGCGCAAGCTCACAACATCAACTGGTTTCGCAACGTGGCAATCGGAATCGTTGCACCGCCCTATCTTGGTAGCGGACGCCGCGTGTATCCAGGCTCAATCCAGCACGCCGCAATAGTTGCCGCGCAGCCGCGCAGGCACCTCGCACTCGAGCTGGGTTACTGGTCGAGCCGCATTTCGGGAGATACGGAGACGATGGCGCAAAACCTCCGTTCGCTGCGCGAATACTCCGCAGTTCTGGACATGGCGGAGGACTATTTTCTCGACATGATCCGCGTGGTCTTTCAAGAGCAGCGCTTGGCACGCGGACAATGGCAAGTCGACGAACGCCGTGTTTATCCGCAAGCCCTCAGATCGACAGCGCTTTGCACAGTAGAAGGCGATCGGGACGACATTACCGGCGAGGGTCAGACGCATGCTGCTCACAAGCTATGCAATGCAATTCCCGTACAGAAGCATCATCAACTGACCATTGATGACTGCGACCACTACGATTTGTTTACGGGTTCGAAGTGGCAAGACGTCATCCACCCCGCCGTGGGGCAATTCTGGCGTTCGCTTGTGCTTGTGTAAGCGGCAGCGCGATTTCGGTG
>JAXDQK010000200.1:0-6477 GCA_034667905.1 Gammaproteobacteria bacterium | reverse complement strand
ACGACATATATTTCTGTTCGAAAATATCGACCGGCACAGGCCTGCCAAGCAGATATCCTTGCAATTCGTCGCAGCCCAGCAATCGTAACTGGCGCAGTTGCTCTTCTGTCTCGACGCCTTCCGCTACGATATTGAGCTTAAGTTCGTGCGCCAGATTGATGATAACCGAGACCAGTGTCAGTCCGCCTGTTCCTGAAACCATTTCTGTGACGAACGAGCGGTCGATTTTCAGCGTATCCACCGGCAGCTTTGCCAAGTAGTTGAGCGAGGAGAAGCCAGTGCCGAAGTCGTCGATGGCGATCGTGACGCCCAATGCGCGAATCGCACGTAAGCTGACGATGCTGCGATTGACGTCCTGCATAATCAGGCTCTCCGTGATCTCCAACTGAAGTCCCGCTGCGGCGCCTGGGGCAACATTGACGGCCTGTTGGATCTCAGCGACGAAATTTGGATTGCGCAGTTGGAGCGGCGACACATTCACCGCGATGCGTACGGTGGGAAGACCGTGATTGCGCCAACGCTGGTAGTCTTCAATCGCTTTGCGCAGCACCCAACGCCCTACATCATGGATCAACCCAGTCTCTTCGAGGATAGGAATGAAGCGACCGGGCAGAGTTAGGCCGGACACGGGGTCATTCCATCTAATCAATGCCTCGGCCCCCGTCAGCTTGCCGCTCACAAGGTTTACCTTGGGTTGGTAATGAAGCACGAATTCATCTCTTTCGAGCGCTCTTCGTAGGCGATTCTCTATGCCTAGACTCATCGCCACGGTTTCAGTCATTTTCTGCGCGTAGAACAGGTATCGGTCGCGGCTCGCCTTGGCTTTCTTCAACGCCGCCTCGGCATTCTGGAACAACGTATCTGCGTCAGCGCCATCATCCGGGAACACGGCGACGCCGATTTTGGCGGCCACCCGGTACACCGCATCATTCAGGCCAAACTCGTTGTTCATAAAGGCCGCGATCGTTTCCTCCAGGACCCGCGCGACATGAGCCTCGTACATCACTTTCGGCAGCACAACGGCAAAGTGGTCAGCATCGATGCGCGCAACGAGCTCGTCGTTCCCGGCGTAGTGCCTCAGCCACTCGGCGACCTGCTTCAGAAGCGCGTCGCCGGCGGTCCTACCCAGGCTGTCGTTGAGCTTCTTAAACCGCTCCAGGTCGATCAACATCACAGCGACCTTGTGTCCGTCGTCAGCGGCCCTCAGCGTGTACTGCGTAACCCGCTCGAGGAACAACCGTCGATTCGCGAGTCCCGTGAGTTCATCGTAATAAGAGAGGCGATGAAGTCGCTTCTCCCTTTCGAGATGATCCATTGCGAACGCGATATTGCCGGCCAGTTCGGTCAACAGCGGCAAGCCCGCCGCGTCGAAGAATTCCGGTTTGTTCGTGTACAGCGCGAGCACGCCGAGCGCATTGCCGGAAACAATCAGCGGAATTACAGCTAACGAGCGAACACCGGACTCAGCGTGCATCTTATGAAATATGAGACCGTCGTCGTTCTGAACGTCATTGGAGACGATCGCCGCTTTTTCTCTGATCGCCCGCGCGGCCAACGTTTCTCCTGCCAACGTGCCCTCGCTCGATGCAAAATGGCCCTCGATTGCGGACCTGACGGGCCCCTCGATGCCCGCCCAGGCCACCGGGACAATCCTCTTGCCGTTGGGATCAACGATGGCTATCCACGCCATTTCGAATTCGCCGTGCTCGACGGCAGTCCGGCAAGAGCGGTTGAAAAGGTCCGCGCGATCTTGTACTCGCACCATCAACGCACTTATGCCGGTGACCATTGCATAGAGACGATTGAGGTGCTTGAGCCTATCTTCCGCCACCTTCCGTTTGGCCTGATCCCGCGCCACCCGCCAACCGGAAACGGCGGCGATCAATAGTGCGAGTGCGCTCCCCACGATCAATGCGATTCGGGCCTCGCGATTGCGGTTCACGGCAACTGAATTGCGTTCGCGCAGTAGCTGCTGCTCTTCCACCTCTATGTCACGAGCCGCAACGCGAAATGCGTCCAGGAACGGGTCATCCTGCCCGCTGCGAATGAGAGGCGCCGCCGCCTCGGCAGTTGGTGTCCGCCGCAATCCAACAATTGAGTCGCCACGTTGAACCATTCGGTGCAGCAGATCGGTGATATTGCTTAGGCGACGTTGCTGCCGTGGGTTGTCGGCCGTCAGTGCTCGCAGGGTCCTTTGTTCATTATCAGCCGACGATGTATCGGCTCGCGACCATTGGAGAAAGGCGTCATCGCCGCTCAACGCGAAATCACGATATCCACTCTCAATGTTTTCCGCCCCCAAGCGCAAGATTGCGAGATGTTCAAGAACCTCATTCGTATGCTGCGCCCATTGGGCACTTTCAGAGGAGGCGAGAACGCTGCGGTAAGCGACGATGCCGACGATAAGGAGCAGTCCCATGAGAGTGCCGAACGCGGCCTGCACTTTTAGAGTGAGTGGCAGTTGCATAATCTAAATCCGTGAGAATCAATGGCCGTCGCGCACGAAAAGGTGACGGCCTTCGAGTTAAGCAGGCGATCCGTCCCCGCGGCGCTCAGTGCCTTCGATTGTACCGCCGCCGATCGGGTCCGAACTGAGATTGCCGTCCGATTTAGATGGACTAGAGGCCCGGCGCTGCAAAGTGGTTGTCTTGCCCAACGGGTCGTGGTCGCCTCAGTCCTTAGGCAATCCCTGCTAATGCCGTAGTGGGTTCCCTGTTTATGGCGCGGCGTCAGGCGCGACCGCTCAAACGTTCGGCGGTAATCATCGCCAAGAATCCCCCCGCGCAATAATTGAGCAGCCGCAGGCGTGCAGCTTCCAAGTCCTTCGCGCGGCAAAGGCCTCCGGATAACCGATCGACCCGCTCAGTGCCAGAGAGCGCCAACATCATGGATCCGGCGAGGAAGTTATAAGCCCAGTAGAGCTCTTTCTTAGGGCTGGCCGGGAGCGCTCTCTGCAATATATCAATGAGTTCCAGCACGTTGTCATCGAAGTAGCGATGAATGATTTCGCCGCCCCATGGCGTGTTGTCGATTTGCGCGACCAAGGCGAAATAGCTCTTCCAGCCGGCATCGCCGTGCAGCGACAGGTCGATCATTGGGTTGATGAAGGCAGCTATAGCACCCTCCACCGTGACCGCACCGCTATTGGCTGCATAGGCGCGCAGCGAATCGCGACGCGCCGAGACCAACGGACGCGCGCGACGCTCGAACACACCGTCGAACAAACTGGATTTATTCTTGAAGTGATAATAAATCAGTGCCACATCGACACTGGCGGCGTCCGCAACCTGCCGTGTGGTCACTCCGTAAAAACCCCGCTCGGCAAACAGCGATTCGGCGGCATCGAGTAGGCGACCTCGGGCCTTCACCCCTCCGTCAGCTTGTTTCGGGCGGCCGCGGCCGGATTTCTTGCGGTTCTTCGCCGGCGCTTTGTGCTCGAGTTTGGTCACGGCTCCCTCTGTATTGGTCGACACATCTTCGGCGAGCACTCGCTTTCGGCAAATGGGCGCGCTTCGCGGGCTATTGTGACATTGCAATCCGGGCGTGAAATCTCCTTGCGGTAATAAATTTAACAAGCGCTGAATAATAGGCTCCGGAAACCTGCTGCCCGGCAGCGGGATGCAGCGTAAGCGTGCGCCTCCTGCGCGCGGCGCTGACGGCGGGCCCACACGATTGTCGGTGAAAACCCGAGATATTTCACGGATAGCGGCGCTGCGGCGGCACACTCGAGACAAGATTTGGTCATCTGTCGAAAGCGGGACCTTTCTTGACAAAGCGGGGTGGCTGGCATAATTTCAACGCACGTTGAAATTAAAAAAAGAGAACCGGAATCTACGGTTCCCGCTCGGACAGTCTAAATAAGGGGGTTATATGGCTTCATTTCGCTTTATGCTCGCGGCGCTCACGGGCACCACCGCCTCGCTTTGCGCATCCTGGGTGGCGGCGCAAGCCGTCGCACCCGTAACCAGCGGGTCGAGCACAGAGCTTGCTGAAATCATCGTCACAGCGACGCGCCGCTCCGAGTCCATCCAGAACGTGTCGAGCACTGTCACGGCGCTGACCTCCGGCACCTTGGAGCAGATCAAGGCCCGCGATTTGAACGACTTCGCTGGTTTTGTACCGGGGTTGAGCTTTGCCTCGACCGGTCCCAGCACCAACCTGCTGGTGATCCGCGGCATTACCACCGGCTCGCAGCTGAGCAGCGCGACCGGCGTGTACCTGGATGACATTCCCTTAGGCGCCAGCACCTCGAATGGCGTGGGTTATCAGAGTTTGAATATCAACGCGTTCGACTTGAATCGCATTGAAGTGCTGAACGGCCCGCAGGGCACGTTGTACGGCGCGACCTCATTGGGCGGCACCATCCGGTACATTCCCAATTCGCCGGATTTGAAATCCTTCGGCCTCAACGTCGGCGTGGAAGTATCCTCGACCGAGCATGGCCATATCAATCACGCCTATACCGGCATGGTCAACATGCCCATCGCCGATGTTGCCGCGATTCGCATCGACGGCTATCAGGTGTATGACTCAGGCTACGCCAAGGACCCGATCTACGGGCGAGATAACCAGGGATGGGCTCGGTCGGAGGGCGGTCGCGTCGCGTTGCTGTTGAAGCCCACGGATGACCTCGATATAACGCTGCGCGCGTCGACTCAGCACATTCCCAGTGAAAGCGCGGATGTCGGATTTCGCGATCCCAAGACTCACCAGCCGACCTACGGCACCTACGATCAGGCGTACCCGACATTTCAGCCCAGCAATTACAGCCTGACGCTGTACTCGGCTGCGATCAACTACGACACGCCGTGGGCCAAATTCAGTTCCATCACCGGCCTGCAAGTTAACAACGGCACCAGCTCCACGGACAACAGCCTGACCTATGATGCGGCGCTCGGCAATGCCTTTGGCTTTTCTATCACTGATCCTTTCAGCCTGTACGTCAACACCACGACCAAGAAATTCACCCAGGAATTTCGCGTCGCCTCGCACGAGAATACGACCTTCCAGTGGCTGGCGGGCGCATTCTTGAGCAACGAAAAGACCAGTGAGATCGTTGATCTCTTTGATACCGCCACTCCGGCGGGTACGTTTTTTGGCTTATCTCCCTTTACCAGCTTCCTGCCCAGCACCTACCGCGAGTACGCGGCCTATGCGGACGGCACCATCTTTTTCACCAAGCAACTGGAATTGGGATTGGGAGTGCGGTACAGCCGGCAAAAGCAGGCCTACGAAGAAACCGTGAGCGGCTTGCTCGCGACCGGCTCGGCTGCGGTCTTGACGCCGCCGGTGGCGACCTCGGATCAGAGCGTCATGACATACCTGATCAATCCTAAGTTTCACATCACCGACGATGTGATGGTGTATGCCCGCGCGGCGAGCGGCTTCCGGCCCGGCGGACCGAATTTCGTGCTGAAGCCGGGCCTCGGCAATCCCACCTACAATCCTGACCGGCTATGGAGCTATGAGCTCGGCGAAAAAGCGACCTTCCTGGACAAGCGCGCGACGCTGAACTTCGATATCTACGATATCTTGTGGAAGGACATTCAAGTCACGGTCAATGTCGGCGGCGTCAACCAGCTCGAGAATGCCGGCACGGCACGAGTCACCGGCGCCGAAATGGCTTTCGACTATCGCATCCTTTCAGCACTGACGCTCGGCGGTTCGGCCGCGTACACCAATGCGCGCCTCACCTCCATTCCGGCCGTGATCGATGTGACCAGGCCCGGTGTGCGCCTGCCGTTATCGCCGCGCTTCAACTTCGCGCTGATCGGCACCTATGACGTCGACTTGCCCGGCGGTTACTTAGGCTCAGTCAATGTCACCGATCGCTGGATCGGCGAGCGCCATGCAGGGTTCGATACGGAGATCAGTCGGCCGTACAACTTGGCCTCTTACAACATCACGGACTTGAACTTCTCGGTGCGTTCGCCTTACCACTTGGAATACGGTCTGTTCGTGCGCAATGTGTTCGATAAGGCGGGCGAAGTCTCGGCAAACATCATACCCCTGCAGTACAACCACGACGCACCGGTGCAGGTGTTTCTGGCGCAACCTCGAACGGTGGGCCTGTCGATCAACTACAAATACAATTGATCGCATGGAATTTTGCAGCCTCGAGACTGCGAGCGGCCGGGTCCAAGGACTGATCAGTTCAGGGATCCGGCAGTTCAAAGGCGTTCCCTACGGCGCGTCGACGGCCGGGGCGAACCGCTTTCAGCGGCCGAACCCTCCGAAGCCGTGGACGGGTGTACGCGATTGCTTGGGCTACGCCGCGGTCTCGCCGCAGGTTCCTTACGATATCAATCACGAGTATGCGCGGCTGATCCAATTCGATTTGAATGTGGCCTTCGGCGGAATGGGCGAGGACTGCCTGCACCTTAATATCTGGACACCCGGAACCGGCCGCCAGGATAAGCGCGCGGTGCTGTTTTGCATTCACGGCGGCGGCTTCGCGATCTGCTCGGGCAATCACCC
>JAXDQK010000199.1:0-5004 GCA_034667905.1 Gammaproteobacteria bacterium | reverse complement strand
CGTCGTTGGCCTCAAGAACGCGACCATCGAAATCCCAGACGAAAATTCCGATGACGTTGGAATCGACGAGGCGCCGGATTTTCGCTTCGCGCTCCCCGACGTCGCGATACAATTGCGCATTTTCCAGTGCGATGGCGGCCTGTGAGGCGAGCAACTTTAGAACCGAGATCCGGGCGGGCGCGAAGACACGAGGCGTCAGGTTGTTTTCGAGGTAGAGCACGCCGATGAGCTTGGCCTGATTGAGCAGCGGCAGGCAGAGAATGGACCGGGCCTGGCGCTGACGTATATAGGAATCGACGCCAAACGGGGACTGGGCCGCAGCATCGTCTAGAATAACAATCTCGCGAGTGCGTAAGACGTAGTGCAGCACCGACTCGGGCAACACGGGCTCGGTCACGGCCTCGTCCACCAGACGTACGGTCACCGTATCGCCGCTGGCCGTAGCTTCTGCGGCGATACAAGGCTCTGTCCCGCGCGGCATAATCAACAGCGCTCGCTCGGCACCTGCCTGCTCCATTGCAGTATGCATGAGCGTATCGATCAGACTTTCGAGCTCGATTTCGCTCGACACGGCCTGCGAAACTTTGATCACCGTCGCAAGATCGAGCTGTTCGACCGGCGCACAAATGGTGCTCGTCGGGCCGGAAAGCGAGTCTTCCTGTCTGAGGTCTGGATACGTCTCATCGAGTTGTCGTACCTTCCCAACGGCTCCCCAACGCAGATACCTGTAGCGGGCGTTCCGCAGATACAGGTCCGCGATCTGCTTGAGCCCGCGCGCCGCGTAAAAGCGCGCGGCCAGTTCGTAGGCGATCGCCTCATTATGAATAAAGCAATTTGCGCGGGCCGAGCCGATTGCCTGTTCGTAGAGACGCTCGGCATCGAGCTCCCGGCCCTCGATCCGGGCGATCTCTGCGCCGACAAGCGCAACGCGGTTATCGAAATTCTCAGGACAGTTTACTGCCCAAGCCCGGAGTTGGGCGTCGTGCGCGGCGAGCGCCTCTTCGTGCTCCGCGTAAGGATCCGGGCCCATGGGCTCGCACCATGCGGCACGAGAGAGCGCAGCATAAAGGTGGTATTCCGCCGCATCCAACAGATAGATCGACACCAACTTTGACGACGAGAACCATTTTCCCGCCTTATTCGCGGCCTCAATGGCTGGCGCGTAGTCGCCGGCGAAGAAGTGCGCTTGCAGCTTTTGGATCCAGTAGAAATATTCCGGCAGGGCGCGGCTGGGGTGATCAGTCAGACGCTCTTCGAACGGGCGCTCTGCGCCAGCGTCGAGCGAGCCGAATTTCACGGTCTTGCCACGGAGCGTCCGGACGAGTGCGAGCCGGGAGAAAATCGTGTCAGCGATGTATTCGAACCGCACCGTGCGCGCAAACTCCAATGCGTCCGCTGCTTCGCGCTCGACCTGTTCGAGTGGATCGCCCGCGGCGAGACGACTGACAACGATATTCCCGCAAGCGTAAGCGGCATACGTCGGGTCGCCCTGTTCTTTTGCCATCTCAAAGCCACGACGCGCCGAATCGATCACCTCCCGGACCGGTCGCGTCCACGGGACCACCAACGCGAACATCGCATAAGTCCTTCCCCCGAGGCTCTTCATTCCGCGACGCTCGGTCAAGTCGCAGGCCATCTTTGCGAGTCTATAACCTGCATCGTAATCGCCGAAGCGATAGCAGGCCTGCAAGCCAACCGTGGCGAACTTGGTGGGTGCGGCGTCGCTGTAGCCGCGCTCTAGGCTAAGATTAAGCGCCCTGCAGTTGACTAGCGCCCACAGATTTTCATCCGCGAAATACGTCGGCGATCCAAGGGTCATGAGCACGTCGAGCGTCGCCAGAGACACCGGATCCTGCATCAGCGGCAGGTTTATGAAATCCTCGATCGCTCCGCTTCCGGACTGGGACCAGATCCGCTCATACTCGCCACGCGCTTCCATCTCGGTGGGATGGGCCGGCCACTCGATGCCCACGTGTCGGAGGAATTCCAGGCCCACCGCAACCGCGCGGTCGATGGCACCGAGCATCGCGTAAAGATCCACACGCCGGCTTGCGACGGCCGCTCGTTGGACCGTGTCGCAAGCGCGCGCCGCAAGCGCCCCCAGACGCTCGTCTGCAGACGACAACGCGCCTGTCCAGAGCTCACAATCGGCCCGGTGCAGCTCTAACGTGAAGGCAAGCTCCTGCCGACGCTCCCAGGGATTCTCTACCAGGAACGGTGTTGGGGACCGACCACTCTCAAACGCACTGATCACCAGCGGCGGTTCGGTTCGGAAGCCACGCCCGACGGCGCGGCTTGGGGCGCGATTTTCCTCCGCCGATATCGGTAACAGCCCGGCGTTAGGGGAACAGGCTGCCGCGCCAGCGGTGAGATACGTCAGCGCGGACACGTAGGCGGACGAGGCTTTCGCGCGTTTGCCGGCGATCAGGTTTAGCTCGGCCAGCGTTTCGCGCTCTTCCTGTGACGTGATGAGGGAGGCGCCGCGGTTGAGCTGGTTGACGATCTCGAATATCGCCTCCTCTCGCTCCTCTGGCGCAATGCTCGTCGCGAGCAGCCAGCCGATTCGCAGATGGGTCTCGGCGCGCGCCTCTTCCGGGATCAATGAATACGCTGCGTCCTGGACTCGGTCGTGAAGGAATTTATAGAAGTGCTCCGAGCGGAAGATCAGGCCCGCTCGAACCGCTTCCCACAGCTGGCCATGCATTTCCTCGATCGACTGCTGGGAAGCCAACTCCAGAAAGGCGAATTCTGCACTGTTGCCCACGCACGCAAGTAGTTGCAACGTTAGCTGAGTTTCAACAGGTAGCCGGTTCAACTTGCCGACCATGAGATCCGCGACATTGTCGGTATAACCCTTGGCACGAATGCGATTGAGATCCCATGACCATAGTCCCTCACCATAATCAAATGTGAGCAAATCCTCCTCGACAAGCACGGAAAGAAACTGACTAGCGAAGAATGGATTGCCGGCTGTCTTTTCATGGATCAGATCTGCCAGCGAGGTGACGCGTTCGGGTTCGCTATGAAGAGCATCCCCAATCAACCGTCCCAGGTCTTCACGGGCCAAAGGCGTAAGGATAATTTCGTGCACGACCGCGCCCGCCTTGCGGATCGCTTCGAGCTTGCGGATCAGAGGATGGGTGGAATTGACCTCGTTATCCCGGTAAGCCCCGATCAACATCAGATGCTGCACGTCAGTCTGGGTCAATAAATTTTCCAGAAGGTCGAGCGTTGCCGTGTCGAGCCATTGCAAATCGTCGAGGAAAAGCGCTAGCGGCCGCTCCTGCCGGGCGAACACGGCGAGAAAGCGCCGAAAAACCAGCTGAAAGCGGCGTTGCGCATCATGGGGCGGCAGTTCGGGGACCAGCGGCTGGTCACCAACGATGTGCTTCAGCTCCGGAACCAGGTCGATGATAAGCTGCCCGGTCGGACCGAATGCTTGCCGAAAAGCCTCTCGCCACCCGGCCAACTCCGGATCACTCTTGCCGAGCAGCGGCCGGATCAAGCTCTGAAAAGCTTGCGCGAGGGTCGAATAGGGAATGTCACGCTTGTATTGGTCGAACTTGCCGGATGCGAAGACCCCGCGCGGCTCAACAAGCACTCTATGAAGTTCATTGACGACCGAGGATTTGCCGATGCCGGAATATCCGGAGACGAGCACTAGCTCCGCCGCGCCGTTGTTGGCCACCCGGTCAAAGCAGGCGAGCAAGGTGTCTATCTCGCGCGCCCTTCCGTAAAGCTTCTCGGGAAGCAGCAGCCGATCGGTCGCGTCATGTTCGCCGAGCGCAAAGGGGTCGATGCGCCCTTTCCACTCCTGTTCGGCAAGACAGCGCCGAAGATCACTTTCGACGCCAGCTGCAGTCTGGTAGCGTTCCTCGGCGGTCTTCGCGAGCAGCTTCATGATGATTTCGGAGACCGGAACGGGGATTTTATTCGACCGTTCACTGGGCGGCAGCGGCTTTCTGGCGATATGGCAGTGCACCCACTCCATGGGATCGGACGCGTTGAACGGAAGGGAGCCCGTGAGCATCTGATAGAACGTGACGCCGAGCGCGTAGAGGTCGCTGCGGGAATCGATCGAACGATTCATCCGTCCAGTTTGTTCGGGCGCCATGTAAGCGAGTGTACCGGCGATAGTCTCCGGCGCCTCGGGCGCCTGTCGCTCACGCGGCACGCGTGATGCGATCCCGAATCCAGTAAGACGCACCTGCCTGTCCGCGCAGTTCACCATGATATTGGCGGGCTTTATATCCTTGTGCAGCAACCCTCGCCGGTGAAGCCTGCCGAGAGCCACAGTGATGTCGGTCGCCAGGCGCAGGAAGCGGCCCGTCTCCAAGGGCGCGCCAAGCAGCCGCACGAGCAGCTCGCCGCCGGGATCACCGAGTACCAGCATGGTCCGCGCGCCCTCACGAATCAACTGGAGTGGACGCACCGCCCACGCTCCGTCCAGCTCCTCCTTCAGTCCATATTCGTGAGCAAGACGATCGAGGGTGGCAGGTGTAGGATGCTCTGCAGCAGGCAGCACGGCCAGCACGGAGCCGTCAGCGTTGGCATGGCTACCGACCCTGCAGAAGACACGTTCGCCATCCTCCAACAAGGTGTCGAAGTTGGCACTCCCATCTGCGAGCAGGGTAGATGGATTCAACTGCCGCGCTCCACCATCTAGCGGCTCACCAACTCAGGCTGAGAAAGGCTCTAAACGATAGTCAAGCCGGTTGGTCACGCCGAGCGTCAACAACTAGGGTCAGAACTCATTAATTTTTCTGTTTGAACAATACGATATTGATTCGTATTGGGGAAGAATTGATGAGCAGGAATCTGTTCTGGCTGAGCGACGAACAATGGGCACGGATTGAGCCGCATTTGCCGAAGGATGTGCGTGGTGTCGAGCGCGCCGATGACCGACGCGTGATCAGTGGGATCGTGCACGTGCTCAGGTGCGGCTGCCGCTGGTGCGATTGCCCGGAAGCTTATGGTCCACCGACGACGATCTATAACCGTTTA
>JAXDQK010000198.1:0-4567 GCA_034667905.1 Gammaproteobacteria bacterium | reverse complement strand
TGCCGGCGACCCTTCCGGCGACTGCGCCCGAGCCGACGCGAAGCGTGACCGTGGACTTGTCGACCAGCAAGGCACCGGAGAGTCCCGACATCGAGGCCGCACCCCCGACTCCCGCACCCGCAGCTTCCCCACCTGCGGTCGCGATTTACGGGCCGTCAAACGCGGCGGCGCCCGGCGCAACGGCACCCGGCGCAACGGCGCCCGGCGCTCTGCCGCCGGCGCCGCGCGCCACCGCGCCGGCCCCACAAGCTGCGACGCCGATTGAAAGCTCAGCCACATCCCCCATATCCTCGCATGCGGCTTGGTCCGTGCAGTTGGGCAGTTTTGCCAACCGCCCCAACGCCGACAAGCTCGCGCGCCAATTAAAGGGGCAGGGGTTTTCGGTTTATGTGGTGTCAGGAGGCTCGGGCGCCTCTGTGCGCTACCGGGTACGGATCGGTCCTCTCGCGGATCGCGCTTCGGCCGAGCGGACGGTTGCTAAGCTTAAGTCAATAGGACACGCCTCCAGTCTTGTGGCCCCGGCGCGTTGATTTTTCGCGATTTGCCGATGGTTTCGCAACGGTGAGGGGCTTGGGTCCGGTACTATACGGGCCAGGTTCGAGGAGGCTAACGATTGACCGCAGCGGATGTTCTTATCTTGTTGGTTCTGTTGGGATCAACGATGATCGGTGCGCTACGGGGCTTTATTCGAGAAGCAGTCTCGCTAGCCTTCTGGATATTGGCGATCTGGGCCGCCTGGCAATTTGGGCCGGCAGTCGAACCGCATCTGGGCGGCCTGCTTGCCAATCCGAGCATCGCGCCCTGGGTTGGACGACTGGTCATTCTGGTGCTGGTGCTCCTGGTCGGGTGGGTCGTGGGGATGCTCTTGAGCTACTTCACTCGCAGCCTAGGCCTGGGCACGGTGGACCGGGTCATCGGACTTTTTTTCGGCATTGTGCGCGGCATGGTGCTGGTCGGCCTGATGGTCATCGGCGCTGAACTGCTGCACATGAATGACGAGGACTGGTGGGGCCGCTCGAAGCTGGTTCCCTACGGCGAGACGATCGGCGATTGGCTGCGGGCAATGGTCGGCGAGAAAGGCGAGCCTTGGGCAAGACTCGAGCGCTTGACCGGAGTGAAAGTCAGACCCAAGTAGGCGGAGGTTCCTTCATGTGCGGAATCATTGGAATGGTCGGTATGAGTGCGGTCAATCAACGCATTTATGATGCGCTGACAGTGCTGCAGCACCGGGGCCAAGATGCGGCCGGCATCATGACCGCCCAGGACGGCGAGTTGTTCATGCGCAAGGACTCGGGTCTGGTGCGCGATGTGTTCCAACAAAAGCACATGCTGAAGCTCAAGGGGAACATCGGGATCGGCCACGTGCGCTATCCCACCGCGGGAGCCGACAGCGCGCACGACGCGCAGCCCTTTTACGTGAACTCGCCGTACGGCATTTGCTTGGGCCATAACGGCAATCTCACCAACGCGCGCGAACTGACCGAAGTGCTGGTTCGCGAAGACCGCCGGCACCTGAACACGGGTTCTGACTCGGAGGTGCTCCTCAATGTGCTGGCATCCGAACTAGAGCGCGTCGGTACGCCGCGCGTGACGCCAGCGGACGTATTCGCCGCGGTAAACGCGGTATACCGGCGGTGCCGCGGCGGTTATGCGGTCACCGCCATGGTGATCGGCCACGGCATATTGGGATTTCGCGATCCCAACGGTATTCGTCCCCTGGTAATGGGTAAACGGGAAACCAAGAAAGGTACCGAGTGGATGCTCGCATCGGAGAGCGTGGCGCTCGATATGCTCGGTTTCGATATGATTCGCGACATCGCCCCCGGCGAGGCGGTGTTCATCGACGAACAGGGACGCTTCTACGCGCAGCAATGCGTGGCCATGGCGCGTCACACACCCTGTATTTTTGAATACGTATATTTCGCCCGACCCGATTCGATCATCGACAATATTTCGGTGTATAAGGCCCGCTTGCGCATGGGCGAGCGTCTGGCCGAGAAAATCAAGCGCGAACGTCCCGAGCACGGTATCGATGTGGTCATTCCGATTCCTGACACCAGCCGCACCAGCGCCGTGCAGGTGGCGCAACTGCTCGGCGTCAAGTATCGCGAGGGGTTCATCAAAAACCGCTACATCGGCAGAACTTTTATCATGCCGGGCCAGGAGCAGCGCGCCAAATCGGTGCGCAGCAAGTTGAACGCCATCGATCTGGAGTTTCGCGGCAAGCATGTGCTGCTCGTCGATGACTCGATCGTGCGCGGCACGACCTCGGCGCAAATCATCGACATGGCGCGGGAGGCCGGCGCCAAAAAAGTATTTTTTGCCTCCGCGGCACCCCCGGTGCGCTACCCGAACGTGTATGGCATCGATATGCCGGATACCTCGGAGCTGGTGGCGGCGGGGCACACCGATGAGGAAGTGCGCGACATCATCGGCGCCGATTGGCTCATCTACCAGGACCTGGAAGATCTCGAGCATGCGGTGCGTCACGACAATGCCGCAATCAAGGATTTCGACACGTCGTGCTTTTCGGGCCAGTACGTAACGGGGGATGTCACACCCGAATACTTGCAACGCCTGCAAGGAGAGCGATCCGATGAGGCCAAACAACAGCGCCGGGAAGGCACGGGTCGTGGCCTGAAATCGGTGCGGATCTTGTAGCCACGCTGGAAACCGCCGGCGCCGGTCACGGCACAATAAGTTATGCGACTATTGGTGATTGCACCGCGTGAGGATTATCGGCTGCTGGTCCGAAAGCATGTCGAGATCAAGTGGCCGGACGCGGCCATCGTCGAGCATGCCCTCGGATTGGAACCGGACTTCGATGAGCAATTTGCCGCAGTGGGTTTCGATGCGGTGATCGTCGTGAGCGCGCCGCCGACCGCAGGCGCCATCGACTTCGCCGCTGGGCAAGCGTCTAAAATTGAATTTGCGCCGATTGTGTTGCTGTTGCTCGAGCAGGCGCCGGAATTCCCGCCGCCTGCCGTGCCGGGCGTGCACCTGCTTTACGGCCGCAAAGTCGACCGTGAGCGGTTGCTCAAGATGATCGTCACGGCCTCCAGCGATCACCGCAAGGCACTGGCGATGCTGCGCGCCAATCCGGACTACGAAAATCGCTATCGCTTCGGCACGGTGATCATTCGCGGTCATCGCTGCATCCGCCAAGTGGGCAGCGGCGGCATGTGCAAGATTTATCTGGCCGAGAGCGAGCGAGCCGGCACCGTCGTGGTGTTGAAAGTGTTCAACCAGGTGCCGGACGTTTCCGAGCGCTTTGTCAGCTTCGATCGGTTCTTGCAGGAATACGAGATCGTCGCAGGTCTGAACCACAAAAACATTGTGTGCATTTACGATCTGGGCGTGGCCGATGACCATGCCTACATTGCCATGGAGCACTTTCCCGCGGGCGATTTGCGGGAGCGGATGAAGAAGCCCCTAACCCCTGCCATGGCCGTGGGCTATTTATACCAAATCGCCAGCGCGCTCGAGGCCATCCATTCGGTGGGTGTTCTGCACCGCGACTTAAAACCGGCGAACATCATGCTGCGCCCCGATGGCACCGTCAGTCTCATCGATTTCGGACTCGCCAAGGCGAATGAGAACGATATTTCCCTCACCGGCACGCGCGAAATCTTCGGTACTCCGTACTACATGAGCCCGGAACAGGGTCACGCCGAGGTCATCGACGCACGCAGCGACCTGTATAGCCTAGGGGTCGTGTTCTACGAGATGTTGATCGGGCGTAAGCCCTACAACGGCGCGACTGCCATGGAAGTCATTTACAAGCACAAGCGCGCGGAGTTGCCGGAAATAGCACCGCAATTTGCCGACTATGAAGCGATGCTACGTCGCCTGTTGGCTAAATCCCCGGACGATCGATTCCAAACGGCCGGGGACTTGCTGGCCGCCATCGCCAGGCTGAAAGTTCCCGCATGAGCGCTGCGGAAGCGGAGGCGAGGGCGCAGGCGCTGTTCGCGCATCCATTGCTGCGTGCGCCGACTCCAGCATCTTGGGTCGAGCACGCGTGCTCATTCCCCGATCTTCTGTTGATCGATCATGCCAACTGCGAAAAGAAAGCGGCCTCGACCGCGCTTAGCTTGATGTTCGCCTACGCGGAGGATCTTGAACTCACGACGCGCATGTCGCGGCTCGCGCGAGAAGAGCTGCGCCACTACGAGCAGGTCGCTAAAATGATCGGCGTCCTGAACATAAAGCCTCAGCGATTGGCGCCCGGCCGTTACGCAGCGCAGCTGCGGCGCTTGGTGAGAAGCCACGAGCCGCAACGCGAAGTCGACCTAATGATCTGCGGGGCGTTGATCGAGGCGCGCTCGTGCGAGCGTTTCGCAGTCTTGGGGCAAAGCATCGGTGCGCCGTTGAACGGATTGTTTCAGGGACTGCATGAGGCTGAGGCGAGGCACTACGAGATTTATCTCAAGTTGGCGCGGCGGGCCGCAACGCGCGCAGAAGTCGATCTAGAGCAGCGAATAGCAGTATTCGCAGCACTCGAGGCGCAGCTGATCATGAGCCCAGATCCGCTATTTCGTTTTCATTCCGGACCGCCGCAAATCGC
>JAXDQK010000197.1:0-9962 GCA_034667905.1 Gammaproteobacteria bacterium | reverse complement strand
CGGCGGCAGCCGCGTACGCGTCTCCTTACCATCGAACAGCGGAGCGGCGCATGAGTGATTTGGTGTTGATGGATGCCACGGCTCTTGGCTCGGCAATACATTCACGCAAGGTTTCTTGCGTTGAAGTCATGACCGCATATCTTGATCATATTGAGCACCTCAACCCGAAGGTAAACGCCATCGTGGCGCTTCAGGACCGCGAGACGCTGCTGGCGCAGGCAAGCGAGCGCGACGCACAACTCAGCCGCGGGGAATCCATGGGACCGCTGCATGGCTTTCCACATGCAGTAAAGGATCTGCAGGCGGTCAAGGGCATTCGAATGACCATGGGTTCGCCGATCCTCAAGGATTTTGTGCCCTCGGCCGATGGCCTGATGGTCGAGAGATTGCGCGAGGCGGGAGCGATATTCATCGGAAAAACCAACACCCCGGAATTTGGCCTGGGGTCGCACACCTACAACCCGGTCTACGGCGTCACTCGGAATGCATACGATGCCAAGCGATCAGCCGGCGGCAGCAGCGGGGGTGCGGCGGTATCGCTTGCGCTTCGCATGCTACCCGTCGCCGACGGCTCGGATTACGGCGGGAGTCTGCGCAATCCCGCGGGGTGGAACAATGTATTTGGATTTCGCACCAGCATTGGTCGAATTCCCAATGACACGCGCGACGCCTGGTTGCCCTCGATGGGCGTGACCGGTCCGATGGCCAGGAACGTGACGGACCTCGCCATGCTTCTGTCGGTGCAGGCGGGGTTCGATGCGCGGCTGCCCCTGTCTCTGGATGGGAATAGGACGCCGTTTCAGCAGGGATTGGAAAAGAGTTTCAAGGGCAAACGTATTGCGTGGTGCGGAGACTTCAACGGCTACACACCGTGCGAACCGGGAGTCCTCGAAGTGTGTCGAGCGGCTGTAAGGAACTTCGAATCGCTCGGCTGCATTGTCGAGGAGGCGATACCCGATTTCGACCTGGAAGCTGTATGGCGCGCATTGATTCGTCTTCGCGGCTGGCAACAGGGAAGCCCGCTCCTTGCGTATTACAACGAACCCGGAAAACGTACCCTGCTCAAGCCCGAGGCGATATTCGAAATAGAAACGGGACTCCGGCAATCGGCTTACGACATCACGGCCGCTTCAGTTGTGCGTACCGAGTGGACGAGGGCGGTCCGCCGGTTCTTCGAGCGCTACGACTTTTTCGTGGTGCCGACCGCGCAGGTGTTTCCGTTCGATGTGAATGAGCATTGGCCGCAAGAAATTGCGGGCAGGAAAATGGAAACCTACCATGAGTGGATGAAGAGCACCTTTCTTGTCACGATGTCAGGATGTCCCGCGCTCGCCGTGCCGGCGGGCTTCAATGACAAGGGGCTGCCTATGGGCATTCAGCTCGTTGGACCTAATCGCCAGGAATTGAGTTGCCTACAGCTGGCGTATGCTTACGAGAGCACCTTAAGTTCCGCGCATCATCGCCTGCCGGCGCTGCTCGATCGCGCCTAGTTGGATAAGCGGGGGACCGCCGTGACCTCTACTGTGGTTTCTGAGCTCGGCTACACAGGGAAGCAACTGTGGACACCAGCAATTGTGGGTCCAAGGGTTTGACCAGATGTTGCTGGAAGCCTGCTGCCAGGGCCTGGGCTCGGTCCTCCATCCGAGAGAACGCGGTTAAAGCGATGGCGGGCAATTTCGACTCATCATAGCCCGCGTCTCGCAACGCCCGCAGCAACTCGTAACCATCCAGATTTGCCATGCCAATATCGCTGATCAGAAGGTTCGGCGTACGGGTTTGAACGCTAGCCATTCCAGCCGCGGCATCGCCGGCTTCAATCACGACCGCCCCGACGTCTGCCAAAACCCGCGCGGTCAATGCCCTGGAGTCAGCGTCGTCATCGACGATCAAGACCACGATACGTGAGAAGTCCATGTTGCGAATGAGTTGACTGTTGCTCGTGCTCTCTTGGAACTCGTCGCTGCGCTGGCTCAAAGGAATAACAACTCTAAATGTGGCACCGCATCCTCTGCCGGCGCTTGACGCCTCGATACTGCCTCCATGCAATTCCACCAGCTGCTTGACGATGGCAAGGCCCAAACCCAGACCTCCATGCGCTTTGCTGGTTGTCGTATCTTGCTGGCTGAATCGCTCAAAAATACGCGGCAAGAACTGAGGCTCGATTCCCCTGCCTTCATCCGAGACAATGAGTTGAAAGTGATTGTCCGCGCGACCGGCGCTCAAATGCACAGCTCCTTTCTTTTTGGAAAACTTAACGGCGTTGGTCAGCAAGTTAAGCGTTATCTGCTGCAGGCGCGCAGGATCGGCATACACCCATAGTGAGTCCTCTTCAAACGATGTGAGAATTCGAACGTCCGCCGCGAGGGCGGTCGCCGAAATAATATCGAGAGCGGCCCGAATGATCGGATAAGGATCAACATATTCCGGCACACAGCGAATGCGGCCGAAGGTTATTGCGGCGTAGTCCAACAGATCCGAAATCATTCTCGCCTGCAGTCTAGAATTGCGTTCAATCGACTGCAGTCCGCGCCGAACCGGCGCGCTCAGTTCGGGATCGCGGTTTAAAATCGTTGCCCAACCTACGATGGCATGCAGTGGATTCCGAAGTTCGTGCGACAAGGTGGCCAGAAATTCTTCCTTAGCCCGGTTACTGCGCTCCGCCTCCGCGCGGGCGGCGCGCTCGCTCGCGAGCAAGCTCTCGCGCGCTTGCTCCGCCCGCAATCTTTGCGTGATATCGATGGCAATCAGCACGCTGGTCCTTGATATATTTTCCTGGGTAATTTGCCATTCCATCTCGATGCCGCTGCCGTCGCCTTTGGTGAACTTGAGATGACGTTTCCACGGACTACCACCGCCTCTTAGCGCTTCAGTGAGCTCGGGTAGGTTTAACGGAGTTGAGCCCAGCGAGTAACTCAGCGAGCGACCCACAAGCTGCTCCGTGGAGTAGCCCGTCATCTTGCAGAACGCGGGGTTAACGCTCGTATAGCTAAAAAGCTCGTCCAAAAACGCGATTCCAACGGGCGCCAAGTCGAACATTGCCCGCAACTTCGCATCGGCGCCGCGCCGAAGGTTGTCGGCTTGTTTGGCAAAAAGCAGCGTGCGCACCGTGGCGATAAGCACCGGAGCCTCGACGGGGCGCGTGAGATAACTGTCGGCGCCGGCTTCGATTCCCATCGCAAAATCGGCCGACTGGGTAAAGGTTGCTGACAAGTGCAAGACCGGCAGCTGCGCCGTAGCGGGGTTCGCGCGCAGACGTCGGCATACCTCGAAGCCATCGAGGTCAGGCAAGTTCACATCGAGCACGATCAAATCCGCGAAACTCGCCTTTGCCAATGCCTCCGCGCCCGTTGTGGCTTGAATGACCTCATAGCCGGCTGACTTCAGCACACGGCAGGTCGCGTAAAGGGCAGCCGGATTATCGTCGATCGCCAGGATCCGGATTGGCCCCTCTCTGCTAATCATCTCGTTGCTGCCGGTCATGGCGGCACCCGCTTCCCGCTATATTTCACAGGGATCAGCACGGAAAACCGAGAGCCCTTTCCCAGCTCACTTTGCACTGCCACTCTGCCACCCAACAGCTCTGCAAATTTCTTGGCCAACGAGAGGCCCAGCCCCGTCCCACGCAGGCGTTTCTGTATCCGCGTATCCAATTGCACAAAATCTGAAAACAGCGCCGGCAAGTGATCCGCGGCAATCCCAATTCCCGTATCACTGACCGCAAATTCCACATTGTCCGGGTCGACCAATACAGCGGACACCCTAACTTCACCCTCTGAGGTAAATTTCAGCGCGTTCGAGATAAAATTACGCAGTATTTGCGACAATTTTTTGTCGTCGGTGAACAAGCGCGGCACGGACTGGGGCTCCTCGAATACCAGATTCACCGCAGAGGTTGCGATGATCGGACGGAATATACCCCGCAGCGCCGAAAACAGGTCGACCATCTCGAACCATTCGGGCGATATGGATATTCGGCCGGCTTCCACCTTGGCCAAATCCAGTAGATCGTCGACCATTTCGGTCAGTTCCCGAACGCTTCCTTGCACGAATTTAAGCTGTCGCGCTTGTTCTTGCGTAAGCGGGCCATCCAATCCTTGGATGAGAATATCGGTGACGCTCGTGATGGATGCCAAGGGTGTGCGAAACTCGTGACTCATGTAGGAGAGAAAGCGGCTCTTCAGATCGGCGGCTTCCTTCAGCTGAATCGCATTCTCATCGAGCTCTGCATACAGCGCCACCACGCCCTTGTTGGTTTCGGTAAGTTCAGCCTCCAGACTTGCGAAGTCTGCCTGCTGCTGCGCCACCTGCAGTCGCAATTTGGCAAGCTCGTCGCTCATGGGCCGTGCCGCGCCACAACGACTGCAACATCGTCCCGCTCGCGGGCAAAGTCTCGATAGAGCACCGCGGCGATGATCGCTGCATGTCGTTGGGCCAGCCCCGGGTAGTCTGCGAGATTCCAGCGCGATGAAAGACCGTCGGAATGCATTACAAGGTAACTGCCTGCCGGCCACGAGTATTCGAACTGCTGGTTGCGCAGCATATGCAGGCCCAGTGTGCCGTTGTGGGAGACCATCCCGCGCGATCGTCCTTCTGTCACTACGGCGCCGCTAATATTGCCGACTCCGGCGTATTCAACCCTCGATTCGGCGATGTGCAAGCGCCCACAAGCCGCGGCCGCGCCGCGGGTGCCGCAAGCGGCGCCATGTATCGCCCGCATTATCGCTTCGGGCTTATCGAAAGGATTTGCAACGAAGGCAGCGACGGCAGCCTTCGAGGCGCTGGCCGCAAGAGGCCCATGGCCCAAGCCATCAGCGATCAGTATGCTAACGACCTGCCCGTCCTGGGCAATACTCCAGCTGTCTCCGCATTCAATTTCGCCTGCGAGGGCGCGACAAACAATGCCCAATTCAAGCTGATCTGCAGGAGGCGAGGCCACATTGGCGGCCGACGCGCGGCCGAGGATGCGAGACAACAAAACCGTTCCCTTCCCGGGAATAGAGAAAACATCAAATACCGTTGAGAGGCGAAAAATTGCACCAAGCCCGGTCCCGGCCGTGCCGGCCGTGGAGTAGCCATCTTTCATGCAGGCCTGTACATCGTTCATCCCAGAGCCTAGATCGATTCCGACTATCTCGAATTCAGGTCGAATCGAATCGTCCAACACTTGAGTGAGTACTGTTCCTCGACCGGCGTGGAGAAAAATGTTAGTGGCGACTTCGGTGGCCACGATACCCACCCTACCGACATTGGTTTCATCAAAGCCGTACTGCTCAGCCATGCGCATCGCCGTTCGGCGACACTCTCCGACGTCGCCTTGCCCGGTAATGGTGACGCTTGACTGTAAGGCATTGATGATGCGGCCCATCATTTCCAGCGCGTGACTGTCACACGCGTCCCTCGGCCGACGGTCGAGTCCAATTCGAATTCATTAACAAGGCGTCGGGCACCTGAAAGCCCTAATCCCATCCCATGACCAGAGGTCCATCCGTCAGTCAATGCGAGTTCCACGTTCGCGATACCCGGGCCCTCGTCCTTGAACGTGAGCCGCACCCCGCGCTTGATCCCATCTAAAAGAACTTCCCATCGAAGCACGCCGCCGCCGCCATAAATAACCGCATTACGCGCCAGCTCACTCGCTGCCGTAACCAGCTTGGTTTGATCGACCAGAGAAAACCCCTGTTCCTGCGACAAACGCCTGACTGCCTGCCGGCCGAGCACGATATCGTGTTCGGTCCTCAGCGGTAGTTCACCGCTGGAATGAAGAGTCGGCATCGTCATCGAGCGCGCGCCTGAGCAATTCCATCCCACGCTCAACGTTGAGCGCGGTTGCAACGCCCGGCAGGGTGAGACCCAATTCCACCAAGGTAATCGCCACCGCCGGCTGCATACCCACCAATACAGTCCTGGCGTCCAAAATGCTCGCCATGCCGGAAATTTCCGCAATCATTCGTCCCATGAAAGAGTCGACCATCTCAAGCGCAGAAATATCAATCAGCACCCCTTTGGCGCCCTTTTTTTGGATTGCATGAGTCAAATCATCTTGCAGCTGCATAGCGAGCTGATCGTGCATATCGACCTGGATGGTTACGAGCAGGAACTCGCCCATCCGCAAAATCGCGATTCGATCCATTGGTTATTTCTTCGTAAGAGTGATGCCGCTGCGCTTGAGCGCCAATGCCAACGCGTCGGCTAAATTCGCTTTAGTGGTCACTCCTTGAAGATCTACTCCTAGGTGCACGATGGTTTGCGCGATTTGAGGACGAACGCCGCTGATGATGCAGTCAGCGCCCATGAGTCGAATGGCAGTCACCGTTTTTAGGAGATGTTGAGCGACCAACGTATCTACGGTTGGGACCCCCGTGATGTCGATAATGGCAATTTGTGATTCCGTTTCGACGATCCTCTGGAGCAGCGACTCCATCACGACCTGGCTGCGCGCCGAATCAAGGGTACCGACCATGGGCAACGCCAATATGCCGTCCCACAGTTTGACTACAGGAGTAGACAGTTCGAGTAAGTCCCGCTGTTGGCGATTAATGAGTTCTTCGCGAGATTTCTGATAGCTTTTGACCGTGTGCAGGCCTAATTTGTCAAGCAACAGGCTAATCTGCCAGACGTTATCGGCCATTTGTATCGCATCGCCGGCAGAATCGTCCCTCAAGACGTCGAACAAAACCCGCTTCAATGAGAAAATAAATAGCGCGGTTTCATCCGAGGAGAAGCCAGCGAGCACTCGGCGCTGCGACAAGTCGTCTAAAAATGCTCGAACCTGCAGCCACTCACTGCCGTTGATATCGTCCAACTGATTGGATTGCACCGCTGGATGAAACAGGTCCAGAAATTGCTTGGCTTGATGCTCTACATCCGTCGAGGAGAGCCTACCTTTCGCCGTCCCAGCAATCGCACTCGTCAACTGATTGGTCCACCTCGATAGAATATCGGCGCGACGCTTTCCCAATGCCTCGGAAATCGAGGTGTTTTTCACGGATCATCCCCTTTTGGTTTAGTCCTAGGATGGCGCTACAAATGCAAATTAGCAATTATTAGGCACCGTAAGCGCTAGTTTTTAGGCCAGCAAGTCCAGCATAGACGGACGACCGAGGCATGTAAAAACTACACCGATCCGACTTGGTACATGAGTTTGACGGGAGTGCTCATGAGAGCCAATGTCGATCCGCACCCTCTTTGTAATTATCTCGCATGTCACGCGAAGGACTGAGCGAGTTGGTTCAAGCGGCCATTAAGCCTGCAGTAGGACGATGTTCCATTCGAAACGCAACACCCCGGGCTCTGACGCGTCGACTTGACTGCAGATCACGCGCTTCGGATCGCGATGTCGTCCTGACATCGTGGACATCAGGATGTCCTTGTCGTTCAGCGCTTCACCCGGAAAATACATTTGTGTGGCCAATAGGTAGTCCCCCGCGGCGACCTCGAAATGAATGTGCGGCGCTCGCGTTCCGCCGGCCGGATCAGGATAAGGGCCCGGCTTGATGGTGCGGATTCGGTAGGCGCCGTCGGCGGCCGAATGCAGCACCGCAACGCCTTTGAAATTCGGGTCCAAGGGCGCTGGATTGCGGTCAATCGGATTCGTGTATCGACCCGCCGCATTCGCTTGCCAGATCTCAATTTTAGCCTTAGGGATTGGCGACCCGTCGACGCGCAATACGCGGCCGCTAAGTTCTATGATCTTTCCCGCCGCTCGTGCCGTTCGACCGGGAACGCGCGTGAGATCATGGTTATGCTCCGCAGGTGTGCGCACCGGAAAGTATGGCCCGAGGGTTTCCTGGGGAGTTGGCGCCAGAGATTCTGCGGCCGCCACGCCCGGCACGGCGATGATGCCGGCAAGACCCGTTACTACCGTTCGACGTGATATGCCCATAGCGTCTCCCTAATGTTGTCGCATCCCGATCAGGCCAAGTATGCATACCGGAGATCGATATGCTCGCGGGTTTATCTAAATTATATTACTACCAATCGGTTGCTGCGCCGGGCTCATGAACCGTGTGGCGCACCAAGCACGCGCAAGTAGACCGCCAGGTCGTGCGGCGAGAAGCAGCAAAAGACTACCTGCTTCAAGTTGTCGTTGGCTCGCGTGTATTCGCGCACTGTATTGATCGCAATCGGCGCGGCCAATTCCAACGGGAAACCATAGGCGCCAGTACTGATCGATGGAAATGCGATAGAGGTCAGTCCGTACTGCGTGGCAAGGCTCAACGATTGTGTGTAACAGCAGGCCAACAATTCCCGCTCCCCGTCATTGCCGCCATGCCAAATAGGCCCTACGGTATGAATGATTTTCCGCGCCTTCAGGCTATGGGCATCAGTTATGCGCGCTTCTCCCGTAGGGCAGCCGCCCAGGCGACGGCACTCTTCGAGGAGTCGGGGTCCGGCGGCACGGTGAATTGCCCCATCTACGCCGCCGCCGCCCAGTAGGCTGGAATTGGCGGCATTGACAATCGCGTCCACATCAAGTTGTGTGATGTCGCCTTGAATGGCACGCAGTTGCGGAGGCATGAGCTAGGCCGATCGCTTGGCAAATTCGGAAAGTAATGCTGGAAACTGCTCCATCCGCGGGAATTGGGTAAAGCTGTGGGCAACAGGCAACGTAACCCAGGGAAGCTTTTCGTCCGTGCAGGATTCGATGAACGGAGTGTAATTGTGCGCATCTGACATCATCGTCGCGCGCACATTCACAAACTCATCCAGTCCTTCGGGACGAGTGAACAGCCAGCTCATGCAATGGGCGCAGAAATAATGGCGTGTTGCGCCATGGAGCCCGCCGATGACCGCTTCACCCGACGTCACTTTGAACCCGGCCATTGAATAGAGTGTGCTGAGAGAAAAGGCGCTGGCTGTCATGCGCTGACAACCGGTGCAATGGCACGCCATTGTTATCAGTGGTTTTGACGTGACTTCCAGTTGAAGCCGCCCGCATCGACATTCACCGGTGTTGCGATCACTGTTTTCCATTTTCGATGCCTCAGTGTTGAGTGAACTACCGTAACGACGTATGACCCCGCGGCTTATGCGGCGGATAGGCTCGCCACGAACACTTCTTCTTGCCGCATTTGGAGCAGCGCAAGCGCTTGACGATCTCATCCAACCGAGCATCCCATCCGCAGAGCTTGCCGAGCGTGTGCGGGTCGGCGTGCCGTTCATGGCCGCACTCGCATTTCAAAACCAACGTGTACTGTCCGAACTCGTCGCTCAGTTTCTGGATTTGGAGTTCGCGGGGCATGGCGCGATTGTTGCCGCGCTCGGGCCGGCTCGTCCATCCAGTATTCGCCGCCCGCCAGTACTGTGCAAATTGGAGTTCGTATCATCGAGCGGCGCTTTGGTCCGAACGCACCAGCTTGTAGGTAGCGAAATTGGACCAGGTGCCGGATGTGAATCGATGATCAGAGTCCAGGCATGAGATTCGGGGTCGAACACAAAGGTATCTCTAAACGTCCCTTCTGCGTAGGGAAACTCGATTACCAGCGTGTCGCCGTCTCGCTTCCCGATGGCAACCACGCGCGCCCGCGGCGCCGAAGCGATCCAGCCAGTGGCCGACGTAGTCGCGAGCATGGGGGTCGTACCCTAAGAACAGGTCTGCTTCATACGTCGGTACGGCCCCGGTGGCATGGTACTTCACCGGCTTCCCAAGGGCAGTGCCGGCCATGTCCCACTTCCCTTGCAGGCCATCGAGATACGCGTCATCGGCCGGTCGAAGTACTGCGGCGGCGACGCAGCGGATTTTTTGCGAACGGAGCGCCGATTTCGCGTCTTGCCAGGGCAAGCAGTTGATTGTTAATGATAAAATCACCGCTGGACGCCAACTCTATCGGAGACGGTGGACTTTAGCCATAGGATTGTCTAGTATAAGCACTACTAGAAAGACGCCTGAATGTCGTGTTATTAGTCAATGCGGAGCCGTCAATGAACGCCAATGTGATTTCGCGGAAACTCGAAAACCTGGA
>JAXDQK010000196.1:0-3160 GCA_034667905.1 Gammaproteobacteria bacterium | reverse complement strand
TTCGGCGCGCGCCGCGTGATTCAGGTGGGCAGCGTCGCACTTGCCGCCTGCTACCTTTGGCTGTTCTCGACAGTCGACACCTACCCGCAAGCACTGTTGCCGCTGTACTCGATCAGCGGCCTCACGGTCGGAGTAGTCGGCGCGATCCCGTTCGTGATGATCCACGCGTTTCCCGCTGCGGTCCGTTTTTCGGGAATCTCGTTCTCATACAACGTCGCGTACGCACTCTTCGGCGGACTGACGCCGATCATCGTGTCGCTGCTCCTGAAGAACAGCACGATGGCGCCCGCGTTCTATGTCGCAACTTTGTGCGGCGTGGCCTTCATCGTCGTGACCCTTGCGCAGGACCGCCGCACGCTGCCGTGACGGTAAAATAAAGGTGGGCAAGACTATTGACTTCCTGCATACAGCCAAGCGCGACAAGGCCGCTGCCCGACGCTTCTCGCCAACAGCCACTCAGCAGTTCTACTCCTTGCTTTCATAAGCAGTACCTTATAAACACTTCTGCACGCCCCGCCCTTCCTTACTGCGACGGAACCAAGCAGTATGGTCACAGAGTTTTTAGCAACCTTTTGGGCGCCCGTCACGGCGTTAAAACTGCGAAACGTCGGCTCTCCGGGCGTGTACATACCGAGCCTTCACCATCGGCCCGTTCTGGCGACCCTCGCTGGGACACAGAACTCTCTGTTGGGTGGGCGTGTGTTCCGCTTAACGCGGCCGGCCCATTGCGATGTTTCGAAGACGTCGTGGCTATCCTCGTTGAGTGCAGTCGAAAGATAACCGATTTTGCGGTTAACCGATCGACGCAGGGCGTAAGTCCTTGCGCGTCCACAGTTTTAAGTCTGTGCTTTCCGAGCAGGCACGATCAAGTCAGTGCACTACCGCGCAGGCCGCGCTAGTCGACGAGCGTTGGCTCGGGCTCGGGTGGCGAACCTTTTCGCGGCGCCGGCGTGAGTCTGGCTAGCACGCCTGGCGCAGATGCTGGTGAAGCCGGCATCGCCCGTCCGACGCTTGAGTAGTTTTGTTCTGGCCGCCTGTACAACGTTCGCCTGCCGGCGCTTCACTGGGACGGGGCGAGCAGCGTCCCAACCTTGATTCACGCGGCGTTTGCCAAACACACTGATCGCCTGAAGGTGAACCCGAGCAAGACGGCTGCGAAAAAGTTCGTCACTCACGATGACGGTTACAACCGCACATGCGGAGCCGGCTGTTCCGCTGTTTGGGTCGACGTGAATTAGCCGGGAGAGGAAGGCGGCCGCTCGCCGTTTTCTTCTTCACAGATCCCCGCGTATTCGCCGGTGAACTCATCGCCGAACATCACTGCCACACGCGCCCGAAGCAGCCATATATGCAGATCGAGGTGCCCCGGGCTTATTGCACCAGGAGCAACGGCGTCTCTGACAAGAGCGTGCGGAGCAGGCGTGAGCGCGCTTGGGACGTCGAGAACCAAGCATTCAAAGAAGGTATTTTGCAATGCGAACAATCATCGATTGAAGTGTATCGATCCATCTCGAGGGTTAGGCCGCTCGCGATAGGTCGCGGCAGCGAGAGTCGGCGCCCAGCATGAAGGTGAGCGGCACCCGATAGGGAGAAGTCAACACCACTGGACGTAGGAGATGCAGGAGACCGTGCGTGTGCGGTCGCGATATAGCTAAATTTCCGGTTCGCTTCTCGCGCCGATCCCGTCCAGCAAGACTTGTCAACTTTAAGTCAATTTCAGCAAAATGGACGACCTTGCGTCAATCAAAATTGACGTAAAGTCGTCCAGCACTGCTCGCTGTGCCTTATAAACTGGTCTTTGGGTCCGGACGACTTTGTGTCATTTGACACCAAACATGGCACGTTTGAACGGCCGTCTCAGTGCTGCGCAGTCTCCTGCATGAAGACACCAAGTTGCTGGGCGTAGAACGTCGCGTTGAGTTCCGTTCCGTGTCCCCGGGTTTCGGCGCTGGCAGGAATCAACAGCAAGCGGGCGCGCTTCAATTGTTTGAGCGACGCCTGCATCGTGCCGGTCTCCGGCGGGTTGCGCTCGTCATCCGCGGAGTTGATGGCCAGCAAAGGCGCGCGAATGAGATTTAGGCCCGGCTCGGCGTTATAGTCGGCCGCCGAAGCCCATTGATAGATGACATCGTTGGCATCGCCCTTTGGCGCCGCCAGCATGTTATCGACCATCTTGTCCGCTTTCGCATTTGTCGGAGCCAACGCCTGGTAAGCGAGCGTGCCGCCGCTGGTCGCGATCGCGAACATCGTGCCGGCGAGGCGCAACGACGGAGGCTGTACCGAATAGTTGCCATGGTCCCAGGCCGGATCCTGCTTGATCGACTCGACGAGCATGCGGCGCATCATCCAGTTGCGTGAGGACATCTCGGTAGGCTGGGCCGCCATCGGCACGAGCGCATCCATCATGTCCGGATACTGTTCGCCCCAAAGCCAGGTCTGCATTCCCCCCAAGGTGTAGCCGAGGACGAGGCGAAGATGATGAATGCCGAGTCCTTCGGTCACCATGCGATATTGCGCGGACACCATATCGTTGTAGTCGTATTGAGGAAAGCGCGCGCGCAGACCATCGGAAGGCTTGGTGGACTTTCCGATACCGATTCCCTCGGGCAGGATGATGAAATACTTCGTCGCATCGAGCGGTTGCCCCGGTCCGAACAGCTTGCCTGCAAAGTGCGGCGTCAACATCCCCGCGGCGGGTTCGTTCGTGCCGTGCAGCACGAGGATCGCCGGTTTCGTGGGGTCGCCAACGGTCACATAGTGAAGGCGAACATTGTTCAGCGTTTCGCCTGTATGGAATGTGAAGCTTGGCGCGATCCAGTCGCCTTCACGCGGTGTGGGATAGTCTTGTGCCGAAGCGAGGGAGGGGAGCAATGCAACCAGAGCGGAAAAACAGGCACTGCGTAATGCAGTCGCAAATTTCATGAATGGAATCCTCAAATTCGAGTTGAACTTCGGAACGGAGGCGCCATTCTAGAGAACAATGTCGTCGACTGCTCTGACGAACTTAACGAATGTGATGGAGATGGCCCGCATCTTTTGAGCAACCGAGCGGCGAGCGCGGATAGTGAGGGTGCGCGATGACTGCATTCGCTATGGGCAGCGCAACCGGCAGAGAAGCCCGTGGGCGCCGCATGTCGTTGCGGACCCCATCTTGCGACTC
>JAXDQK010000195.1:0-17674 GCA_034667905.1 Gammaproteobacteria bacterium | reverse complement strand
GCAGGCGTTTATAGCCGCCCGCATCCAATGTGTTCGGCGGCAGAGCGGTCAGCCAGCGGGCGAGATTGTTGCCGGCAGCCGTCGCCAAGGTCAGATCGAGAGCGGCGAGCTTGTCCGCTGCCGAAATATCGATCCGGGTGAGAGGGGGGTGCGGCCTGGCATCTGTTTTGAATGTTGCGAATCGAAACGCCGCCGCCTGCAGGGCCGCAACGGTTGCATTGAGCGCGGCCTGCATGACACCACCGTCGCCGCCGTGGGCGTACAGGAGCAGCGACTGCGGTTCGCTCTCGAGCGCGAGCCGCGCGAGCTTTCCCGCGGCATTCAGCCTCTCGAACGTGCTTGCGGCGCCCGCCTGGCAAACGGCGAGAAGCAGCGTTTCCGCGCGCTCACCCACGCGCAGCTGCACCGTGTCGCCGGGTTTGCGTTCCCTGCGCCGGTTCAGTGCGCGCAGCAGGCTGCCGTACGGCACCGCCGTCCAGTCCGCTGGACTCGGCTCCGCGGGCATAAAGACGATGGCGCACTCATATCGGGCAAGTTTGGCCGGAACCGGCCGTGCGCCGATCTGGCGGACTGGAACCAGCAGCGAACTGAAAGGCAAGCGAATCGGCATATCAGTTAAACCGCAAAGGTCGCGAGATCGCCAAGCCGATGCTTGCTTGACCGTGAAAAACCAAACCCCGAAGATAGCGCGGGTCAACAACGTGGTGGCAGTTCGCGCAGGGGCGCTGTAACGTGCCCGCCATCTTAACAGGACACGTGAGTGTGTGCATTTCTATGACGCAACAATCGCCGTACGAAGATATCGATCCCACTGAAACGCAAGAGTGGCTTGAATCCATCGATTCGGTCATGCGTGCGCAAGGGCCGCAACGCGCGCATTTTTTGCTTGAAAAACTTGTGGATTTCACGCGCCGCTCGGGTGCGTACCTGCCCTTCAAGCCGAATACCGCGTATCTGAATACGATATCCAAGGCCCAAGAGCCTGAATATCCGGGCGACCGCTCTCTGGAGCGGCGCAATGAAGCCTATATTCGTTGGAATGCGCTGGCCATGGTGGTGCAGGCGAACCGCACGAATTCAGAGTATGGCGGGCACATTGCGACCTACGCCTCGGCGGCAACGCTGTATGAGGTGGGTTTCAACCATTTTTGGCGGGCGCGCAGCCCGGCGCATCTCGGCGACATGATTTACATGCAGGGGCACTCGAGCCCCGGAATTTATGCCCGCGCTTATCTGGAAGGCCGACTGAATGAGAGCCAGCTGCAGCGCTTTCGCCAAGAAGTGCGCGGCGGCGGCCTGTCGTCCTACCCGCATCCGTGGTTGATGCCGGATTTCTGGCAATTCCCGACGGTGTCGATGGGCTTGGGGCCAATGATGGCGATCTTTCAAGCGCGATTTTCGCGCTATCTGGAACACCGCGGCATCGTCGCTCCGTCCGATCGAAAGGTATGGGCATTTTTGGGCGACGGCGAAATGGACGAGCCTGAATCGATGGGCGCGCTCACCATGCCGGTGCGCGAGAGACTCGATAACCTCATCTTCGTGATCAATTGCAATTTGCAACGGCTTGACGGGCCGGTGCGCGGCAACGGCAAGATCATTCAGGAACTCGAAGCGGCCTTTCTCGGTGCGGGCTGGAACGTCATCAAAGTCCTCTGGGGTTCACGCTGGGATCCTCTCCTGGAACGCGATACGAAGGGACTCCTCAAGCGCGTGATGGAAGAATGCGTGGACGGCGAATACCAAAATTTCAAATCCAAGGGCGGAGCGTATACGCGCGAGCATTTTTTCGGAAAGTATCCCGAGCTGAAGGAAATGGTCGCCAACATGTCGGACGAGGAGATTTGGCGTTTGAATCGCGGCGGCCATGACCCGCAGAAGGTCTACGCGGCTTACGCCTCGGCGGTTGCGAACGTCGGTGCGCCGACGGTTATCTTGGCGAAAACTGTCAAAGGTTTCGGCATGGGCAAGGCCGGCGAAGGCCTTAACTCCACCCATCAACAGAAAAAGCTCACCGAAGAGAATCTCAAAGAGGTTCGCGACCGCTTCAATATTCAAATTAGCGACGAAGAAATCGCCGGATTGACGTTCAGAAAACCATCCGAAGACAGCGAGGAGTTGCAGTATCTGCAGGAGCGCCGCACCGCTCTTGGCGGCTATCTGCCGGCGCGTAGCTCGCTAGCCGCGCCGTTGGCGGTGCCGCCGCTGGAGTTGTTCAGCACGCTGCTGGAGGGGACGGGCGATCGGGAGATTTCCACCACCATGGCATTGGTGCGCATGCTCACGGCTTTGGTGAAGGATAAGAACATCGGCAAGCATATCGTGCCTATCGTTCCCGACGAGGCGCGGACCTTCGGCATGGAAGGGATGTTTCGCCAGGTCGGCATCTATTCCTCTGTGGGCCAGTTGTACACCCCGCAGGACGCCGATCAGCTCATGTTTTATCGCGAGGATAAGCAGGGCCAGATCATCGAAGAGGGCATCAACGAAGCAGGCAGCATGTGTTCATGGATTGCGGCGGCCACCGCCTACTCCAACTATGGCGTGAGCATGGTGCCGTTCTTCATTTATTATTCGATGTTCGGCTTTCAGCGGGTCGGCGATTTCATTTGGGCGGCCGGCGATAGCCAGGCGCGTGGATTCTTGGTGGGCGGAACCGCCGGACGCACCACGCTCGCCGGCGAGGGGTTGCAGCACCAGGACGGACACAGTCAATTGGTCGCCACGACGGTGCCGAACTGCGTGGCCTACGATCCTACGTATGCCTATGAGCTGGCGGTTATCGTGCAGGACGGCTTGCGCCGAATGTATCAGGACCAGGAAAATGTCTTCTACTACATCACCGTGATGAACGAAAACTATGCGCATCCGGCGATGCCGGCCGGCGCTGCACCTGGCATTTTGAGCGGCATGTACCTGTTGCAAAGCGGTGGCCGCGGCAAGGTGCGCGCCACGCTGTTCGGTTCGGGAACGATTTTGCGCGAGGTACTGGCCGCAGCCGAGTTGCTGGAAAAGAACTACGGCGTTCCGGCCGATGTGTATTCGGTGACGAGCTTCGGCGAGCTGCGCAAGAACGCGCTCGCCATCGAGCGCTGGAACATGCTGCATCCGAACGAGCCGCGCAAGCTGAACTTTGTTCAGGAGACGTTGGCGGATCGCGAGGGGCCCTTCATTGCCGCCACTGACTATATGAAAACAGTCGCGGATCAAATTCGACAGTGGGTGCCGGGGCGGTACACCGTACTTGGAACCGATGGCTTCGGACGCAGCGACTCGCGCGCCGAGCTGCGGCGCTTCTTCGAAGTGGACCGCCATTACGTGGTGGTCGCGGCACTCAAGGCGCTTTCGGACGAGGGCAAGATCGATACGCAGACCGTGACCAAAGCCATGAAAACTTTCGGCATCGATCCGGAAAAATACAATCCCGTGACGGTCTAGGCGATCATGGCAAGTCCCATCGAAGTTAAGGTTCCCGATATCGGCGGATTCAAGGATGTCAACGTCATCGACGTGCTGGTCAAAGACGGCCAGCAAGTCGAAAAAGAAACACCGCTGGTGACAATTGAAACAGAAAAGGCTGCGATGGACGTGCCCTCTCCCGTCGCCGGCAAGATCGCGCAGGTCAAGCTAAAAACCGGCGACAAGGTGTCCGAGGGCTCGCTGATTCTATTGATAGAACCGGCTGCCGCAGACGCGCCGGCAGACAAGCCAGCAGACAAGCCGGCCGCCGCGGCCTCGCCGGCAGAATCGACGCCGACGACCGTGGCTGCGCAGCCCGCTCCCGCGGCGGCCGCTACGACGGCGGCCGCCAACGCGGCGCCCAAGGCTACACCGCCCGGCGCGCCGGCGACGCGAGAGACGCGCGAGACGCGTTCGGCAGTGGTGGACGAAACGGCATTTTCCAAGGCGCATGCCAGCCCCTCGGTGCGCAAGTTCGCACGCGAACTGGGTGCAGATCTCGGCCACATCCATGGCACGGGCGTGAAGGGCCGAATCACGCAGGACGATGTCAAGGCTCACGTCAAGAGCCTGCTGACGGCGGCCGCCGGCGCGGCAACTGGGTCGGCTCTGCCGCGCGTGCCGGTGGTGGATTTCGCGTTCTTTGGCCCTGTCGAAGTCAAGCCGCTGTCGCGCATTCAAAAGATCTCCGGAACACGCTTGCAGGCCAGCTGGCTGAATCTGCCGCATGTCACTCAGCACGAGGACGCGGATATCAGCGACCTCGAAGCCGCGCGCGGTGCACTGAAAGACAAGGCCACACAAGCGGGGGTGCGACTCACGCCGTTGGTGTTTATCATCAAGGCCTGTATTTTGGCGCTGAAGGAATTTCCGCGATTTAATTCTTCGCTGGATGAAACGGGCGAAAACCTGGTTTTCAAGAAATATTTCAACATTGGCTTTGCCGCCGACACGCCCAATGGACTGGTAGTTCCGGTGATCCCGAATGCCGACCAACTCGATACCTTTCAGATTGCGCGCACGTTGGCGGAGCTGTCGGAGAAAGCGCGGGCCGGCAAATTGAAGGCCGCTGAAATGCACGGCGGCAGTTTCACGATTTCGAGTCTCGGCGGAATCGGCGGCACGTATTTCACGCCCATCATCAATGCGCCCGAAGTCGCCATCCTCGGTGTCTCGAAGGCAACGCTGAAACCTCTCTATGAACGAGGCGGATTCATTCCGCGCCTGACGCTGCCCTTATCCCTGTCGTACGACCATCGGGTCATAGACGGCGCTGAAGCGGCGCGCTTCATCGTATTTCTCGCGAAAACTCTCGGTGACGTGAAGGCGCTGCTATGAGCACGGTGCAGGTACGCGTTCCGGACATGGGAGATGTCAAGGGCGTCACTGTTCTCGACGTGTTGGTGAAAAAGGGCGACAAAGTGGCGGTTGAAGATCCGCTGATCTCGCTAGAATCGGACAAGGCAGCGATGGATGTGCCTTCTCCGGTCAGCGGAGTCATCGCTTCGATAGAGACTAAAAAGGGCGATGAAGTATCTTCGGGTACCTTGATCGTCACCGTGGAAACTGAAGCGGCAAACCAGAAGACGTCTGCGGATCAAGAGGCGCCCGCCGGCCAGAAGACCGCTGCCGCCGCGACGCCGGCCGACAAGCCCCAGCCTAAAGCAGCCGCTGCGGCTCCGTCAGAAGCAAAGGCGGCGGCGCCTGCGACTGCGCCCGCCGCGGCGACAAGCTCCGCCAAAGCCCCTGCCGCTGCGCCCCCTGAGGGAGCGGTGGATCTGGTCGTGCTTGGCTCCGGGGTAGGTGGCTATACCGCGGCATTTCGCGCGGCGGATTTAGGATTGAATGTCACTCTGATCGAGCGCTGGCCGGTGCTCGGCGGCGTCTGCTTGAACGTGGGCTGCATCCCTTCCAAAGCGCTGCTGCATGCGGCAAAAGTCATCGAGGACTCGGCCGATATGGCCGCCAACGGCATCGTCTTCGGTCCGCCTCAGATTGACCGCGATCGTCTTCGGACCTGGAAGAATGGAGTGGTCAAGAGACTGACCAGTGGACTCACCCTGCTGGCGAAACAGCGAAAAGTCACTGTCATTCAGGGCGAGGCAAAATTCGTGGGCCCCCATTCGTTTGATGTCAAAGGCGCTGACGGGGCGCGCCGCGTGGACTTCAAGCAATGCATTATTGCGGCCGGATCGGAGTCCGCGCGTTTGCCGGGGCTGCCCGATGATCCGCGAGTCATCGATTCGAGCGGTGCATTGGAGTTGCCTCTGGACTGTAAACGGCTGCTGGTAATCGGCGGCGGAATCATTGGCTTGGAAATGGCCTGCGTTTACGATGCGATCGGCGTGAAGGTCTCAGTGGTGGAGCTGAGCGATGGGCTTATGCCCGGGACGGACCGGGATCTAGTGCGTCCTCTGCAAAAGCGAATTGAAAAACGATACGAGAAAATTTTGGTGAATACCAAGGTGGCCAAGCTCGAGGCGCTTCCGGAAGGCTTGCGGGCAAGTTACGAGGGACCTGAGTCGCCGGCACCTCAAATCTTTGATCGGGTACTGGTCGCCGTAGGGCGCTCCGCCAACGGCAATGCAATCAACGCGGCTGTGGCGGGCGTCGAGGTCAGCGCTCGCGGGTTCATCGATGTCGATAAACAGATGCACACCAACGTGCCGCACATTTTTGCGATTGGCGACATCGTCGGTGCGCCAATGCTGGCGCACAAAGCGAGCCACCAAGGCAAGGTTGCCGCCGAGGTCGCCGCCGGACACAAGTCCGCGTTCGATGCACGTTGCATCCCCTCGGTCGCGTACACGGATCCCGAGATTGCATGGGCCGGCGTCACCGAAATCGAGGCCAAAGCGAGCGGTATCGAATATGGCAAGGGTACCTTTCCCTGGGCCGCCAGCGGCCGGGCACTGGCCCTCAACCGCGAGGACGGCTTTACCAAACTCCTGTTCGACAAGGAAACACATCGGGTCATTGGCGCCGGTATCGTCGGCACCAATGCCGGGGATTTGATCGCAGAGGTAGCCCTGGCGATGGAGATGGGAGCCGACGCGACGGATATCGGATTGACCATTCATCCGCATCCGACGTTGTCGGAGACCGTCGGCTTTGCCGCCGAAGCCTTCGACGGCACGTTGACAGACCTTTACATTCCGAAGCGAAAATGATGGCGACGAAATTAGCGATGGGCGTGTGCTTGGCTGTTCTCTGCAGCGCAGTCGGCAGCGAGGTATTGGCGGAAGAGCCCTGCGTCGATTTCAAATGGGACGTGGCCCAGGAGCGAGCGCTGTTCTCGGGTCCTGCCACGCCGTTGCCGGCCGGAGCGGATGCCAAGTCCGCGCCTACGGTGCAGCTCAATCACCTGTATGAGGTGAAACTGCTGCCGCAAGATAAAGTGGTGTTCGCGGCTACACCCGGCCAGAATCGCTCTGGCGCCGCAAACGCAGGGATGCTCACATTCAAGCTTCCCGGCAGCGGCGTTTATCGCGTTGCCCTGAATATGCCGGTCTGGATCGACGTGGCCGCAAACGGCGCGCTGGTGCAGCCCAAGGATTTTCAGGGGCAGCACAGCTGCGCAGCGCCGCACAAAATTGTCGAGTTCGACCTTACCGGCACGCGGCCGTTTTTTCTTCAGCTTATCGGCGCGCCGGACAGTGTCCGGTTGACCGTCACGGCCGCGCCGGTGCGAAAACTATAAGCCGTTCAGGGCCGGTCCGGTGGCGGAACCCGATTTGCTGAAATGGCCTGCGGCGGCGCGTCGATACAGCTCTTCAAAAAGGCCGTTTTCTCGGCACCCACGAGCTTCCTGTCTTTGGTTTCCTTGAGGCAGGCCGTGCGCTTGGCGTGTTTTGCCGCGGCATCAATAGCAGCGGGCATGCTCGTTGAGGCAACAGGCGTCTGGGCAGCGGCGGGAAGGGCACCGAACACGGAAAAGCTGAGGCAGAGGCTCACCGTAATCGCCAGACGCATGGCTTGTCCTTAGGAAGTAATCTCTAGGAGTAAAACAGCATAGCGTCCATAAACCGGCGCCCCGATGAAGCGTGCATGAAGCTTCGTTAACCTTTGACCGGCTTATCGTGCGGTCAGTCGGTCCCGGGCGCGGTCCAAGTAGCGCTTTTCGTCCGGGGCCTCCCCGGCGCCTTGGGCACGGTACAGCTCCTCTGCCAGGGCCTCCATAAGGGCATGCTCGGCCAGATGCGCGCCTCCATACCGTGCCTGCAGTTGCTGCTGCAAATCTCGAATTCCGGGCGGCCGGTCGATGGATATCTGCTCGCGAACCGCCAAATGCAGTCCCATGTGCAAAAAGGGGTTTTCCGCGTTGCCGGCGGCGCTCGGCTCGAACGCGAGGGCCGCATCCGGGTCGCTCACGATGCGCTGGTATTCGGGGTGGAGGCCGATGACATCGGCGACCGACGCTTCGAGGGGGGTCAGTGGGGAGCGCCCCACGTGCTTTGCCCAGGCCTGCGCGTAAGTCAGACGCAATTGCTCGCGGCTATAGTTGCCGAAAAGGCTCACGGGGAAGTCTTGTGCCGGTATTCGCACAGGTCCGCAATGATGCAGGTCGGGCATGCAGGTCGGCGGGCTGTACACACATAGCGTCCGTGCAAAATCAGCCAGTGATGTGCGTCGTTGCGAAAATCCGGCGGTACCACCTTCATCAGCTTATCTTCCACTTCGCGAACGCTCTTCCCCGGTGCGATTCCGGTGCGATTGGCGACGCGAAAAATGTGCGTGTCGACGGCAATCGTTGCGTGGCCGAATGCCGTATTCAGAATGACGTTGGCGGTCTTGCGCCCGACACCCGGCAACTCCTCGAGCGCCTCTCGGGTTATGGGTACCTCGCCCCCGTGCTTCTCCAGCAACAAGCGGCACATTGCGATGATATTCTTTGCCTTGGTGTTGTACAGTCCGATGGACTTGATGTACTTCGACAGCCCCCTGAGGCCCAGAGCCAAGATGGCGGCGGGGGTGTTGGCCACGCGGAACAACTCGACGGTAGCCTTGTTCACGCTCTTATCGGTGGCCTGCGCCGATAGAATCACGGCGACCAGCAATTCGAAGGCGGATTCGTAAAGCAATTCGGTTCGGGGATGCGGGTTCGCCGCTCGAAACCTCAAAAAAATTGCCTGCCGCTTTTGCGGATTCACGGCAGCGCCGTGCGGCGCGCTGCAGTGGCCTTTTTTGCGTCGAGTTGCCGTCGTCTGTCTGCCGCCTGATTCTCGAGCCGTGAGACGTGCGCGGCAAAGCGCTCTCGATTCAGTGCCGGGTGGTTTGTCGCCGGCTGGGGCGCTTCGCGCATCTCGATGCAATCGACTGGACAGGGCGGCAGGCACAGCTCGCATCCGGTGCAACGATCGATCAGCACGGTATGCAGGTACTTTTGGGCGCCGACGATCGCATCGACGGGGCAGGGAGCCAAGCAGCGCGCGCAGCCGATACAGCGATTTTCATCGATCCATGCAACGCGCAGCGGAGTCTCCACACCGTTGAGCGGATTCAACGGCAGCGCCGGACGATGCAGCAACTGCGCCAGCGCATCGATGGTCGCCTTCCCGCCGGGCGGGCACTGATTAATTTGCGCTTCGCCGCCGGCGATCGCCGCGGCATAAGGGCTGCAGCCGCTATATCCGCAACGCGTGCATTGGGTTTGGGGCAGCAATGCATCGATGCGCGCCGCCAAATCCGGCCCAGGTCGACTGCTCATGTCATCTGACGCGCATGCCGGGCGTTGCTCCCGAATCCGGCGACAATGAGAAAATGTCCTTGCCGCCGGGGCCGGCCGCCAACATCATCCCTTCCGAGGTGCCGAAACGCATTTTTCTCGGTTCCAAATTTGCGACCACGACGATGAGTCGGCCGACCAAGCTCGCCGGATCATAAGCCGCGCGGATGCCGGCGAAAATCTCACGCTGTCCCAATTCGCCCAAATCGACCCTCAATTTCAACAACTTGTCTGCACCTGCAACGAGTTCAGCAGTTAAAACTTTCGCCACCCGCAGATCGATGCGCAAAAAATCGTCGATGGAAATCAGATTGCCTTCGACGGACGTCGCCGCCGCGAGGGTTGCCGCGTCCGATGCCCCCGCAATCGCCGAGGATGATGCAACGGCCTCGGGCTCAACCAGGCCCGCTACCGCCTTCGGATCGAGCCGGACAGCCAGAGGCTCGTACGCGTTGATGGTCGTGGACAGAAGCGGTCTGGCCGCATCAGACCAAGCCCAGTCCGGCTCTCGAAAGAACGCACCCGCGCGAGCCGACATTTGCGGCAATACGGGCTGAAGATAAATCATCAGCACGCGGAAAAGATTCAAGGCTTGCGTGCAAACGCTTTGCACCTCGGCAACGTTGCCGGGGTCTTTCGCGAGCATCCAAGGCTTGCGCGAATCCACGTACTGATTGGCGCGGTCGGCGAGCGCCATGATGTCGCGGACAGCGCCGGCCGTATCGCGGCCTTCGTAGGCTTTGGCAATCGCTTCGCCCGCGGCCGCAAATGAAGCATACATCTCGCTGTCGGCCAAAGCGTCCGCCAGCTTTCCGGCAGAAGTCTTGGTGATGAATCCCGCGCAACGGCTGGCAATATTCACCAACTTGCCGACGATTTCTGCATTCAGGCGCGTGGCGAATTCATCGAGGTTCATGTCCATATCGTCGATGCCGGAACCCAGCTTGGCGGCGAAGTAATAGCGCAGATACTCGGCGGGAAAATTCTGCAGGTAGCGGCGCGCGGTAATAAAGGTGCCGCGCGACTTCGACATCTTCTGGCCATTGATGGTTAGAAATCCGTGGGTGTGCACGGCGGTCGGGCGGCGCATGGCGGACGCCTGCAGCACTGCAGGCCAAAACAACGTGTGAAAGTACAAAATGTCCTTGCCGATGAAGTGATGCAGCTCCGCGGTCGAGTCCACCTTGAGAAAATCATCGAATTCCAAGCCGGTGCGTGCGCACAGCTGCGTAAAGCTTGCGAGGTAGCCGATCGGCGCATCGAACCAAACGTAAAAATACTTGCCGGGCGCTCCCGGTATTTCGAAGCCGAAGTAGGGCGCGTCACGCGATATGTCCCAATCGCGCAGGCCTTGTGAGAACCACTCATTGAGCTTGCGCGCAACGCTCTCCTGCACGGCGCCGCTCCTGACCCACGCGCTTAAGGGTTTCTCGAAGGCGCTTAACTTGAAGAAATAGTGTTCCGACTCGCGCCAGACCGGAGCCGTGCCGCTGACCACCGAAATCGGATTTTTGAGATCGGCGGGCGTATACGTCGAGCCGCAGTTTTCGCACGAATCCCCGTACTGGTCAGGCGTTGCGCACACGGGACAAATCCCTTTGACGTAACGGTCCGGAAGAAACATATTGGCCGTCTCGTCATAGGCTTGGCGAACGCTGCGCTTTTCGATATACCCGGCGTCTCGATGCATCAAGTACATGCGATCGCACAGCACCTTGTTTTCCGCCGAATGCGTCGAGCCGAAGTTGTCCATGCCGATCAACATGTCTGCGAGATCGCGTTGATGTTCGATGTTGACCTGGGCGATCAGCTGCTCCGGGCTGATACCTTCCGATTGCGCCTTGAGCATGATGGGAGTGCCGTGGGTGTCGTCCGCGCAGACGTAATAGCACTCGTGGCCGCGCAACTTCTGAAAGCGCACCCAAATGTCGGTTTGGATGGTCTCGAGGATGTGGCCTAAGTGCAAAGGCCCGTTTGCGTAGGGCAGCGCGCTGGTGACAAGAATTCTGCGTCGTTGGGTCATGCCAAATTATGCCATGCCAAGAGCAGGCGGTCGCGCCAAGGGCGGAGGCCGGCGGCGGCGGTGCGCGAATAAACGCCAGGTCCCTAGGACGCTTCGCGAAACTGTTCGAATCTGGCCTTGTTTATCGACTTTTTGAAGGCTTCGTTGCCGGAAATCTGGCGTGAATCCAGCAACGCCTGGATCGCCATGTCCATCAGCTTCATGCCGGTAGCAGAGCCGCTTTGCATGGCATTTTCCAATTGATCCATTTTGCCCTGACGGATCAGATTCGCGACTGCCGGCGTGTTGATTAATATCTCCAAGGCCGCAACGCGGCCCTGTTTGTCGGGTTTCGGAATCAGCTGCTGCGAAACCACTCCTCGCAGGCTCGTGGAAAGCATGGTGCGCACGTGCGGCTGCTTGTCGGCTGGAAACGCATTCACCAATCGATCGACCGTGGCGGCCGCGCCGTTGGTATGCAGGGTTGCCATGACCAAAATACCCATTTCCGCCGCAGTGACCGCAATGCTCATCGTTTCCAAATCGCGCAGCTCGCCCACCAGAATTACATCGGGATCCTCGCGCAAAGCCGAATTCAAGGCGGACGCAAACGAGGCGGCATGCACGCCGATCTCGCGCTGGCTGATGAGGCAATTCTTACGCGTGTGCACGAATTCGATCGGGTCCTCGATGGTCAGAATGTGGCCTTTCTCGCGCGTGTTGATGTCATCGATCATGGCGGCCAAGGTGGTCGACTTTCCGGAGCCGGTCTTGCCGGTGACCAAAATCAAGCCGCTGTTGATGTGGCACAGTTCCATGACCGCGGGCGGCAGCTTCAATTCTTCCGCGGTTTTGGCTTTCGACGGAATCGCCCGAAATACCGCCCCCATGCCGTTGAGCTGCCGCATGACGTTGACGCGAAAGCGCGCCACGCCCGGTATGGCGTAGGCAAAGTCGGTGCCGTCTTTGGCCTCGAACCGCTCCACCGCCAGCTTCGGCATGATTTCATACAGGGTGGTTTTCACCGTTTCCGCCACCAACGGCTGGTCGGTGATGGTTTTCAGTTCGCCGTATTGACGGACGCGGGCCGGATCCCCGGCCAAAAAGTGCAAATCCGAGCCATTTCGTTCGAGCACCTGCGTCAAGTATTGGTCGATTGCCGGCACGGAACTCTAACCCGGGGCAACTGGTTCGGAGACGGGCGCGCCCGACATGTCGGTCACGAAACGCTGGAATTGACGCTTGTCCGATGCGTAGCTATAGGCGTGCTCCGGATCGACTTCCTTGGCATTGATCGCCGCGAGCAAGGCTTGATCCATGAGCTGCATCCCGTACTCCTTGCCCATTTGCAGCTGGCTGGGAATTTGGTGCGTTTGGTCGGTCATGATGAGCTTGCCGATCGCCTTGGTCAGCACCATGACTTCGCACACCGCCCGGCGTGCGCGTTGGTCCGGGGTCTTGAGCAAAACCTGTGTGATGACGGCGATGAGGCTGTTGGACAAGAAGCTCTTGGTCTGCTCGCGCTCATCGGTGGGCAGCGCATCGATGACGCGGTCGATGGTCTTGGTGGCGCTGGTCGTGTGCAGCGTCCCCAGTACCAGGTGGCCGGTTTCCGCCGCGGTCATCGCCATGGCAATGGTTTCGGCATCGCGAAGCTCGCCGACCAATATCACATCCGGATCTTCGCGCATCGCGGCGCGCACGCCTTCGGCAAATGAGGGCAGGTGCGTGCCCAGTTCTCGCTGGATAACCTGGCTGGTCTTGCTGCGATGAACGAATTCAATCGGATCCTCGAGGCTGATGATGTTGAGCGAGCGGGTCGAATTCAGGTAATCGATCATCGAGGCCAAGGTGGTCGTTTTGCCCGTGCCGGTCGAGCCGGTTACCAGAATCATTCCTTGGTGGTAGTCGCACAGTTTTTTGACGATCGGCGGCAGACCCAACTGCTCGATGCTCGGCATGGTGGTGGGAATCGCTCGAAACGCCGCGCCGATGCCGGTCTCTTTGCGAAACACATTCACTCGAAAACGGCCGCCCTCGCCGGACACGTAGGAGAAATCCAGATCGTTGCCTTCGCGCAGCACTTTGAGCTGCGATTGGGTCAGCAACTCCGTGATGTAGGCTTCGAGTTCGGCATCGGCCAAATTGCGAAACTTGATCGGCATGAGGTCCCCATGCATGCGCAGCATGGGCGGTATCCCCACCGCAAGGTGCAGATCCGAGCAGCCTTGAGCCACACCCAACTTGAGGAATGCGTCGATTCTTGCCATAACGCGTAAGGCTACCCGCAAGCAATTGGATTTTCGAGCTTTTAGGGGCGGCAAGCCCTACAAACGTGAGCTACGTCTAGCGCTAGAGGAATTTTTCGAGAGATAGGCGTAATTCGTCCATGCTTTGCGCCCGTTTTGACTTGTCCAGCGACATGCATTTCATGACCAGGCTGTTCAACTCCGGCGGCAATGCCTTATTGATTTCGATGGGCTGGCGCGCCTTGCCCTGGACGTGTTGGTACATGACGGACATGTGATCGCCGCGCGAGTAGGGGGGTACGCCGGCGAACATCTCATACATGATGACGCCGAGACTGTAGATGTCGGCCCGTTCGTCGACCTTCTTGCCCAAGATCTGTTCGGGCGCCATGTACTTCGGCGACCCGATGACATAGCCGGTCTTGGTCAATTGGGTATCACCTTGGGTCTGCGCGGCGGCAACGCCGAAGTCGACTATTTTCAGCAGTAGGTCGTTGTCGATCAGCACGTTTGCCGGTTTCAAGTCGCGGTGCACGATGCCTGCTTGGTGCGCGACCTGCATGCCGGTGGCGATGTCGATCGCAAATTTAACCGCACGCTTGAGCTCCACAGGCTTCTCATTGACGATTTCTCCGCCCAGCGTGTGCGAGGGAAAGTATTCCATGGAGATCGCGTAATTGCCGCGGATGTACAAGAAATCGTAAATGCGGATGACATTTTTGTGGGTAATTTTGCGGCTGTAGCGCAATTCGTGCACGAAGCGCTTCATCATTTCCTCGTCCGAGGAGACGTTGGAATTCAAGAATTTGAGGATCAAACGCTCTTCGACGACGGTGTCCTCCATGAGCAATACCGTTCCGAATGCGCCCTTGCCGATCTTTTCGATGTACTTGTAGCGGCCCTCGATGATGTCTCCCGGCGTCAAAGTCGCAATGTCCAGCCTGGCGGTCGCCGAGGAATCTTCGCTCTGCTTGACGGCGCTTGCCAATGCCGCATTGTCGACCAGCAGGGTCTTGGCCGGCTCTTGCATCTTCTCGGCACGCTGATTCGCCGCCAGCTGCTGCGTGGAGAAACGATTGTCCAACTCCTGAATGGCGCGCGCGACCGCCTGGCTCAATGTTCCATCGGGGCTGGCAGCGGACACAGCCTGCAGCCGCACGCGGATGGTATCGGCGCGGCGCTCATCGGCGAGCTTCGCCACAGCGGCAATCGCCTCGACTTTGATTTCGTTTTCCGAGCGGGACAACATGGGCAAAAGGCTTTCAAGGCTCTTTTGGTCGCCAATCTTTCCGATGGCCCTGATTACCGTGGGCAGCGACTTCGCCTCGCCCTGCAACATGTCAATGAACCGCGGCAAGGCTTTGGAGGTGCCGATTTCCGCCAGCGCATCGACGGCGCGTTCGCTCACCCACCAGTCAGGGTCCCGGGTGGCTTCGATGAGCTGGGCCACGGCGCGCTCATCCTTGGTCTGATTCAGGATTTCGATAGCGGCGCGGCGTATGTCTTGATTCTCATCCTTGATGAGGGTGAGAACGGCGTCGACCACCCGCGGGCCGCCGATTTTGCCCAAGGCATCGGCGGCGCGTGTTCGCACCCACCAATCGCTGTCGGCGATGACTTCCAGCAGATACTTGACGGATTTCGATGTGCCGACGACATTCAGCACTTCTACCGCGGCACGCCGAGCGTATTCGTTTTCATCCTTGAGCACTTCGACCAGGTACTTGATGGTCTCCGGATGGTTGACCTTGACGACGACGTCGACAGCCTTGTTTTGCACCTCGATTTCAGGGTCGCGCAGCATACCCACGATCAAGGGCATATCGAAGGAGCCGTCCATCTTGGCAAGCGCAGACAACGCCGCAGAGCGGATGAATTTGCTGCTGTCCTTGAGCTGTTTCTGCACCGCCTGCTGCACCTTGGGCAGATTGAAGCGGGCCAGTACGTTGATGATGTGCAGGCGCGCGACCGGATCCTTGCCCTCGATCCTCGCGACCAAGTCATCGACTGAGGACTCGTCAGCTATTTCGCCGATGATTTTGAACAGTCCGTTGCGTTCGCTGGGCTCTTGGGTATAGGCGGCATTCAGCAGTTCGCGCACCGCATAGCGTGTTTTCTGAGCGGCGATGACATCGAGGAGCGCCTGCTTGGGCATCCCGGGCTTGCTCAGTGCGTCGAGCAATGCGTGCGCGGGGTAGTTCTTACTCGAGGACAACGCCCATGCTATTCCCGACATGGCACGGCCGTTCGCCTCCGACATGATCCGCAACAAGGTTGGGAGGGTTTTGGCATCGATCAGCCGAGAAAGCGCCTCGACATACGCGGTCGTTTCGCGCTTTTCCGAGGTTGCCAGCGCATCGACGATGGGCTCGATGGCATCGGAACCCAGCGCAACCAATTTCTCCAGTGACTTTTGTGCCTCCGGGCTGCCAGGATTGCCGCTGGATTTGAGTTCGGCGATAAGCCGATCGGCACGGTAATTGGCGAATAAACTCATTCTGCGCCTAAGTTGACGATTTTCCCGAGAGAACTGCCCATTGTTACCCTAAAATCAGGCGCCCTCCCTAGTCTTGTTTCTCAATATAGAATTATGCCATACGTCACGCTTTTCGCTGCCTGCGGTACAATTGACAGTTCTTATGAATCAATCTCCTGCCGCGGACAATGTGATCCGCGAGAGCTTAAGTACCTATCCTGATCCGTACCTCGGCCAGACCCTAGGCGAGGCCAAGGCCGTCGGATCGGTCACGTCCCGCGCCCGGGTGGTGGCGGTAGAGCTGATATTGGGTTTCCCATGCGCCGATTACTCGCATGAACTGCAGGCGGCCCTCCAGGCGTACCTGAAACCGGTCTTAGGCGATGCCCAATTGGAGCTAAAGCTTAAGGCCCAAATCACGGCGCACGCCGTGCAGCGCACCCTCAAGCCGCTTGCGAACGTCAAGAACGTCGTTGCCGTCGCGTCCGGCAAAGGCGGCGTCGGAAAATCCACCACTGCGGCGAATCTCGCCCTGGCCTGGGCCGCTCAGGGCGCCAAAGTCGGTCTGCTCGATGCCGATATTTATGGCCCCAGTCAGCCGTTGATGATGGGACTGAGCGGCTCGAGGCCGGTTAGCCCAGACGGCAAGCACATGACGCCCCTCAAGGCGCACGGCGTCGAAGTCATGTCCATCGGCTTCATGATCGACCAGGAGCAACCGATGGCGTGGCGCGGTCCGATGGTAACTCAGGCGCTGACCCAGATGCTCAGCGACACCACGTGGGGCGATCTGGACTACTTGGTGGTCGACATGCCGCCCGGAACCGGCGACATCCAACTCACGCTGGCACAACGGGTACCCGTCAGCGGAGCTGTCATTGTCACCACCCCGCAGGACATCGCGCTATTGGACGCCCGCAAGGGGCTCAAGATGTTCGAGAAGGTCGAGGTACGGGTGCTCGGGGTCGTGGAGAACATGAGCTTGCATGTCTGCTCCCAATGCGGTCACCTCGAACACATTTTCGGCAGCGGCGGCGGGGCGCGCATGGCGGCCCAATATGGCGTGCAGTTGCTGGGCGAATTGCCGCTGGACATCCGGATTCGCGAAGATGCGGACGGCGGCGCACCGACCATCGTGTCGGAGCCTGACAGTGAACGCGCTCGCGCCTACTTCCTCATGGCGCGACGCACGGCTGCGCGCCTGGCCACGTTGAACAAAGACTACAGCCGAGCCTTCCCAAAAATAACGATCGAAGCAACCTAATGAGCATAAAAAGCGATCGCTGGATCCGGCGCATGGCCGCCGCACACGGCATGATCGAGCCTTTCTCGGCGGAACAAGTTCGCGTCGCCAATGGCCACAAGATCGTTTCCTACGGCACGTCGAGCTACGGCTATGACGTGCGCTGTGCCGACGACTTCAAGATTTTTACCAACATCAATTCCACCATCGTGGATCCGAAGGCCTTCGACGAAAAGTCCTTCGTTGACTTCAAAGGTCCCGTTTGCATCATTCCACCGAACTCGTTTGCGCTCGCGAGCACGGTGGAATATTTTCGAATTCCGCGCAGCGTGTTGACGGTGTGCTTGGGAAAGTGCGTCACAGGCGACACCCGGGTCGTTGACGCCGATACCGGAGCGTACGTGCCGATCACGGAAATGCGTTGGGGTAAATCGACGCTGGCGCTCGATTCCTGGCGGCTCAAAGCCGCTAAAGTTTCAGCGTTTGTTCCACAAGGCAAAAAAGCGGTCTTTGAACTTCG
>JAXDQK010000194.1:0-3934 GCA_034667905.1 Gammaproteobacteria bacterium | reverse complement strand
CTCCCAGTAGGCGAGAAGCATTTGCGCCCGCTCCACCCGGCTCGCAGGTTCCGTGCGCGAACGCGATACCGCCGCCAGCCTCGCAACCTCCTCGTTGGTCATCGCCAACTCAACCACCTGACGCCATCCTGCCATCTTGGAACTCCTCGTCACGTCATTACAACGAGGAATCCGCCCAGATTCTTCCGGTTCCACCCGTCACCGCTTATCAAGAACCTCCGGATTCAAGGAATCGGTCGTCTAGTTGCATTGCACGGCACCATGCGGTTCGAACAAGTCGAAGCCGCGCCCGATCGTGCGTGCGCAAATGCCGCCTCCCGGGACGAACTGGCCGAGCGGACCTGCACAGCCGAATGGCCCGAACCGGCAGCTCGTGGTGAGGATGTCGGTAATGGAGGGTAAACCGGACGGTCGGCGAACGGGGCCCGAACCGCTGCACCTGACCCGAACCGGTCACCCGGCCGGGGGATGTGGTAGACGTGCTGGCCCTCCCAGCAGTCTCGCTCCCCGGAGCTTTGCTGCCCAAACCCCCGCTAGCTGTGAATCGGCGTCCAACCAACTTGGACCCCACCCCGGTTGAGCACAAAATCAGTGAAGTATAAGTGGATTTCTTTCGCTGGCGCGCTCGATCGGCTTCCAACCGTGACCCCCGGATTTTTCTCGAAAAGCGCCTCAATCGACCCAAAGCACAGCTGACGCGCGTTGTGATAGAGATACGGCATGGCTCATGATGTGACGCGGCGGCACCTGCTGGGAGGGATCGCTGCCACTACACTCTCCTCTCCCGCCCTGCTCGGTCCCGGCCGAACTGCCGGGACCCTGCCCCCACTTCCCGATGTGCCCACAGCGGACGCCGTGCTGCTGCGTGACGGCGACACCCGGTTCGAGCGATACCAGAAGGCGTTCAATGCCCGAACTATCCTGCGGCCGCAGCTGCGCGCGGTGTGCAGGACAGCTCGATCCATCGGCGCGCTGGTCGACTGGTGCCGTGACCATGACCTCCCTTTTGCCTTGCGGAGCGGGGGCCATTGCTTTGAAGGATTCTCGCAAAGCGATAGCGTGGTGATTGACACGCGGATGCTCGATCAGGTCGCAATCGATGCCGCGACCAGGACCGCCACTGTCGGGGCCGGCGCATCGCTCGGGGCTGTATACCTCAAGGCTGGAGCGCAGGGGCTTGCACTGGTCGCAGGCAGCTGTCCGACGATCGGCGTGTCCGGTCACGTGCTCGGCGGCGGCTACGGGCATCTGGCTCGCCCCCTCGGCCTCGCCAGCGACAACCTCATCGCGGTCGACCTCATCGATCCAGAGGGCAGACAGATTCGCGCGGACGCGCAGGAGAATTCCGATCTGTTCTGGGCTTGCCGCGGAGGCGGTGGCGGGAGCTTTGGCGCGGCCACCGGATATCGCCTGCAACTGCATGCCGTTTCGGACGTGCTCGTTTTTCATATGGCATGGCGGCATCTCTCTCCCGACGGTGCCGCCACCATCATGGCCGACTGGCAGAGCTGGGCGCCGCGTGCCCCCGATTCAATCAATGCTACGCTTGTGGTGATGCGCGATCCGGCCGGCGGCGGGCTGCGCCTGCAGTGCTCCGGCCAATCGATCGGCTCGCTAGGACAGCTTCGGCGCGAGCTCAAGATACTCTCGTCCTCGCCTACCATCCTACCCATGTCGCACCTGTCGGCCGTCAAACTCCTCGCCGGGCGCGACGGCTTTCGATACACATCCGGGCCGATGAAGGGAAAATCGGATTGCGTCCTTGCGCCCTTGAGTCATGATGTGCTCGCGACCCTGATGCACGAGATCAATGCCAGAAAAACGGTTTCGCTCATATGCGATCCCTATGGGGGCGCCATAGCGCGCATGGCGGCCGATGCGACCGCCTTTCCGTACCGCGCCGCCGCCTATTGTATTGAATACATCAGCGAATGGACCGACCCCACCGACACCAAACGGCGCCTGCAAGACATGGCTGACGTCTATGCGGCCATGCGCCCGCACGTTTCCGGGGCGGCTTACGTCAACTATTGTGATGTCGATTTGACCGACTGGCAGCGCGCCTACTGGGGTCCGAACCTCGGTCGCCTCAAGCAGATCAAGGCGGCTTTCGACCCCGGGAACGTGTTTCGACACGCGCAAAGCGTGCCGGTCGGTTGATCCTTGGCTCGCGGAGCTGACTTGTCCCGTCCTGACGACAAATCGCCTGAGCCCGCGGATCATTCCGCGCAATCGGCTGTGCCAATGAAAACAAGGACACTTGCCTGTCTCGTGCTGGCCACGGCGGCGATGATGGCGGCTGGCTCCGTGGCGTCCCAGAGATTGCTCTCTCCGCGCGAGTACCTGATTGCGCGCGCGAAATCGTTCGAGCTCGCCACGCCCTATGTGCCGCCGCCGGGCGATCCGCTGGTCCATCACGCCGCCGGCTACGCCAAGGTCACATGCTCGGCGGTGTTCATGACCGGCCTTTCGCCCGACTTCGCCGCCGAGAACGTGGGGTATTTCACGGCGCCCTACGCCGAACGCGCCAAGGTCGGCAGGCCGGTGATCGATCGCCTCAAACAGGAGGTCCACATCACGACAGCCAGCGGCATCACGCGCATCGCAAAATATCTAGGCAGCCAGGGCTGCGTGACGCTGCCGCTCGGAGAAAGCTCGGTCCATTTCACCCCGCTTACCGTCAGCGGCGCATTGCCGGATGCCTCGACCGAACCGTGGCCGATGGGCAACTTGCTGCCGGCGCAGCCGCTTCCGAGACAGATCGACGAGAAGAAGCTCAAGCAAGCGGTCGATGCTGCATTCGGGTCGCGGGACTCGCTGACCGCCGCATTCGTCGTGACGTGGCGCGGCCGACTCATCGCCGAACGCTATGGCGAGGGGATCGTCTCCACGACGCCCCTGGAGAGCTGGTCCATGGGCAAGAGCATTCCGGCCACGCTGATGGGCATCTTGGTCGAACAAGGTGATTACCGACTGGAGCAACCCGCCCCCATTCCCGAATGGCAATCCGCCGGCGACCCGCGCGCTAAAATCCGCATTGCCGACCTCATGCACATGTCCAGCGGCCTGCGTTTCAAGGCACCGCAAGATCCCGACTACGATCCCGCCGGCACGTACCCGGATCATGTGTATCTTTACACGGGCGGAATCGACGCCTATCGCTACGCCGCAACCCGGCCGCTGCAGTGGCCGCCCAACACAATCGGGCGCTACCACAACAGCGATGCGGCACTGGTCAGCTATCTGGTGCGGCTTGCCGTAAATAAGCGCGGCGAGGAATACCTGTCGTTCCCGCAACGGGCGCTGTTCGACAAGCTCGGCGTCCGCACCATGGTGCTCGAGACCGACCCGTTCGGGAATTTCCTCGACCAGGGCTATGTGCTCGGCTCTGCGCGCGACTGGGCGCGCCTCGGCAATCTTTATCTGCAGGGTGGCGTGTGGAATGGCGCGCGCCTTCTCCCCGAAGGGTTCACGAAATTTGTGAGCACGCCCGCGCCCGCCTGGACGGCCGACCACCGCCCTAACTACGGTGGCTTGTTCTGGATCAACACCAACGATGCGTTTCCGGTGCCGCGAAGCGCCTACTACATGGCTGGCTCCGGTGGCCAAACTACGCTGATCATCCCGTCGCACCATCTCGTCGTGGTGCGCATGGGCCACTACAAGGGCGAAGAAGCCGGGGATGCGAACTTCAGAAAGGCGCTCGCGCTGCTGATGCAGGCGGTGCCAGAAAGGTAGACACACACGATGCCGAGGTTGCCTTTGACCAGGCGCGATTCGCTGAGGACGATCGCAACAGCCGCCGTCTTCGCGCCCGCGGTGATCGGTACCGCGGCGCGTGCCGGCGATGCGCCGTTGCCAAAATTGCCGAACCTGGCGACGAACGAGGCCTTGCTGTTGCGGCCAAGCGACCGGAACTATGAGCGCTACCTGC
>JAXDQK010000193.1:0-50539 GCA_034667905.1 Gammaproteobacteria bacterium | reverse complement strand
TCGGCGGAATGGGCGAGGACTGCCTGCACCTTAATATCTGGACACCCGGAACCGGCCGCCAGGATAAGCGCGCGGTGCTGTTTTGCATTCACGGCGGCGGCTTCGCGATCTGCTCGGGCAATCACCCCATGTACGACGGCGCCCGGCTCGCGCAATGGGGCGATGTCGTCGTGGTCAGCGTCACGCACCGCTTATCGAGCTTCGGGTATTTGAATCTTAAGGACCTGGACCCCTCGGGCCCTTGGGCCGATGCCAGCACCGCGGGCATGTTGGATCTCGTGGCCGCCCTTAAGTGGGTGCGTGAGAACATCGAGAACTTCGGTGGAGATCCTGACTGCGTCACGATCTTTGGACAGTCCGGCGGCGGCTGGAAGGTGAGCACGCTGTTGGCGATGCCGGCGGCACAAGGTTTATTTCACAAGGCTGCGATTCAGAGCGGATCACTCGTGTCGCATATGCCCCGGGAAGCAGCGGCGCAGGTCTCGCAGGCTTTCATCGGACAGCTTGGCCTGACACCGGCGACTCTCGATCGAATTAAAGACTTGCCGTGGACGCAAATTCTGGCGGCGCAAACAGCCATTGGCGCGCCTGCGTTCGCGCCCGTCGTCGACGGCACGCACATTCCCGCGCATCCTTTGGAAAATCAAGTCGCATCGATGTCCGACCACGTGCCGCTGATCATTTCTACGACATTGGATGACGCCGGCCTGTTCTTTGATCGATTTGCCATGACGGAACAGGAGCTCACCGATACCTTGTCGGCGAGCTATGGCGCCAAAACGGCGTTGCTGGAAAAGACCTACCGCGAGCACTTCCCGACCAAGTCGCCCTATCTCTTGCATGCGCAAATGATTACCGATGCCGGTTTTCGCCGATTCGCGCATGCGCAGGCCGAGGCAAAGGCGGCGCGTCAGCGCGCCGCTGTCTACACCTATCTGTGGGAATGGAATTGCCCGGCGTTCGACGGAAAGTTCGGCGCCGCGCATGCCATGGATGTCGCCGCGTCGATGCACAACGAGCGTGATGCCATCTTGGGCAGCGGCGCAACCGATGCGCGTCGCATGTGCGACGCCCTGGCGTCGGCATTTCTGGCGTTCGCCAAGACCGGTGATCCGAACAATTCGCAGATTCCTCAGTGGCCGCCCTTCGATGCTTTGCAACGTTCGACGCAGGTGTTCGACCGCAACACCCGGATCGAGCGCGACCCTCATGGAGCGCTGCGCAAGTTCTGGTTAGGAATGCCGCCAGCCGTCAGCGTCTTGGGCTAAAGCCGTGCCGGACATTCAGACGTGACGACGGAACTGCGCGGCAAATCGGTGTTGATCACCGGCGCGGACCGCGGCATTGGTAAAAGCATAGCCCTCGCCTTCGCAAAGGCCGGCGCCCGCGTCGCGGCGCATGGACTCATCGAGCCCGCCGAAGCAGTTCAATTGCTTGCGGAGTTTCAGGCCGCGGGAACCACCCATGTCAGTTACTTTGGCGGGGATTTGCGCGACGTGAATCAAATCGACGCCTTGATGGCACGGGTGTTCGCGTGGGGCCACCTCGATATCCTCGTGAACAACGCCGGTATTCAACACACCGCGCCGATCGCCGCGATCACCCCAGAGGTGTGGGCGGACATTCTCGCGGTCAATCTGTCGGCGGCGTTTCACACCATGCGCCATGCCCTGCCGCGGATGGCCGAAGCCAACTACGGGCGCGTGATCAACATCGCCTCCGTGCATGGTCTGGTGGCCTCCGTCAGTAAGGCGCCGTATGTCGCGGCCAAATTCGGACTCGTCGGCCTGTCGAAAGTCGCGGCCCTCGAATATGCCGACATCGGCAGCGCGGAAAGCGGCGGCGTTACCATCAATTGCATCTGTCCCGGGTGGGTGGACACCGCACTCGTGGCGCCCCAGATTGCTGAGCGCCGTGAAGAGTTGGGCGTGTCCACCCAAGCAGCAATCGACGCGATGCTGGCTGAAAAGCAGCCTTCGCACCGGCTCTCCTCCCCTGCGGAAATTGCCCGATTGGCGGTCTGGCTTTGCGCCCCCGACGCGCACAACATCACGGGCACGGCCATTCCGGTCGACGGCGGTTGGACGGCGCAGTAGCTCGATGCCTTCATCCCGCATTCCGATCGACGCCAAGCTCGTGCAGGATCGCGACGCGTAGTTCCTGCACTTCGGGACTGGTCAGCTTGCGCGGATGCGGCAGATCCACCTTGAACATCGCTTGAATTCTCGTGGGCCTCGGCGACAGCACCATGATCCGATCAGCCAGGTGAATGGCCTCCTCCACGTCATGGGTGATCAACATGACCGTATGGCGCTCCTCCTCCAGGATGCGCAGCAGTTCATTGCGCATGCGCAGGTTCGTCAAGGCATCCAGCGCCGAGAACGGCTCGTCCATGTATAGAATCTCGGGCTTCACGGCGAACGCGCGTGCCAGTTCGGCGCGTTTGAGCATCCCACCCGAGAGCTCGTGCGGGTAGCTGCCCTCAAAGCCCTTCAATCCCACCATGGCTGCGTAATGATCGGCCACCCCCTTCTTGTCGGCCTGCGGATGATCATTCAGTCCGAACATCAGATTCTGCTGCACGGTAAGCCAGGGGAAGACCGAACCCTGCTGCGAAATAAGAATGCCCTTGGCATTGGGTTTGGTGCGCGGCACGCCATCGATGAGAATCGAACCGGCATCCGGTTGCAGGAACCCCGCGACCATGTTCATCAACGTAGTCTTTCCACATCCGGACGGACCGACGATGGCAACGAACTCACCGTCCCCGACGGTGAGGCTGACGTCTTCGACGACCTGTAGGCCTGCACCGTTTGACGCGAATCCCTTGCGGATGCCGTTCACCTCGATCTTAGTGTGCATAGCGCCACCTGACCGATTTCAGCCCCTCGAGCAGTCGCATTACGCCATCCAGCAACAATCCAATCAACCCGATGATGATCATTCCGGCGATCACGAGATCGTAGCGATTGCCGGCGTTGCGGGAATCGATGATGAGATATCCAAGTCCCGAGCGCAGCGCAATCATTTCCGCGGCGACCACCACCAGCCACGCCACACCTAGTCCGATGCGCATGCCGACGATGATCTGCGGCAACACTGCGGGGATCACGACGTGACGAAACAGCGTGTAGCGCGAGACGCCGAAATTCTCTGCGGCACGCAAATAGCGGCGCTCGATGGTGTGTACCCCTGCGGTGGTTTGCACAATCATTGGAAATACCGACGAAATAAAGATGAGATAGATCGGCGAGGCGTTGCCGACGCCGAACCACAGAATGGCAATGGGAATCCACGCGATCGGTGAAATGGGCCGCAATATCTGAAACAGCGGATTGAGCGTGGCGTAGGCGCCCTTGACCCAACCCAGCCACAGGCCCAACGGCACGGCGACCAGCACCGCGAGAGAGAACCCAACGCCGACACGCATCAACGAAGCACCGATGTGCGTGAACAGGGTGCCATCCTTGATGAGCTCGGCGATGCCCGTCACCACTTGCCAGGGTGTGGGGAAAATAACGCTGCGGGTCTCGACGACGATCAGCCACCACGCAGCCAGCAATACTGCGATGACGGCCATCGCCGGCAGGCTCCCTTTTATTTTGTTCATTTACGCAACGACTCTGAAAATTCTTCGTGTTCTCCACACAAGCCGCCGCCAAGGCGTGTCCGGTTGCTCATCAACGACCACGGTCATTTGTCCGCTCGCATGTGCCGTGCAGGCAAATTGATAGCTACTGGCCACTTCGAACGGCAAGCGGAAGCTTTGGCCCGGCATCATCAAGGTCGGACCGAATATCTGCGGAACATCATCCCGATTCTTCAGCAGCAATACGTCTCTGATGCCAAGTGTCAGAAATACGCGGGACGGTAGAATCTCTACCTTGTTCCCCGCCATGCGCTGGGCCCAGGTGCCCTTGGGAATTTCGAACGTTTCTTCCCGCGAAGCAAAGGTGACGGGGGTGAACGCCGCCCATGCTACGCCGCTCAGCATGACCACGGCGACGAGAATCAAGCTTCCGCGCTGGAGAAACGGGCGCACGCTACTCACGCTCAATTCAGCAACATGGAAATGTCGTGTACGTAGTCATCTGCCTTGTGCCCGAAGGGCATCAACGCCCGCAGCTTGCCTTCACGAGTGATGAGATAGATAAAAGACGAATGCGCGACGGCGTAGTTGCTCCCGCTGCCGAGCTTCTGGGCCGAGACGCCGTAGCTTAAACGCACCGCTGCCATTTGCGCGGCGGTGCCCGTGCCGCCCACGAAGGTCGGGTCGAAGGCAGCCAGGTATTCCTTGAGCCGTTCCGCGCTGTCGCGCTCGGGATCAACGGTGAGATAGATGACCTGCACCTGCGATCCCAGCGCTCCTAGTTTGCGATGCGCCATGGCGAGCACTGCAAGCGTGGCCGGACACACATTGGGACAATTGGTGTAGCCAAAGCCCAGAACTACGACCTTGCCGCGATAGTGGCTGAGAGTGAGCGCCGCACCGTCAGATCCGCGAATGGAAAAATCCGGCGCCTCGCGTGCCGGATTGAAAACTCCGGCCTTGAGCGCATCGGCGTCGCCGGCTCGCGCAGTCACGGACAACAGCATGCAAGCCCAGAGCATTGGGCGGGCCGCGTATGTCACGACGACTCACAAGGAGATGACAGCGGCGCGTGCGTTTTTCGCAAAGGTCTCATCCACGTAGGTCTCGTATGCGATGGGGTGTTTGATCGTGCCCGCAGCCATCGACAGCTGCATGAGGTCTTCGAACTCGGCGCGGATCATGCGCAAATCGCCGTAGGTCACCCGGTCCGTGGGATTCTCCATCACGAACTGAATGATTTTTGGATCTTGATTGAAAAACGCTCGACCCGCGGCAATGGTAACGGCTTTGTTGCGGTTCTCCTGCTGCTGGTCGAGCCATACACCGGCACCCAGCACTTGATTGACGAGGTCCTGAACCATGGCCGGATTTTCCTGGATCAACTCCTCACGCACGGTCAGCACGCAGCAGATGTAGTTGCGCCACTCGTCCCGCGTCATGCGCAGCGGCCGCGCGTAACCGGCTTGCTGAGCGGCCGCCCCGAAGGGTTCGCCCGTACAATAGGCGTCGACGGCGTTCGCATAAAGCGCGGCCGGCATATCGGGGGGCGCCATCTCCACGATTTGAATGTCGCTCGGCGTCATATTCTCCCGGGCCAGCATCTTTCTTAAAAAGAGAAAGTCCACCGCGAAGCGGCTGGGAATCGCGATTCGCTTACCCGTCAGCTGCTTGAAGGTGAGGTACGGCGAATCGGTCCTGACCATGATGACGGCACCGGAGCGATGTCCGAGCGAGACGATTTTTACCGGTACTTTTTTGTCCGCCAAATCCATGACCAGCGGCGCGAGCATGTACGCCGCCTGAATGCGGCCCGCCATCAAGGATTCCTTGACCTCGGGCCAGCCGCTGTACTTGCTGTACTGGAATTCGAAACGCGGCTGGCCGGCAGGGAGGGCCGTATTGCTTCGGGCCTTGGAGACACAGGCCACGGGAAGCGTGAGATTGCAGGTTACCGGCAGTCCGCCCACCACCAAGGGCGCACCGTGGGTATTTCCATTCGATCCCTGTCCGCAGGAAAGTGCTCCTAAGGGCAAAGCGGCCGCCATGAGCCCTTGCACTACTTGTCTGCGGTTTAAGGCGTACTCATCCACGGCGTATCGTCGGTTGCGAAGACGCAACATCATAGGCAGCGCACCCCCCAGAGAACAATCGCGTCCCGATAGATTTTCGCTATCGCATTGCCGGTCGCTCGCTCGCGGGCCCGGGGAACAGGCACGCTAGCCGATCTGCGCTCGCAGGAATTCCTCGTGAGTCGGCAAGTGAGCCACCATGCCGGCGATGGCCGCCTTGGCGGTGATCAACGAGGCCGCGATCTCCGCGTAATCCATGCTCTCCACGCGCCGGGAGTACACGCTCGGCCTGATGCCCATGCCTTCGAATACGGACTGCCAGCTGGAGCCCCGAAATAACTCATCGACCCCTTCGCGCAGCGCACCGTGGCCTTTGAACAGTTCGATTCGCTCCTGCAACGAATCGGGCAGCTTGATGTTCTTGCACCATTGCCAGAAGGGCGAATCGTCTCGGACCGTGGCGCTGTAATGCAGAACAATGAAATCACGAATTTCCTCGTAGTCCGACACCATGCGACGGTTGTATTCCCGAATCAGCGCGGAGTCGCAGTTGCAGTCCGGAAAGTAGCGCAGGAAAAAATCCATCCCACGAGCAATCATATGTATGGATGTCGCCTCCAACGGTTCGACAAACCCGGAGGCAAGGCCGACCGACAGGCAATTGTGTTTCCACAATTCTCTGCGGTGCCCGGTGGTAAACGGGACGACCCGCGGATCATCGAGGGCAGCTCCTCCCAGGCTGCGCATCAGCGTCGATTTCGCAGCGGCGTCGCTGCAGAACGCGCTCGAGTACACATAGCCCTGCCCCATGCGATGCTGCAAGGGTATCTGCCAGCTCCAGCCCGCCGGCTGAGCCGCGGCGCGCGTCGAGGGAAGCAGCGGCTTTTGGCCGGCGGTCTTGGTCACGATGGCGCGGTCGCAGGGCAAATAATTCGACCAATCCACGGAACCTACCTCAAGCGCCTGGCCGATCAAAAGCGCCTTGAAACCCGTGCAATCGATAAAGAAGTCCCCTTGAATTTCTCGGCCATCGGCGAGCATCACGCTTCGGATGAAACCATCGTCCCGTTGCATCACCCGTGTGACTTTGCCCTCGGTGCGCTCAAGTCCGCGCGCTTCAGCGTAGCCGCGCAGATAGCGCGCAACCAACAGTGCATCGACATGCAGCGCATAGTTTGCGCCCCCAATGGGTGTGTTACGCGCTTCGGCCGGCGGGAAGAACCGGCCATTTTCAGCCATGACATTGCAGGGCGAAAAATCCAGCAGGGAAGACGTATCGCCATGAGCTCGCGCCTTGAGCCAGCATTGATAGAAATCGTGATTTCCAATCGATCGGCCGATGACGCCGAAGGGATGGAAGTATTTCTTGTCGCGCTGATGCCAGCCGACAAATTGGATGCCCAGCTTGTACGTTGCCTCGGTGGCGCGCATGAACTGCTGTTCATCGATGCCGAGCCGCTGAATCAGACCGACGAAAGGCGGCACGGTGGATTCCCCGACGGCGATCGTGCCGATCTCTTCGGATTCGATCAGCTGGACCTGGCACAACTCGCGCTTGAAATGATGGCAGAGCATGGACGCCGCCAGCCATCCCGATGTACCGCCGCCGACGATGACGATTTTGGATATGGGCCGCATTACCAGTTCCGATTTTCCACCAGCACGCCGGGAGCGTCCTGAGTGCGAACCGTATTGTAGTTCCAGAAGGCCGAGCTGCTGGCCTGAATCGTGCGGCGCAGAGCATCGATGGCCTTATGCCGCGGGAAACTGACCCGCCACGCCAATATCAACGTGCGTTTCGGCGCCGGGCTCTCGAATGGGCGCGTTATTAACAGGTCGGCTGCGTACACCGGCGTCTCCGCGGCGGTTTGCGGCAGGATCGTCACCCCCAACTTCGAGGCCACCATGTGACGCAGCGCCTCCAACGTGCTCCCGCGCATTAAATCGCGCCTCGCTCCGTCCCCCGACGCTTGCAGCGGACTCAAGTGTGGAAAGGCCGCCAGCACTTGATCGCGGAAACGATCGCCTTCGCCCGGCAACAAAACTTCCGCCGGGTCGAGATCGGCGGCGGCGATGACCGTTTTGTTTGCCAGCCGGTGATCGGCGGGTAACAGCAACACGAAGGGCTCGTCGAACAAAGGTTGGGACACGACGTCAGGTTCGCTGAACGGCGCCGTGACGAGAATGGCATCGAGTTCGCCGTTGCGCAACTTGAGCTTGAGCGAATCTTGACTTCCCTCCTCGACATAGAGGGAGAGTTGGCCGGCCGTTTTCTGCAATAGCGGAATGAATTGCGGCAGAAGATAGGGGCCAATGGTGGCCAAAGTGCCCAGCGCCAAGGGCCCCTGCAGTTGCTCCTTTTCAGAAGCGGCGACATCCTTGATGGCCGAGCACTGATGGAGTACGCCGCCGGCCATCGCCACGATGCGCTGACCCAAAGGAGTGATCTGAACGCCGTTCTTGCAACGTTCAAACAGCGTGACGTCCAACTCCTCTTCCAGTTTCTTGACCGCAATACTTAAGGTGGGTTGGCTGACATGACAGCGCTCAGCGGCACGTCCAAAGTGCAGCTCCTGCGCCAATGCCACGATGTAGCTCAACTCAGTCAGAGTCATGGGGTCTCCGCCGAATCGCTCAAGGATTTAATCTTCTGCGCATCAGCAGGCGTCGTCGGATTGTAGACAACCATGGTGAGATCCGGCCGACCATCGACCGCGAATGCCGAGTATTCGACGGCGAGCGGGCCCAGAACTGCATGCCGTATGTGTTTGACGACCTCGCCATGGGTTCGAACATCGTTGTCCTGCCACATTGCCTTGAACTCCGGACTGAGCCGACAGAGTTCATTGACCAGAGGCTCCACCTCCTCTGCCGCTCCCGCGCGAGCTGCATCCACTCGGAACGCACCGACCACGAATCGCGCCACGCTATCCCAGTCGTACTGGGCAGCACGGACCTTGGGATCCAGGAAAACAAGACGCAAAATATTGCGCTGCTCGACCGGGAGTGCCGAATAGTCAGTAAACATCACGGTAGCAGCCCGGTTCCACGCGACCACATCCCAGATGGCGGTCCTGATGAGCGCCGGACTTGGCTCGAGTGCATTGAGCACGCGTTGCAATCGGGGCGTGACACCGTCGTCTTTCCGGTAGCGCACCTCAGGTGGGTGTCCGAGGCCGAGCAGGAAAACGTGCTCGCGCTCAACATCCGTCAACATCAAGGCCCGTGCTATCCGATCGAGCACATCAGCCGAAGGCGCGCCGCCGCGTCCCTGCTCGAGCCAGGTGTACCAGGTCGAACTTATATTGGCGCGCTGCGCGACCTCTTCGCGGCGCAGGCCCGGTGTGCGGCGGCGCTCCGATGGAAAGCCGAACGCGCCTGGATCGAGTTTTCCGCGGCGATCCTTTAAATACGCACCCAGCAAGCTCTCGCTCCCGTTCCCGTTCTGTTGGTTCATCCTATTACCAGTTATACCATGATAACGTCACTACTTTACCAGGATAGGGTAAACGCAGACACTGGCCTCGAAAGACAAACTGGAGATTTTGCTATGCGTGTATTCGTCACAGGGGCGACGGGATGGGTTGGCTCGGCCGTCGTCGCGGACCTCATCAACGCAGGTCACAAGGTGCTCGGCCTGACTCGTTCGGAAAAAGGAGCGGGCGCGCTCAGTACTGCCCGCGCCGAGGTCCATCGCGGCTCACTCGCGGATTTGGACAGCCTTAAGATGGGCGCCGCTCAATCGGATGCCGTGATCCACACGGCCTTTAACCACGACTTCTCTAAATTCGCGGAGAACTGCGCGGAGGACCAGCGCGCCATCGAAGCGATCGGCGCGGTGCTCGAAGGCTCCGATCGTCCGCTGCTTATCAGCTCCGGTGTGGCGCTGCTTTCTCCTGGCCGCACCGCGACCGAGGAGGATGTGCCACCCAAACCCTCCCCTTTCCCGCGCAAATCGGAAGAGGCTGCGGCTGCGCTGGTGGCACGCGGCGTACGCGCATCGACTGTGCGGCTTGCCCCTTCAGTACATGGGCACGGCGATCACGGCTTCGTTCCAACCCTGATCGGCATCGCGCGCGAGAAAGGCGTGTCTGCTTATATTGGCGAGGGGCAAAATCGGTGGCCGGCCGTGCACCGGCTGGATGCCGCACGGGTCTATCGCCTCGCGATCGAGCGCGGCACAAAGAGAGGCCAGCACCTGCACGCGGTAGCCGAAGAGGGAGTGCCATTCAAGGAAATCGCCGAGGTAATCGGCCGCCGTTTGAACATTCCGGTCGTGTCGAAATCTCCCGCCGAAGCGGCCGAGCACTTCGGCTGGTTCGCGATGTTCGCAAGTATCGACGCGCCGACATCCAGCGCACGGACCCGCGCACAGCTCGATTGGAAGCCTCAGCAGCCTGGGCTCATCGCCGACATCGATCATCCGGCGTATTTCGCAAAGTAGCGGATTTGCTCGATACTAAGTCGATAGGGTTCCCTTCAATACCGGCCGCGTGTCAGGACGCTGCGCGCGGTTTGGGCCGAGGCTTTCGGTGATGCTATTGAGGAACTCTATCCGCAGGGTGTCGCCTTCAAAGGTGCACGTGACGGTGTCGTGATGCGGCGTCTCATAGAAATGCCACCGCATCTGAAAGGTATTCGCATCCTGCCAGGCGCCTGCCGCCGCAACCTTGATCGATTTCAAATCGGCACTGTTGTATGGCAGCAGGCCGGGCGGCTCGCCAGGAAGGTTTGTCGCGCCGTCCCGCCACCTACCGAGGCCGCATTCGAGTGTGAAGGAAGCACTCGCGCTGCTCAAACTGAGGGTGCACATGTCGCCGCTAAATTGCAGCGACGCGCTTTGTATACCGAGATCATTGGCGTCGATCGCAAACTTTCTGCCGCTGATATTCGCAGCGATCGGCTGATTGAGATCGCCCTTGGGCAGCGGCAGTGCGGCAGTCGATAGCTCGGACTTTAGCCGAGCACTCATGGTCGTCGACGCCTTGGCCAATTTCGTGTCGTGCATGGCCGGCAGGATGTGGTCCCAAACCAAATTGAGTTCGTCCTGCATATTGCTGACTTCGGCGGTGGCGACGAAGACCGCATCTTGATCCGGCATCACGACGCACAACTGACCGAAAGCGCCGTCGCCACGAAAAGCGTTGTGCCGGCAGCGCCAAAATTGATAGGCATAGCCCTGATGCCAATCGCTGCTCTGTTTGAGTTTGGCGAGAGCCGCCGCGAGATCGGCCGGGGACGCCGCCTGATTCGCAGGATCGGAACCCGAATTCGGTGGGGGGAGCTGCTGAATCTTGAAGCTCGTGGCCTCTGACGCCCATTGCCTGGGCAGCAGCTGTTGTCCGTTCCACTGGCCACTCTGCAAGTAGAACTGCCCAAATTTCGCCAGTGTTTCGGTTGTCACGCTCAACCCCCATCCACCCGTGTTGACGCCGAGCGGCGAGGTCTCCCAAGACTCCTGCCGTATCTGCAAGGGATCGAATAACCGAGGCTGTAAATAGTCGACGACCTTTTGACCCGTGACCTTTTGCAATATCCCGGAGAGCATGAAGGTGCAGCCCGTGTCGTACAGAAAGACGCTTCCTGGGGTGTAATCAATCGGCAGCGAAAGGAAAGTTTTTGCCCAATCGGGTTGTTGCGCGTTGCGGACGAGTGTCGCAATGGAGTCGGTCTTGTGCCCGGCTGACATCGACAGCAGATTGGCGACGGTTAGCGCCGCCAAATTGTCGCTGACGGTTGCCGGCAGCTGATCTGGAAAGAAGCTGACGACTCGGTCGGTCACCTTTAGTTTCCCCTCAGTCACAGCGAATCCGATCGCAGTCGAGGTAAAGCTTTTGCTCAAAGAATAGAGCGAATGCAATGCCTCACGCCGATACGGCGCCCACCAACACTCGCTGATCACATGGCCGTGTCGTACCAGCATAAAACTATGCAGTTCGAGTTTCGCGTCCGCGAGCACCTTCAAGAATTCCAGGATTCCTGCGGAAGAAACGCCTTGTTCCTCCGGAGTACTGCGCGGCAGGAACTGTTGCGCGGAAGCTGCGCCCAGAAGGCGCACTGGGAAACTCGGCATAGCGCCCAGCGCTGTCGCCGTGAGCCCAAGGTTCTTGATAAACGCTCTTCTATACATCTCTCATCGCTCCCCGCTAGAGCGTAGCCATATCGATGCTGAAGCGGTATTTCACATCGCTCTTCAGCATCCGCTCATACGCCTCATTGATCTTCTGCATCGGAATCACTTCCACGTCGGCAATGATATTGTGTGCCGCGCAGAAATCGAGCATCTCCTGCGTTTCGGCAATGCCGCCGATTGCTGAGCCCACGAAATGCCGCCGTTTCAAAATGAGCGGGAATACGTTGATCGACAGCGGATTTTCGGGCGCGCCTACTTGAACCATCGTGGCGTCGCGTTTCAATAAATTAAAGTAAGGTCCCAAATCGTGATCCACCGCGACGGTGTCGATGATCAAGTCAAAACTCGCCACGTGTTTGGCCATCTCGTCTGCTGATTTGGACAAAATCACGATGTCGGCGCCTAACCTCTTGCCATCCGCGACCTTCGAGGCGGACGTTGTGAATAGAGCGGTCGTCGCACCCATGGCGTGGGAGAGCTTGACGCCCATGTGCCCTAGTCCGCCTAAGCCGATGATACCCACCTTCTTCCCAGGGCCCGCCTGCCAGTGGCGCAGCGGCGAGTACATAGTGATCCCCGCGCAGAGCAGCGGTGCCGTTGCCGCGAGGTTCATGCCCTTTGGAACGTTCAACACGTACCTGCGATCTACGATGATGCTGCGAGAATAGCCACCATAGGTGGGGCCGCCAATGACTTTCTCGGTGCCGCCATAGGTTCCCGTCATGCCGATTTCACAGTACTGCTCGAGTCCCTCGCGGCATGATGCGCAACTGCGGCAGGAATCGACGATGCAACCGACCCCGACCTGATCTCCAACGCTAAAGTCGCGCACATTGCTGCCCACTTGGGCGACGCGGCCGACAATTTCATGGCCTGGCACCGCGGGATAAACGGTGAAGTGCCATTCGTTGCGAGCAAAATGCAGATCCGAATGACAGACACCGCAAAAAAGAATGTCTATTTTTACATCGTCCTTTCCAACATCGCGCCGCTTGATGGTCAATTGCGACAGCGGCTTATCCGCGGCGACAGTACCAAAGCCCACGTATTCAGACATGCGTGTATTCCTTACAAACTGGGTTGAGCGTCACGAAGACTGACACAAAGGATACTACTCGAAGCATACCGTCCTGCTCGCAGTATGTCTTGAACCCTGGACCTATCCAGTTGCGCGACCGCGGGGCGCTTAAGCCGGCCGTATCGAACGCAATAGCTCCAGAGTGGTTTCATCAACCGAACGGTTCGAAGTACTAATTGCAATGTCCGCCTTCGCGTACAGCGGATCGCGGGTTGCCAGAATTCTTATCAAGTCGTTCATTGCCTCCCGATTCCCCGCCATGGGCCGCATGTCGCCTTGCGCAATCACCCGTGCCATATGTTCCTCTGGGGACGCCTTGATCCACACTGACCGACAATTTGACAGCAAGAAGCTAAACGTTTCAGGTTCAGAGACGATACTTCCCGGCGCTGCTACAACGATGTCTCTGGAATTGCCGCTGACGAGTGACCGCAAGGCCTCGAACTCATAGCGCCGGTAAGCCGACTGCCCCAGCATGTTGTGGATCTGTGTCGAATCCATGCCGCTCAGCTCTTCTATGGTTTGATCCAACTCGACGAAGCGGTATTGCAAGGCAGCGGCAAGCTTCTTGCCGAGCGTAGATTTTCCCGCGCCGCGCAATCCGATCAACGCAATCCGCGTCGCTCTGGCCTCCGCCTGCGTGACTTCAGAGAAGCGAGCCTGAAGCCAACGCCTCGATTCTTCAAGATCGGCATCGTCTAGACGCGAAAGCAACTGCACTGCAAGGTTCAGTTCGGGCCGCGAGCCATCGCCTCCGACGATCTCCGTCAGCGGTAAGGCTAGCGCATCTGCCAAGCGGCTCAGAAGTAGAATGGAAGCATTCCCGACACCGGACTCGAGATCGGCCAAGAATCGTTCAGACACGCCGGCACCGTCGGCCAAGGATTTGCGAGACATCCCTCGTATGGCACGCAAATTTCGAATTCTTTCACCGAGGCGAATAAGAATGGGCTCGACGGCCGGCGCCGCCGACTTCGAAACTCTGATGCCCTTCACCGTCTGTCGTCCCATGCCTTTACACTCGTTGCGAAAGATCAATAGTTTGGCCCTTACTGAAGGTCCTCATGGCGGCGCTTAGTAAGTTTCCAGGTGAAGCCGCGCGGAGCGTTGCAATTCGGCGCCTAAATTCCCCCAGCGCAGACCAGCTCCCTCCGCCACATCCTGAAGCGCCTGCAGAACCCCGTTCTCCATTGCCTTAATGCCGCAGACATATATGTACGTATTCGGATCCTTTAGAAGAACGGCGAGATCCGCCGCCCGTTCCCGCATGAGATCTTGCACGTACGTTTTCGGCTTGCCGTCTTCGCGGGAAAACGCCAGGTTGATGTCAACGAGATCTGCCGGCAAATTTCTCAACGGCCCGAAATATGGCAGCTCTTGCGGGGTGCGTGCGCCGAAGAACAGCAATAACTTGCCTCCCTCGAATTTGCCGCTGGCGCGCACGCGGCGACGCCACTCGGTCATGGCGCGCATGGGAGCGCTCCCGGTACCGGTGCATATCATGACGATATTCGAGCCGGGATGATTAGGCATTAAGAACGACGTACCGAAGGGTCCGATGATCTGCACTTGGTCGCCAACGGTTAGGTCGCAGAGATAATTCGAGCCGACCCCCCGCACCGCGTTGCCGTTGTGGTCTTGCAGTACGCGTTTTACGGTCAGCGAGATATTGTTATAGCCGGGCCGCTCACCGTTGCGCGCACTGGCAACGGAATACTGACGCGCCGGATGTGCACGCCCCGCACCATCGCTCCCCGGTGGAGTGACTCCTACCGACTGACCTTCGAGCACGGGAAACGAAGTGGAGCCGAAGTCCAGCACGATGTGGTGCGTGTCGTTTTCGTGCCCGGCTTGGGTTACGCGCAGGTTGCCCGTAACTGTCGCAGTGAGGCTGCCGGCGCGGACATTATAGAGGTTCGTATATGCTTGCGCGGCGGACCACGGCGGGGTGCGGGAATTGAAAGAGATTTGAGCAACCACAGTTTTCGCGGGCGCATCTGCTTCGACTTCGGTGCAGACGAGCACTTCGTCTTGCACCGGCAACTCCGCCCAAGCCAACTGCTCCCTCACGCTATAAGCGGCGAGCCGATTGACCCGCCGCCAATTATCGATGGACCCGGTCGGGCACGGTGAAATGCAGGCGTTACAGCCATTGCAGAGTTCCGGGTCAACCACGTAATTGCGGTCGTCATGGATGATGGCATGCACCGGGCACGTAATTTCGCACGTGTTGCACCGAATACAGATGACGGGATCTATAAGGTGCTGATTGAATGTCTCGGTGCTGGCCGCGGTCATCTTCATCGATCAATTGAAGCGGACGTATTCGAGATCCAATGCCTGCTTGTTGATGGCATGGGTCGGCGCCGCGATCCAGCCGGCATATTGTCCCGGCGCGCGCTCTGGTTTCATTAGAGATGCGACAAACGCGCGATCGCTTGCCGTTGGCAGCCACTGCTTCATGTTCGCGACCCAGTCTTGTTCGGAAAGGGGCCGCCCATCCGGCGAAATTCGAATTCCCGACAGAGTGCCTATCTGTCGGTTGAAAGCCTTGTGCGGCACCGACAGGCGGAACGGCAGGCCGGCCTTCTCGATGACTCTATTCCAACGCGACACGCCGCTCTCCGAGTCTCTTATGAAATCGTCGCGCAGAACTTCGTTCAGGGCGTTGAGCATCGGGATCTCTCGTTCGCAAAGAGCGCCATTGACCACGTCGAGAATCTTGTAGCTGCTTCCTTTGAGGACGTGGTCATCCTGCCGGCGGCCTTCCTCAAATCGGCCTTTCAACCCCGAACTAAAGAACGTCGCGGCATTTGAGGATTGGTCGGCTCCGAATAGATCCAAGGTGACGCTGTAATGGAAATTCAAATAGCGCTGCAGTGTTTCGAAGTCGATGCCACCGCGGTCGCGGACTTGATCAGGTGCATCGATAGAGTGTTGCTTCATGATTTCGCAGGTACGCGCGATGACGCGAGCCACGCCCGACTCGCCGACATACATATGGTGGGCTTCCTCCGTCAGCATGAACCGGGTCGTACGGGCCAGCGGGTCGAAGCTTGATTCCGCCAGCGCGCACAGCTGAAATTTCCCATCGCGGTCCGTGAAATACGTAAACATAAAGAACGCTAGCCAGTCCGGCGTCGCCTCGTTGAACGCGCCCAAAATGCGTGGATTGTCCTGATGCCCTGAACGCCGCTGCAACAATGCGTCGGCCTCTTCACGTCCGTCGCGACCAAAGAACCGATGCAGCAAGTAAACCATGGCCCAAAGATGGCGCCCCTCCTCGACGTTGATCTGAAAGAGGTTACGAAGATCGTAGAGGGATGGTGCGGTGAGTCCGAGTTGCCGCTGCTGCTCAACCGAAGCGGGTTCGGTGTCGCCCTGCGTTACGATGATGCGCCGCAGGTTAGCGCGGTGCTCACCCGGAACTTCCTGCCAAACGCTCTTGCCCAGCTCCTCGCCGAAATGTATTTTCCGATCGACGACTTGCGGCGCAAGAAAAATACCCCAGCGGTAATCGGGCATTTTCACATACTCAAAATGCGCCCAGCCCGACGGGTGCGCGCTGGTGGCAGTGCGCAAGTAGACCTGGTGTGCCATTGCGCCGATGGGCCCCATGTCACCCCACCAACTCAAGAAATTTGGCTGCCACTGCTCGAGCGCGCGCTGTAGAACTCGGTCCGAGGAAAGATTCACGTTGTTGGGAATGGCTTGCGAGTAGTCGATGGCAGACATCGGGCAATCTCCTGCTAAATGGCCTTCGGGTTCAGACGCGATCGAAATTGAAGGCGGCTTTCTCGCCCTTGCCATAGAGTTTGAGCGCGCCTTTCTCGCCGACGGCGTTGGGGCGGATGAAAATCCAGTTCTGCCACGCCGACAACCGGCCAAAAATTCGGCTTTCCATGGTTTCGCCGGCGCCGAAACGAAGGTTTGCCTCAAGCCCGGTGAGTGCGTCCGGCGAGAGACTGGCACGCTCTTCGATCGCGATGCGTATTTCGTCGTGCCAGTCGATATCATCCGGTGCCGCGGTGACGAGACCCAACGCAACCGCCTGTGCGGCAGAGATTTGCGTGCCGAATGTTGCCTGAACCGCATCGAGAGGGGGCTGCTCCTCATAGAAGCGCTGCGCAAGGCGAAACTTGCCATTGACCATGGGATAAGCGCCGAAATTGAGGCCTGATACTTGGATGGAGGGCCCAGCCTCAGCCAGCGACTGCATGTAAATACGATCGGCAGCCAGCGCGATTTCGAGCACGGTTCCCACGAAACAGGAATGCTTCTCTATGAGCGCGAAAATTGAGCGCGACGATACCTCGAGCCGTGCGAGGCAGCGCCGCAACAGCCCGAGCACCTCGCGTACAAACCAATGATCCTTTAGCTCCGCCAGAGCCGAGTCGCATTGCAGCACCAGATCCGCGGAGCCTTCGCTGCGAAACACCCAAGTCCCAATGTCCAGTTCGTTGACGCGCAAACTCAAGATGGCGTCGTCCAGTTCTCGCGCAAACTCGAGCGGCCACCAGTGAGCGCCGGCCTGCAGGATGGCGCTGATCTCGCCGGCTTGAGCCTCGCGCGGGCCGCGGACTGTCAACTCGGCCAGCCGGCGTGCGCGATGTATTCTTACCGAGACGTTTCGATAGTCCAGAGTGTCCGCGGTCCGGCGGCAGTCAAGCGGTGCAAGCTCGATGCCTTCGGCATTGGCTGGGCGGTCGCTACGGGCGGCCAACTCTTGGGCGCGGCGTCGAATGGTGTTCGCAAAGGCCGCGGGTTTCACCAGCTCATCCACCAGCCTCCAGTCCTTAGCCCTCTGTCCGCGCACGCCTTCGGCCGTCGTGCAAAATATATCTGCCAGATCGTGGCGGACTTTGCGCTTGTCGGTGAGTCGTGTGAGACCGCCGGTCCCGGGGAGCACGCCCAGCAGCGGCACCTCCGGTAAGGAGACGGTGGAAGTGCGATCGTCAATCAAATAAATCTCGTCACACGCCAGCGCCAGTTCATATCCGCCGCCCGCGCAGGAGCCGTTGACGGCCGCGAGAAACTTGAGACCCGAGTGACGGCTCGAATCTTCGATGCTGTTACGGGTCTCATTTGTGAATTTGCAAAAATTCACCTTCCACACATGGCTTGAAGCACCGAGCATGAAAATATTGGCGCCGGAGCAGAAGACTTTGTCTTTAGCGCTGCTGACTACCACCGTGCGCACCTCGGGGTGTTCGAAGCGGATGCGCTGCAGGGCGTCGTTCAGTTCGATGTCGACGCCAAGATCGTACGAGTTGAGCTTTAATTTGTAGCCCGAGCGAATCCCACCATCCTCGGCGACGTCCATTGACAGTGTGGCAACCGAGCCGGAAAAACTGAGCTTCCAATGCCGATAGCGATGCGGATGGGTTTCGAAACTAACTGCGAGCGGTGTGGCGTTGTCCAGGGATGCTGCTTGACTCATCTGTGTCCTCGCGAAGCGGGGTTCCGCTCTTTGGGCCGGCTTGCCACTTGCCATGAAGTGCAATATATTGCATGTTATTGCATGATGCAACCGGAGAAGCTACCGTTACCTGCAATATATCTCATCCCCGCCCTGAAGAGCGCGGGCCACCTGACGTTGCGTGGCCGGTCCCGCTGCCTGCGGAAAACTTCAACTTTGCGCGCCACATAATCGAGCTAAACGCGTATCGCGCCGCGAAGATCGCGTACTTTGACGATGCCGGATCGATGAGCTACGCGGAGCTCATTCAACGCATTAAGAAGTTCGGCGATGGTCTCTTGAAATTGGGATTGCATCGCGAAGAGCGCGTGTTGCTGCTTGCCTTCGACACCAATGACTGGCCGATAGCATTTCTCGGTGCATTGTTTGCCGGCATAGTCCCTGTGCCTGTCAATACGCTCTCGACGGTTTCCGACCTCACTTATGTTTTGCAGCACAGCGGTGCACTGGGGGCAATCGTCTCGGCCCCGCTGCTGGAAACATTCAAGAACGCCCGGTCGCAAGTCGGTGACGTCAGTTGCCCACACGTGATCAGCGTCGGATCGTCAGAAGAGCACGCGGAAGACGACGCGTTCTCGCAGATTTTGGGCTCGGGAGACGCTGCATTCTGCGGAGCAGTCACGCATCGAGATTCCGTCGCGTTTTGGCTGTATTCATCTGGATCGACAGGCCGGCCAAAGGCCGTCGTACACACTCACGCGAATCTTTACTGGACAGCGGAACTTTATGCGAAGCGCACCGCCGGCTACCGAGAAGATGAACGCGTTTTTTCCGCGGCTAAATTGTTCTTTGCATATGGCCTCGGCAACGCCCTGACATTTCCTCTGAGTGTCGGCGCAACGACCATTCTCATGAGTCAGCGCGTCACACCCGATGCCGTTTTCCAGCGCTTACGGCAATACCGACCCACGGTGTTTTGCGGAACGCCGGCCTTGTATGCGGGCATGCTGGCTTCTCCGTCGGTTCCACAGCGAGAGGCATTGGCTTTGCGCCTCTGCATTTCCGCCGGCGAGGCCTTGTCGCGCGAGATTGGCGAACGTTTTTGCCGAATTTTCGGCTGCGATATCTTGGACGGCCTGGGATCATCAGAGATGTTGCACATCTATATTTCGAACCGTCCCGCCGATGTCCGCTACGGCACTACGGGCAAGCCGGTAGAGGGCTACACCATCGAACTGCGGGACGAAAGCGGAGGAGCCGTAGAGGACGGCGTCATCGGAGATTTATGGGTGAAAGGTCCATCCGCTGCACTTCTGTATTGGAACTCGCGAGAAAAAACCCTCAGTACCTTTCACGGGCCATGGCTCAAGACCGGCGATAAATATTCGCGCAAGGATGGTTACTACACCTATGCGGGTCGTAACGACGACATGCTGAAGATCAGCGGTCAGTATGTCTCGCCATTCGAAGTGGAATCGACTTTGCAGGAACATGCCTCAGTGCTTGAGTGCGCCGTCGTCGCGCTCATTGATGCCGAGGGCCTGACCAAGTGCACAGCTTACGTCGTACTTCGGGATAACGTACCGCCCACGGAAACTCTCGCTGCGGAACTCCAAAGTTTCGTCAAGCAGCGACTTTCTCCGCACAAGCGCCCGCACCGCATCGAATTTTTGGCAGATCTCCCCAAAACCGCAACCGGGAAAATTCAACGATTCAAACTTCGCGAGAGTGCGCAATAGTGAGCGAGGATTCTCTTGTCCGTCTAGAGATTGGCGATCGATACCTCGATTTAGAATATGCCTTGATCGCCCGCGACAATCCAGGGCCCTTGCTAATCTTTCTGCACGAAGGATTGGGATCAGTAGCTCTATGGCGCACATTTCCACAATTGTTATGCGAAGCCACCGGTTGCCGCGGACTGGTCTATTCGCGCTGCGCCTACGGACGCTCATCGCCCTTCTGGCCCTCTCACAATTGGCCCGTCGACTTCATGCAGGCCGAGGGCCGTGAACTGCTGCCGAAGTTTCTGTCCGCACTGGGGGTCGACCCTGAGTCCGATCCGCCGGTGCTGGTAGGTCACAGCGACGGCGCATCGATTGCGCTTATTTACGCCGCGATCTTCCCAAGCAGCGTGGCCGGTGTCGTTGCGATGGCCCCGCATATTTTCGTTGAGCCCCTCACCATCGCGAGTATTGCCAAAACAAGGGATAAGTATTTAACAGGCGAGCTCTCTGCCCGATTGGCGAAATATCACAATGACATTCAAGAAGTGTTTTGGGGTTGGACCGACGTGTGGCTACGTCCTGCCTTCAAAGATTGGAACATCCAGCCCATCCTTTGCAAAGTGCAGTGTCCCGTTTTATTGATTCAGGGCTGGGATGATGACTACGGCACCATGGCTCACGTCGACGGCTTGTTGTCGCAGGTCGCCAAGAGCACTGCTTTAAAGTTAAGGGACTGCGGCCATTCGCCGCACCTAGACCAGACGGCGCTCGCAATCGAGGCAATTGGGCGCTTTCTAACCGCTCTACCGCGCCACCCGGGCAAGCCTTGATGCCAATCTCGGCATCACTTTGCGAGCATTGCCCTCAAAGATCTTGTATCGATCCGGATCGCTCAAGGGAAGCGCATCCAGATAGCGCTTCGTATCATCGAAATACTGCCCCGTTTCAGGATCGATACCGCGCACCGCCCCCACCATTTCCGAGCCAAAAATGATGTTGTCTACTGGGATAACTTTGAGCAGGAGTTCGATGCCCGGCAGGTGATAGACACAGGTATCGAAAAACACATTGTTGAGCAGATACTCGCTCAACGGCGGCCGCTTAAGGTCCTGCGCAAGCCCTCGATACCTGCCCCAGTGGTAGGGCACGGCACCGCCGCCGTGCGGAATGATGAATCGCAGCGTGGGAAAGTCTTTGAACAAATCGCCGCTCAGAAATTGCATGAATGCCGTCGTATCGGCGTTGATGTAATGCGCGCCCGTCGCGTGGAAGTTGGCATTGCAAGAGGAGCTCACATGCACCATTGCGGGAACATCCAAGGCCACCATCTTTTCGTACAAGGGATACCAATGTCTGTCCGTTAATGGCGGCGAGGTCCAATGGCCGCCGGAGGGATCCGGGTTCAGATTGCAGCCGACGAACCCCAATTCAGTGACGCAGCGTTCCAGTTCTGCGGCGCTATTGACCGGCGGTGCCCCCGGCGATTGAGGTAACTGGCAGACTCCGACAAAATTGCCGGGGTACAGGCTGCAGACGCGGTGAATTAAATCGTTGCAGGCATGGGTCCATCGCAGGCTGGTGGTTTCATTGCCGACGTGGTGCGCCATGGCGGATGCGCGGGGTGAAAAAATCGTGAGGTCTGTACCGCGCGCGCGCTGCAGCTTCAGTTGTGCGTTCTCGAGACTATCCCGAATTTCATCATCGCCGATGCGCTTTGCAGCGCTCAGCGGCACGTCGATGCCGCTCTGCAATCCAGCGATCTGCGAGTCGCGAAATTGTTGTAGAGCCGCGGGCGCGGTTGTGTAATGGCCGTGACAATCAATGATCATGATCAGTTAGTCCAGTACATGCGCGTGGCGTTCTCTACGAGGATCTGCTGTCGGTCGTGGCGATCAGGACAAATTTCCGCGAGCAAATCGACGAGCTCGCCATCGTTGGGCATGTCTTTGCTGATGTTCGGATGCGGCCAATCCGTTCCCCACAATATTCGGTGGGGATCCACCGCAATGAGGGCGCGCGCGAAGGGTGCTGCGTCGTGAAACGGACGTTTGCCAACGGATACGCGCTCCGCACCGCATACCTTGACCCATGCGAGGGGGTTGTCGCGGTAAAGCTCGAGCAGCGATTGAAACGGACGCTGCGCGATACCCTCCGCCGCCTTTACTCGCCCCATATGGTCAATAATGAACGGGACGTCGATTCCCGAAAGAAGATCGCGCTGCGCTAGAATGTCTTCTGCATCAAAGTGCAAGACAACATGCCAGCCGAGGGGCTTGATGCGCGCCAGTAAGCGCCAAAACACATCAAGCTCGGGCACCCCGCCCAAGTGCTTGACGAAATTGAAGCGAATTCCGCGAATGCCGCCTTCGTGCAGGCGCTCAAGTTCACGATCGGTCACCGCCTCATCGACGCAGGCTACCCCGCGATAGGCGCCGCGACTGGAAGCGATTGCATCCAAAGTGACCTGCATGTCGGTGCCGTGGCAACTGGCGTGCACGATTACGGCCCGCGAAATGCCGAGTCTGGCGTGCAGCTTGCGCAAATTCTCGACCGGCGCGTCGGGCGGCGTGTAACTGCGGTCCGCCGCGTACGGAAACCGGCTAGCCGGGCCGAATACATGACAGTGCGCATCGCAGGCACCTGGGGGCATTTGCCATGACGGTATGATCGGATCTGGATCCGGCGGCGGGCAGCTCTTCAAGGGATTTTTGACCTGCGTATTCACTTTGCGGCTTTCCCCTCGTAGTCCGCTTCATTGGCGAAATACTTGAGCCCCGCCTTGGCGAGCGATTCGCGCATGCCATACACATCAAGCCCCAACTCACCCGAGGCGAGGCGCTGCCGGGTCACCGCCTCTTTCTCCTCGCGGGTCGCGGCGGCCGCGGCCACCCGGGCGGCGTGCGCCTTGGGCACAACCACGACACCATCGTCGTCTCCAATGACCACATCTCCGGGGTGCACCAGCGCACCGGCGCAAATGATAGGGGTGTTTACCGAGCCCACGGTTGCCTTTACGGTTCCCTTGGCATGAACGGCTCTTGCCCAGACGGGAAACTGCATGGCGCGCAAGTCCGCCGTATCCCGGCATCCTGCATCGATGATCAGCCCGAGCGCGCCTCGCGCACGAAAGGAGCTGGCTAACAGTTCGCCGAACATACCATCGGTATTTTCGGACGAGGTTCCGAGAATGGCGACGTCACCGCGTTGCAAGAACTCAGCAGCCACATGCAGCATCCAATTATCGCCTGGGTGCGCAAATATCGTGACCGCCGTGCCACAGACCTTCGCGCCTGCGTAAACGGGACGCATGTACGGCGCCAGTAATCCCGCTCGTCCCATTGCTTCATGCACCGTGGCGACGCCATACTTGGCTAGTTGCGCGACGCTGTCGGCGTTGGCGCGCGTGACGTTCCTCACTGCAATCGCGGATTGCCCAATCATCAAACTACTCCTTGCCGTAGAGTTCCTGCGGCACGAAAACCTCGCCGCGCATGATGAGCCTAGCCGTGCGCAGCAATCCTGCCTGCAGAACCTCCGACCGATTTTGCGGATTCATCGTCAGTAGCACGCTGAACTCGCCGCTCGGATGCTCGACTGATAAGAGTTTTTTGTCGCCCGCCGGCACAACCGCATAACGATTGGCGATGCTGCCGGGTAGAACCGCGGCGGTGCCGACCGTCACCGCCCCCAGTACTCCGACCGCAGCGTGGCAATCGTACGGGATGAACGTGCGCGTGCATATATGTCCGCCTGCCTTCGCCGCCGCGACCAAACACATTTTTGGCACAACTTTCTTTGCCACATCCCCAAGGTTCATCGCAGGACCCGCCTGCAGGCGAATGGACTCGATTTTTTGCTTAAGAGGGAGATTGGCATTGAGCGCATCACGCGGCTCGTAGCCCGTAACCCCCAGCGCTTCCGCCGACATCATCACGACGGGCATGCCGTTATCCATGCAAGTCACATCGATGCCATCGAAGTGGTCCACCAAATGACCTGTGGGCAGCAAAGATCCGCACACCGAGCCGGCGGTCTCCAAAAAACTGATATTGATGGGCGCAGCGGTCCCAGGGACACCATCGATACGCGCGCTGCCCGTGTACTGCACGTTGCCCCCAGGTGTTTGCATTTCGATGTCGCTCAAGGTTCCGGTGTTGCGGGTCAATACTCTCAAAGTGGTGACTTCGTCGGCCGCATGGACCAGGCCGGTTTCGATTCCGTACGGCGCGACGGCAGCCAGCATGTTGCCGCAGTTGGGCGTCGTGTCCACGCGTCCTTCTTTGATGGAGACCTGCGCAAACAGGAACTCCAAATCGATGCCGGATCCTTGCCCGCGCCTCACGATGCCCACTTTACTGGTCAAGGGATCCGCGCCCCCGAGTCCATCGATCTGCCTCACATCGGGAGATCCCATCACGGACAGCAAAACCGCATCGCGCCGCACCACGTCCGCCGGCAAATCACTCTCTAAAAAGAACGGGCCGCGAGAGGTGCCGCCACGCATGAATAGACAGGGGATGGCTCGCTGCATCTGGTGGATACTAGTGCTGTTCACGTATACTGACAAGGAATGAAACGTATAGCTGTTATCTCAATTCGGTATAGCTCCCGGGTGCCCGCGCGGTCATGGATTTGAAACAATTGGAATATTTCCGCCATGTCGCGGAACTGGGCAGCTTCACGCGCGCGTCGACGTTTTTGTCGGTGGTGCAGCCCGCACTGAGCCGCCAGGTTCGTCAGCTCGAAGTAGAATTGGGTCAAAATTTGTTTGAGAGAAATGGCCGCGGGGTCATACTCACCGACGCGGGCTCGCGTTTACTCGAACATACGCGCGGGATTCTGACGCAAGTCGGCCGAGCGCGCGAGGAGCTCGAAGAGCAACGCAACGGCGATTCAGGCCATTTCACGCTGGGCCTGCCCCCTAGTCTAGGCAGGAGCATGACCGTTCCATTGGTCAAAGCCTTTGGCCATTCCTTACCAAACGTCGGCCTGGCGACTGTTGAGGGATTGTCTGTCTACATGCTCGAGTGGCTCAACATCGGCCGAGTCGACTGTGCGCTGGTGTATAACGCCCCGGCATCCCCGAATCTCGATCTGCAACCTCTCCTCGATGAACAGCTCTTTCTCGTGGGTCCCCAGAATGCGAAAGGCACGCGCAAATCCCGCAAGGCCATCACGCTTGCCGAACTCGCGGACCATCCGCTTGTGATTCCGAGTCGCCCGCACGCGCTGCGTATGTCGGTGGAAAATGCACTCGCGGGAATCAGCAAGAAAATACTCGTGGCGCACGAGATCGAGTCTATTCCGGCGGTGATCGACCTGGTGCGCCAGGGTTACGGCTATGCGGTGCTGCCGCTGAACGCAGTCAAATCGACGGAGTGGGCCAACCAAGTCGAGGTCAGGCCCGTCGTGTCGCCGACACTCAAGACATCGTTGTCTATTGCCACGTCCACACAGCGCCCAAGAAGCTCTCTCATGCGCAAAGCCATATTGGTCATACGGGACATTGTGCGACAACAACTTCGCTCGGCAGAGGTTGTGACGTGACCGAACCCGACTATAACGACATTCCCGGCACATACGTGTATGACGCGCGCCGCGGCCGCATCGGCTACGCGCTCAACATGTTTTGCATGTCGCTAAATAAGGCCGAGAACCGCGCCGCATTCAAGGCGGATCAAGCCGCCTATTTGGAGCGCTTTTCTCTCTCGCTCGAGCAACGGCGTGCCGTGCTCGAACGCGACTGGTTGGGCATGCTCAAAGTGGGAGGGAACATTTATTACACCATCAAGATCGCCTTTTGCGACGGCCTGACGTTTCAGGACGTTGCCGGAATGATGTCGGGGGTACCCAAGGAAACCTACGCGCAGATGATGTTGTCCGGCGGACGCAGTCCCGAGGGCAATCGCTACAAAGACCCGGCCAAGGCGGAGCAAGAGCGTGGCTAGAATCCTCGCAGGCATCGCGTCTTCCCATGTGCCGGCCATTGGCGTTGCCATGGACCGAGGGATGACCGGCACACCCTACTGGAGCCCCCTCTTCAAAGGGTACGCGCCCGCGCGCGAGTGGCTGGCAAAACTGGCTCCCGACGTGGCCATCGTGGTCTACAACGATCACGCATCCGCCTTTTCGCTGCAAATCATTCCCACGTTTTTGATTGGTGTCGCGGGAAGTTTTCCCATCGCCGATGAAGGCTTCGGGCCCCGCCCGGTACCCATGGTGATGGGCCATCCGGATCTTGCATGGCATCTCGCGGAGTCGCTGATTCTCGACGAATTCGACATGACTATCGCCAATGAGATGTCGGTGGATCATGGGCTTACCGTGCCGCTGTCCATTACCTGCGGCCAGCCCAGCGAATGGCCGTTCCCTGTCATACCCTTGTGCGTGAACGTCGTGCAATACCCCCCTCCCACCGGGGCGCGCTGTTTCAAATTAGGCATGGCCATCCGTCGCGCGGTGGAGAAATTCGACCAGGATCTGCGAGTGGTCATCTACGGGACCGGCGGAATGTCCCACCAACTCCAGGGCGAACGCGCAGGTCTGATCAATCGCCAATTCGACACCGCTTTTCTTGACGGCATGACGCACGATCCGCTGGCTCTCACCAAGATTTCGCACACCGAGTACATGCGGGAGGCAGGCTCGGAAGGCGTAGAAATGGTGATGTGGCATGTGATGCGCGGAGCGCTAAACGACGATGTGGCGGAGATTTACAGACACTACCATGTACCTGCATCCAACACAGCCGCCGGCCTGATGATTCTGGAAAATCGGAGCGTGGTATGAAGGTGTGTTTGGCAGGTCATGGCGCGTTTGGCATCAAGCACTTGGAAGCGATGGCAAAGATTCCGGGCGTCGAGGTGATTTCCTTGGCGGGATCCAATGTGGAGTCGGCCCGCGAAGTGGCGCAGCAATGGAAGATTCCCCATTGGTCAGCCGATCTCGCGGAGTGCCTGGCACAACCGGGTCTTGAGGCGGTGCTATTGACCACACCGACTCAAATGCACGCCGTCCAGGGTGAGCAATGCATGCGCGCCGGCAAACATGTGATGATTGAAATTCCGATGGCGGACTCCCTGGCCGACTCGGAGAGGCTGGTGCGGGTGCAGAAGGAGACAGGCGTCGTCGCCATGGCGGGACATACGCGACGATTCAACCCCAGTCATCAATGGATCCACAAGCGCATTTTGGCGGGCGAATTAAAAGTCCTGCAGATGGACGTGCAGACCTACTTTTTCCGCCGCACGAATACCAATGCCCTGGGAAAGCCTCGCAGTTGGACGGATCACCTGCTCTGGCATCACGCCTGCCATACCGTCGATTTGTTCGCGTATCAAACCCGGCAGACAGCGGCGCGTGCATTTGCCCTGCAAGGTCCCCAGAACCCAAGTTTGGGTATTGCGATGGACATGGCCATAGGGCTCCAGACCAACTCGGGCGCCATTTGTACCTTATCGTTGTCCTTCAACAACGACGGTCCTCTGGGTACTTTTTTTCGATATATCTGCGACAACGGCACCTATATCGCGCGTTACGATGAACTGCTGGACGGCAGGAACAACCCCATCGACGTGTCAAAGGTCGACGTGTCATTGAACGGCATCGAACTGCAGGATCGCGAATTTTTCGCCGCGATTCGCGAGGGCCGCGAACCAAATGCGAGCGTGGCGCAGTGTTTGCCGGCGATGCGCACGCTGGATCGCTTGGAGCGGCAGCTCCTACTCGAAGGGTAAGCCCACGTAATTTTCCGCCAGGCTCATCAGCGCCGCGGTGGACCCCGCCAAGTAGTCGAGTTCGGCCAACTGCAGTCTGTGCGCAAAGGCGTCATCGGAAAATTTGTGTGAAATGGACGTGAACCACCACGAAAAGCGCACTGCCTTCCAGGTACGCTGCAGGGACTTCTCGGAATAGCGGTCCAGCTGCTCGGTTCTGCCGGTGCGGTAGTACTCCACCACGGCCTGGTAGAGCACCCGCACATCGGCGGCCGCCAAATTGAGCCCCTTGGCGCCGGTCGGCGGCACGATGTGTGCGGCGTCGCCCACCAAGAACAATTGTCCGAATCGCATCGGCTCGACGACGAAACTGCGCAGCGGAGCGATGCTCTTCTCGATCGAAGGCCCCGTGACCACCGCATCGGCGACCTCCTCCGGCAGGCGAGATCTCAATTCGTCCCAGAAGCGAGTGTCGGGCCACTCCTCCAATTTCTCATCGAGGCCACACTGTACGTAGTAGCGGCTGCGGGCTTGCGAGCGCATGCTGCACAAGGCGAAACCGCGCGCATGGTTTGAGTAGATCAATTCGTGGGACACCGGCGGAACGTCGGCGAGGATGCCGAGCCAGCCGAAAGGATATAGACGCTCATAGGTCTGCAGGGAGCCCTTTGGAATAGTCTGGCGACAGACACCATGATAGCCGTCGCACCCCGCGACGAAGTCGCAGACCACCTCTTGAGGCTTTCCGTCGTGGCTGAAGCGCACGGTCGGATGTTTAGTATCGATACCTTCGACCGCCACGTCGGCTGCCTCGAAAATCATTTTGGCGCCGGCCGCCATGCGCGCATCGAGGAGATCCTTGGTGATTTCGGTTTGCCCATAAACCGAGACGGCCCTGCCCGTAAGGCCCTTGAGGTCCACGCGCACGGTGCGCCCCGCGAACCCCAGTTCAAAGCCCTCGTGTACGAGGCGTTCCTTCAGCATGCGTGTGCCGAGTTTCGCCTCGAGCAACAGTTCGACCGTGCCTTGCTCTAGGACACCGGCACGAATTCGCGCGGCAACATATTCCCGGGCCTGGCGCTCCACGACGATGCTGTCGATGCCCTGCAGATATAGAAGTTGCGACAGCAATAATCCCGAAGGACCTGCGCCAATAATGGCCACCTGGGTGCGAAGCATGACCGCAGCCTAACAGCGGAAAATGCGCGCTATTGCACTATCCGGATACGCAGTGGCACTTATCCGACACCGTGATGGCGCCGAAAATGGTTGGGCGACGCACCGCTGTGGCGGCGGAAGAAACGGCAGAAATACGCAACGTCCTTGAACCCCAGTTCCTCGGCGATGCCGCTGACGGAATTGGTCGAATAGACCAGTTTTCGACGAGCCTCAAGCGCAACACGCCGTTGAATCATATCGAATGCCGTCGTGCCCGCCAGGCGCCGGCATAGCCGATTGAGGCTGGTCTCCGAAATACCCAGTTCCTGTGCGAAGCGTTGCACGGGCCAGTGCTGTGAATACTGCGTCTCGATCAGCACCCGAAATCTGCGCAAGTGTTGGACGCCGGTTCCCCCGAGGCTCTCGACCGCCCGTTCCAAGGTTGCGTGCGACAGCACACTCAGTGTGCAGCATGCCAACCAACCGCACACCGGCCTGAACAGGCCGTCGGGTTGCTTGAATTCGCGTTCGAGTAATTGCATCAATTGTTCGGCTCGCTGACTCAAGGCTTCTTCTGCGCTGAGGTCAATCGCGCGTGACGACGAGAATAAGCTTTGAATGGGTACTTGATGGGCTGGACCGGCTGTATTCAACAGGCGCTCCAGATCCACCGTCAGCACGTGCCCCTTTGTCTCTGCGCTGAAGTGAAAGCTGTGAATGGTGCCGGTCGGAATGATCATCGCCGCGGGGCCTTTGAAGTCGTACCGACGGTCGTCCAGGTGTACGGTGGCCGGCCCCGTGGTGACGAGCACGAGCTGGGATAGTTGCGTGTGGCGGTGGGTCTCGATGTTCCAGAGATATTTACAGCTTCGCGATTGGATGCTTTCGATGTGCAGTGAGTTGTTTTGTGCGAACGCGGCGCAGTGCTCACCGTAAAGGGAAAAGCTCGGGATCTTACGGCGCGGCGAAGGCAACGACGTGCGCTCCTACGGCATGCGATTCCAACCGAACTTGCATGGCTCGAATTATGCTATTTTCGATGGCAATCAAGCAATCGATACACAGAACAATGCGAGATGATGATCGGAACCCCGCCGCAGTCCGAACCACCATTGTGTTGTGTGTGCTGGTGGCCCTGTGCGAGGGCATAGATTTGCAAGCGGCGGGCGTGGCCGCCCCTGGAATCGCCGCCGAGTTCAAGCCTGCAGCGAACCAGTTGGGCACCTTCTTCAGCGCAAGCACCGTAGGGTTGTTTCTGGGAGCGCTGGTCGGCGGAAGGCTGGCTGATAGTATTGGACGCAAAGTGGTATTGGTTACGTCCGTCGCGTTGTTCGGATTGTTTTCCTTGCTTACGCCGCTGGCCGCGAACATCGAAGCGCTGGCCGGCGCGAGACTATTGACGGGATTGGGATTGGGAGGAGCACTGCCCATGGTTCTGGCCTTGGTCGCCGAAACCGCCAGCGCCAATCGCCGAAGCTCGAGCGTGGCGATGGTCTACGCCGGCACCCCATTCGGGGGTGCGATCGCTAGCCTCATCAGCATCGTTCTCGCGTCTTCCCAATGGCGCTGGATATTCGTGGCCGGGGGCGTAGCTCCCCTTTTGCTCGCGCCGGTCATGATCTTCAGCCTTCGCGAGTCCGCTGCATTCCAGCGGGTGAAGACCGCGGCCGACGTTGGCACGTTGGTGGCCATGCCCAAGCGGGGTAGTTTCGCCGCGATATTCACCGAGAGGCGCGCGCTGCCCACGCTCTTGCTGTGGGTAAGTTTTTTTCTCGGGTTGTTACTGCTCTATTTATTGCTGAATTGGCTCCCAACTTTGCTTGTCAGCAACGGGTTGACCCGCGTTCAAGCCGCCGGCGCGCAAATCGGTTTCAACATCGGTGGCGCACTCGCCGCGCTTCTGATCGGATACCTCATGCAGGGACGGCTGCGTAGCCTCGGCATCTTGGTCACCTTCTTCACGCTGCCGATTTTAGTGATCGCTTTAGCCAAGGCGCCGGCTGAAATCGGCGTCATCGCCGTGACGGTATTTTTATTGGGATGCTCGGTCATGTCCGCACAGGCATTTCTTTACGCGATGGCTCCGCTTCCCTATCCCACCACCATCCGCGGCGTCGGGATCGGGGTCGCCGTCGCCATGGGCCGCATTGGCTCGATTGCCGGCCCCAAATTAGGAGGAGCACTGAAGGCGGCTGGACATGGCCCCTCGCAACTACTGATGGATCTCTTGCCCATCGCTCTTGCGGGGAGTTGTGTCGCTCTGCTTCTGGCTTGGATCACGCGGACAGGCGAAGCGTAAAATGTTACGGTGCCCTGCGCCCTCTAAACACACAGGCATAGGAGCCTGCATAAGCACGAATCAGCATCACCTCGCAAAGGACTGCCACGACAACCGTGGCCAAGGGTACCGGCAACGGATTGAGCAAGATTTGAAACCAAATGATGACCACGGTGACGGGCATGAGTAGCGCCAGAGCAAACGCCGGGGCTCGATTGATGATGAGTAGAACGCCAGCCACCAGATTAATGCCCTTCATTAGAGGCCATAGATAGCCCACCTGAACGATGACGAGCGCAAATTGCATTCCCCGCGCAGTGATTCGCACGGGGAGCAAAGGCCATCCGAATATTTCCTGCCAGAAGAAACTGAGCGCGGCGCTTGCAAAGATGGCCCCCAGCAGGACCCTGGGAACGGTCTCGAGCCAAAGTGCCTTCCGGTGCTTACCCGCAGTCATATACATGAAAGCTCAGGCTGATTCGCGCTGCAGAATCGGCGGGAACACTAAAAGCCGTACCGTAGCCGTAGGCCGTATTGACGAGGCGGACCCCAAATAGCGGATCCAATGCCCAGGGTGCCCGCAGCGTAGACGGCGTTTCCGACGTTGGTGCCATAGCCTTCGATGCGCAGGCCGTTATTAAAAGTTAAACCTGCGTTCAGATTGAGCAACGAATGGCTTCCGAGGACGTCGAGGGGATTGACTTCAAACAACGAAGCATACGCACGACTTGTATAGGAGTACTGCAAGGTGCCGCTGAAATTCCCGAATCCAACAGGAATGACGTACGTAGCGCCGACGTTCGCGGTCCATTTAGGGGCATATGCCAATGGCCGGCCGGTGACGTTCTGAGGACCGGCGGGAGGATCTCTCGAGTCGATCAATGACAGCTGCTCATTGACCTGAGAATTGATGTAGGCAGCACCGGTGTTGATGGTGAGCTGCCCCATGTGGGCATCCGCTTGAAGTTCCGCGCCGTAAATCCGCGACTTCGGCACATTGACAATGGCATTTTGGGTAATTGGATCGAACACGGTCAACTGCATATTCTTGTAGTCGTAGTAAAAGACAGCGCTCGCGATCCTCAGCCGCTTTTCTAGGAAGCTCGACTTATAGCCCCCCTCATACGCGTTGATCTTTTCCGGCTGGAAAATGAAATCGGCCGGGTTGCCTGGATTGATGCCTCCAGCCTTGAAGCCTCGGGAGGCCGAAATATAGATGGTGGAATCGGATTGCGGAAAGTAGCTCAGTGCAACTTTCCCAGTCGGCTCGGTTGCGCTCACCTTCCCAGCCAAAGACACCGGGGGAAAAGGTAGCCCGACAAGTTGCTGGGTGCCGCTCGAAGTCTTCTCGTCACGGTTGCCGCGACCGCCCGCCTCCAGCTGCCAACGCTCCGCAAACTTATAGGTCGCTTGCCCGAACACCGCATAGGAGTGCTCGTACGGACTCGTCTGAATGAGTATGGTCGGCGGCACGACCAAATTAAGATATGTCGGCGTGGCGTCGCGCAAGTAGAACACGCCAATAATCCAGTTGAAAGGACCGCTGTTCGTGGACAGGAGATTCAATTCCTGTTCGACGGTATTCTCCCGGAATTGTTGGGTTGCTACGGAAATCGGCTTGTAAGTGAAGTCATTGTCCCATTGATTGCGGTTTTCGGTGTACTGATAGCCGGTAATTGATCGCAGGGTAACGTCTTGCGAGATTGTCCAATTGATCTCGCTCGTCGCGCGCCACAATCGATATTTATCGTAGCTGGTGACATCGTAACTGACGACGAAGGGCTGCGAGAGCCGCGGATCGACGTTGCTTGGAGCACCAAGCTCGGAATAGGGTTTTCCAACGTATCCGTCGCCATTTCGCGTCGTTGTCTCGTATTTCAGGTACACGTCAAGATTGGACGTCGGCTGCCATCTTGCCGCGAGCCGAGCGCTTTGAGAGGCGACATTGCCTGGCTGAAGGTTGGCCGTCATCGGGTCATTGCCGACGTTGATATCATCGTAAAAGCCGTCTCTTCGATAAATGTTCGTGGCCGCTCGAATCGCAAACTGATCGGATACCGGAACGTTTATCGCTCCCTGAGTTTGCGTGAGCGAGTAGTTTCCGAAAGTCTGCTCAACAAAGCCGGTAACTCGCTCGAAGCTCGGCCTTACGGAGTTCACCAAAATTGCGCCGCCGGTGGAATTCTGGCCGACCAGCGTTCCTTGAGGGCCTCTGAGCACCTCGATTTGGCCAATGTCGAAGTAGGCATCATTGATCGCAGTCTCATGGGGAATGAAAAAGCCATCCGAATAATTCGCGACGCCCGATGAGGTCGTAGGATTGATGGACTGAAGCCCGACGCCGCGAATGTTCACATATGATTCGGCCTGTTGATTTTGCACGTTCAACGCCGGGGCGAGACTTCCAAGATCGTCCAGGCTCAATACGCCGCGGGACCCCAGGTCCGCGCCTTGAATGACTGAGGCGGCAATGGCCACCTGATCGAGGTTCTCCGCACGCCGCTGCGCCGTAATGACAATCTCGGCAAGAGCCTGGGGCGCTTGAACATCGGTGGCGCCGGGCGCCGATGTGCTTTGTGCGAGAGCGCTGATCGGTATCGTCGCCGCAAGCACTGCGGCCAGAACGGACTTGCGGATCATATTTTCCCCCATTTGCTCGATCGCGCGCGGTGCGGCTCTAAGGGCACGCTTGCGGCAGTATCGTCTACAATGGCGAGATGTCAAGATGACAATGTCTCACAATGACAATTAAACATTGACTCCGGGCCAACACTTCTGTAACTCAGCAACTGTGGCGGACGGCAGAGGACGAATGAAGAATTTAAAGACCGTGAATTTTCGTACTCGCACCGGTCACGCGCGCCGGGCAAGAACCCGCGCTCGAATTTTGGCTACGGCGTTCTCACTGTTCGACGAACGGGGGGTCGACAAAGTCACGGTTGAGGATGTGCGGGCATCCGCCGGCCTCGCACGCGGTTCGTTCTACAACTACTTTTCTACATATGAACATATGTTGACGGAGTTGGCCGCGCAGATCAGCCTCCAAATCAATAAAGAACAAACAGCCCGCTTTGGCAGCGTCGCAAGTCTTCTCGAGCGCATGTGGTGCAATCTTCGCTACTTCATTCTTCGCGGCGGTTCGGATCGTTCGTGCAGCGAAATCCTGATACGGGTCACTCCCCTGCTTGGTCCTTTGAACGATACGATGAAGATCCGTGCGGAACTTGACGTGCGGGAGTGTATCAAGAGAAAACTTATTGTCGTGCCCTCCCCCGGCGTGGCATTGGACCTAGGCTACGGCTTGGGTTCCGTGATGATTCGACGAGCATCCAAAGGCGGAGTCAAGCCAAGGGAGATCGAAGCCGCGGGTCTCATGTTCATGCGCGCGCTGGGGGTCTCGGAAATCGAGGCGTGTCGAATCGTGCGCCTCCCGCCTCCTGACATGCCAAGCGTCACTTTGCGTGAAGCGGTAATCGGCAGTTTTGGTGCTCACGAAGGCGAGTAGATCGCAAGCGATGAACGCAAGTACCGTACTCGCGCATCGATCGGAGGCCGTATAGCTTTAATGTCATCTTGACATTCCGTCATTATGAGATTAGCGTGCGCTGCATGCGGACTGGAAAACATGGTCGACCGGACGGCTTCTCCCGACGGGTTCCTCGGATTCTTTCGGCCCTCCTCGCCATCCTAGTTGCAGACCATTGCCTGGCCGATCCTTCCGGGCAGTCTGCCCTGACAAATTGCCCCTACGAGAAACCCATGCATGGAATGCTCCCGCTGCTCTTCAAGGTAGGCCTGCTGCCGCGGCCGCCGATGGCGACAACGATCGCTCAGAGCGATGCAAGTTCGAGCATCGTAATCCGGCCCGACTCCACGCAACAGATCAAGTGTGGAACAACGCGAGTCAGCGTGATGTCCGACGTTGCCTTTGCCCATCCAGCGCTCGGCAACGGAAAAAGCAAGGAATTACGGATGGATGTCATTGTTCCGCAGCCGCTCAAAGAGCGCCCTTTGGTGATTTACGTCACCGGCGGTGGATTCAGCCAAGCACCCAAAGAGGCGGCGCTCAACCTGCGCACCTTCGTCGCAGAGGCTGGGTTCGTGGTTGCGAGTATTGAATACCGTACAGATTCGGATGGCGCAACGTACCGAGATGGAATTGCCGATGTGAAGTCGGCTGCTCGCTATTTGCGCGCGAATGCAAAGAAGTACGGAATCGATTCGCGCCACGTGGCCGTATGGGGCGAGTCTGCAGGAGGCTATCTGGCGGCGATGGCCGGCTTAACGAACGACTCCAAGCAGTTCGATGCGGGAGAGAATCTGGATCAAAGCAGCGCCGTGCAGGCGGTGGTGGACAAGTTCGGTCCGTCAGATGTCTCGCAGGTCGCATCCGACTTCGATGCCAAAGCGAAGGCCGACTATGCATCGACGAAAGCAGTGATGCGTTACGTCGGAGAAGACGTCAAAACGCGCGCAAACCCGCTGACCTACGTCAGTCGAACGGCTCCTGCATTTCTCATCTTACACGGAACAAGGGACAGACTCGTTTCGCCGAGCCAGACATTGATGTTGCATAACGCGCTTCTGGCCGCTGGCGCTCAGAGTACGCGGTATGTACTTGACGGTGCCGATCATGGCGACCTGGCTTTCATGGGAGATGATAATTCCGGCCTTCCCTGGTCAGCCAAGGAAACCATGGGCGTCATCGTGGAGTTCTTGACGAAGAACCTTGGCAACGCTGGGGCACGGTGAGAGTCTACCCTCGCCTCGGATAGGCTACGTTGGTGAAGCCGGGAATGAATACTTTGCTCGGATCATTGTCTGCGGCGCACAGTTGATCGATGACATATGAAGCGACTGAGTTGGCCAGCAACTGGCGTGGATCTTCCATCACCAGACGCAGGCGAGCGATCGCAGTGTAGCGATCGTCTGGTGAACGCAGTGCCGGCATTTCATTCATTGAACGGCTGCCAATCTCCAATGCGGTCGGCACCACCACGGCAGAACCGTCATAAGCCGGATATCCTTGGAACATACTGCGCGCAAGTTCGATCGAAGCGCGGGTGTTAGTCCAAATATCCCGAAAGTCTGAAGAAAGTCTCTGCAAATGAGCGTCGTCCTTGATATCGCTCAAAATAAATGAAGGCGCGTGCGGCGCAATAAAAACTCGCTCTGGCGGCAGGCGTTCGTTCGAAGCCTTCCACAACAAATGACACATGTTATTCGTGGTCCAGCTCAATCCGGCCGTGGGACGCCCGGATCGTCCGCTCAGGAGGACCATGAGCCGATCCCAGTCGTTCACGTGTCTGCGCACCCAGCGGATGATGCGGTGTCCAATATCCAGAAAAGCCAGGGCAAAGGTTGCGACCATCAGATCGTTGATCGGCACCGGCACCGCCGCAGAGCCTGCAGGGTCCAGATATTGTGTACGGACACACTCGAAATCCATCAACGACTCGTCAGCGAGCCCTGCTTCCAGAAATCGCTCCGTCACGGCGCAGCCGTAGTCAACCAGATCCGCGATTTTCGATTCGCACCCTACCAAAGCGGGAACCGCGATCTCGTCCTGCCATAGTTCCCGGGTATTGATTTGCCGCGTACGCTTGAGTTGCGTAATCAGACGCTCGGCGTCTTGTCGCCATACCGGGTCATCAAGCTCGCGCAACCGCGCCAACCAAGCGACTGCGGTCCCGAGATGAGAGACGCTGGCCAGTTCGATGAAGCCTCGGGTCGATTTGCGAAAACTCTCCCCGGAAGGGGTTTGACCCGAGCCAGGGAACAGAACCGCATCCGAGCCGGTAATAACCAGTAAAGGATCGGCATCCGTCGACCGGCGCATACGTGCCGTTAGGTGCGACCCCATGCTGTCCGGGTCTCCGGTATAGGCCTTATACAGAGCAGAAAATTCGGCAGGAGGGTTATAGGGCATCTGGCTACCTGAAGAACTATGGCCTTCGCTAGGTTCTTGTGAAAATTGACTTGGCAGTGAAGTTTACTCTCGAGAATGGCGCGCCCAATATCGCCATCCGCCCTTTCGATAATTGGAGCGGGCCACGCAGATGTGCGCCCAGCCGTGCTCTGAAAGGGCCCGCGTTTAGCGATTAATTCCGTGCGCAAGCCTTCAGCAACTGGTAGAAAGTACGCAGATGTTCGCCTCGAGCGGCCACTCGCCGAGCCAAGTGCAGCGTCGTGTGAGCTCCGGGGTCACGCAGCCGCTTAAAGGCTACACTTGAGAATTGGATGCAATTCATATCTGCGGGCACGATCGCAATGCCGACGCCCGCCGCTACCAGACCGATCATGGTCGATGACTCCAGCACCTCTCGCACCGTTCTAGGTCGAAAGCCTGCTGCGGTGCAAAGCTCCAGCACCTGCCAGTAGATTCCCGTACCGGCCCCGCGCGGGTACATGATGAATGCTTCGTTCTCGAGTTCCGACAGGGATAGGGACTCCTCGGCGGCGAGCGGGTGATCCTTCTGGATTGCCGCAACTAGCGGAGTGCGGTACCACTCGACGATTGCGATCCCTTTGGGGGCGACAACATCGACTTTCCGCAGCACACCTACGTCGAGACGGCGTTCACCGAGCTCGTGCAGCTGCTCCAGCGACGGCAATTCCCGCAATGTAATCACCACGTCGGGCGCCAGTTGGCGATACTTACGAATGGCATCGGGAAGCGCAGTCGAGAACATTGACAAGGCCGTGTAACCCACGTCAATCGTTCCCTGAAGTCCGCGCTCGGTCGAGCGTGCTTCGGACTTGGCAGTGTCAACTAAGGAGATCAGCTCCGCGACGCGCCCCCGAAAGCGCCGCCCCGCAGGGGTCAAGGATACATGGCGTTTGTCGCGCTCGAAAAGCCGCGCACCCACCTCTTCTTCGAGCGCCTTGATTTGAATGCTCAATGAGGGCTGGGCGACATGCAGTTTCAGCGCCGCACGGCTGAAGCTCAATTCCTCGGCAACCGCGTTAAAAAACTGAAGTTGTCGAAATTTCATAATAGTAAATGGCTATTACCGAACGGAGCTAATATGTATTGGATAATATTACAGACAATTCGTACCCTGCGATCACTTTAGATGTCGGAGCGGTCCGGTGTGAACGGCCCTGCCCCCATCCAGAGAACAAATACGTAATCGCTGGGGAGCGAGAAATGCATTCGTCACTTTCGGGCGGGTTTAAGAGAACGGCATTCGCGAGCCGTTTCGCCTCGATATTTGCCGCGCTGTCGTTGCCAATCGCTGCGCTGCTAAGCCCGATGGTACGCGCGCAAATCGTGTCCGACCAGGGCAATTCCAGCGCCGAACAAGTGGGACTCACCGAGATCATTGTGACGGCACGTAAGCGAGTCGAAACCACTCAGTCGATTCCGGAGTCCATTGATGCTTTCGGCAGCCAGGAGATAAATGACGCCCATATCACGAAGATCGACGACTTAGGGAATCTGGTCTCCAATCTGAATATCACTACCCGCGCGGACAATACGCCGGATGTGGTCTTGCGTGGTGTGGGATCCTTCGGCGTCGTCAGCGGCGTTGGGTTTTATGCCAACGATGTGCAGCTCTTCGACGGACAAACCGTGCGCGCCGAAGATATTGAGCGAATCGAGGTGCTCAAAGGGCCGCAAGGCACGCTCTACGGCGGTAGCAACATTGGTGGGGCCATCAAGTACATCACCAAGTTACCTACGGACACATTCGAAGCCGGCGCGGGTGTCGAGTTCGGCAATTACAGTACCCAAACCTATAACGGCTTTGTCTCCGGCGCCTTGGTACCTGGTGTCTTAGATGCCCGCGCCACCTTCTTTGATACCCACACGGACGGCTATATTTACGACACCGTACTTAACCGGAATGTTAACGGTGGAACCGAGCGCGGCGGGCGGCTGACCTTCCTCTACAAGAATGACGACACCACAGCAACGCTGTATTTAAATTACGATTGGAATCATTCGGGCGACGGCGCGAATATCTATTACCGGCCCGATTCGCCGACCGACTACTCGCTGAACGTAGCCGACGGAACCGACCCGCAGTACTTGCGGGGTCTTTACTCCGCGACGTTGAAAATCGATCAGAGGCTAGCGGAAAACTTAAGCTTGACTTCAATTTCCTCGTATTTTCATTCCTATGCTGACGTCACCGTGGACATCGACAAGGGACCGTTACCACTGCTGACGGGATATCAAAACTTTCTGACCGATGTCGGGAGTCAGGAACTTAGGTTGGCAAACTCGGATGGCGGTCCGTTCAAGTGGCTGGTGGGCTTGTTCGCGCAAGCGAACGATCCCAGCGTGTTCACGGTCACCCGCTCGTTCAACGGTGACCCCTCGGATGACGCTGCGCTCGCGGACCCAACGATGTACAGCAATCAAAATACAGACGTGAAGCAGCGCCATCGGGAATATGCCCTGTTCGGCAACGCTTCCTACGACTGGGCCAGCTGGACTTTCGAAGCGGGCCTGCGGGCGGATTACAACAACAGCACCTTGGCAGACCCGATTTACGGCATCTCCAATAAGCAGCATGCGACAGAGGTGCTGCCAAAGTTCTCCGCCGCATACCATTTCGCAAAAGATGTCATGGGATACGGCACGGTGTCCCGCGGCTTTCAACCCGGGGACTTGGTCGAACAATTCGATATCAATGGCAATCCCTACGTGGGTTCTTATAAGCCCGAGACCACGTGGAACTACGAGTTGGGACTCAAATCCACGTTGTTTGACCGCGTCCGATTCAACGCGGCCATCTTCTACATCGACTATCAGCAAAGGTTATTTCAAACGGTGGCGCTGGAAGCGGCGCAATTCGTCCAAGTTACGCAAAATATCGGCCCGTCCCATAATTACGGGGCCGAATTTGACGTCTCAACGCGCCTCACGCCCGACCTGTACTTCAACGCCAGTTTTGGCGCGACCAAAGCCATTTGGGGCAATACGCCCTACTACGACCTTGATTTGAACGTTGCGACGAATCTTAGCGGCCGGACGGCGCCTTATGCGCCCGCTTATCAGGGTTCGCTATCCTTGGACTGGTCGCATCACTTGAACGATGCACTTCTATTGGGAGCTCGTATCGATGCCTCCTTCGTGGGCCAGCAATATTGGGATCCCACCGATCACTTCCAGCAGCCTGCGCATCAAACTGTGAATGCCGGCATACGCCTGCAGGGCTCCCACTGGGCGGTCGAGGGCCACGTCGCGAATGTCTTCAACAAGCTATACAACACCGAATTCGTCAGCGCCGCCGAAGTGCAGGCGCCCTTCAATGTCGCCGGCATCAGTCGGCCGCGGCTGTGGAGCGTGGCCCTGAAATATCACTGGTGAAGTGCTCATGAAGCCGACGCGAATTCAATCCATCGCCTTATGGTGCATTACCTGTACGGTACTTTCTCTCGGTACCCTCAGCGCGAGCGCTGCCGGCTATTCTATCGTCGCGCACATTTCGGGCGGTGCGGGCGGCGCGTGGGACTATGCGGTCGTTGATCCGGCCAGCGGCAAGTTGTATTTGGCGCAAGCGGGCATAACCTCGCTCGACTTGAAGTCCCAAGTTGTGACGACAGGACTGGTTCATGCCAATGTGAGCCATGGGGTGGCCATTCTCGGGGACGGGCGATTGGCAGTCGATGACAGTAAGACCAAGGACATTTTAGTGTTCAACAGCAGCGGTAAGATTCTGGCCTCGATTCCCACCGCTCTCGATAACCCCGTCAGTGGCATGCACGCACTCGATGCGTTGGTATTTGAGCCGCATAGCGGACTTCTGGCGGCCGTGAACGGCGAATCGGGGCTGCTATTGTTGATTGACGTGACGCAGGCCCGCGTCGTGGGGAAGATCGCAGTGGGCGGGCATCCGGAATTCGCGGCAGCGGACGGTCTAGGCACCGTCTTCATGAACGTCACCCGCGGCAAGCGCAGTGAAATTGTCGGTATCGATATCAACGCGCGCAGCATCGTCAAGCACTACCCTTTATCCGGCTGCGAAGACGCGACCGGTCTTGCCTACGATACATCGCAGCACCTACTCATGGCGGTCTGCAATAACGGCCTGTTCAAGGTAATTGACGCAGTGAACGGGAAGATGGCGGCCAGCATCAGGGTGGGCGGTGGTGCGGATGGCGTCATGTGGGACCCCAAGCGACGCATCGCCTTTGTCGCGAGCGGCGACAGCGGCACCTTGAGCGTGATCAGGGTGCGAAGCGCCTCAGACGCTGCGCTCGCACAAGTTCTGCCGACACAGAAGGGCACCCGTCTGGGGGCGATCGATGTCGACACCGGCGTTCTCTATTTGCCTGCTGCAAATTTCGGACCGCCCAAACCACCGAGCCCGTATCCGGCCGTCGTGCAAGGGTCGTTCGAATTTCTCATGATTGCATCCAATTGATTGCACATTCGAGGTTATTTATGCAGCCAATGCACGCGGATCTATTGCCAATCGATTGCGCAGTGACCGAAACGAACCGCTTCGATGCCGCCAGCCCCGACATCCCCCGCTGGCATGCTCATGACACCGGACAATTCATTTTGGTCGAATCCGGGACTTCCCACTTATATACCGAACTGGGGACGTGGATCATTCCGGCGCGGCGCATCGCCTGGGTTCCCCCTGGCGTGTTGCATGCGTCGAGATCGAGCGGCAACGGCAACGGATGGGTCGTGATTCCACCGGTGAAGCTTGCGTATCTACCTTCGCGGGTATGCGTATTACGCGCCTCCGCGCTGATGATTAGCGCGCTGCAACGTCTCGCTCAGCTGCAGCCGCGGCAGCGCCTGGGTGCATTACTGTGGCGGGTGATTGCCGAGGAAATGCATGATGTGCAGCCTGAGCTGCTCGAGGTCCCCCTCCCCTCCTCGCCTCGTCTGCTCAAGGCCGCGCAGAGCGTTTTGACGAGTCCGACGGCTGCCATCAGCCTCGACAAAATTGCCAGCCAGGCCGGGATGTCCCGCCGCTCCTTCGCGCGGCATTTTCGCAGGCAGACCGGCTTGTCATTCGCCCGCTGGAAGCGCGCAGTGATCGCCCAACATGCGCTTGAATTGGTCGCCTTGGGACACAAAGTCTCTTCTGTCGCGACGGATGTCGGTTATGAAAGCGTCAGCGCTTTTATCGCAATGTTTCGGCGCCAGTATGGAGAATCTCCGCGGCAGTTTCTGCTCGATAATTCCGAGCGCTATTTGGAGGCGACCCTAGTTCATTGAATAATTGTCTGGCGCGCCGAGTACGCCTGATCTATTCCGTAAATCCAAACAGTCGCGTCGGATTGGTCACGAGGATGCGCTTGCGTGCTTCGGCTTCAGGAGCCCAGTCGCACAACAAGTTCAGCAGCGCGCCCGTGTCTTTGCCGCCTTCCGGTATGTGAGGCCAGTCGCTGCCCCACACTACCCTATCGGGCGCGGCGGCTATGATGTCGCGAGCCTTGGGCGTCAAGCTCCCGAAGTTTCCGTCCTTGGCAAGCCGATAAGGCGCCGACAGCTTGATCCATCCTCGGCCCGCACGGATGACCTCCAGGAGGCGATCGAAGTCTGCGTTCGTTAAACCGTCGCTCTCCAGCATGTAGCCCATGTGATCAATGACGAACGTGGCATCGAGATCTTTAAGGAATGGCAGCAGGTCGCGAACCACCCAGCCGGGCGTATAGAATTGCACATGCCAGCCGATCGCATGCGTTCGTTGCACCCAGCTCTTGATGTATCGGACAATATCGGCTTTGGGCAAGCTGGAGCGCAAAAAAAGATCCAAGCGAAGCGCACGCACCCCCAGCTCATGCATGCCCCTCAGAGCCGCGTCGCTACAGTTATCGTCCACCATCGCGACGCCGCGCGCCCGGGCTCCGGCGGCCGCCAGGGCATCCAACATGCAACTGTTGTCGGTGCCGTAGTAGCTGGGCTGCACAATCACGAAGCGCTCAATCATCATGGCATCCGCCATTCGCTTCAGTTTCCCTAAACTGCCGTCCGGCAACGTGTAGTGGGGCTTGTGGACACTGGGGTAGCGTTCGGCCGACTCGAATACATGCACGTGCGCATCGCACGCGCCCGGCGGTACGGCAAATGCCGGTTGCGTCAACGTCTGCGCATCACGCATGGGCTTGGAGGTAAGGATGGTTTCGGACACAGGATGCGAACTCTAGGACGACTGGGGTTTGAGTGAAGCCAGCGCTTGGGCAACGCGATCGCGCGCCGCGCCAAGCAGAATATCGGTATCGATGCCGGTAAACAGAAACGGCGCGGCGCCCAGCCGAATCAATTCCGCTCCATAGGCGAGATCGGCAATACCGCCGATCGCGAGCGGCTTCTTGGCGCGGTGACAGGCGCCAATTGCCGCTTCGTGACACCGCCTGACGCTGGGGTGCGCATACTGCCCGGCCACGCCCAGTTCGGCGCTCAGATCATTCGTGCCGATCCCGACAAGATCTACCCCCGGCAAAGCGGCGATGGCCTCGATATTCTCGATGCCGCGGGGACTTTCGATCAGTATCTTCACAACGGTAGCTTCATTCATCGCCTGGTTGAATTCTTCGGTGGGCAATTTCTTAAAGCCGACATGCGCCAGCGTCGCGACGGCCGAGCGGTGGCCGAACGGCGGGAAGCGACACGCCGCGACGATAGTCCGAGCTTCATCGACCGTCTCCACCCGCGGAGCGATGATGCCGAGGACTCCACCGTCCAAGAGTCGGCCGATCACGCCGTATTCACGTTCGGGAATGCGTGCAAAGGGGGCAAGTCCGATGTCCATCGCGGCGGCGCATATTGAGGCGGCCGTATCGATGGGCATGGTGCTGTGTTCAAGGTCGACCCAGATGGCGTGGTGTCCGGTCGAGCGCGCAATTCGGGCGATGTCGGGGGTGCGCGAACCGCGAACTCCCAACGCGGCGACCGGAAGGCCGCGAACCAGACGATCGATTGCGGCTCTCGCAGCGAGCCAAGGCGTCCCGTTCTCCTGCATGCGTTCTCCATAATGGACCTAATGATCGTATCGAGTACCTCTTATAATCTCCAATACAAAATTACGATCACTTTCGATACTATGTGGATATCATGGAAATCCGACGTCTCCGGTATTTCATCGCGGTCGCGGAGGAATTGAGCTTTACGCGAGCGGCGGCGCGCCTGCACATCGCGCAACCGCCCTTGAGCATCCAGATACGAGCACTGGAACAGGAGATTGGCGCGCGCCTGTTCGATCGCGATCAGCGCCATGTCTATCTCACCCAGGCGGGCAGGCATTTGCTCGAACGCGCGCGCGGAATTCTTGCCGCTGTCGAGGAGACGAAGGCGGAGGTCCGGTGCGCGGAGTTGGGCGAAGTTGGATCGCTACGCTTGGGCTATGCGTCCTCTGCGATGTTCACTTCCACACTCACGTCGGCCATCAAGCAATTCCAGGGTGCTTATCCCCGGGTGCTGCTCACGCTGCATGAAATGACCTCGCTTGATCAGCTCAACGGGCTGCACTATCGAACCTTGGACGCGGGCATTGTGCGCAAAACGGAAGTCGCGGTTCCTTCAAGCATCGTGGTTGAGGATTGGTATCGGGCGCCCCTGGTTGCGGCAATGGTCCATGATCACCCGCTTACGAAGCGGCGTACCATCGGGATCGGCGATCTGCGCACGCAGCCGTTCATAATGTACCCACGAGAGTCGGGTATCGGACTGTATTGGCAGGTGCTGCGTCTTTGCGCCGATGCCGGATTTCGACCGCAGATCGCTCGCGAAGTGCAAGAGCTCACGACGATTGTGGGACTCGTCGATGCAGGAGTCGGCGTGGCCATCGTGCCGGCGGATACGCAGTCCATCAAATTGCCGGGGGTCACGTACATGCGGTTGCGGGACGCGGGTGCATTCTCAATTTTGTATCTTGCCTTTCGTGAGCGTGACCGTAACACCCACTTGCATGGTCTTTTGTCGAGACTGCGCCAGAGGGCCGGCGCTGCACCCTCGGCGCCCCACAGACCCCTCGCCGCAAAATGGCTCCGCTCAAAGCTCAGCCGGTGAAGCGATAAACGACCGAGTCCTCTCTGAAGCGAATATTGGGACTCAAGCTGTTAGAGACCGCGACATACAATCGCCCGTCCGCAGAGAATGCCGTTACATCGGTCGCGCCAAAGGTTGCAAACTCTTCCACTTTCACCAGCTTCTCGTCTTTCCAGCGGAAAATGTAGGACATGAGGTCCGTTTTGGGCGCGGCGGGAGTGCCATGGATGAAGTTCGCTTGAACGAGGTAAAGGTCGTCGTGCGTTTGGACCACGGCAAATTCCCGCGCCCCCGGGCCACTCAAGGTTTGATGCGGGATAAATGCGCCCTCTTGCCAGCGGTACAACATCGACGCGCCCAGCAAGTTGGCGAACGCCAGGTAAGTTGCGCCGTCGGCCCGAAACAATTTGAATGCCCTGCCCCCTCGAGGGGCGAATTCTTGCGATGGTATAAAGGCTGTGCCGTTCCAGCGCAACAGAACGGAAGGAACTACGTGGTCGGCATAGGCAAGGAAGTGCTGTCCATCCTGTTCGAAGTACTGCCAGTTATAGCCCCAGGGACCATCAAGTGTCTGGAACTCGGCAAATCGCTCTCCGTCCCACTCATAGATGCAAGATCGAGCGGGATGCCTGGCGATGATCCCGTCGTGAACGACCCCCTGAGCGAGGGCGAGAAAGTAGCGGCCACGAAATGAAAAAAAATGCCATTGCTTCGCGGCAAACGTCGGGATGCGCTGAAAACTCTCCCACCTGCCCTCGGCGCGGCGAAAGATCGTCGATTCGCAATTGAGTTCGTAAGGTCCTGCGCCGGTTCGAATACTGGCGGTCGCGAGAAACTCGGCGTTACCGATTCTGAAAAATGTTGCATCCTCACCGCCGGGAACGGGCAGTTCTCCCTCGGCTACGAAACTGTCCGCCACCCAGCGATAAAACTGCATGGTCGTGTTGCTGTCGCCACCATTCATGGCCGCCGGCGTGTCCGGTTTGTCGGTTGCGAGTTGTGGAACGGCCAACCTTACGACACCATCGAGGGTAAAAACATGTACGGCTCGCGCACCGGAGGTAGCCAACCGCTGGTGCTCCAGAAGAAGAGTCCCGGGGCCGTGCGCTGCTGGGATACTCATCGGGTGCACCGCGCAAGCAGTATACCCATGGCGAGCGCTGCCGCCGCCGGCGGCACGGCCGCGAGTAGGAATAGCCAGTTCCATCCGAGCTGGATTGACACAAGATATCCGCCAATCAATGGGCCTGCGATCGAGCCGATGCGTCCGATGGCCATGGGAACGCCAACGCCCGTGGCATATACCGATGCAGGATACAAATGGACTGCAAGCGCTGGAACGATGGTCTGCGCGCCGATCAGCAAGGCACCGATGGCGAATACGAATACCATCGCAGCGTTACCGATGAACGCGCCCACTTGCCCAAAGAGCGCGACAAGAATTGCCCCAGCCGACAATGCCACGGCGACGGCCAGAACGGGGCTTTTTCGACCGATGATAATCGACAGAATGAGAGCGCCCACTACACCTCCGACATTCAACAGCACTCCGGCCACTGCCGCCCGTTGCGGATTCATTCCCTGAAGCGTGAGCAGCGCCGGTGTCCAGCTGACCAAGAAATAACTTGTCAGCAACATGAGAAAGACGGCGCCGCAAAACAATACCGTCATCAAGCCCCGCCCATCGGAGATGAGGTTTGTAAGAGGATGGAACTTCGCGCCGGGGCGCGTAATGATCGCAGACCAGCGCCCTTCAGGGATACCGAGCGCGACTGGTACAAGGAGCAAGAGTGCGCACGTTCCACCCCCAATGAATACCCCTCTCCACCCCACTCGAATCATCAACCAGGCCGTCACGGCGCCGCCCACGATTGCGCCGATGGGATAACCCAAGAACATTCGCGTAACGGCTGCATTTCGGGCCTCGTTCTGCGCATGCTGGGCCGTCAGGGCCGCAATCGTTGGGATCGCACCGCCGAGGCCAATGCCGGCGCATGCGCGCAGAATCATCAGTTGAACGGGGTCTTGAGCCCACGCGCATAGCACCGTCAGCGATCCGGCAATCAGCAGTGAAATCAGCAGCAACAACTTACGCCCAAACTTGTCCGAGAAGATGCCGATGGCCGTGGCGCCAATGGCCGCCCCCGCGTAAGAGGCAGCAAAAATGGCCCCGATGGTTGACGGCGGTAGGCTCCAATCCTTGGCGATGAGCGGTGCAATAAATGACAACACCAACGTGTCGTACCCATCGATCATTGCTACGGCAAACCCAATCGCGGCGACCCAGGCACGCGTATGCGATCCAACTGTTGCAGGGGTTTTCTCCTGCGCCATTGGCCCAGCCGCATCTTTTGTCGAATTCACCTTGGCGCGCATCCTCAGACTACCCGAACCGACATTTTGAGCCTAATTGATCGCGAGTCATAACGCGCCGCCGCTCGACCGTGTCGAGTTTGGGCCAATACCGCCTGGCGGGATGCTGCTGATCTAAGGTTCGCGGCTTCGCGAATAGGGAACACCGCACTTTAGCGCTTAGTGCGTCCCACGGGGGTCCGACATGGAAGGCTCACGAAAAAGCGCGGCAGCACCATGATTGACTCGGAACAGAATGCCGCGAGCTCAATCCTCGCCAAGGGTCAACGTGCAGGAGCGCTCGCGGCTACGTCGCTTGCTTCTGATGAGCTCGGCCCGTCTCCCGGAGCATCGATCCCACCACCAGTGCCGCAATCAGAATGCCAATCCAGAAAAGACCGGCGTGCCTGAAATGCGAGGCCGCGTCGATGCTTTGTGCACCCAGTGTTTTGCCGAAGCGCCCGGCAAAAACTGGCCCGATTGCCGCGGTGACGGCAAACGTCAAGAAATTGATCGCACCGGTTGCACTGCCCTTGACCTCGTCGGGATTCACCTCTTTGATGATGGTGTACGGGATCATGGCGGCGCCGGAAGCCACGCCGAGGATGAACAGCGTGAGCCAACTGGGAAGGAGAGTCGGAGCGTAAATCAGTTGCACGAAGCCAACCAGCATGATCGCTGCGCCGCCCAAATAGACGGGCTTGCGGCGACCGAACCGGTCTGCCAGCCAGCCGAGAAGCGGGCAGCCGAACACCCATCCGAGCGGCACCATCGAAATGGCGAAGACCGCATCGGAAAAGGAAAACGATTTATCGGTCTCGAAAAAACGAACTCCCCAGACCATGTCCCCTACTGTGGTCGGGACAAATAGCAACCCGGCGGCAAGTCCGCAAAGGTAGGACTGCGGATTCGAGAAGACGATTTTGTACGTGGCCAGGATTCCACCGCTCGCTTTTCCATGCGGTATGTTGGGTGTTTCCTTTGGCGTGATCCACCACAAACCCACCGCGACCAAGAGCACGACGACCCCCGCGCGGCCCCAGTATTGTGGGAGTGACAGCCCGCCGGCGATCCAGCGGCCTACGACGAGCTGACCGGCGGTGCCGCCGAGCATGCCCACGCACTGCGTGACGCCGATGGCCGTTGCCAGACGCCGCGCCGGCAAGCCGTGGGAGGCCAGGTACACCGCCCCGGTGAACGCAAACGCGGAGCCCGCACCTTGCAACAGCCGCCCGAGGTATCCAGCCCCTTCTTGTGGGACCATAAATAAGAGGCACCCAATCCCTAAGATTGCCATCCCTATGGAGACCACGTACTTCGCCCCCAATCGGTCGAGCAAGACCCCTGCGACGAGACTCGCGGTCGAGTAGGTGTAGTAGTACGTCCCGAGGATGTCGCTGACACCGAGCGTCGAGACACCGAAGTTCTTGGCCAATTGCGGAATCATCACCGCCGGGGAGGAACGCACGGCGTATTCGAGAAAATAGAATGCCAGTGAGAACACCCAGGCGACGATGAAAGCGCGCGCCGCCGTGTCGGTCTGAGTTCGCGGCAGATTAGTGGTTGCGTTCATTTCAGATCAGCGGATGAGGGCCGTCTTCGCCACACTCACGATCTCGTTCGCTTGGCCATTGAGTACCGCCTTGAGCATCCACAAACTGAAGCCCTTCGCTTGCTCGAGCTTGATCTCGGGCGGCATGACGAGTTCCTGCCGATCCGTCAGCACGTCGATGACGGCAGGACCTTTATGCGCGAAGGCTGCTGAGATTGCTGATTTCAGTTGGCCCGGATCCTTCACGCGCACGCCATAAATGCCCATGGATTCGGCCATGCTTGCAAAATCCGGATTGTCGAGCCGCGTGCCCGTCGGCAGAAATCCGCCGGCCTTCATCTCGATGTCGACGAAGCCCAGCAGTCCGTTGTTGAAAATGACAATCTTGATCGGCAGCTTTGATTGGCGCACGGTCAACAAATCGCCCATGAGCATCCCGAAGCCGCCATCACCCGACATCGAAACGACCTGGCGGTCAGGCATCGCGAACTGCGCGCCGATGGCTTGCGGCATCGCGTTGGCCATGGACCCGTGCAGGAATGAGCCCAGCAGCCGGCGCTTGCCGTTCATCTTGAGATATCGTGCCGCCCACACGGTGGGCTCACCCACGTCGCACGTGAAAATCGCATCCTCACTGGCGAGATCGCTCACCACTTTCGCGAGCAGCTGCGGGTGAATGGGTGTGTGTTTGGAAAGATCGTTGGCAAGGTCATCGAGACCCTTGCGGGCTTTGGCATAGTGGCTGAGTGCGGCACTTAAGTGCGAATCGTCGAGCCTCGCTGACACTCGTTCGGTCAGGCGAGGTAGGACTTCGCGCACGTCCCCAATCACGCCGAGAGCCAGTCGGCAACGCCGGCCGAGGTTCTCGCCGCGAATGTCGATCTGCGCTATTTTAGCCTTCGTCGGATAGAATTGCCGATACGGGAAATCAGTGCCGAGCATCAGCAAGGTATCGCAACCCTCCATGGCGTGAAATCCGGACGAGAACCCGATGAGCCCCGTCATCCCCACGTCGTATGGGTTGTCCCATTCGATATGCTCCTTGCCGCGCATCGCATGCACGATGGGCGCTTTGAGTTTGGCTGCGAGGGCTACCACGGCATCGTGGGCACCTGCACATCCTGCACCACAGAGGAGCGTCGTTCTTTCACCCCTTTCCAGAAAGTCGACCAAGTCCTCGATGTCTGCCTCGGCTGCACACACGCGAGGCAATCGCGATACCGGCTTGGCAGTGGGTGCCACCGGTCCCGCCTCCTTGAGGGCAACATCACCGGAGATGACAATGACCGCGACGCCCTGCTTCGCCACAGCCTCGCGAATTGCCGTTTCGACTATTCGCGGTACTTGAATGGGATCGGAGATCAGCTCGACGTAGTGGCTGCATTCCTTGAACAACGATTGCGGATGGGTTTCCTGAAAATAACTGGAACCAATCTCGGTGCTGGGAATATGCGCCGCGATGGCCACCACGGGCACGCGGTTGCGATGGCAATCAAAGAGCCCATT
>JAXDQK010000192.1:0-3208 GCA_034667905.1 Gammaproteobacteria bacterium | reverse complement strand
CCGGACGTGGTGGGGCTCATCGAGGTCGACACCGGCTCCATTCGGACCGGCATGGTCAACCAGGCCGATTTCATCGCGCGGTCCCTGGGCCATTACTCCACGTTCGAGTGCAAGTATGGCGTATCTTCGGTCAACCACTTGGTACCCATCGTGCGCAAACAGGCCAACGCCTTCCTGGCTGCGCCGCGCGTGCGAGGCGAGCGTTTCCACTATTTCGATACCGGGATCAAGCGCCTCATCATCGAGTTGGAACTGGATGACATCGCCATTTTCCTGGTGCATTTGTCGCTGAAGTTTCGGCATCGTCAGTACCAGCTGCGCTATCTCTACGATCTGGTGCGCAAGACGGCCAAGCCGGTGATCGTGGCCGGCGATTTCAATACCTATTGGGGCGACCACGAACTTTATCTGTTCATGCAAGCGGCCGGCTTGAGCAATGCCAATGCGCACGGCTTGCCTTCCTACCCCAGCAGCAGCCCGCGCAAGGAGCTGGATTTCATATTGCATAGCTCCCGAATCGAAGTGAATCGGTTCGAGATGCCGGGCGTGCAATTCTCCGATCACTTACCTCTGATTTGCGACTTTACGATTCACCAGCACGCCCAACAGGCGGCGTGACCGAAGAAACCGCCGCGCTGCGCCAAAAGGTCCCGCGACAGGACGGATGCAATGTGACCTAATGCAGGTCGGACGTGGATCTACGTGTGATAGCATTCACGGCCAAAATCATAGGGTTGTAAACGAAGGCGCCGGCAATTTCTCGATGGACGAACGACCGCTCGATCTCGCAGTACTGAAAACTTTCTCGCCCCTCGATGGACTAAAGGCTGAGAACCTGCATGCGCTTGCGCGCAAGACACATATTCACGACTTGGGCGCCGGGCGGGTATTGTTCAAACAGGGTGATACCGACAAGCGAACTTTCTATCTGGTCTCCGGCCAGATCGAATTGCGCGCCGATGACCGGATCGTAGGCACGGTGCGTGCGGGAACCCCCGAGGCACGCGCGGCACTGGCCCCCGGCCTGCCGCGAAAGTTCACGGCGCGCGCCGCCAACGATCTCGAATACATCAAGATCGACAGCGACTTGCACGATGTGCTGTTGAAGTGGGACCAAACCGGCCAATACGAAGTGGCTGAGCTGCGCGGCGACGGGTTGGACGTGACCGGCGATTGGATGACCACCCTGTTGCAAACCAAGGCGTTTCACCGCATCCCGCCGGCGAATATCCAAGCCATCTTCATGCGTATGCAGCGCATCAACTACCGCGCACGCGATATCGTCATCAAGCAGGGCACCGAGGGCGACTTTTTCTACGTCGTGGTTGCCGGCAAGTGCGTGGTGACGCGCGAAACTCCGTTGAACAAAGAGGGAATCAAGCTTGCCGAGTTGGGGCCCGGCGATAGTTTCGGCGAAGAAGCCTTGATCGCCGAGGCGAAGCGCAACGCGACGGTCACCATGGCAACCGACGGCACATTGATGCGGCTCGGCAAAGCCGATTTCCAGACACTGCTGAATGAACCTTTGCTGCAGTGGCTGGACTACGACGCCGCCCGCGAGATCGTCGCCAACGGCGGCAAATGGCTCGATGTTCGCCTGCCGAGTGAATTTCAAAATTTCCGCATCGACGATGCGGTCAACATCCCCTTGTACTTCATTCGACTCAAACTCAACGCATTGGACAAGAAGACACAGTACGTCGTTTGCTGCGACACGGGTCGGCGCAGTTCCGCGGCCGCTTACATCTTGAGCGAACGAGGCTTCGAAGCCTATGTGTTGAAAGGGGGTCTCGCCGCAACCGAGGCCGCCCGTTCGCGCCGCGGATAAAGGTCGGGATGGCCTCCACCCCGTAAAGCCGGCGCGTAGCGCCTACATCGTGTGGGTGGGTTTGTCGCCGCCCAGGGCGCCCGCCAGATAATTCTCGATCTTCTTTTGTGTGTTGCCGCGATCTTGATCGCTGAATTGCACACCGATGCCGGCGGTACGCTTGCCTTGCGCGCCCTTCGGAGTCATCCAAATGACACGGCCCGCAACCGGCAGCTTTTCCTCTTCGCCCATGAGATTGAGCAGCATGAATACTTCGTCGCCCAAGCGGTAATTGCTGTTGGTCGGTATGAACAAGCCGCCGTTTTTCACGAATGGCATGTACGCGAGATAGAGCGCGCTCTTGTCCTTGATCGTGAGGGTCAGCAACCCGGGTTTGTTACTTGGACTTCGCAATGACTACCATGCCTCATTTCGTAAGCGCTGTTCGACCGCCGAGCAGCAGGGCTTCCAAGGCCAACTGTTGATTGATGCCGGTCGATGCCAGTCGCCGCAGGTCTCTCGCGGCGTCCAACAGCTCGAACAGGGCTCTTATCTTGGGCTTAAGTAAAGCGCCAGGCAAGCGGACCCGTTCCGCACTTTGACTCGAAGGGGCCTCGCCAAGGTACGTATGTACGCGTCGTGTGATCCAGTTCTCAAGCCACACGATGCGCAAGCCAAGGTTCGACTTCACCCACTGATCGGCCAGCAGCGTTACGTCCACCGCGCCCGCCGCCATGGCCCGCATACTCTCCTGCATCTCCGTTTCGAGCGCGGCAATGCCCGCGTTGCTCAGCTCGAGGGCCAACAAAGGCGCGCCTCCGGCAAGCGTCAGAGCGGCATCCCAGTTCTGATCGGGACTCCCGTGCGCTTTGAGCCACGCGATGGCGGCATCCCTGGGCGGCGGCCGTAAGGCAAGACGCAGGCAGCGACTTGCAATGGTCGCCGGCAAGCGGTGGGTTGGCCTCGCGATCATGATGAGCATCGTGTCGGCGGACGGTTCTTCGAGCGTCTTCAAGAAGGCGTTGGCACCGTTGGCATTGAGGGCCTCGGCCCCTTCAATGACGGCCACCTTGTAGCCGCCGCGATAGCTCTTCAAGGCCAACGAGCCGATCAATTCCCGAACCTGGTCCACCTTGATTTGCTTCGCATCCTCTTCCAACCGAACCAGATGATAGTCCGGGTGACTGTCCGAGCGGAGCAGCGAGCATGACGCGCAGGCTCCGCAGGGGCGCTCCGTCCGCGACTCGCACAAGGCGAGAGCGGCCATCCAATTCGCGAGCGACTCCGCACCCAGACCGGGCGTGCTCAGCAGCAGTGAGGAATGCGGCAACCGCTGCGCAAGCAGCGACTCGCGCAGCCGTTGCTGGGACAACCCGAGCCATGGCAGCGAATCGGCGTTCA
>JAXDQK010000191.1:0-2574 GCA_034667905.1 Gammaproteobacteria bacterium | reverse complement strand
GGTCAATTCTCGCTGCAACTCATCGACGATTTGTAGGATTTTCGTCGTCTTTTGTTCACTCGATAGGTTGATCTGCAGAGCGAGATGCGTCCGATGTTCTGCCATCTGTGCCATTCGGTTTTGCCGTATGAGGACCGCCACCGTCAAAAGGAGGGCATTGGAACTCACCAACCCTTGAAGCACGAAGAATGGCGGCTCGTCCACATGACGCCATCCCGCATGCGCTCCCCAGGTGTTGATGAGCACCCAGACAATGATGAACACGATGCAGAAAGCAAAGTACCAGGGGCTGCCGAAAAAGGCGCTGATCCGCTCGATAGCGAGTTGTACTCCCGAGATCGCCGCTTCTTCTTGTTCATTGATATTCGCCAATAGCTCGAGATTTTCCTTGGCGTGCGACGGGAGTTCGCCCGTTTGATCGGTCAGCTCGGGTTGATCGTGCATACCGCTTGGACAACAGGCCCGCTCAGAGAGTGCCCGAGAATTCCCGCAGCGATGTCATCTGTTCGCCCACGCTGATGGTAGTATTTTCCCCGGGGCCAACCACACAAGTTGAGGCTGATGGAAGCGAAGTTCGGCGACCGGTTAATCGAGAAACGATCCATCGACTACGTTCCCATCGCCGAGCGGCACGGCAAGGTCTGGCATCTCTGGCCGGTATGGTTCTCCGGCGACGCGCATTTGGCGACGGTTGCCACCGGCGTGGTCGGCATAGCGCTCGGCGGCAATCTGGTGTGGATGGCAATCGCGGTGGTGTTGGGCTCCGCCTTCGGCACTTTTTTCATGGCGTTCCACTCCACGCAGGGACCTCAGCTCGGGCTTCCCCAGATGATTCAGTCGCGTCCGCAGTTCGGGTACGTGGGTGCGTTATTGGTATGGGGCGTCGCTCTCATTGCCTACATCGGCTTCAACGCGTTCAACCAGATCCTTGCGGCACAGACCGTGCATGCCCTATGGGGCGCCGATCCGACCGTCACGGTGCTGGTATTTGCGTTGCTGGCGGTTTCCTTGGCCGTGGTCGGATACGATCTCATCCATTTGGCGCAGCGCTTCATTGCGTACGTGCTGATCGCGGCGCTGTTGGTGTTCACGGTGGCGGTGCTCATGAAAGCGCATTTGCCGCCGGAACAAATGGACTTTCGGGATTTTCGAGCCGTGCCGTTCCTGGCGCAATTTTTCGCGGCGGCGTCCTATCAGATCGCGTGGTCGATTTACGTTTCCGACTACTCGCGCTATCTGCCGCGAGACGTCGGAGTCGGTGCGTCATTCTGGTGGACCTTCCTCGGCGGCTTCGTCGGCGGGGCATGGACCATGCTGGTCGGCACATTGTCCGCGGCGCTGTTCCCGACGCTCGAGGTCGCTACCGCACTGCGAACGGCGGCGGACCAAGTGATGCCGGGCTACGGGAAACCGCTCTTGCTTTGCTCGCTGCTCGGCCTGTTGACGATCACGTCGCTGAATTTCTACGGAGCGTCGTTGACCTTGCTGAGCGTCGTCGATTCCTTGAAACCCAGCCGCCCGACGTTGGCGAAACGGGTTTTGACGCTGGCCATCGCAACCGTGGCGGCTTCCGGCATAGCGCTCGCCTCATCGCAGAACTTCGTCGCGAAGTTCGGTGAATTTCTCGCCGTGCTTTTGTACTTGTTTACGCCGTGGACCGCCATCAACCTGGTGGATTTCTATATCGTGCGCAAGGGTCACTACTCGGTGCGGGAAATTTTCAATGCGCACGGCATGTACGGGCGCTGGAGTTGGCGCGGCCTCTCTGCCTACGGCATCGGGTTCGTGGCGATGATTCCGTTCTTCAGTACCGAGTCATGGAAGGGTCCGGTGGCGAAGGCTTTGGGCGGCGCGGACATCGCGATGCTGGTGGGCTTGCCCATATCGGCCCTGGTCTACATCTGGGCATGCCGTTCCATGGATCTGGAGGCGGACCGGCGCCAAGCCTATGCGGCCGATATCGGACTCGATCCGGATTCAGTCGCAGAACCGAGCCAATGAGAGTTAGCTGACCTTGGCAGAACGTTCCCGCGGAAACGTCCGTTGTCCGCTGCTCGGAAGCCGCGCTAGCTTGCCAGAAAGGTGTTGATGGCCTCCGCCACGCCGCGCGGATCTTCCCAAAAGGGGTTGTGACCCAGCCCCTCGAAGATTTTGACCTTTGCGTTGGGCAATCCTTTGCGCAAGGTTTGCCGCACGGGTTCCTCCATGATCGGGTCTTTGCTGCCCCAAATGAGCAATGTCGGGGCCGTCAGCCGCGGCAATGTCCTTTGCAGGTCGATGTACGCGTTGTCGGCCGACAGCCCTTGATCGAGGACGGCGAGCCAAACCCGTAGCGGTATGCCGGCCGCATCCTTGCGTTGCCGCCGAATGAATTCGGGATCGACCGGCGTCGGCGAATCCCACCAAGCGATCATGAAGGGCGAGTCGGGCTCGATGGGTTCCTTGAGCTTGCGAATTTCCGCGGCGTAGTCGAATTGCGGCGGCTTCTTCGGCGCACCGGGCGGCTCACCGCCGGTGGAAGAAATCAGCACGACATGCGAGGTGCGATCGGGCCAGTATTCGGCGAAGGTTTGC
>JAXDQK010000190.1:0-54930 GCA_034667905.1 Gammaproteobacteria bacterium | reverse complement strand
TTTCAGAAGGAAATGCCATAGCGGCAATTGCTGAGGCGATCAAGCCGATGCCGCTCAACATCATGGCGCTGCCCAGTTTGCCGTCGATGGACGCACTCCAAAAGCAGGGGGTTCGGCGACTGAGTGCAGGTTCCGCGATCGCACAGGCGGCGCTCGGCCGCACAAGCCGGCTTGCAGCGGGCTTTCTGGCGGGAACCATCGGCGAGATGTTCACCGCGATTGCAGAGTACGACACCGTGAATGAGTCTTTCGCGAACAACCCGCCGCACTAGCCGTGGATTTTTAAGATATTCCGTGAGAACCGCGGAGGAGACAAGGTTACTAACGGGTGAGCCGGGCGAGGAGCCGCTCGACGTCGTGCATATGCGTGAGCAACGGCGGCAAGCCCTTCTGTCGCCACGCGAAGCGGATGACCATCTCAGTTCACTTTGACGCCTTCGACCTGTATGCGCAGCAGTACGTCTTGCTTGAAACCGTACTGTTGTCCGTAGTTCACGCCAAAGTCGGCACGGTTGAACGTGCCGCTGGCGTCGGCTCCGCAAACCTGCTTCTTGAGCATGGGATGGTCAAAACATTTGAAAGAATTAATCGTGAGGGTCACGGGCTTGGTGATGCCATGAAGGGTCAAGTCGCCTGAAATGGTTCTGGGTGCGCCGTTCGCGAATTCAACGAATTTTCCCTTGTACTCCGCTGTTGGGTATTTTGCCACGTCCAAAATCTCAGGGCCCGATACATGCTCGTTGAGCTTGTCATGGGCGAAGTCGACCGTAGAGGCGTCGATGACAACATCGACGGCCCCCGTCTTAGCCGCGGTGTCCATCAGGACTGTGCCGCTCGTTTTCTTGAACGTGCCTCGCCAGGTGGATAGACCTCCGAAATGGTCCACCTCAAAGCTAGGATGGGTATGGTCTGGATCCACGCTGTAAGTGGTCGATGCAGCGCTGGCCGATGTGACAGCCGAGACCAGGAGCAGAAGTGCATAATGGTGTTTCATTGGGTTCCTTACAAAGCAGTAAAGGGGTTCTCGTGCTACTGGAGCAATCCAGCAGCCACCAGTTGACGGCCGATGCGTTGAATCTCGGACTCGCCGGCCACAAGCGCTGCGCGAGTCGTGTGAACCGAGTAGCGTCCGAGCACCAACTCGTGCGGGTGCTTGGCCGCAGAGCCCAGCACAAACCTCGATACCGTGTCGGCCTGAACGGCGATCGCGTTATTGGACTCTTCGAAAACAGCCAATTCGCCCTCGCGGATCGGCTCCGGTGTTCGCAGCATCCCTTCGGAGACTGCGATCCATGCGATCTCGTGGTCTGATGGCGGCAGATAGGTCCATCGCTCCCCCGCGGAAAGCTGCACGTCCAGGTAGTTCATGCTCGCGGGTGCGGAAATTGGGCTATGGGCGCCACCATGGGAGCCCAGGATGACCCGCGCAGGCTTTTCCACCGGCACTTCCGCCGCCGACAGGTAATTGCTTTGGCAAGGTGCGTTCTCGAGTTCCTCGGGCAGCGCGATCCACAACTGGAATCCTTTCGCGTGCTGCAAGGCCGCTCCGGTATGCCACACGCCGCCGCCGGCGCGCATCCATTCGACGCCACCCGCGGGAAGAATTCCCTTTGCGCCGGTGGTCTCCTGATATTCGATCTCACCGGCATGAAGAACGGTAAGCGTGGCGATGCCAGAATGCGGATGCCAGCCAAAGTTGGGTGAGCTCGCTGCCGCAATGTCAAAGAGATCCAGGAACACGAACGGCTTGATGAGTTCTCCGATATCAGACGGGCTAACCAGGCGCGTAATGGGTCCCTGCCGACTACCGCGCGTTCGAAGCACGATATTGCGCTCGCCGACCGACGCTTTTAGAACTGCGCTCATGCCGCCAGCGCCGCGATGTTCTCGCGCGCCTTCAACATGGCGGCCTCTTTGGCCTCGGGTCCAAAAGCAAGTCCTTCCGCTCGGACGACCGTGACATCCGTCAACCCAATGAAGGACAGCACGCCCGTGAGATAGCTCTCGTGATGCTCGAAAGCCGCTGCGGGAGAGCCCGCCGCATAGACATTGCCGCGTGAGGAGGCGATGTAGACTCTCTTGTTCTTCAACAATCCTTCTGCACCATTCGCGCCATAGCGGAATGTTTTTCCGGCGACGACCACCCGGTCGATCCACGCCTTGAGTTGGCTTGGAATCGAAAAGTTATACATGGGGGCGCCGATGACGATGATGTCGGCAGCGACGAGTTCCTCCAAGAAGGCGCCGCCCTTCGCCAAGTCGGCACCCAAGGCCGCATCCTCCACCGCGCCGCCTTGCCATGCGGCAATATGGGCTGAGGTCAAATGAAGCGCCGCATCAGTCGACAAATCCCGGTGCGTTACTTTTATGCCTGGGTGCAGAACAATCTGCCTTGCGACGATTTCCGCCGAGAGCGCACGGCTTGCCGAACTTGCGCCCAAAACGCTGGAATCAATATGAAGTAGTTGCATGGTCTATCCTCGCTAACGGAAATGAATTTGAGCGGTATGGTGCGCCGACGTATCTCCTATGAATAGGCGTTATGTTGCGATATTATCCATCGGCATTAGAGATAGAAGGGGCCGAAATCATGCTGGACGGGGTCTCCTTGGACCAATTGCGAGCCTTCATCGCTGCTGTTGACGAGGGCAGCTTCTCCGCCGGCGCACGCAGACTTCATCGTGCGCAATCAGCCGTCAGCGAACTCGTCAGCAACCTCGAAGCACAAATCGGCGTCGTTCTTTTCGATCGTTCCGAGAGATACCCAAAGCTCACGCCCGCCGGCGTCCTCTTGGTTGCCGATGCGCGCAGTGTCGTGGCCAACGTCGATCTGCTGAAGGCACGCGCCAAAGGAATCTCCGGTGGCCTCGAGTCGGAACTCTCGGCGGTCGTGGATGTGCTTTTTCCGATTGAAGCGATCGCCGAAGCGGCTAAGGAATTCAGGGACCGATTTCCGCGCACGCCCCTGCGACTGTACGTTGAAGCGCTCGGCGGCGCGTACCAACCCGTGCTCGACGGCCGCTGCAGCTTAGGTGTCGTGGGGTCCCTGCCAATCGCACCGGACTCTATGACTCTAGAACGATTGCAAGGGCTCCATATGATCATGGTCGCCGCACGCGAGCATCCACTCGGTCAGTTCAGTGGTGTAATTCCAAAAGCGGAACTCGCCAAACACGTGCAACTCGTGCTTACCGACAGATCCGAGCTGACCGCTGGGCGCGAATTCGGCGTCATGTCTCCACTCACTTGGCGATTGGGCGATCTCTTTGCCAAGCACGCGTTTCTTCTTAAAGGGTTGGGCTGGGGCGGCATGCCGTTGCATGCCGTGAAGCAGGATCTTCTGGAAGGTCGGCTCGTCAAGCTGTCGATCGAAGATTTGCCGGAGGAGAGCTTGATATTGCCGATGTCGGCCGTTTATCTCACGGCCAAACCACCAGGCCCCGCGGGCCGCTGGCTCATTGAGCGATTGAAGCAGTGTTCCGCTCAATGCCCGGTGGGCCAGAAAGTCGCGCCGCCGCATGCAGCGGAGACCTTGGCGACGCCTTGACGCCGAGAGTGTCGGAGCGGGCTCGAGCAACACGAGCATACATCTGCGGCAGCGATACACCGTATCTAGTTATATGGGCTACCAGGCGCGAAGCCGCGGTACTAGCCTTTCCATATGCGATTTCGGTGTGGAGTACTCTTCATGGCTGGCTCAATTCCTCACGGCCCCCGCTCAACGGCAAATCAGGTTATTGCGGGCGTGGATCTCACAAGAAAATGGATTCTAGTCACCGGATGCGACGAGGAGATCGGATTCGAGACGATGAACGCGTTGACTGCAAACGGCGCCCACGTCTTCGGACTCGCGAGCTCATTGGCCCGCGCGAGAAGCGCTTGCGATGAGGCCGGTCCGCGCGCAACGCCCGTCGAATGCGATCTCGCCGATCTTGATTCGGTCGCGGCCGCGGCACAGAAGATACGAGGCCTTCAGGTGTCACTGGATGCGATCCTTGCCAATGCGGAGCTGGCAAGTCCACCGACAGTGCGCAGGAAATATGGCGTCGAACTTCAGTTTCTCGTCAATCACATAGGCCACTTCGCCTTGGTGAACCAGCTGCTGGATCTGGTGCGCAACGGCACCGGGCGCATCGTTATCGCAAGCAGCAGCGCGAGCGTCATGCAGGCTCCTCCGGAGGGAATCATGTTCGACAATCTCGACGGTCATCAATCTTACGATCAGATGACATTTTACGGACAATCGAAGTTCGCGCTGGCGCTGTATGCTAAGGAGCTATCGCGTCGATTGCGCCGACGTGCCATCGCGGTCAATTCGCTGCATCCCGGTGCTGCGATGAGCACGGCCCTGCGCAAGGAACTGTTGCTTCCCTTGCGCGTGGTGCGATCGACGGTGCAACTTTTCGTGAAATCGGCGAGCCAGCGAGCGGCAACAGGAGTGTTACTTGCGGCAAGTCCCTGCGTCGCCGGAATTACCGGCGAATACTGGTCCGACTGTCAAGTTTCCGAGGGGAATCCTCTGTTGAATGACGGTGAGCTTGCGCAGCGTCTCTGGCAGGTCTCGATGCAGATCGTGCGGCGAATCACGAATGCAACTCGAAGCAACGCCGGCCGCGGCGTGACTCCGGCGGGGGGCTGCCCCGCAGGTGCAGGTATCTCTCGATAGGAGTCATCGTCAGCAGCGATATATGCCATCGAGAAATAGAGGCTACAAAGCTGGAGTGCCCGGGGCTACTCTTGAGCCATGCAAGACTCATCCGTGGTTATGCAGAGTCCTTATGCTCACGCTCTCGCGGCAAGCGCCAATCTCAGCGACCAGAGCCTCGTGCGCTGCGCCCAGTCCGGGGAACGCCGGGCGTTCGACCGATTGGTGCAAAAGTACCGGCCCCGGATAGTAGAGCTCGCAATGCGCCATACGCACAATTCCGCCGATGCGGAAGACGCTACCCAGGAAACGTTTCTTAAGGCATACCGAGGACTTCGGCACTTTCGCTGCGATAGCGCGTTCTATACTTGGCTCTATCGGATCGCCAGCAATTGCGCCAAGAATCTGTTGAAGGCACGCCGCCGCGATTTACTCAGCAGCGCCGTCGACTTCTCGGATTACCACGACGCCGCCCGCCATTCGACGCGCCTGTGGGAATCGGCAACGCCTGAAGCACTGGCCCTCACTGTCGAGATCCGTGGCATGATGAATTCCGCTCTCGAGGGTTTATCCGAAGAGCTTCGCACTGCAATTACGTTGCGCGAAATCGATGGGCTGAGTTATCAGCAGATCGCTTCGGCGATGTCCATTCCGATCGGCACGGTACGCTCACGCGTTTTCAGGGCGCGCGACGTTATCGATCATAAGCTGCGCCGCGTTCATGATGGTGGTCTGGGTCGCCATACAGCAATCTAACCTGCGGCCATCTCACCCGGTCCGCACCACCTGTTCGCCGTCGTCGGTTTGCGAGGATAGTCTCTCTAAATGCAACTCGCGCATCACCCTCTCTTTTTTGCGCTCAGTCGCTCTGAGTTCGCGTCGAAGCACGTACTCGCTTCTGAAGCAAGCACCCGCCAATCCGATGCCGAATACGATTAGCCCGAACAAGACGTCGTCGAAGTTCATGGTTGTGCACGACCATACGCGAACTCAATTGCAACCAAGAATATTACGAGTGTACGAACCGCCGGTAGCCTGTTTCTCTCGATAGAATGTATCGACCTAGCGCATACATCCGAACTGCCGTTGCCGCCGGTTGATCACAGCAACGTCAGTCGTCAAGGATAGTGCCGTGGCCGAAGAGACCCCGGCGCTTGATGGCAAGGGCGATGCGTTTGGGGACCATGTCTTCCCATAAGAGATCATGTTCTCTGATTTTCTTCAGCGCATCCCTCGAGAATATGCTGAGAATGTTCGTGTCGAACCCGACGATGCTATCGATGAAATGATTTTCGAGTAGATGGGCATAAAGACTTGTTAGGTGATCAATCAATCTCACGTTCTTCGCGGTGATCAGGACATTGGGCGCGGTCGATTGTGTTGACGCGCCAGTTCTGCTGGACTCGACGATGTATCGATCGTAGGCCTCGCCGCTCATGGGATAGACGTATAGTTTTACTGCGTTTCTGAAAAGGCGTCCAAAGGACTCCAGGATGCCGCCCTCGAGATTTTCGTAGTACTTCTCGTTGAATATTTCCAGCAAATTGTTGATCCCGATGGCGACACCGATCATTTCCTTGGTGTAGCGCCGGAAATATGAGGTGAGCCGGTAGTACTCTGAATAGTTAGAGATGAGAACCGTAAAGCCAATGTCGGCCAGCAGGTCCACTCTCGATAGAAAATCACGGGCATCGAGCGGGCCTCCGGAGAGCAAATTGTTCATGGTGATTTCCATGAGTACGACTACCTCCTTGCCCTTCACCGGCGGCTCCTGCACAAATTGCGCCGTAGCGCAGGCGATCATGTCGACATTGACATGTGTAACCGGCCGGAAACTGCCCCTTTCAACAAGAATCGCCTTCTTGTGCAAGATCTCTGAGGGCTGGAGGACTTCGCCCTGCGGCCCGAACATGACCGCGTTAGTGAGCTTGGATTCCACAAGGTGAAGCGACATGAGACGGTTGTCGATTGCCTCGAAGCAATGCCCCGAAAAGCGCAGCATGTCGACCTCAATTCTGTCCGTACCGAGGTTGTCCTGCAGCGACTCAATCAACTGCCTGGGATCTGCGCGAAGATAGAGCGCACCGTAGATCAGATTGACTCCAACGATGCCGAGTGCCTGCTGTTGCAAGACGGTGTCCTTGTCCCACATGCGGACATGGAGGACAATTTCGCTCGGCTCGCTCAACGGCGCAGCCTGAAACCGGATGCCCAACCAGCCGTGCGCCTCGCCGTTCCCCTGGTGGTTGCTGGTCGCAACCGTGTCTGCGAAGACGAAGAAGTGGGTTCGGTCGGCGCGAATTGCCGATAGGCGCTCGACGAGAAGCCCATATTCGTGGTCCAGCATCAGGTTCAAGCGTTCGCGAGACACATATCGTGGGGATTTCCCATAGATCGCATCGCTGAATATCATGTCGTAGGCGGAAATGGACTTGGCGATCGTCCCCGATGCACCGCCCGCGTGAAAGAACTCGCGCGCGACCTCCTGTCCTGCCCCTATCTCTGCGAAGGTCCCGTATATAGGCGCGTCGAAATTTATTCGGCGCGCCTTCTGTGTCGTCGTGAGAAGTTCCTTTTTCGCTTCCATGCTCATCGCGTTGAGCGACGCTGGTGAACGGTCAGAGGCGAAATTCGGCACGCTTCTCTTGGGCCATGGCCCTCTCCACCGCTTCGATTTCATTTTGGACCCGCACAAGGTCATCACCGTCGAGGTCATTAGTAACAGTAGCGTGAATGCCCTCGACAAGGGCGCGGCGGCGACGGATGAGCTTGTCACGCAGTACTGATAGCTTTTGGCTTTCGGTCATGGGTATCTCCTAGTAAATGGCACCCTGGAGAGGTTAGTACCCGCCAGATTGGTTCGGAAGCCGATATTTCTCGATGGGTTCCATCGTCGAAATCGATTTTGAGTTAGTGGATCGGCAAGCGCTTCACTTCGCGAGAATGTGAGCACTATCGATAGAGCCGATATGCTCCATCGAGATATATGGGCTTCCGCGCTAAGTCTGGATGACTTAAGTTACACTGGGTTTCAATCTAGATTCGGGAGGCCGCGACGGTACGAGGCGCGGGGCAGATATATGCTTGACGGCGTATCACTGGATCAGCTCCGCACTTTCATTGCGGCCGCGGATGAGGGCAGTTTCTCGGCTGCCGGCCGCCGTCTGCATCGCGCCCAGTCCGTGGTGAGTCAGACGCTGGCCAACCTTGAAGGTCAACTCCGCGTGAAACTCTTCGATCGAAGCGGACATCTTCCGGTGCTGACGGATCAAGGCCGCGCGCTTCTCGCCGATGCACGCGCGGTGGCGGGCGATGTCGATCTCCTCAAAGCGCGGGCGAAAAGTTTGGCTGGCGGTCTTGAACCTGAATTGAGTCTGGCCGTTGACGTCATGTTTCCGGACGCGACTTTCACCAATGCAGTGGCTGCTTTCCAGGGGGAATTTCCGGCGACGCTATTGAGATTCGACATGGAGTCGAGTGCCGTGATCGAACCGGTACTCGACGGGCGCTGCGCCATCGGCATCGTGGGATCCTGGGCGCTGGCACCCCCGCAACTCACTCACGAGCCGCTGCTGACGATTAGTGCGCACACAGTCGTTGCTGCGCAGCACCCGCTCGCAACTCATCGCGGGAAGATTCCGCTAACTACTCTTGCGAAACACATTCAGATCACGCACATCGATCTTTCCGATATCTCGGGAGGCTACGAACTCCGTCTTAAGATCCCGAGAGTCTGGCGCCTTTCCCACCTCGGCGCCAAGCTCGCGTTCCTGCGCGCGGGCTTCGGGTTCGGCGGCATGCCCTTGCATGCTATCGAGGCGGACTTAGCGAGCGGCGCGCTCGTTGAAATCACGACCGAGGACGCCCCATCCGGGGGACGCTTGATAGAAATGTGGGCCGTTTATAGGACCGACAGTCCGCCGGGACCGGCGGGGCGCTGGTTCATCGAGCGCCTCAAGCAAGCGCCGCCGGCGCAACAATTACCGCCCCGATCGCAGCCGGGTCCCGCCGCGGCCAAAGCTGCGCGTCGACGGCCATTAAGCCGCTTGCCGGCATCGAAACGAAAACGAAGCCGTTGACGAAAAGCTGACGACTCGTCAGCCGGCTTGGAGTTTTCTTAACGCGTGGCGAAATACCCGTTGAACGGATCATCCGCGGGGCACGGGATGGATTCCGTCCGCGCGATGTCATGGGAGCTCTGTTTATTGTCGTCAGCGGGCGGGAGCGCCGTCCACAATCGTCCGGACTCAGCGCATTGGTACGCATAGTGGAAGAGCGGACGCCTGATCCTGGCGCTAAAATCAAAAGCATCCGGAAGGGGATAGTCGGCCGGTAACGACGAATATTGCAATTCTGCACCCTCCAGCTGAGCGGTCGCGGCCGTCAGTTGCAGGGTCGTCAACAGCAAGTGGTCCAATCCCACACGAATGCTTCTCGCGAGAATTGCATGAGCCGTCAACCGAGTCGTTCGTGCTCCTTCGCTCAACGAGCCATCGACAATGACGAAAACCGCGTCGCGACCCGTTGGCGGGACCCTGCGCGCTGTTTGCAAGAGAGCGGGGGGCACGAAGAACGGCATGGCGGCGGCCCCATCAACGTGCGCTTGGTCATCGTTCGAACCATCTTTCGCAACCCGAATAATGACCGGTGGGAACATGCCGGGTACGCTTGCCGACGCCACGAGCACGTCGCAAAACAATGCTCTAGCAGAGGAACCGCCGTTTTTCGCGATCGCGCCTAGGTCCCAAATTACAGGCTCGCCACTCGCCACATCCGTCGTCGCTACCAGCAGCAGGCGTCCCTTCGCCGCCTCGCGCGCGATTGCGCGGATCATTTCGTCCGTGACGTATGCGTCGATCAGTTGCCGTAACGGTCTACCGCTGTAGAGGCTCGAACCGAAAAGGACACCCAATCCCCGGGACTGCAGCAAGTTCTCGCCCGCGACCCCTGTAAAGGCATCGAGGAGTTGCACATCCCATGAGGGGCCGAGAAATGCATAGGGAGCGACCAGCGCGCCCGCGCTGACGCCTGTTACGACATCGAATGCCGGTCGCGTGCCGGTGCGGGAGAGGCCGGCGACGGCGCCGGCCCCGAACGCGCCGCCTGCACCGCCGCCGGAAAGCGCAAGAATGGTGAGAGGTTTTCCCGCGCGCGCAGCACCCAGTTGCTCGGCCACAAGCACCGAGGATAACTCCGAGAATTGTTGATCGGAACCCAGCGTCCGAAAGGTCATGGGTCGTTCCGCAGGCTGCCGACCATCGACCGATGCATTCGATTCGCTCAGTGCGAGACCGGCGCATCCCTGGAGCACGAGCAAGCAAACGAAGCAGAAGAGGACAATCGCCAGTGAGAGTCTGCGCGGAACGATTCGGCGAAACCATGTGCGGCCAGTTCTAGCTTGCGCCGGCAATCCGGCAACCGTACCAAAGAGCGACAGTACATCGATGACACGCACGCTGTTAGCGTAGGAGCCCGGGGTTTAACTTACTAGCCAATATCTTTCGATACGACGTATCGTTTTCAGAGATAAGGCACGGGCGAATTGATTTCGCGAATTGAGGCTCGAGCACAACCGGAGTACACCCGTGTCTTCATCGTTTCAGACGATGGACTCCATCTAAAGATATAGGCTTCCTAGCTGGAATGGACGGCATTAGTCTTCTCTGCATGAGGAAACTGCAACCGCTCAGAGATCTTCGTCGATGTGGTTTGTGATCGTGGGCGTATTGGTTCTTGGTTTAGGAATTTTGGCAGTGGTTGGGCTCCTGGCGGTGGCAAGAGAGTTGATTGTTGAAAGAGCCTGACGCGATGCACGGGAGGATTCTGTGGGCAATGGCGATCAACCGGCTGCGGCCGCTGCCGCGCGCAAGACGCGGTTCCAGAGACTTCGATGGCCTCTGATGTCGCTCGCAGTCATTGCCGTCGTTGGCGGCGGCGCCTATTTGTATTTCACGGGCGGCCGGTATCAGAGCACCGATGACGCGTACGCGCAGGCGGCCACGGTGTCGATCAGTGCCCGGGTCGCCGGGCAGGTGAGCGAGATCGAGGTGCGCGACAATGAACTCGTGCACCGAGGTGCGACGTTGTTTAGATTGGATGATGCGCCGTTCCGCATCGCGGTCAGCGACGCCGCAGCGCATTTGGCTGACTTGCGGTTGCAAATCGAGTCGCTCAAGTCGACCTACCGGCAGCGACAGGTGGAGTTGCGCGCTGCCCGAGATACTCAAGCCTACGCGCAACAGCAATACGATCGCCAGACACGGCTCCTTACATCAGGCATCGCGTCGCAGGCACAGTTCGATCAGGCTGCGCATGCACTCGATGCGGCGCGGCAACAGGTTGCCAACGTTCAGCAGCAAATCGGCGTGGCACTCGCCAATTTAGGCGGTGATCCTAATATTGCGCCGGAACGACATCCGCTGGTCGCGCAGGCGCAGGCCGCGCTCGATCGTGCGCAGCTCAACCTATCTTATACCGTGATCAGCGCCCCGACGGATGGCGTGGTGGCCAAGGTGGAGCAGCTGCAAGTGGGCGATACGATTGCAGCGTCCGCACCGGTATTCGCCTTGGTGTCGACGGGCGATGTCTGGATCGAGGCAAACTTCAAGGAAGTTCAGCTCGCTCACATGCGCCCGGGCCAGATGGCGACCATCAAGATCGATCGATACCCCGGCAGAAGATTTTCGGCCAAAGTCACCAGCGTAAGCCCAAGTACCGGCTCGCAGTTTTCTTTGTTGCCGCCGGAGAACGCGACCGGCAATTGGGTGAAGGTCGTCCAGCGCGTGCCGGTTCGCCTCCAGCTTACTCGATCCGATGCAGGTTTCCCTTTGCAGGCGGGGTTGAGTGCCGATGTGACTGTCGATACGCGCGCCAGTGATCCGAAGCTGGCGGACGCGAACGAACCTAGCTCCACTGGAATGGAGCCGCATTGAGCAGCGCCGTCGCACAAACTGCTGACATCGACGCGCCGCGCCGCGCGCTCATCACGGTCTCGGTCATGCTGGCATCGATCATGTCGTCGCTCGACACCACGATCGCCAACGTCGCATTGCCTCGAATCCAAGGGTCGGTCTCTGCCACACAGGATCAGATGGCTTGGGTACTGACCTCGTACATCGTCGCCGCGGCGATCATGACGCCGTTGAGCGGCTGGCTTACCGGCCAAATCGGCCGCAATCGGGTGTTCTTGTATTCGGTCGCGGGCTTCACCGTGACATCCATGCTTTGCGGCGTCGCGCAATCTCTGCCGCAGATTGTCTTGGCGCGGCTGTTGCAAGGGCTGTGCGGAGCGGCGCTGGTCCCGCTGTCGCAGGCAGTGCTGCTCGATATCAATCCACCGGAGCGTCATGCGCGCGCGATGGCCGTTTGGGTCATGGGTGTGACCATGGGTCCCATCATCGGTCCCGCCCTCGGAGGCTGGTTGACCGAGAACTACAATTGGCGCTGGGTGTTTTATATCAACGTGCCGTTCGGGATTCTGGCATTCCTCGGTATCTTGAGTTTTCTCCCGGAGGCGGCGATCCGCAGGTCTCGTTTCGATTTCTTCGGATTTGCTGCGTTGAGTGTGGCGATAGCTTCCTTTCAAATTATGCTCGATCGAGGTCAATTGAAGGACTGGTTCAGTTCGACAGAAATCTGGATCGAGGCCACGGTTGCGGCAGTGGCCTTCTATTGGTTCGTCATTCACATGTTAACGACAACGGAGCAGCGCTTCGTGAGTCCTGCTCTCTTCAAGGACCGAAACTTCCTCACCGGCAATATGTTTATTTTCATCGTCGGGGCGGTTCTATTCGCCACGCTGGCGCTGCTGCCGCCATTGTTGCAGGACCTGCTCAATTACCCCGTCGTGACGACGGGCCTGGTGACGGCGCCGCGCGGGGCCGGCACCCTGGCGGCGATGTTCATCGTCGGACGGCTCATGGGCAGGGTCGACATGCGCCTGATCATCGCCACCGGCTTTGCGATGGCTGCCGCGTCCTCGTGGCAAATGACCGGCTTCGATACGCAGATGGACTACAGGATGGTCGTATGGTCCGGTGTCCTGCAGGGACTGGGTACCGGCTTTGTCTACGTACCGCTCGCGGCCGCAGCTTTCGCGACGCTGACACCCGCGCTGCGCAACGAAGGCACGGCGATCTTTAGCCTCGTCCGCAATCTCGGCAGCAGCATCGGCATTTCGGTCGTGAACACGCTATTGACCCGCAATACGCAAATCATGCACGCGACGCTCGGCGAGCACGTGAGCCGCTACAGCCCGGTTCTTCGCGCGCAGATGTCGGGGGGCGGAACGCCGAGCTTTCGTACCCTGGCTGGACTGAACGCAACCGTGACGGAGCAGGCGGCTATGATCGCCTACAACAACGATTTCAAATTGATGATGGTGCTGAGTCTGGCGGCAATCCCGTTTGTCGTGCTGTTGCGCAAGAGCAGTGCCCCCGCTGAGCCGGTCCATATCGAGTGATCACCATGCGAAGTGTTTCTGTGAAGGCGTTTTCGGCGTGGTGCGTGATGAGTGTGTGCGGCTGCGCTGCGGGCCCTGACTTCACGCGGCCCGAGCCACCGCCGGCCGCGCGTTATACGGCGGACACTTTGCGCAGTGAGAGTGCTTCAGCCGACGACCAGGTTCAGCACATGGGCCTCGGCCAGAACATCGAGGGCGCGTGGTGGACCCTGTTCCGCTCAGATGCCATCGATCAGCTCGTTACACAGGCGGTGGATCACAACCGCACTTTGGCGGCATCCAGGGCCACGCTCGCACAGGCCCAAGAAATCGCGTTGGCGCGAGCGGGTTCGCAGTACCCGCAAGTGGACCTCACCGCCGCAGCCGGTCGTCAGCAATATGGGAAAGAGTTTCTCGGCCCATTTGGAATACCACCCTTTACGTACTTCGCTGTCGGGCCCACCGTAAGCTACACGCTCGACTATACGGGGGGTGTCGCGCGAGGCGTGGAGCAGCAGTACGCGCTGGCCGAGGTTGAACGCCATCAGCTCGAAGCGGCTTATCTGACGGTCACCGGTCAGGCAGTCATGCAAACGCTCGCGATCGCATCAGCCCGTGCACAGATTGCGACCGTTGAGACCATCCTCGCGCAGGATCGAGACAACCTGCGACTCGTACAATCCGCCTTCGACAACGGATCGGTGGCACGCGAAGATGTCGTGAGCGCGCAGAGTCAGATAGCCAACGACATGACCTTGTTGCCGCCATTGCGCCAGGAGCTTGCCAAGGCGCGCCATGCGCTGTCGGTGGTGCTCGGGCGCGCTCCGGCCAATGGGCTGCCCGACGATGTCGATCTTGCGCAAATCACGCTACCCTTACAGGTGCCGGTGAGCTTGCCCTCGGAACTTGCGCATCACCGGCCCGACATTCTGGCCGCCGAGGCGCGGCTGCACGCGGCGACCAGCGCGGTGGGCGTCGCGCAATCGAACCTCTACCCGAAGATACAGCTGAGCGCGTCCGTAGGACAGCAATCACTCAAAGCGGACCAGCTATTCGACCGGGCGAGCAATGCGTGGAGCATCATCTCGGGTTTGACGGCGCCGATCTTCGACGGTGGAACGCTGCGCGCCGAGAAGCGTGCGGCGGTGGACGCGATGCGCGCAAGTGCGGCGACCTATGAGCAGACGGTTCTGGAGGCATTTGCGCAAGTAGCCGACCTGCTTGAGGGATTAGACCACGACGCCCAACAATTGGCCGCCCAAGATCACGCGCAACAAGCCGCGCAGAGCAGTCTTGATCTGGCACGCATCAGCTATAGGGAGGGCAACGCGGGCGTTCTGCTAGTATTGGACGCGGAGCGCTCGTATCAACAGGCCCGGCTTGGATATGTCAGGGCAGTGGCGCAGCGTTACCTCGATACCGTGCAGCTCTTTTTGGCGCTGGGGGGCACGAGTCCGAGCGCGCGGCTACGAAGCGAGCCAGCTGATGTTTTTTGAATTCGCTCGCAACAATGTTTTTCGAACGACCGGTGAGCCCTCCCATGCTTCCGATCTTCACGAGCGGTTCGAAAGCGCGCTGCGCAACACCGCGATGACATGGGGGCAGGCATTCGACCGCCGCTTTCGCCGCAGTCAAATCTGGCTGATATGCTCGCGATATCGCGTGCATCGATTGTGCATACGATCGATCGCTTGGTGAAGGACGGACTCGTGAAGCGGGAAACATCTGCTTCCGACAGAAGGCTAAAGCGCATCGTCGTCACCGATGTAGGCATGCATCTGTACGTTCTCATAAGGGACTAGGTGGCAGGCGTTCGACGGGAAGTGTTGGCTATTGTTGAATTGGAGAAGCTTGTTCAACTGACGGAACTACTCGAGACACTGCAAGAACTATTGCGGTCATTTTCGGGTAGAGGTTTGCCGGTATTATCTACGGTGACTCGTGAACCGCGTCTCGTATAACTCCCAAAAGCCGGCTGCGGGCCTTGTTTACCACGTGTCAGCCAATCGATTTTCGCGCGCACATAGCCGATCATCATTTCCAGCTCCGTCGCTTTTGCCTCTAGCCGGAGCAGTTGCGCGCTCGTGATCTCGAGGCTGCGTTCGCATGTGAGCTCGCCGTTGCGGCGTTCCTGATTGACGGCCGCGATTTCCTTGAGCGACATCCCGAGAGCTTGCGCGATGCGAATGGCCTCTGCCGCTTGAATATCCTTATCCGTGAAAGCACTGTACGGATGGCGGCCACCCTTGCAGTTCGTCTGCGGCTGCAGCAGGCCAAGCCGCGCATAGAAGCGCACGGTATCGCGGGTAAGTCCTGTTACCCGTGCAAATTCTGAGATCAGCATAGGCGCCCCTTGACTGTGGAGCGTGCTCCACGGTTACAACTGTGCTTCGGCTTCAAATCAAAGGCAAGCGACTGCAAGAGAGGAGGCATCGTGGAATACGCAACACTCGGCAATACAGGGCTCCTGGTTTCAAGACTCTGCTTTGGAACCATGACATTCGGGGACGGCAGAGGGCTTTTCAAGGCCCTCAGCGTCGTTGGTCAGGCCGGAGCGGATGAACTGATCAAGACCGCGATTGAGGGTGGCATCAATTTGTTTGATACGGCGGACAACTACACGGAGGGCGAGAGCGAAAAGATTCTAGGACAATCACTTAGGAACTTAAACGTCGCGCGCCAGGATGTCGTGATTGCGACGAAAGTCTATAGCCGCGTCGGCCCAGGTCGGAACGCCATTGGGGCTTCTCGGGGGCACATTATGGACGGTGTGGAGGCCAGTCTCCGTCGTCTGCAGACCGACCACATCGACCTGTACCAGATCCATGGCAACGATTCCGTGACCCCGCTGGAAGAGACGCTCCGCGCTCTCGACATGCTGGTGCAGCAGGGAAAGGTTCGCTACATTGGCTGCTCTAACTGGCAGGCATGGAAGATCGCCAAAGCCCTCGGCATCTCCGAGTTCAAGGGCCTGGCCCGATTCGATACGCTCCAAGCTTATTACTCGATCGCCGGCCGCGATCTCGAACGGGAAGTCGTTCCGCTGTTGGAATCCGAAAAGGTCGGCCTGCTCGTGTGGAGTCCGCTCGCCGGCGGCTTGCTTTCCGGCAAGTTCAGCCGGACGAACCAGAATCCCGCGGATTCGCGCCGTACTGAGTACGACTTTCCCCTCGTGGACAAAGAGCGGACCTGGAAGACACTCGACGTCATGACCCCGATCGCGAAAGCACACGGATGTAGTGCTGCGCGCCTCTCGCTCGCGTGGCTCTTGGCAAAGCCGGTGGTAACCTCGGTCATCATTGGCGCGAAACGCCTCGAGCAGCTTCAAGACAATCTGGCTGCCATCGAACTCACACTCACACAAGACGAGCTTAGGCAGTTGGATGAGGTCAGCGCTCTTGCCCCTGAGTATCCAGGGTGGGTGCTGCCGTTCCAGGGAGCCGACCGCATGGGGCCCGCTGATCGTTGGGAGCGATTGCGCGAGGCGGGCACACCGTGATTGACAAACCATCTATTTTCCATCCGCGATGAGGGGGCCTGCAATTGCGGACGATGTCTCGGACTTTCCATTTGCAAGGAGATTGCCGCGGCACACAAGTGGGAGCTCGCAGCACGTAGTAAGAGGTTCTCGGCGACATGGCGTTTGTTGAGTAAAGCAGTAGTTTGGTTCATGTGCGTGCTCTTTGGATCAGGGTGGCAATGAGCTGATCGATGCCGATGGATCCCTTGCGGGCGTTCGCGCCGCGATTCGGAAAGTCGATCCATCCGGCGTTGAATCCGTCGATCATCTGCATGCGGGGCGTTGGATTCTTCATGCCCTGGGCGCGAAAGATCGATTCCCACCGATCGCGGGGCACGGCTTCCGCCCGTACCGGTTGCGCAAGCGCCTTGGCGAATGCATCGGCCAGGGCGGTCGGGGACACGCGCTGTGTAGCCTCCAATTCAACGACGCGCCGTCCTTCCCACTGCTCTTGCAGGAGCGCAGCAGCGGTGCGGCCGACGTCATCCGTGGCGATCATCGGGATGGGACGATGCAGCGGCTGAAGGTAGCTCTGGATATTCCCTTCCCTGGCCGAGGCGATGTCCCATGCGGCGTTATCCATGAACCATGCCGCGCGCAGGAACACAATGGGCACCGGCAGGGTCTTAAGGGCCTCCTCCATCAGACCGAGGGCATTCAACAAATTCGGGTTAGGCGCGTCGGCGCCGATACTCGAGAGAGCCACAACCTTTTTTGGCTTCGCCGCGGCAAGAGCTGTGTACATCGAGGCGATGAATCCCCTGGCTTCGGAGAACCCGGGTGCCGGGTCGAATACCGGCGGCAGCATCGCAAAGACACCCTCTGTCCCTTCGAAGGCTTTGGCTAGCGCCCCGGCGTCGATAAGATCCGCGACCGCAATGTCGCAGCCAAGGTCTGCCCATGGAGCGCCCTTGCCTCGATCTCGGACTACCGCGCGGACGAGTAGATCCGCGGAAAGCAGACTGCGGGCCACCGCGGCCCCTACTTTCCCGGTGATACCGGTGACTGCATACATATTCGCTACTCCTTTGAAAATCACCATCTGGCGGAGTGGGAGCAATATCCCGCGTTGGCGTTCGTGCTACAACAGCGTTTGTGTGAAGATAGTCGTGATTTTTCGTCAGGAATATTATGACCTTCGACAGCAAGCTGCTATCTGGCCTGACGGTGCTCATCGCGGTGGTTGAGGCTGGGACTATCGCGCGGCTGCTGCTACGCACCACTGGCTCGCGGTTCCCTGAAGTTCCCGAGGTCGCGATGGATTTGATCGACCGTCCTGATCAGGTGCCGTGGGTGCCGTTCAGGCCGTCCAAGGTTTTGGCGGCCATCAAAAAATCGTAAGGAGAACCCTGTGCCGCAGACGCGAACGCTCACCATCAACGGTGAATCCAAATCAGTCGATGTTCCGGATGACATGCCGCTCTTGTGGGTTTTGCGCGACGTTTTGGGGATGACGGGCACCAAGTTCGGCTGCGGCATCGCGCAGTGCGGCGCATGCACAGTGCATCTCGAAGGCAAAGCGGTGCGTTCCTGCGTCCTGCCCGTCGGTGCAGTCGGCGCACGCGCCGTCACCACGATCGAAGCGGTGGGCAACACCCCCGCGGGTGCGCGGGTGCAAAAAGCCTGGCTGGAGCTCGAGGTAGTTCAATGCGGTTATTGTCAGTCGGGACAAATCATGTCCGCGAGCGCCTTGCTCACCAGGACGCCTGCTCCGAACGATGCCGATATCGACGCCGCCATGGCGGGCAACATCTGTCGCTGCGGCACCTATGTGAGGATCCGCGAGGCCGTCAAGCGCGCCGCCACTGATCAAGCCACCTCGTAAGGAAAGTTATCATGAACGCGAGCAAGCAAATCTCCCGAGTCACGGCACGCCGTGAGTTCATCAAAAGTGCCGCGGCGAGTGGATTTCTGCTGGCCTTTTACGTGCCCGCGCGCGCGGTTAACGAGCCAGAGCAAGCGCCGGATGACACCAAGGGGAAATTCGCGCCCAACGCATTCATTCGCATCGACAAGACGGGTACGACCAGCCTCGTGATGCCGCAAGTGGAAATGGGGCAGGGCATCTACACCGGTGTCGCCATGATCCTCGCCGAGGAGCTTGACGCGGATCCGGCAAAAATCCTACTCGAGCACGCCCCGCCCAATGAGAAGCTCTATACCAATCCATTGTTGGGAATTCAGGCTACGGGCGGTTCAACATCGCTGCGTGCCTTTTGGATGCCGCTGCGCACCGCGGGTGCCACCGCACGCGCCATGCTCGTGCAGGCAGCCGCGCAGCAATGGCGCGTCGATCCTGCCTCGTGCACGACTTCCCGCGGCGAGGTTTCTCATAACGCCAGCAACCGCAAGCTTAGCTTTGGGGCGCTCATCGATGCGGCCAGCAAGATCACGCCGCCGAAGAACGTGCCGCTCAAGGATCCTGCAAAATTCGTGCTCATCGGTACGCCGCAGAAGCGTTTCGACACACCGAATAAAGTGAACGGCAAGGTCGTCTACGGCATCGACGCGATGGTGCCGGGCATGAAATTCGCAACCCTGGCCGCCTGTCCAGTGTTCGGCGGCAAGGTGGCGCATGTGGATGACGCGGCAGCGAAGGCGCTACCCGGCGTACAACGAGTCATCGTGCTCGACAACATGGTAGCGGTGGTCGGCGATCACATGTGGGCCGCCAAAAAGGGGTTGGACGCGCTTAAAGTCTCTTGGGCTGAGGGCGAGCACGCAAAACTTTCTTCCGTCGACATTTGGCAGGACATGCGCTCCGCCAGTCAAAAGGATGGCGTGATCGCGACTACCCGAGGCGACGTCGAGAACGGTTTGTCCAACGGCCAGCGATTCGAAGCGGACTACGAATTGCCGTTCTTGGCGCACGCGACCATGGAGCCTCTCAATTGTACGGTTTGGCTGAAAGAGGATTCCTGCGAACTGTGGATCGGCACACAAATCATCGCCCGAGTGCAACAGACCACCGCGGCGCTCACCGGGTTACCCATCGACAAGGTAACAGTACACAATCACTTGATAGGCGGAGGTTTCGGCCGGCGGCTGGAGCCCGACATGGCGTTGAACGCCGTACGCATCGCGCAGCATATGAACGGCGTGCCTGTCAAAGTGGTGTGGACCCGTGAGGAAGACATTCAACAAGATATTTATCGACCGATTTACCGCAATGTAATTTCCGCGAGTCTTGTTGGCGGCAAGGTGGCGGCGTGGAAATACAAAGTCTGCGGCGCCTCAATCATCGCGCGCTGGCTGCCGCCGGGTTTTCAAAAGGGAATCGATGAAGATGCGGTCGATAGCGCCGTCGACATGCCCTATGACATCCCGGATTTCCAAGTGCAATACTTAAGGGTCGAGCCGCGCGCCGTGCCGACGGGCTGGTGGCGCGGTGTGGGTCCCAACAACAATGTGTTTGCCATCGAGAGCTTTATGGACGAGCTCGCGCGAAAAGCGGGCAAGGATCCGATTGCGTTTCGTCGCGACATGCTGGGCAAGCAGCCGCGGCTTCTGGCGGCGCTCGACTTGGTCGCAGCCAAATCGGATTGGGGCAAGCCGCTGCCGACGCGAGTCGGCCGGGGCGTGTGCGTGCAACCGTCCTTCGGCAGCTTTATCGCGACGGTGGTGGAAGCCGAGGTGGACACGCATGGCGAAGTGTTGCTGCGCCGGATCACCACTGCCGTCGATGTAGGAACGCTCGTGAATCCCGACAGCGTGGAGGCCCAATTGCAAGGCGGCTTGATATTCGGCCTCACCGCCGCGTTGTATGGGGAGATCACCATCAAGACAGGTCGCGTCTTACAGGCTAATTTCAACGACTATCGCATGTTGCGCATCGACCAAATACCGAAGATCGACGTGCATTTGATTAAGAGCGGCGAGCCGCCCGGGGGTGTCGGCGAAACCGGCACTACGGCAGGACCGCCGGCGCTACGCAATGCGATTTTTGCCGCGACCGGCGTTGCGCTCAGGCGGCTGCCCATCGATCGAGAGCTGTTGGCCCGGAGCACCAAGGCATGAACGCAACTCCCTCCCCGCGCAGCGCTAAACGACGTCCACTCCTGATCACGCTTGCCGTGCTGGTGCTGCTCGCCGCGGTCGCGCTTTTCCTCATCATGAGCCCCGGGCCGATGGCGTTTTCCAAGGGTCGCAAAGTCGAGCTCGCCGATTACCACGCTTCGAATCCCACCGGTGTTCCTGCGGCCGTCGCGCAAGCATCCTTGATCAAGAAGGGTGAGTACCTCGCGAAAGCCGCGGATTGCTTGGTATGTCACACCGCGAAAGGCGGCGAGGCCTACGCTGGCGGATTCGCCTTCGTACTGCCCTTTGGCACGCTGTATTCCACCAATATCACGCCGGACAAGGCGACCGGCATCGGAAATTACACCGATGCGCAATTTCTCGCCGCCGTGCATCGCGGCGTCCGCCCGGATGGCGTCAATCTGTATCCCGCCATGCCGTATACCTCCTATACCTACATGACCGATGCGGATGCGCTGGCAATCAAGGCATACCTCTTTAGCCTTGCGCCGATTGCCTCACCCAATAGGCCGAATGCGCTCGCATTTCCATTTAACCAGCGCTGGGCGATGGGCGTGTGGTCGGCCCTATTCAATCCCAACGAGCGCTTCAAGCCGGATGCTGAGAAAAGCGCGGAGTGGAACCGCGGCGCCTACGTGGCTGAGGCCCTGGCTCACTGCGGTGAATGCCACACACCACGTAATCTTGCTTTTGCACTCAATAACCGCAAGAAATTCGGCGGCGCACTCACCGCCGGCTGGCGCGCTTATAACATCAGCGGCGATAAGGCGAGCGGCATCGGTGCTTGGCATGACGAGGAACTCATTGCGTATCTCGCGCGAGGTCACGCCGCGGGTCACGGATCTGCGGCGGGTCCGATGGGCGAAGCGGTGGACGAAAGCTTCAGCCAATTGGCACCCGAAGATGTCCACGCCATCGTGGCGTATTTGCGCAGCGTCCCGAGCAGCGTGTCCTCCGATTTGCCCGCTAGACTGGCTGCCGCCGCCCCGGACTCGCATAACGAGGGCCTCGCGACGGCCGAGTCGCGCGGCAAACAGGTGTACGAAGGCGCCTGCGTCAGCTGCCATGGATGGAGCGGCATTAGCGATATCAGTGAGTACGCCACTCTGACGGGCGCACGCGCGGTTAACGATCCGCATGGCACCAACGTGGCGCAAATCGTGCTCGCCGGCATGAAACGCTCAAGTCCGGATGGAGTCACCGAAATGCCGGGCTTTGGCGCTGCGTATTCGGATTCGGACATAGCAGCCGTCGCGAACTATGTCACGACCCGCTTCGGGTCGAGTGCCTCGAACCTGACTGCCGCCGAGATCGCTAAGATGCGCCGCGAGACCGCGCAATGAGTCTGGTCTGGACAACTGCATAGAAATGGTGAGACATTCAGCCGATAGGGAGGCCTGGGTGCCAATAGTTTCAACACAGCGAGCGCGGTGGCTGGCCACCAACATTTTGCCACTCGAGCCTCAATTGCGGTCGTGGCTTAGGCGTGTGACGCCCCCAGGGCTAGAGGTTGATGACTTGATCCAAGAGTCCTATGCGAAGCTCGCCAGCTTGCCTGCGGATTCGCAAATTGTGCACCCCAAAGCGTATCTCTTTCAGATCGCCAAGCGCTTGATTTCAGCCTACATCCGGCACTCGACTGTGATATCGATCGAAACAATGGCGGGAACGGCGCAGCTATTCGTCTCAGAAGTAGCGTTCACGCCCGAGCGAATCTTGTCAGGTCGCCAGGAGCTCGAGCGCCTCTATGACGCTATCGCGCGCTTGCCCGGACCGTGCCGCACAGTATTTGTCATGCGCAAATTCGATGATATGCCGCAGAAGGCGATTGCCGCTGAATTGCGGATCAGTGAGAACACAGTTGAGAAGCTAATGTCTCGTGCGCTACGGATGATTGTCGAGTACCTGCAGCTGCGGGAGCAGCACGTGGAGAACAATGTGCGACTCGCTCCTGTCGAGAGCAAGGGCCAGCGCGGTGCGTGAGACCGCGCATGCGATTGATGCGGCGGCGTCCGCCTGGGTGGTCAAAGTCGATCGAGGCTTGACGGAGGCCGAGCAGGCCATGCTTGAGGAATGGCTCGCCGGAGATAGCCGGCGTGCTGGAGCGCTCGCGCGTACACAGGCTACTTGGGTGCACACTGACCGTGCACGCGCGTTTCGGGGGTCACTCGAACTGCGCGAGTCGCCAAGAGCAAGGCTCTGGCGCAGGGCGATGCCATGGACATCGGCAGCCACGGTTCTTCTCGGCTTGGCAACGGCGTTCTGGGCCTGGCAAGGACACGCTCGGACCGACAACCCGGCGACCGCGATGGGCGAAATTCGACAGGTCCCCCTGGCGGACGGATCTCGTCTCACATTGGACGAGCTAAGTCGCGTCTCAGTGCAGTACGAAACCGCAACCCGACGCGTTCGTCTCGAATTCGGGGAAGTGCTGTTCGAAGTTGCAAAGGATCCTAAACGCCCGTTCGTGGTTCAAGCGGGTAACATTCGAGTGCGCGCCGTTGGCACCGCGTTTGTTGTCCGTCGTCATACGGACGGCGATGTCGAGGTTACCGTGAGCGAGGGCACGGTCGATATTTGGCGCGAGACATCCGGCTCGGAGCCTGCCGTTCGCCTTGCCGCGGGGAATAGAACCCTCGTCACAACAAAAGCAGTTGCCGTGCCGGTCAAGCTGACCGACGCGCAACTCGCGCGCGCCGTGGCTTGGAGCGTCAAGGTCATCGACCTCGATGGGCGGACCCTCGGCGATGCAGCCGCTGAAATGAACCACTACAACAGCCGAACCGTTGTCATCGCCGATCAGCGACTCGCCGCACAAACGGTCGTTGGTCGGTTCCAAGCCACTGACCCGATGGCGTTTGCAGCGGCGGCAGCTGCAATGCTGGATGCCCATGTGCGAATCGATGGCGACCGATTTATCCTCGAGCCCGGACCAAGTCCGCAAAAATAATTTTAGCTTTGGAGACGGAACTGCCGTTCTCGTCCCTCTTAAGGTAGTACTCCACGGCGAAACATAGCCGCGGTGCTAAACCTACAATAACGAGGGGAGTTGGGAATGGAAAGAACTACCGCCTGCGACGGTCGCCGCAGACTGACCCAAGCGATCGCGCTGGCACTCGGTCTGACAGCATTGACTACCGCTATGTCCCAGACGATCGCATTCGACGTTCCGGGGCAGGAAGCGGCAACGGCGATCCCCGAGTTTGCGAGGCAAGCGGGGCTACAAATCATCGCTCCGGCTGATAAGCTCAAAGGGGTCAAGACTCACTCGCTGCACGGCGCGATCGATACGCGCGCGGCGCTGAAACTGTTGTTGGAGGGCACCGGACTCACCGTTGCCTCGGACGATGGGCACACAATCAGCTTGCGATTTCCAGAAGGGGTGGGGAACAGCACTTCAAAGGTCACGCCGGCGGTCGGCGCCGGCCGGCTCGCTGCAGCAAACACATTGAGTACCGCCGGTCAAACAGCAGCGGCAAACCCTCAACCGTCAGCCACTGCGGCGCAGGCCGACGAGTTGGGCGAAATCGTCGTCACTGGCATTCGCTCGAGCATAACCAGCGCACGCGCGATCAAACGTGATTCGCTGGGGATCGTCGATGCAATTGCGCCCGAGGATATCGGCAAATTACCCGACACCAATCTGGCAGAGTCGCTACAGCGTATCACCGGCGTGTCCATTGACCGCTCTGGCGGGGAAGGCGAATTCATCACGGTTCGCGGATTCGGGCCCGAGTTCAACACGATATTGGTCAATGGCCGGCAAATGGCCACGGCGACCGATCCCACCCAGGCTAGCGGGCGCGCTTTTTCGTTCGATGTCTTGGCGTCGGAACTGGTTTCCGGAGTCGAGGTTTACAAGTCCTCGACGGCACGCCTGCAGTCCGGTGGAGTCGGTTCGACAGTCAACATCAAGACGGCTCGGCCATTCGATTATTCCGGCTTCAAATTCTCCGGTTCGGCCGATATGAACCACGACGAAAATACCGGCAAGTCAGCGCCGGACGCCGCGTTCCTGATCAGTGACTTGTTCGCCGACGGCAAACTCGGCGCGTTGCTGTCGGGCAGCTATCAAAAACGCCACGACGAGCTCAAGGCGGCAACGACGGATGGCTGGATCGTCAACGGCGGCACGCCGACTTCGGTGATCAACGGTGGCGCCGGGGTGGCAAAGACCGCGAGCAATCCGCAGGGTAATATATTCGTTCCTCAAGATTTCGGCAGCCAGGAGCAGTTCGAAACCCGCGAGCGCATCGGCGGTACCCTGGTCCTGCAATACAAGCCAAACGATAATCTGACGCTGACGTCCGACACGCTGTATTCCAAGTTCACGAACACGACCGATACCCGCTCCTATGGCCACTGGTTCACCGCCTCAAACCTGAGTAACGTCGTGACCGACGCCAATGGGACCGTGACCGACATGACGCAGTCAGTCGGTCAGGCGTCCGACTTCCACGACAAGAAATACGACAAGAAGACGAATTTGGTCGCCTCCGGTCTCAACGCGAGCTGGAACATTACGGATCGCGTGAACCTGAGTGTTGATGCCAGCTTTTCCCAGTCCAAGGAAGACCCGAACGGCGGAAGAGAGAGCGAACTCGCCTTGCTCGGCATTCCCAATCAGACCATTAGCTATAAATCAGATGGTGCGGTTCTACCCTACACGACCGGCTTTATTAACACTGGCGGTGTCGTGGGTGGTACCAGCCCGCTGTTCCAACATGTCATGCTCCTTCGGGGCTATTCGGTCGATGATCAGATCGGTCAGCTGCGCGCCGACTTCACCTACAAAGGCGACAGCCCCACCGAAGGCCTGGTCAACCTCCACTGGGGCGGGTATTTTTCGCGAGACAATAAGGATACGTCGCTCTATTCGAACGATGGAGGAACCGGCTGCACCACCTGCGGCTACAACAATCTGGCGCCCCCGAACGTGCCGATTAGCGTGTTCAACGCCGGCAACAATTTCCTCTCCGGGGTCAGCGGCTCGAATCGCCTGCCGACACAATGGCTCACGTTCGACGCCCAGACATTATTCAATGCGATCACCGCGCAACAGCGCTTGATTAACCCGGCGTTCACCTTCGCACCGCCCAAAATTAATGATTCGCTGGTCCTCGAAAAAGTATATGGCGGATATTTGGAATCCGAGTTCGCCGGCACTCTGGCCGGAAGGAGGTTCAGGACCGTGGTCGGCGTCCGGGTGGAAGAAACGCAGGCGTTCATCAGCGGGTTGGCCACGCAGTTCGTTGCGCTGACGACGCTGGCCAACGACGCTACGCAATATGGGGTTACGCAAGCGGGTACCAGCACGGTCTCGAGTTCGACCAGTTATACGAATGTTCTGCCGAATCTCTCGTTCCGGTGGGATTTGACGGATGCCTTTATAGCGCGTTTTGCCGCTTCGGAGACGATGACGCGTCCGACGCTCGAGCAGCTTTCCCCGGTGACAACACTGGTGACGTTGCGGCCGGGAAACTTCGCCGCTTCCAGCGGAAATCCGGACCTTCAGCCTTTCAAGTCCAACAATCTGGATATATCGGCCGAATACTACTATGGCAAATCGAACTACGTCTCTTTGGGTTGGTTCTACAAAAACGTCAGTAATTTCATCGTATTGAATCAATCCACCGGACCGGTTAACAATAATGCCAAGACGCCGCTGCTCGATCCTGCAACGGGATTGCCCGCGCAATTCAGTATTACGGCGCCCCAGAACGGGCCCACTGCGGTCGTAAGCGGGGAGGAAGCGGCGATTCAGCATTCGTTTGGAGAGACCGGCTTCGGTGTCCAACTCAACGGTACGCGGGCGACCAGCGACAAGAAGCTGAACACGACTGACCTCACCAACAAGTTCGCGGTTACCGGCCTGTCCAACTCGGCCAATGCAGTGGTGTTCTACGACAAGGGCCCCATTGAGGGTCGGGTAGCCGTCAACTGGCGCGATAAGTTCCTGCAGTACCTCTCGCCGCCTCCGATCAACGGCGCCGGACAGGCCGTTACCCAGGTCCGAGCGCGCTACCAGCTGGACGCGAGCGCGACGTATCACTTCAACAAGAATTTCTCTGTCTTTGGCGAAGGCGTTAACCTTACGAATACGCCGGTACTGCAATACGCTTATTATGAGAACCAGTTCCTCAAGGCCGAGGATAGTGGAATTCGGTTCAAGATAGGGTTTCGCGCGGGCTTCTGAACTGCTGCATCGGTTGCCGGGAACGCATGTCCCCGGCAATTCGAGTCTCGTTTCCGCGCACCTGATTGATGAATCGGAGCCGGCAACGAATCGTCCGCGGGTAAATTGGCTATGGCGCATGTGATTCGATCGATATGCATCGTGGGCGGGGGCACTGCAGGATGGCTCACAGCCGGGATCATTGCCGCGCGTCATCCCCCCAAAGACGGGCAGGGCCTCCGGATCAAGTTGATCGAGAGCGATACCATCGGCACTATCGGCGTCGGCGAAGGTACTTGGCCGACAATGCGTTCGACCCTGAAAAAGATGGGTGTTTCGGAAACCGATTTTTTCCGCGAATGCAATACCTCATTCAAGCAAGGGGCCAAGTTTGCACGCTGGGTAACCGGTGACCCGTCAGACTACTATTATCATCCGCTGGTGCTGCCCGAAGGTTTTCCGAGTCTGGACCTGGCATCGGCCTGGATGGAAGATGCAGAAAATCGCCAAGACGCTCCTTCTTTCTCCAACGCGGTCAGTTACCAGGAGGCAGTATGCGAACTCGGACTCGCGCCTAAACTCATAACCTCTCCCGAATATGCCGGCATCGCAAATTATGCCTATCATCTGGACGCTGGGCGCTTCGTATCGTTTATTCGCGATCATTGCGTCAAGCGGCTCGGCGTCCATCATGTCGTAGACGACGTGACAAGGGTGGTCAGGAGCGAGACGGGTGATATCGCCCATCTGGAGACGAAAAAGTCAGGAAATCTCGATGGCGACCTCTTCATCGACTGCTCCGGGTTCAGGTCGCTGCTGCTCGGCGAAACGATGGGCGTCCCCTTCGTCGATTGCAGCGACGTGCTATTCATCGATCGCGCTCTGGCCGTACAAGTGCCATACGACGCCGAGAATAGCGATATCGTTCCGCATACGTTATCGACCGCGCAGAAAAACGGCTGGATCTGGGACATTGGACTACAGAGCCGCCGGGGCGTGGGCTATGTATTTTCGAGCAGTCATACGAGCGCCGATGCCGCGCTCAGTGAGCTGCAAGAGTATATCGGCGAGAAACACCGATCGCTGCAACCCAGGGAAATCAAGATTCATGCCGGGCACCGCCAGACATTCTGGAAGGGCAATTGTGTGGCTGTGGGCCTCGCTGGCGGTTTCCTCGAGCCCCTCGAAGCGTCCGCGCTGGTTTTGATCGAGCTCTCCGCAGAAATGATCGGCGGCATGTTGCCTTCGTCGCGCGAGATGATGCACATCCTCGCAAAACGTTTCAACGAGACGACGCAATATCGCTGGGACCGGATCATCGATTTCCTCAAGCTTCACTATGTTCTCAGCAAGCGCGAGGACTCGCGGTTCTGGATCGATAACCGTGATCCCGCGAGCATTCCGGATAGCCTGAAAGACCAAATCGAACTCTGGCGCTATCGAGCGCCCGGCGATCAGGATTTCACGAGCAACGCCGAAATGTTTCCGGCCGCGAGTTATCAATATGTCCTTTTTGGCATGGGCTTCAGAATGGATACGTCGGATCGGGAGCCGAATTGTCGTGCGGCCGCCGTCGAGCAGGCTTTTGCGCGCAATGAGAGCTTGAAAATGAAATGGACGAAGACGCTTCCGAATAATCGCAATCTCATCAGCAAGATAAAAGAATTCGGCTTGCAAAGGATCTAGAATTACTCGGGATTTACTCACATGCACCTAGTCGAGCTATCGCGCCAGGAACATTCCGAACTGAAGATTAGTCCCGACCTGGCCGTGGCATCCGCAGCCAAGCAGCATCTGATACCCATCGTGGCGAGCGAATTTCGCAAAGCGGCGACACAATATCCGATCGTCTTCGCGAAAAACCCCGAGACGGGCCGCTTCGGAGCCTATGTCCTGAATGGCTTGGAACCAGAAGAAAATCTGTTCTGGTCCGGAACGAAAATGGATGTCGCTTATGTTCCGCTGAACATACGGCGTCGGCCATTCTTCGTCGGAATGGCAGACACGTCGAGCGGCGACAATGTCCTCTGCATAGATGTTGAGAGTTCGTGCATCACCGCGTCTGGTCGAAAATCCATAGTTGACGCCGACGGAAGCGATTCACTGTATTTAAAAAACATATTGTCTATCGTTAGCGAGCTGCTTCACGGTCAAAAACAGACCACTAGCTTCATCAATACGGCTTTATCTCTCGATCTTCTTTGCCCGATTGTGCTGGATATCGTTCTTGAAGATGGAAAACCGTTGCATGTGGAGGGGTTGTACAGCATAGATGAAGATCGCTTCAGATCTCTCGACAAAGACAACGTAGAAAGATTGTGGAATGAAGGACTAACGGGTTTGATTTATTCCGTAATTATTTCTAGCGGTCAGATATCCAACCTTGTCCGTCTCAGGAATGAGAGGGAATCGCTCAATCGCGCCTGGCGCGACAATGAGAATTGAAGTCGGAATACTGAATATGCGCGACGGCGAAAAGGACGAGGGTGTGTTCGCGTTCAATCCGAACGCGAGTGTTAGCTCGGTTCGAGTTGGAGCGTGCCCTATCGCGGTGACCGTGGCGGATAACGTTCTCCTCCGCCCACAACAATTGGCGGAATTCGGACTAGGTCTTAACTTTGTCGAAGACGACAGCAATTTATATCCTGGCGTACGCGCTCGAGTGCCCGCGGACTTCTCGCGACCTTTTCACGCATGGCTCACCCATACGCTTCGCCACACAGGCGTGATGGAAGAAAGCTCCTATGTATATGAGGATGCCAGCTTCTTTTCCATTGTTAACAAGAATCGCGCTAATTTACTGCCTCTACAACGAATCCCGCACTATGACTCCACCGATTCCAAAGTATTCGCTGCCGTCATTTATCTTTTCGATCGCGCCAATTCTGGAACTTCGTTCTATCTGCATAGAACGACCGGCTATGAAAGAATAGGCGACGATAATAAAGACAATTACAAAATTGCCCTGAATCGCAACATGAAAAATCTCGGGCCCCCGGCGAGAGAATATACAAACGGCAGCAGTGCCTTATTTGAACGGACCCACTCGGTTGATTCTGCGTTCAATAGGATTGTCATTTATTCCGGAAATGTCCTGCATGCGGCTGACATCGATGGGAGCCTCTTTAGCGGCAATGACAATAGCCAATGGAGACTGACAGTCTCTTCATTGATAAAGAGCACTTGACGGCCAGTAGGTGGCGGCGACCGCACACGATTCTCATAGACCGCGAAATTCTGCGCACTCGCGCATTGCATCGAGATTGAAGAAGCCGCCAGCGCCAGCGCCAACGAACTGTTTGTAACTTGCGTGGTGTGCACCCCCCCAGCTGACCCTAGCGTACGGAGTAGCCACGCGACTCAAGACACGCCACCTGGGTGTTGAAGTAGTTGTTGCGCTTCGCCACTGCGGCCTCCGGCGCGACGCCGCCGGCTTTGGTCGGATCAAAGCCGCTTTGTTGAACCGCTAAACGGTGGCATTCGTAGCGATCGTTTTCCTGCTGTTCGGGGGACTGCCCCTTGTTCGGATACACGAAAAGCTGGTCGCTCGCGGGGGCCTGGGTCGTGCCGGCAGAATCGATGCCCTCGGGCGGTGCCACGACCTGATACTGCTGCTCCGCATCGTTCCACACGTAATAGGTGTCGTTGGCGTAGTAGTAGGGGCTCCCATCCCACCAGACCGTCGTAAAGTAAGGCGGGAGAGAAGGCACGAATACCCCGATGGGTGCGCCCACGACCACCCAATCGCGGCCGCCCCACCGGTACCAGTTGCCGCCGCTGAACCAGTACCGCCCACCGTCAGCGCCGCGAAATTCCCGGGGCCCACCCGGCGGCCTGTGAACCGAGTAGCCTTGATCGAAGTAATACCGATTGTGTGAAAAGCGGCCGTCAAAGTGTTGATGCGCTCCCACATGAATTGCGGCGTGTTGAGCAGGCGACGCGCTGCTTAGCGCCATCAGCAATAAGGCGGCAAACCTCAGCCGGCGCCGCGCAAGCAATCCCCAACGTGTCATCATCTTGTCACCTTGTGCTATTACAGTGCGTTGCTCGTGTCGAACGCTCAGCGGACGCTGTAGCCCAGGCCTTCCAAGCAGGCGCTCATCGCACGCCGATAATTTCTCGCCTTCTGTTCGAGCGCTGCTGCTTGCGCGCTGTTGGCCTGAGCAGCCAGCTGCGCGCGCGTCTGCTGGACCGCGGCGTTTTCGGCCAAGCCGCCGATCGCTGCGCCGGCCACCGCGCCGACGAGTGCCCCGGGTCCCGCTTGCCAAGGGCGGGAGACGGCGGCGCCCAGAAACGCACCCGTCACTGCTCCCACCGCGACCCCCGAACCCGGCGGTGGGCTCGCATTCGAGACAACCACATGCAAATGCGGCGGTACGTTCGGCAGGCTCGGATCAAAGCCGCTCTGTTGCACTGCCCAAGTATGGCACTGATACTTGTCGCGATCCTGCTGCTCCGGCGACTGGCCATGCACGGGGTAGAAATACACATTGGTGTCCGGTGGCGATGGTTCCATCGGCGCTGGCGGCGGGGACGGCTCTGAAACGCATCCCGCGCACGCAGTCAGTGCCGCAAGAGCGGCAACAAACCGGGAAGCTGTTTTGCGCGTCATGCTTGAGAGCGTGTGGCCGTTGAGGCGCAGCTGCCTTGACGCTGGTCAATTCAGATGCGCCATGACAGTGCTTTGCGATGTAAAGCTTTGCGCGGGCTTTGCGAAAATCAAAGCATGCGCTTATAGTCACCGCAGGCGGTTGCAGACCGCTGCATCGCCAATAATAAGTCGGCGACTGAACTTTGGCTCGCGATAACGCCGCGGCAATTGGCCGGCGCAGCTCGGATCAATGGTCGGCAAACCCCATGCGTCACAAGCAGGCGGTAGATCTCCAGAGTCGCATCAATGACCTGATTGGCATTCAGGCGCTTCCGGCAATTTGGAGCGGACAGCAATCGTCTGACATAGTCGGCATACTGCTCGAAGCGGTAGTTCGCATACTGGACCTGGATTTCGCTTACGCGTGCGTGCGCGATTCGCTTGTCGACTCGAGTTTCGAGCTGATACGACTGCGGCAGTGCCGTGCTCCACCGATTTCCGCTGATCAATTCCGTCGAGATCTAAGAGACGGTCTCGGCGGTGAGCTGCCCATCACGCCGGTTGCAATATCGAATCCGCTGGGGCAGGGAGTCGTCAAAATCGCGCCCTTCCATTTTGGAGTTCATGACGAATTGGGCGTGGCACTCGCTGCGTCGCAGCGCAGCGACTTTCCAACGAAGGACGAGATGCTGCTGCTGCGCGTTGCGGGCAACGCGGCCGCCATTGGAATACAAGAAGCTCGCGTGCTCAATGCGCATCGGCGCGCAGCGGATGAACTCGAGCGGCGAGTTGCCGAACGGACCGCGCAACTGACCGCGGCCAATGAAGAACTGAGCCGCGAAATTGTCGAGCGCAAACGGGCTGAAGACGCAGCCTTGGTTCTGAAGGACGCGCTTGCCTTTGAATTATCAACCATGACCCGGCTGCATGAGCTGACCACGCGGTTGGCCGGGAATACTGAACTGCAACAAATTCTCGAAGAGGTTCTCGATGCGGCAATCGGCCTGCACAACGCCGATTTTGGCCTGATTCAATTGTGCAACCCCAAGACCGGAGGACTTGAAGTGGTGGCGCAACGCGGTTTCGGCAAAGAATTTCTGGAATACTTCCGTGACATGCGCTATGACACCTCGGCCTGCGGCATGACCCTGCAGCGCCAGGCGTGCGTTGTCATCGAAGATGTCGAAACTGACCCGGGCTTTGCTCCGCACCGCGCAATGGCGGCCGCCGCGGGATTTCGCGCCGTGCAATCCACACCGTTCCGTAATCGCAGCAATAAGCCGTTGGGCATCATCTCGACTCATTTTCGGCGCCCTCATCGGGCAACCGAACACGATCTGCGCCTGACCGACCTTTTCGCCAGACACGCGGCGGCGACGATCGAAAGCAAGCTGGCCGAGGACGAATGCCGCAAGCTTGCCTCTCTGGTGGAAGCCAGTCCCGATTTCATCGGCATCGCCTCGCTTGAAGGTGAGGTCCAGTTCGTTAACCCTCAGGGCCGAAAATTACTGGGTCTCGAGGGAGACTTCGGCGCCAACATCTTTGAATTCGTCGTCGAGGCAGAACGCGAGAAGCTCGCAAAGCAGGTATTGCCTGCTGTGACCCGGGACGGGCATTGGGACGGCGAAATCCGTTTCCGCCACTTTAAAACCGGACACGCCATCCCGATGCAGCAACGGATATTCTTTATCAGCGACGCGGCAACCGGCCGCCGCATCGCCTTGGCCACGATCAGTCGGGACGTATCGGAATCCAAGCGCACCGAGAAGGCACGGCAAGAGTCGGAGCTGCGATGGCGTGCGGTGTACGAGAATTCGGCAGTTGGCATCAGCCTGACCGATGCCGCGGGGCGCTTCGTGGCGGCCAACCGAGCGCTGCAAGACATGCTCGGATATACGGAAGTGGAGCTGCAGAAGCTGACTCTCGACGACATTACTCCCGAGGAGGATTGGGACGCGGCGCAGGCACGCAACGATCAGTTGCGTGAACGTAGTATTCCCGAGTACCACGCGCAGCAGCGCTACTACCGAAAGGACGGGTGCATAATCTGGGGGAATACCAGCGCGGCGCTCATCCCCGGTGTTGACGATGCGCCTAACCTATTGGTCGAGATCATCGAGGACATCAGCGCGCGCAAACAGACGGAGAGCGCCCTGGCCCAAGCGCAAGCGGATCTGGCGCGCGTCACGCGTGTCACGCTCATGGGTGAGCTCGCGGCCTCGATCGCCCATGAAGTGAACCAGCCCCTCGCGGCGGTGGTTGCCAACGCGAGCGCATGCCGCCGTTGGCTCGCGGTCGCGCCGCCCAACACCGCTGAGGCGAGCGATGCCGCCGATCGCATCATCCGCGATGCTGTGCGCGCTAGCTACGTCATCTCGCGCATCCGAGGGTTTCTACGGCGCGGAGAACTGCATAAGGTGCCCCTCGACCTTGACGAAGTGATTCAAGAAATGATCGGCTTCGTGCAAGACAAGGTGAATACGCAGCTGATCGAGTTGCACGTCGAAATTATGCCTGGCACGCCACGGGTCTTCGCGGACCGGATTGAATTGCAGCAGGTCGTCCTAAATTTAATGCTGAATGCGATCGAAGCGATGGAGCAGGTCGCGCAGCCCCGAGTGTTGCGGCTGGCCGTAGGCAGTCATGGCGAAAATGCGGTGCGGATCGCCGTTTCTGACTCAGGCCCGGGCATTGCGGCCGCGCACAGGAAAAAAGTTTTCGATGCCTTCTTCAGCACCAAGACTGACGGCATCGGAATGGGTCTTGCGATAAGCCGTTCGATCATCGAGGCCAACCAAGGCCGGCTTTGGGCGACGAAGAATGCCGGCCGGGGCGAGACCTTTCATTTCGTCTTGCCCACAGCCGCGCCGGGACATCCATGACTCCCGCCGGCTCCATTGTCTTCGTGGTCGACGACGATCAATCGGTTCGCGAGGCGTTGAGCAGCCTAATTCGTTCCATTGGTTTAGACGTCGAGACTTACGCCTCCGCGCACGAATATCTGCGGCGGCCGCCGCAGCAATCGCCAGCCTGCCTGGTGCTCGATGTGCGCATGCCGGGATTGAGCGGACTGGATCTGCAGCGCGAACTTGCCCAGCAGGGTCGGGAAATCCCAATTATATTTGTCACAGCTCACGGGGACATCCCGATGACGGTCAAAGCCATGAAGGCTGGTGCGGCCGAATTCCTATCCAAACCTTTTCGTGATCAAGACTTGCTGGATGCCATTTTTCAGGCATTGGCGCGAGATCGCGCTTCGATGGCGTCACGCGCCGGCTTGGCCGAGATCCGTTGGCGCTATGCGACATTGACCCAGCGTGAAAAAGAGGTGGCCATGCTGGTAGTTCGCGGACTGCCCAACAAGCAGGTCGCCGCCAAGCTCAATGTCAGCGAGATTACAGTCAAGGTTCATCGGCGCCACATTATGGTAAAAATGGAGGCGAAATCGCTTCCGGAACTGGTTCGAATCACGGAGACGCTCCGTTTGCACAGCTCCCCGGAATTCTATAACTAATGTAATTGAGCCTGACTAAGTCCAGGCTTTAAAATAGTCCATCGCGCAACACACCAGAAAACTATACATCGCCATCGTGGATGACGAACCCTCGCTTCGCGAAGCACTCAAGGGATTGCTCTGCTCCGCCGGCTTAAGGGCGATTACGTTTGGTTCGGCGGAAGAATTCTTAGAATCCAGTCATCGCGATCAAGTCGCGTGCCTGATTCTCGATATGCAGCTGCCCGGCATGAGCGGCCTCGAGCTGCAACGACACTTGGCGGCGACCGGCCACGATGTCCCTGTTGCGTTCGTCACGTCCCAGGAGGATCGCGACGGACACCTGCATGCGCAAGCCTTGCGGGCAGGCGCGCTTGCGCTGTTTCCCAAACCCTTCGGCGACGAACAGCTTCTGACAGTCATCAAAAAAGCGCTCGACAGTCCCTGAGCATCGCCTCGGCATCAGTGCACCGAAAGTCTATCGATGCTTGACTGAATGGCCAGCGCTGCGTAAAGCAATGCGAATCCCTGAATGATTCCGCGATAATTGTCCTGCTCAGACGCAAAAAAATGCGCCATTTGCAACAACTCCGGGTTGTCGTTCTCCAGCGCCTGGATGGCGTCGCGGATGAACGCTTCTGCACCGCGCTGATCGATCTCGTCCACGATCGAAGAGCGGGTCCTCGCTGTGACACGGGGCAGTGGATTGAGCACGGCAGGCACGCCCGAGGCCGTCTTGAACGGATAGTTCGATGCCATTTGTGCAACCAATAGCCGGTAGAACATGCAGAATCCGCCCATGATCCGCCGTTCATCGCCGACGTCCGCGGCACATTTTGCAGCCATCTGCAGCCACTCAGGATTGTTATTACGCAGGTGAGTCGAAATCTCGGCAATGCAAGCATCGGGCCCCAGGTCATCGAATTCGCGGCTTATCTGTTCACGCGTGGATTCCGCAACGCGGGGTAACGTGCTCATGTATACCTTTTAACAGAATACCGGCTCAGGTCGGCGAGAAATCAGCCCTGATTCCGGATGCCAGCGATGCCATAGCGGACCCAGCGTGCCGATGAAGGCTCCGTTTGGGCACTCGCCGTATAAATCCGTAGCGCTCGCATAGTCACACCTCGTCCCTCAATGGGGTGCTTTCGAATGTTAGGACTCGATTCGGCGCGATGCTAGGCAGCGTCATCGCAGTGCGCATTGATAGGCATCAATCGGGTTCCTAAATTGACCTAGGTCAAGGCGGCCGAGCGCCAGTATCTCATGATAGGACGCGGGCTTCAGGTAGGAGGAATTCATCATGAGAAACGACAGTGACGTGAAGCGCGACGTGGAAGACGAGATTCAATATGACCCCGACGCGGAGTCGACCAATATCTTCGTGTCGGTCAACGGCGGCGTCCTCACCTTGACCGGATCTGTTCACAGCTACGGCCAAAAGCTGCATATCGAAACGCTTGCGAGGCGCATCAGCGGACGTATGACGGTGGCAAACGAGATCCAAGTCCGTTTTGCTGCGTCGGATTCGAGGTCCGATCCGGAAATCGCGTGCGATCTGATCGCGAATCTCAATGAAGAATTGCCTTTTTCATGCGGGCACATCAAGAGCATGGTCAAGGATGGATGGATAACCCTAGCGGGCGAGTTCGAATGGAACTATCAATGGCTGAGGGCCTCGGGCTGCGCGCGGCGCGTGAATGGTGTTGGCGGGGTCAAGGAGGGCATCAATTTTGCTGCGCGCGCTGGCGCGACGGAGATCAATGCGAAGATCAAAGATGCATCGACGCTTGGCGCGGAGCGCGGATTGCGTTCCTGGGCGCAGGGCGACGAACAACCACAGCAGGGTGCGAACCAATGAAAGCTTTTACTCTTGCCAGTCTTGTCTCGGCTGCTCTCATTATCTCCGTGTTGCAGCCCCCCATGTCGCGAGGGGCTGTTCCCGGCTTGCACGAGGGCTCGCTGAGGCAAGCCGTGCAAGCGCTTGAACATAGCACCGGCGGCAAAGTGTTGGAGATTCGGCTTTCGGATGAACCCGGAGAAATCGCCTTCGATGCGGTGCTTGCGAAGGGCGAAGATCTTCTCGACATGCACATAGCCAGCGGCAGCGATGCCGTGACTTCGATCGATATTGCGCAGCTTCCGGAGTGGATGGTGGGCCGCAAGCTGAGCGAGTATATGAGGAGTATTTATAAGGCAAAGCTGCCGCTGGCGGACGCCATCGGGATAGCTGAGCGCAAGGCGAAGGAGCCGGCGGTCGGCGCGGGTCTTGCGAAACCACTGTCCGGAAGCAATGCGGTGCTCGCATACAACGTGGAAGTCATGAAGAATCAGAAGCGCGAGCGAATCGCGATCGACGCGATCACGGGTGCGCCAATTGCCAATCCCGATCAGCTGTACGAGGACTGGTCGCCCGTCAAGCTGGCGCGACGTCTGGGCATCTGACGTGAAACATCACTGGATTGTTGCGGCCCTTTGCGGATCGGCGCTGCTCTGCGCCAGCCCTCTAAGCGGGTCCGCCCGACTCGGATTTTCGGTTGCTCTCACCCCGCCTGCTCCCGTGATCGAGACAGTCCCGCCGCCGCCCGCGCCGGGTAACGTTTGGACTCCGGGATATTGGAGCTGGAACGGCACGGGATACGTTTGGGTTCCTGGGCAATACGTGGTGCCGCCTTTCCCCGGTGCGGTGTGGATCGGCGGAACGTGGGTGGCTCGAGGACACGGTTGGACCTGGGTGGACGGACGCTGGCGGCACCGGTGAGGTCAACCGAATCAATGGAATGATGTTTTCGATTGCCGCAAAGCCCGTTCGGGGGGATGGCTGATTGATTGGTTCGCCGGCGGACGCGCTGTGGATCGTTGGATTATTGCTTGGCATCGATCTCATCTTTACCGGGGTGACGTACGCCGCTCTCGCGCTCGCCGCCCGAAGCAGCCGGCCGGCAGTTGCCGCCTAAGCGATCGGTTGGATCTGCATCGGATCGCATGAGCCGATAGGTGACGCCGAGCGCAAGCGTTATTGCCGCCAAGGCCAACAGATAATCGGCAGTCGTTTCGCGCATATCCAGAATGATGAACTTGCGCGCCACCGCCAACAGCGCAATCAGCAGCACGATCTTCGTCTGGATGATGCTCTGATGCTTGGTTACGACATACCTGAGCGTGTGATTGAATTCAAGAGCAATCAGCAGCGTCATGATTTCGCCAAAGATGGATTGGAACACGGTGTGGTCCAGGGGATTGGCAGCTCCGAAGAGAAGCCCGGTCACCACCCCGATGCTTAACCGATACAGCGCGACGAGGATTATGAGCGCAATGGCAATGGTCAGCACGAATGCGATCGCGCTCTCGAATCGCTGGTAGTAGCTCAGAATATCCCAGTGGGCCTTGCCGCGATGCCAACGATCAGGCCATTGCATAGTGTTCTCGTTATGGTTTCGGCGGCCCTGGCCGCCGGCGGCGGGGCGCACCAGGCGCAGGCGCCCCGAGACCGGCCATCGATTGCTAGTAAGTGAGCGTGATGCGATTCTCGACCTTGGTGACGCCAGGCGCCAGCCAGGCGGCCCGCTCCGCTTCGTCACGTTCCGCCCACGAGCGCACGCTGCCACGCAGGACGACCTCGCTGCCGTTGGCTTCAACGGTGATGTGATTCGCGTCGAGCTGTGCAATGCGCTTCAGGGCACCCTCAATTTTCGTCTTGACTTCCATCGGGCTTACGCGCGGTGCAAGTTTTATGAAGTTACTGACGCCCAGCACGCCGTTGACGCGTAGCGCGGCGCGCTCAGCCGCCATGCGCTGATAGTTCCATTCCGCGTTTCCCTCGAGAGTGACCCAACCTTTCTTGACTACCGCCTTCAGGCTTTCGTGCGAGTACGGCAGCTCCAGCTTGATTTGTGCAATCACGTCGCGCGCGATCTCCGGATCCGGCCGCGCATCAACCCCGACCCGCACCTCGATGTCATTCGCCAGCCCCAAGACACCACTAACGCGCTTCGCGTCCGCCTCCGCCTGCAGCTTTTGGCTATAGCTTTTCACAAATCCGGTCAGCGCAACGACGCCGTTCTTCACGGAAACGCCGATATCGCTCGAATCAAGACTCACGTCATACTTAAGCTCGTCTTCCACATCGCGCTTCACGTCGCTGTCCGTCCTCATGATGTCTATCTCCTGTAGTAGTATGATTTAAACTATCCTCGAAGCCGCCCCGGGAGGCACTTTCAGGCGCGATACTTGAATTCCGGCAAGCTCTTGAGCTCCTCTTTTGAGGCACCCGGCAACACGATTTTCGGCCCCTCACTGATCTTCAGCTCTTGGTACGGCACAGCCACATAGTGGCTGCCGAGTCCGAGGAAGCCGCCGACCTGCAAAATCCCGAAAAGGACCTTATCGCGGCCGATGATCAAGTCATCGATGGTGCCAATACGCTCATTCTTGTCGTTTACTACGGGTTTGCCTTTGAGGTCAGCGGTGCGCATGCCGTCGGCGACCTTCACCACATCCACGACCAGCACGTCGGACCGCACAGTTTGCGGTGCGAATCCGAGCGCACAGCAAAGCGCCAACGCGATCCCCAAAGCGCGAAACCTGTGCACCCGACGCACCGCTTTGAAGTCGGCGCCCTTCAAATTCTCAAATTGCATTTTTTTGCGCTTCACGACAATTTACCTCCGCGTGTCTCGAAAAATCCATGGATTCTTACGTTCCCGCCAGTCGGCGCGAACACGGTGGCAATTGTGACGCTTTTCAATAAGGGCGCCTTGATCGCTATCAATTCAATGATTCCGACCCGAACGCCTCATTGGCGCCGGTGGTCACGGTCGGCAGGAGCCTGCCAGGCTGCCCGTTACGCTTCCGCGCGCTCGGCCCAGCACCTGACGGTGCCTGTTAACCTTACCTTGAGGTGTTGCCGCCTTGACGCGCATCAAGCGAGTGCAGCCGCACGCGGCAGCATGAGTGGATCGCGCAGCAACACGATTTGCCAGGCATTTTCCTTGTCCAGGATACCGAGGCTGACGTCGCCGCCGAGGCTGAAATCGAGATACATTTCCTTGGGCTGAAAAACGAAGTGATCCATCCCCTCCAGCAGGATTTTTAGCACGTCGTTTGCGGGATCATAAATTATCCCGAGCACCGGCTGTTTAAGTGCTTCGGTCAGCAAACCGTCGGCGAGCGATACGAATTCGATTTCGGCGCGCTTACCTAACAGGTTGGTGGATATCGCGGCGCAAACATTGATCCACATGGATCTGTCGAACCTTTGGACTCCCATGGGGATACCTCTCGCTTGTGATTGAAGTCAGAGCTAATGCAGCATTGCGCTTCGAGAGCCCGTGGATTCACGATGCGGAAATGTCGCGTATCCAAGAAGGCGATCACTTGCTTGGATCGCAGCGTCGTGAGCGAACGGCTCACCGTTTCAACCGCAATCGCCAGGTAGTCCGCAATGTCGTAGCGCGACATCGGCAAGCCCACTATTCCCTCGGTCTCGAGCTGCGCCCGGCTTGCTATCTCGATAAGGAATCCGCACACCCGTTCTAGTGCCCGGCTGCGGCCCAACAGGATCATTCGCGATTGCATTCGATCGATCGACGCGAACGCGATCTCCCGAACTTGGCGCGCGACGTGCGGATCGGACTCCATGAGCGATTCCATCTGTTGGCGTTGGAATCGCACAACCGTGGTATCTGATGTAATGCACTCAACCGAGCAGTCTTGTCTGCTGCCGGCGTGAAATCCGAACAAGTCGCCGGGCATCAGAAAGTCTACGATCTGGCGTCTGCCGTCGGATGCCAGCGTGCATTTGCGGGCAGCGCCATCGGCGAGCCGGTACCAATAATCGCCAACGTCTTCCTGGCCGTAGACCGTTTCGCCCGCCGCGTAGCTGCGCCACTTGCCGAGGGAATCCATCGGGTTCGGCCGGCTGATCACCGGCGTTCGTAGCGGGCAATGAGCACTGAGCGTCGCGGGTTGCATGGATTTCTCCCTCATGGGCTGTTGCTCCGGAAGCGCAAACTTAGAGGGTTCGACATCGATTGAATATTGAACCTTGGTGTATTGCCGATGCGCCAAACCTGAACTTAGGTATCGTCCGCGGAAGTTTTGATGCGCCGCGGCATGCATTCGGCAGAGCAATTGATTCCCATCAAGGCTTCTCTTGGCGCATCCCGTAGGATCACATCGATTGTTGTGTCGATAAGCTAGGAGGAATCAGCATGGCCATGTTGCATTGGGAACCATTTCGCGAAATGGAGAATGCGTTGCGTCGATTTTCGCCCCTCTTTCTGCCGGAAAATGGGATTTCTCGCGATGAAAGAGCAGGCAAAAATTGGCTGCCGCTCGCCAATATCAGCGAAAGCGAGAACGAATATCTCATTAAGCTCGAGCTTCCCGACGTCAAAAAGGAGGACGTCAGGATTGCCGTGGCGGACGGTATCATCACCATCAGCGGCGATCGGAAAATGGAGCACACGGACAAGAGCGAAAATGTCATTCGTGTCGAGAGCATCTACGGCACGTTTACGCGAAGTTTTGTACTGCCGGACGATATCGACGCCAAAGGCATACAAGCGGATGCCAAGGACGGTGTGCTGCGCATCCATGTGCCCAAAACCAAGACCAAGAAGGCGGAGCCCATGGCGATTGAGGTTCATTGAACTGTTGCGACGGTGACGAACCCGCTTTTTTGGGCCGGGGTGGTGATCGTGGCCGGCTTTGTCGGCACACGCTATTGGCAACCACGGAGTTCCCTGGCGTATTTTGTCATTCAGCTTGCAGGCTTCGTCACCGTCACGGGCTTAATGCTGGCGGGCGGCGTTGTTCCCTATCGGCCGGGCGTTGTCAGCTCAGAACGCATGCGTCTGTTCGTCTCCGGCCTGGAAATCATCTGGTGGCTGGGCGCGGCATGGCTGACCGTCGGTTTCTTGCGTGCATTTGTCGTGCTCGGCCGGCAGCCGCGCGAGTCCAAACTGGTTCAAGACTTATTGGCCGGCTTGGTCTACCTTGCTGCGACTGTCGCAATCATCGCGTATGTCTTCGACTTGCCGGTGAAGGGCCTGCTGGCAACTTCCGGCGCTCTGGCGATCATTATCGGTTTGGCGTTGCAAAGCTCGCTGGGCGATGTTTTCTCAGGCATCGTTCTCAATATCGAACGTCCGTACCATGTGGGGGACTGGATTATCCTGGACGACAACCTTCAGGGAAAGGTCATCGAAACCAATTGGCGCGCCACCCGCATCCTGACTGGCAACCAGGATGTGGCCATCATTCCAAACAGCCTCATTGCAAAATCCAAGCTCGTGAATTGCAGCACGCCGACCAAAAACCACGGGACGAGCATTCGCGTGAAGTTGGAGCCGTCGCTGACGCCCGCCGCCGGGCGCAATTTACTGAAGGAGGTGCTGCTGAGCAGCACGCATGTGCTGCAAACTCCTGAGCCGACCGTCACGATCAAGGATTTGAGCGCTGAGATGATTGATTTCGAACTCTCCTATTCGGTTGCGGACGTGAGCATCGTCGACAGCGCGCAAAATGAGCTTTTCGATCGGGTGTATCGTGCGGCGGCCGCAGCGGGGGCAGATTTCTCGCCGCGCTTGAGCGGCTTGGCAATGAATATCGCCGCGGAGCACAAAGGAGAATCGGGAGTTCCTGATCGCCTGTTGTCGAGAATCTCTATTTTCTCGACGTTGACTGCCGAGGAAAAGGCAACGATAGCCGCGACAATGCAGCGAAAGGAATACAAGCCAGGCGAGATAATCGCGAAAGCCGGCACGGTGTTAAAAGCCTTGTGCATCGTCAGCTACGGCGCGCTGGTTGGTTCCGTCGAAGAAAAGGGCCGCAGAATCGAACTGATCCGGTTAGCGCCAGGTGATTATTTTGGTGAAGTGGGGTTGCTTACGGGTGCGCCGCTGAACGGTGATCTCACCGCACTTACGCGTGTCGTGATTTATGAGATCGCGAAAGACGCGCTCGCCCCGCTGCTCAAGGCCCGCCCCAGCATGGCCGAAGAGCTGAGCGAAAACCTGGCGAGCCGGCAGCTGGCGCAGCGTACCGTGCTCGACAACCGCGACGAAGCTGAGCCGCAGCAATCCGGTCTGGCGCAGCGGGTGGCATCGAACATCCGGCGATTATTCGCGATACGCTAAAGCCGCGAGTTGCGGTTCTACCTAACGCTGTAACCCTGACCGTCGAGACAGGCGGCTCGCGCGCACCATCGAGCGCGAACTGATAGTTGCAGCGCCGCGTGCGTCGTGCAAAGATAATTTGAAACAACGGCGCTTGGTATTGTTTGTCGCGGAGCAGCACAAGCGTAAAAATGGATTTCTACTCTGATTGCTGCTCACTCGTAGCGCAACGTCGCTGATCTTTCGGGGAGCCTCGAGTGAACCCTCACGACCACATCGTTGTAGATGACGACATCCGCATCCGCGAATCGCTGTCCGAGCTTCTCGCGAGCTTTGACTTCCACGCGTGGGAACAACCCGAGATTTTCTTCATGAGGGTCCGCGAGGGCTTCAAGTCGCAGCAATAAAAATCGATTCAGTCAAAGAGGAAACCCCCATGAGCGAATCCACCACGGCAATGACCTCATCCACCAGCGTGTACACCACCCGTGGGTTCTGGGAGCGCTTGTGGCGCACGGCCGGCCTCCAGTTCGTCGTGTTCTTCATCTTCTCGTACCTAATCTACGGCGATCAGCCGCAGGTCGGCGCGTCGGCCGACTCACTCGTCGCGTTCTACCACGGTGATCGTATGCGGATCCTGATCGCTGTTGTGTTCTCCGGCCTGAATGTGCTCAACCTCATGTGGTTTGCGGCGGCGCTTAAGACCACTCTGGCGGATGCGGACAAGATGGGTGGGGCGCTGCAGCGACCGCTTCCAGCGCAGCGCTCGGAGGGCTGTTCCTCCTGATGATCACGGTAGCTGCCGCCCTCGCTTATTCGATCGCCGGTTCCGGAAGTGACGCGCTCACATCGGGTCTGAATGATTTCCTGTGGGTGAGCGTCGTCTTGAGTTCCTTCCCGCGCGCGATGCTGATCATGGCTGGGACGTGCGGGTTGGTAGGGAAACTTAAGAAGATCGCGTGATCACGACACGCCCGCAGGATCAACGTCGGAGGGAGATCGCCGGCGAGCCGAGCTTTCGCGTCATGGCTACGCGTATTAACAAGGAGACATCGTATGAGGCGGATTGTTTTCGTTGTGGTTGCAGCGATAGCGCTGGGCGGCCTAGCCAGTTACCTGGCTGTGGCAGCTGGACATGTCGATGGAGAGGCCGCCCCGATCTTCGGAATCAAGATCTTTCCCGGCTACCGAGACTGGAAGCTGATCTCCGTGGCCCACGAAGCAGGGAATCTAAACGATATTCGAGCAATTCTGGGCAACGATATAGCAATCAAGGCTTATCGCGAGGGTAAGTCATCGTTCCCAGACGGTGCTGTTGTGGCTCGACTCTCCTGGAATTACGTGCCGTCCGAAGAGAACAACAAGGTATTCGGCCGCGATCAATCCTTCGTTGCCGGATCGCCTCCGGTTTGGTACCTGCAGTTCATGGTCAAGGACTCAAAAAAATACGCGGCCACCGGGGGGTGGGGGTATGCTCAATTTGATAAGGACGGCCACCCCGCCGACGAAGCGAAGCATGGCACTTGCTTCCCCTGCCACGTGCCTGTGAAAGATCGGGACTATGTCTTTACCCGATACGCGCCTTAGTTACGAGAGCCATCGGGAACGCTATTTGGCCGGGAGACGAGCACGATGAAGCTGTCTTGGAAGACAATCGCACCGCTATGGGTTGCTTCGGCCGCGATGGCGGGACTCGACTAGGGTGAGACGGAGAACAATCCCGGGTTACAGGATGGCGATGAGTGGATCCGATTCGAGGCGGCGGACGCATCGGCATAACTTGGGGAGGATTCAATGAAGGAGCATCGCAAGGAACCCTCGCAATCCAGCGTGCTGATCGTTGGTGTGGGTGCATCGCGCGGCTTGGGAGCAGCGATAGCGCGCCGATTTGCGAGGGGCGGGTACCCCGTGACAATTGCGGGCCGCAATGCAGCCAAACTGGAAGCAACCGCTAATGAGCTGAAGAAGACCGGCGCAAAGATATCAGTTGCCGTCGGCGACGCCACGAGGGCCGAGGATGTCAGACGCTTTGTCGCCGAAGCGGATCGATCTGCATCGCTTCACACTGCTGTTCACAACGCCGGCGGCAACGAGCCTGCACCTTTTTTGAAGGTTAGCGAAGAGAACTTCACGCGGCATTGGCGCGAGCACGCACTCGGTGCTTTTCAATTAGCCCAGGCCGCGATTCCTGTACTCCTCAAACACGGCGGGGGGTCGCTGTTTTTCACGGGTGCCTCGGGAAGCTTGCGTGGCAAAGCGAGCTTTGCGCCTTTCGCATCCGCAAAGGCAGCTATGCGCAATCTCGCGCAAAGCATTGCGCGCGAATATGGACCCCAAAACATTCATGTCGGTCACGTAATTGTAGACGGCGGCATCGAGGGGGATCGTCTGCTATCGCGAGTCCCTCAATTAATGGAGCAGCGCGGCCCAGATGGGTTGTTGCATCCAGATGCAATTGCAGAGGCCTATTGGGACCTGCATCACCAGCAGCGCAGCGCTTGGACGCTGGAGCTGGATTTGCGGCCGTGGAGTGAGAACTTCTGAGCGATCGTGGCACCCTGATTCAGCGACCACGTGGTAGTTGCTAAATGTTTCTGCATTTGATTTCTCAATGCATAAAGCGGCGCCGCGCGTGCCCCTTCCTTGGGCCTGTCCAGTCACCTTCGCATTTGTGGCGACGTCCCGACAATTACCTGAATTCGTCTGGCGAGCAAAAATATGCTTTAAAATCAGTGGTCGGGGTGACAGGATTTGAACCTGCGACTCCTACGTCCCGAACGTAGTGCTCTACCAGGCTGAGCTACACCCCGAAATCGGCTGCCGAATCAGTTCTTACGCGCCACGGCGAACTTGGCCAGTTCGCTTAAGCCTTCTTTGAACGCACTCTCGGGAAGGGGCGCCAGGGCCGCAAGCGCCTGATCCGCCTCGCTTTGAGCGAGGCGCGCAGTGTACGCAAGCCCCCCGAGGCTTGCAACGGCGCGCGTGATTTCTTCCAAATGATCCAAGCCGCCGTTCTCAATGGCGTGGCGGATCATGGTCCGTTGGGCTTCGCTACCGTGCTGCATTGCATAAATCAGCGGTAACGTGGGCTTTCCCTCCGCAAGGTCAGCGCCTAAGTGCTTGCCCAAGCTGGCTTCATCGGCCTGGTAGTCCAAGGCGTCGTCAACCAGCTGGAACGCAGTTCCGATGTGTCGGCCATAAAGCGCGAGGGATTCCTCCATCTCGGGCGGTGCGTCGCTCAGTACGGCGGCAATCCGCGCGCCTGCCTCGAATAGCCGCGCCGTCTTGCGGCGGATCACATCGATGTAGCGTGCTTCGGTGGTGTTGGGGTCGTGCGCATTCATCAGCTGCAGCACTTCTCCTTCGGCGATGGCGTTGGTGGCATCCGCCAGGATTTGCATGATCCGCATGCGATCCAAGCTCACCATCATTTGAAAGGCTCGGGAGTAAAGAAAATCGCCCACCAGCACGCTGGTGGCATTGCCGAAGACCTCGTTGGCCGTATCTCGGCCACGGCGCAGGGAGGATTCGTCGACCACATCGTCGTGCAGCAACGTGGCGGTATGAATGAACTCGATAATGGCCGCGGCATCGATGTGACGTTCACCGGAATGGCCGCACGCGCGGGCGGCGAGCAACACCAATAAAGGGCGCAGGCGCTTGCCGCCTGCATAAATAATGTAGGTCGCGACCTGGTCAACCAGTGCTACTTTACTGTGCAAGCGCTGTTTTACGACCCGGTCTACGGCTTCGAAATCAGCGGTCACCAACCCACGAATCTGTTCTAGTGTCATGCAGGGCTCAGAGGAATGCGTCATGGTACCTAAGATCGGTCTGGCTGGCGCGACGCCCTCGGAAGCCCGCCGTAGCTTGGTTCGGCTGCTCATCGCTAGCGGCGAATCAAAATGTTGCCGCCGAAACGCGACACCCGAGAGGATGGGAATCCCCATCGGCACGGCACCGGAAAAGTCGCCGCTCGAGCCCAACAGTCGCTTCGCACGCCGTGCCGCAGCGCCGGCTCGGCGGATCTAAAAAAGCGAAAAACTGCCCCATATCCTCTCCTTCAGCCTGAATCACCCCGGTTTGACCCGCCGCCCTGCACCCGATACAATTCGCGGCTCTTTTGCGGCCCCATCGGCCGTCCTCGGAGTTGCAACAATGTATGCCGTAATCGCCACGGGCGGTAAACAATACCGCGTCCAAGAAGGTGCCGTGGTGCGTATCGAGAAGCTCGACGCAGACCAAGGCGCCAGCGTCGAATTTAACCAGGTTCTGCTGGTGGGTGCCGGGTCTTCCGTGACCATCGGGGCGCCCTATGTAGGTACGGCCAAGGTGCTCGCCACCGTCGAGAGTCACGGCAAGGGCGACAAGGTGCGGATCGTCAAGTTTCGCCGCCGCAAGCACTACAAGCGCGAGAAGACACATCGGCAGCCTTATACCGACGTGAAGATCACTTCCATCGTCGCTTAAGAACCGGAGATAACCTTATGGCACACAAAAAAGCAGGCGGCAGTACTCGCAACGGCCGCGATTCCCATTCCAAGCGTTTGGGCGTTAAGAAGTTCGGTGGTGAGGATGTGCTCGCCGGCAATATTTTGATTCGTCAGCGCGGCACCGTGTATCGCCCCGGCGTTAATGTCGGCATCGGTACCGACCATACCTTGTTCGCCAAAGCGCACGGCGTTGTGGAGTTTCGCGTCAAGGGCGCCGAGCAGCACACCTACGTCAACGTCGTTCCGAAGTAATCTAAGGCGGCGCGCTGTGCGGCGCCGTTAGCATCGAAAGGGGGCAGGGCAACCGAGCCCCCTTATTTTTGGCGAATCCCCCATGAAATTTGTAGATGAAGCCAAACTCAAAGTGCAGGCCGGCAACGGCGGCCGCGGCTGTGTGAGTTTTCGCCGCGAAAAATTCGTGCCCTTCGGCGGGCCTGATGGCGGTGACGGGGGTCTCGGCGGCAGCGTTTATCTGAAAGCGGTCGATGGCATGAATACGCTCGCGGATTTTCGCATCTCACGCACTTACAAGGGACAAAACGGCGAGGGCGGTAGCGGCAACGATTGCACGGGTCATGGCGGTGATGATACGTACGTGCCCATCCCCATCGGTACGTTGATCACTGACAAGGACACTGGCGAGACACTCGGTGATCTCACGGTCGAGGGCCAGACCCTCCTTGTCGCCAAAGGCGGCAAAGGCGGCTGGGGCAATACCCGTTTTAAATCAAGCACCAATCGCACGCCGCGCAAGTCCGGCTTAGGTTTGCCGGGCGAGAAGCGCGAGCTTCAGCTCGAATTGAAATTGATCGCCGATGTGGGCCTGCTGGGACTGCCGAACGCGGGGAAGTCCACCTTGATCCGAGCCGTGTCAGCGGCGCGGCCGAAAGTGGCGGATTACCCCTTCACCACGCTGCACCCGAATCTGGGTGTGGTTTCCGTGGGTCTCGGCCGCAGCTTCGTGATGGCTGACATACCCGGACTGATCGAAGGGGCGGCCGACGGCGCGGGGCTCGGCATTCGGTTCTTGAAACATCTGCAACGTACGCGCGTGCTGTTGCATCTCATCGACCTCGCGCCGCTCGACCCGAACGCCGACCCGGTGAAAGATGCACGAACCATCGTCGGGGAACTGAAGAAGTTCGCGAAAGACCTGGGCTCGAAGGAGCGCTGGCTGATTATCAACAAGATTGACCTCTTGGAGCGTAAAGAGGCTGAGCGGCGCGCGAAGGACATTGTCCGCCGTTTGCGCTGGAAGGGACCGGTGCTGCTGATATCGGGCGCTACCGGCGAGGGGACGGACGAATTGAAACAAGCCGTCATGCGCTACCTCGAGGCGCATCCTCGCGCGCCCAACAGCGCGCCGGCCTCAAATTAAGGGCGTCAGCTAAGGGTGTCAGTTAAGGGCAATAAAAAGCCGGCGTAGCCGGCTTTTCTCGTCGCTCTGCGGGGCAGGGCTACTTTGTTGCGAGCGCGCGCACCTGTTTGGTGAGACGACTCTTATGACGGGCGGCCTTGTTACGGTGAATGATGCCCTTATTGACCATGCTATCGATGACCGGCGTAGCCTCATCAAGGGCGGTGGCGGCTTCGGCGTGCTTGCCGGCCTTGAGCGCCAAAGTGGCCTTTCGAATGGCACTGCGCAGCTGCGAAGTGAGCGCGTCGTTTCGGCCGCGGTGCACCGTCGACTGTCGGGCAGCTTTTTCAGCAGATTTCGTATTCGCCAAGCGAGAGACTCCTTTAAAAGAGCCGCGTAGCTTGCCGACTGACCCTGCACTTGTCAATTAGCGAGGAGGGCGGGCGTCAAGCGCCTTGCTATAGTGCAGTCACTGAACCGCCGGAAACCTGAGTATAATCACAGCCTTTCGCCATGGAACTAGTTCGCGGCCTTCATAATATTTCTCGCACGCCTGTAGGCTGCGTACTCACGGTGGGCAATTACGATGGTGTGCATTTAGGGCACCAGCGAATGATCGGCGTGCTGAAAGCGCGCGCCGCGGAACTGCGCTCGGCAGCCACGGTCCTGGTGTTCGAGCCGAGCTCCAAGGAATTTATCGACCCCGACGGTGCGCCGCCGCGTCTGACTCGCTGGCGAGAGAAGTTTTTGGCGCTGTCGCAGCAAGGCGTCGACTGCCTGGTGACCTTGAGATTTGATGAGTATATGCGAGGGATGACCCCGGAATGCTTCGTTGATGAACTCATCATCGAAGCGTTGGGCACGCGGCATATCGTGGTGGGCAATGACTTTCGCTATGGCTGCAAGGCCGTCGGCACGATCGAGACCCTGCGCGCCGCCGGCGCGTCGCGCGGCTTCGGCGTCGAGCAAATCGCGCCCTTTGTGCTCGACGGGGTGCGTGTGAGCAGCACGGCTGTACGTGAACGATTGGCCCGGAACGATTTCGCGGGCGCCGAACGCTTACTCGGCCGTCCTTATAGAATGCTCGGCCGCGTCGTGCATGGCACCGAGCTGGGCCGGGCGCTGGGGTTTCCCACGGCAAACTTGCGGCTGATGCGTCGCAAGCCGCCCGTGCAGGGTGTAATGGCGGTGCGCGTGTTTGGCATTGAAAGCAATGCCATGGATGCGGTCGCAAGCCTCGGAACTCGGCCTACCGTCAATGGAACCGAAATGCTCCTCGAGGTGCACGTGTTTGATTTCTCAGGCGACCTGTACGGACGAGAGATTGAGGTTGAATTCGTCGCCAAGCTGCGAGATGAACTGAAGTTCGACTCGTTGGAGGCGCTGACTGAACAGATGAAGATCGATGCTGCGCAAGCGCGCGAGGTATTGTCGAAGGTGAATTGTGACTGATTACAAAAGTACGATAAATCTGCCGGTCACGGACTTCCCGATGAAGGGCGATCTGGCGAAGCGCGAGCCTGCCATGCTCGCGGCTTGGGAACACGATGACATCTACGGCAAAATCCGCAAGGTGGCGAAGGGTCGTCCCAGCTTCATTCTCGTCGACGGGCCACCTTACGCGAATGGTGCCCTGCATCTCGGGCATTCGCTCAATAAGATTCTCAAGGACATTATCGTTAAGTCGCGCACCCTGGATGGTTATGACGCGCCTTACGTGCCCGGGTGGGATTGCCATGGTCTGCCCATTGAGATGCAGGTGGAGAAGACCCATGGGCGCGTCGGCCAAAAAATCAGCGCCAAAGAGTTTCGCACCGCCTGCCGCGAATATGCAATCAAGCAAGTCGAATTGCAGCGCAGCGAATTCAAGCGCCTCGGAGTGCTCGGCGACTGGGATCACCCCTATTTGACGATGGCACCGCGGTTCGAGGCTGAACAGCTACGCGCATTCGCGCTCATCATCAAAAACGGGCACGTCTATAAAGGTTTCAAACCGGTGCATTGGTGCTTGAACTGCCGCTCCGCATTGGCCGAAGCGGAAGTGGAATATGAAGATAAAACCTCGCCCAGCGTTTACGTGCGCTTCCAAGTGGTCGATGGCGCAGAATTAGCGGCGCGGATGGCGATTCCGCCGGAACAACGCGGCTCGGTTGACGATCCGACATCGCTCGCCATTTGGACCACGACCCCGTGGACCTTGCCTGCCAACCGCGCGGTTGCGGTGCATCCGCAGTTCACCTATTCGTTGGTCGAATTCGATCTGGGTGGGGGGCGGGAACGGCTGCTGCTGGCCGATGAGCTGATTGCCTCCGTGATGAGTGCCTTGGGTGTGACCACGTGGGTGGTCATCGCGCAAGCCAAGGGTGAAGCCCTGGAACATCTGTCATTGCAACACCCCTTCTACGACCGCCAAGTGCCGGTAATCCTGGGCGAGCACGTGACCCTCGATGCGGGCACGGGCGCCGTCCACACCTCGCCGGGCCATGGTCTCGATGACTACATCGTGGGGCGCCGCTATGGCCTGGAGATCGACTGCCCGGTGGGCGGCGACGGAAGATTCCTACCGACCACGCCGCTGTTTGCGGGCGAGCAAGTATTCGATGCCAACGCGCACGTGATCAAAGTGCTCATTGAGAATGGCCGCCTCCTCAAGGACGAGCCGTATCATCATTCCTATCCGCACTGTTGGCGCCACAAGACGCCGGTGATTTTTCGCGCCACGCCGCAGTGGTTTATCAGCATGGAACAAGCGGGTTTGCGCAAAGCGGCCCTGGAAGCGATTTCACATGTGGATTGGATGCCGCAGTGGGGCGAGCAGCGCATCACCAGCATGATTGCGGCTCGTCCGGATTGGTGCGTGTCGAGGCAGAGGACCTGGGGTGTGCCCATTCCGTTGTTCGTCGACAAAGTGTCCGGAGAATTACACCCGCGCACGCAGGAGCTGATCGAGGAAGTGGCCAAGCTGGTGGAGCGCGACGGTATCGACGCATGGTTTGATCTCGACGCATCTGCAGTCTTGGGAGTCGATCTCCATCAATACGAAAAAACCACCGATGTTATGGACGTGTGGTTCGATTCGGGCGTCGTGCATCACTGCTTACCGGTCACTCGGCCCGAAATCAGCTTCCCGGCAGATCTATACCTGGAAGGCTCGGACCAACATCGCGGTTGGTTCCACAGTTCGCTGCTGACCTCGGTGGCCATGCATGGGCGAGCGCCCTATCGCGGCGTTCTGACCCACGGCTTCACGGTGGATGAAAACGGCCGCAAGATGTCCAAATCCTTGGGCAACATTCTCGCCCCGCAAAAGCTGACCAGCACCTTGGGAGCGGACGTGATCCGGCTCTGGGTGGCAGCGACCGACTACGCCAATGAAATGAGCGTCTCGGAGGAGATTTTCAAGCGCATCGGGGATTCGTATCGGCGCATGCGCAACACGCTGCGATTTTTATTGGGCAATCTGCATGGATTTAATCCCAAAGAAGATGCGGTGGACTTCGACGAGTTAGTCGCAATCGACCAATGGGCGATCTCCAAGACTTTCGCATTGCAGAACGATGTCGTGACAGCGTACCGCAACTACGAGTTTCACAAGATCTACCAAGAGATCCACAATTTCTGCGTGGTTGAACTCGGCGGCTTCTATCTCGACATCATTAAAGACCGGCTCTATACAACGGGCGCCCGCAGCAAGCCGCGCCGTTCGGCGCAGACTGCGCTGAATCACATCGCGCAGGCCATGGTGCGGTGGCTCGCACCGATCTTGAGTTTCACGGCCGAGGAAGCCTGGAAACATTTACCTGGGATGGCCGATGAATCGGTGTTCTTGAGTACCTGGCATCAGTTTCCCGCCGGTGCCGAACGCGATCCCACCATCGATTGGGCCGCGCTGATTGCGCTCAAGGCGGATGTCTCGCGCGAACTCGAGCGCTTGCGCGCCTTAGGGTCCTTGGGATCCTCGCTCGAGGCCGAAGTGACGGTGCATGTGCCGCCCTCGTTGGCGCCGCGTTTCCAGATAATGCACGACGAGCTGCGCTTTCTATTGATCACCGGCGATGCCAAAGTTTCCGCTTCCGGCACGACTTCCCCGAGCGCGGTCAGAGCAACCCAAGAGGATGTCTGGATCGAAGTGAAACCCAGCAGCAGCCCCAAATGCGTGCGCTGCTATCAATTGCGCGCCGATGTCGGCAGCAATCCGAATCATCCCCAGATTTGCGCGCGCTGCGTGCTCAATGTGGAGGGGCCGGGCGAGGAGCGGCATTTCGCATGATGACGCAACGCAAGGGCGGGAGCGGGGCGGCGACGTGGCTGTTATTGTCGGTTTTGGTCGTGTTGGCAGATCAAGCCAGTAAGTACTACATTACTCAGCACTTTGGTGAGTTTGAGCACATCAGTGTGCTGCCGGTGCTCGACATCACCCGAATGCACAATGTGGGCGCTGCGTTCAGTTTTCTGGCCTCGGCTTCCGGATGGCAACGCTGGGTGTTCATCGGACTGGCCGTGGTCGTGAGCGTCGGGATCATTGTGTGGCTGCTGCGATTGAAGGACCGAGCCCAGGGCCTATTGGCTGTCGGACTGGCGCTGGTCTTGGGCGGCGCGCTTGGCAATGTGATCGACCGCATCCGCTTGGGACATGTCATCGACTTCATTCACTTTCACTGGAATGGAGCGTATTTTCCGGCGTTCAACGTGGCGGATTCGGCCATCACTGTCGGTGCCGCCTGCCTGCTATTGGATGCGTTGTTTGAAGGAAAGCGAAAACCTGATGCAAATACTATTAGCTAATCCCCGCGGTTTCTGTGCCGGGGTCGATCGCGCCATCGATATCGTCGAACGCGCGGTGACCTTGTTCGGTGCCCCCATCTATGTGCGGCACGAGGTGGTGCACAATAAATACGTGGTGGACCGCCTACGCACCATCGGCGCGGTGTTCGTCGAGGAATTGGATGAGGTGCCGGACAACGCCACCGTTATCTTTAGTGCTCATGGCGTGCCCCGTGTGGTCCAGCAGGAAGCTAAACGCCGCTTGCTGAACGTCTTCGATGCTACCTGCCCGTTGGTCACGAAAGTGCACATGGAGATCACGCGCTACGCCCGCGAGGCGCGCGAGGTTTTCCTGATCGGCCACGACGGACATCCGGAAGTGGAAGGCACGATCGGGCAGTTCGACGCAACGCTGGGCGGTTCGATTTACTTGGTGCAAACGGTCGAAGACGTGGCCAAGCTCAACGTACGCAACCCCAAGCACGTGGCCTTTGTCACGCAGACGACGCTGTCTGTCGACGATACCGCTTCGATCGTGGCCGCGTTGCGGGCGCGCTTCCCCGATCTCAAAGCGCCGGTCAAGGAGGACATTTGTTACGCCACCCAAAATCGCCAAGACGCCGTCAAAGACCTCATCGGGCGCTGCGACGTCTTGGTGGTCGTGGGATCGAAATCCAGCTCCAATTCAAACCGGCTGCGGGAAATGGCGGACAAGGCGGTCAAACCAGGCTATCTGGTCGATGGGCCGGAGGACTTGCGCCGTGAGTGGTTTGATGGGATCAAGACGGTCGGGGTGACCGCGGGTGCCTCGGCGCCCGAAATTCTGGTCCAGGGCGTCATCGAGCAGCTGCGCCAATGGGGCGGGGAGGTGGCCGCCGAACTGGATGGACGCAAGGAGCACGTGATTTTTGCCCTGCCGAAGGCCTTGCGCGATGTGAGAAGGCATCGCGCCAGTCTTACATCGGGTGATGCAGCGGGTTAGAATGCCGCCCCTTCAGAAAATGCCGCAATAGCTCAGTTGGTAGAGCAACGCATTCGTAATGCGTGGGTCAGGGGTTCGAATCCTCTTTGCGGCACCAAAAAAATAATAAAATCAAATACATACGTGGCACAAGCTTCCCGCACAAGATCTCACTGTAGTCACTTTTGTACCACGCCGTAATGCGTGGGTCAGAGGGTTCGAATCCCCTGCGGCATCATAAAAATTAGCAAAGGCAAACACATACGAGACGCGAGTGTTCTCGCGCGTGGTTTCGCTGGTGGCACACTCCTGCGCGACGCAATGCGTGGGTCA
>JAXDQK010000189.1:0-2868 GCA_034667905.1 Gammaproteobacteria bacterium | reverse complement strand
TCGGCGCCGGAGTCAATGAAGGCAGTCGCGGGTACGCCGTCTACTACGCAATCGAGCGCCTGCAAATGTCCCGCCGACCCCGACGCGCCAATGCGTGCCTCATTCTCTCGCGCCCAGCTGGCGCTCAATCGGGCACGCGGCTCGCTCACCTGCAAGATGTGATTTTTGAAATCGAACGTCACGCGGTGACCGTCGAGGAAGTCGAGCCCAAGATACCCGTCAGCCTGGAGCAGGGAACGGGACAACGTCGGCACGACCAGATGTCTGCAAGTGATCGACCCAGATGACAACGTGCGGATCGCGACGGTATCGGTAAGGACGGCGCTGACAACCCCATCCAACATGACCCTATCGCCGCGGAAAAGACCCAGCTCGTCGGCGACTTCAATGGCCAGAATGGTGCGGTCGGCACCGGTATCGACCACGAAGTGATAAGGTCCATGGCCATCGATGCGCACTGCGACCGTCAGGTGACTTGCGGCGTCGGTTGCAGCGGCGATCGGCACCGTGTCCCGGTCCGGCACGGCTGGGACGGCAGATTCCACCCAGCCGAGCGGCGGCGACGCCATCTGTGCTTTCGCCATGATCGACGCAAAAGCTAACGAGGAGGCGCCGTATTTCACAAATCGCCGTCGCGACAGTTTTTGGCGTATTACCAATGGGCTGCCTCAGGTTAGGGACGCGAGCACAATACCAGCCCTCCGCCATCCCTGCGGCGACTTTGAGAAAAATTGACCGGGGGTTTTTTGCCCCTCGGGTGTCGTAATACCAGACGACTCGTTAACGAGTCGCTGCACTAGAACAATGAAAGGGGGAGGCATGAAAACGAATAACTTGGTTCGGCTGGCTGTATTGCAGGCGTTGGCATGCGCGTCGGGGCTGCTTCTAGCCACACCCGGCAGCGCGAGCGCCGATCCGTCGCGATTTGACATCGCTGCACAACCGCTGCCGAACGCACTGAAGAACTTTGCCGCACAGGCGAAGATGCAGTTGCTGTACCGGTACGATATCGTCAGCCATGCGACAGCAAGCCCGGTAACGGGGCAACTCGAAAAGCACGCCGCCCTGGAGCAATTGTTGCAAGGGACGGGATTGGAGGCGGTTTACAGCAACGAAAGTACCGCGACCATTCGTCCCATCTCCGCTGCAGAAAAAGCCCCGAGCAGCAAAACCGCAATCGGTGATAAGCCAAGTCCGGCCAATTCCCCCCCGACCAGTTCCACCGCGCCAGACCAGGGTCCTGTTAACATAAGGCTCGCGCAAGCGAATACGGCCGCACAGCCGCCTCGCGGCACCGCCTCGGATAGCGCCGCGGACACCGCCGCCGTTCCGGAAATCGTCGTGGTGGGCGTGAGGCAAGCGCTGGCAACTTCGCAGGAAATCAAGAAGGACGCCAGAACGTTCGTCGATTCGATCACGGCGACCGACATCGGTGCATTTCCTGACAAGTCAGCGTCCGACGCGCTGCAGCGCCTGCCGGGCATCACCGTCAATCGCCTGCAGTCGAACGACGACAGCACGCACCCATCGGGCGAACCTACGAACATTCTCATTCGCGGCCTGACGCAGGTGCGCACCGAGTTGAATGGGCGCGACGCCTTTACTGCCGACTCGGCACGAGGAATTAACTTCAACGATATCTCGCCGGAATTGCTCAGCCGCGCCGATGCGTACAAGAACCAGACAGCCGACATGATCGAAGGCGGCATCGCCGGCACGGTCGATATTCGAACCCGGCTGCCGTTCGACCAGAATGGTCCCGTCATCGTCGGTTCCGTACAAGCTAACTACGGTGACCGGTCGAATCAGCTGACTCCCGCCTATTCAGTTCTGGCCAGTGACTCCATCAGAACGGACTACGGGCGGTTTGGTTTGCTCGTGGATTACGCGCGCTCGCACGTCATCACGCGAACCGAAAGCGTGATCGACGACAAGATAGATACCTATTGCTCATCCGGGTATGGGACAGTAGCGCATGCCATCGTCAATGCCAACGGCAGCATCCCTTGTACGAGCAACGTGTTTGGCGGCACGGGCTGGGCCTTCGCGCCGGACGGCGTCCGCTATTCACAGGTCGATTACGATCGGGATCGGCACGGCGCCACGATCGCGACTCAATACGAGAACAATTCGAAATCCCTGCTCGCGACAGTGCAATACACGGATACGAGCTACCACAATTCGTGGCTCGAGGACGCCAGCCACGCGATACTTGACGGCTCCTATTACGGGACGCCCGGTTTCGACCCGAGGGCCAATTCGAACCTCGCCGGCTCATCGCCGCTGGTGTTCGGCCCGAACGGCATGCTGCAGTCGGGACTCCTGACGCAACCTCACGGCTTCTGGCGCGGAAGCAACTCGGCCAATCCGCAGGATGCAATCAACACCGGTTCGGCCGTGCCCGGCCTGCCGTTCGTCAATAATTGTCTCCCCGGCGCCGTGTGCGGGCGAGACGGCCTGGCCTTCCAGAATGAAGCCCGGGATTTCAACCACACCGAGGACACCAAGGACCTCTCGGCGCACGTCAAGTGGGATATCGTTCCGCGGCTCCATGCGGATTTCGACGCCCAGTACGTCGATGCGCAGGTCGCCAACCACGACATGCTGGTGGCCAACGGTTCATTGGCGAACTATCAGTACAGCACGGGTAGCAATAATGTGCCCCAGGTGCAATTCTTGCCCGGTTCCAACGTCAACTATGCGCCAGGGGACCTGTCGAATCCGGCCAACTACTGGATCCCTTTCATTCAAGGACATGAAGAGAAAGACGGCGGCAGGGAATCCGCGTTTGCCGTGGATGCGAAATACGATATCAGCGAGGGCGGCTGGCTGGATTCTCTAAAAGCCGGCGTTCGCTATGCGGATCGA
>JAXDQK010000188.1:0-6179 GCA_034667905.1 Gammaproteobacteria bacterium | reverse complement strand
TGCATTCCTTGAACAACGATTGCGGATGGGTTTCCTGAAAATAACTGGAACCAATCTCGGTGCTGGGAATATGCGCCGCGATGGCCACCACGGGCACGCGGTTGCGATGGCAATCAAAGAGCCCATTGATCAGGTGCAAATTGCCGGGGCCACAGCTTCCGGCGCATACAGCGACTTCGCCCGTCAGCTGCGCCTGCGCGCCGGCGGCAAACGCCGCGACTTCCTCGTGCCTGACGGGAACCCATTCAATCTTGCCGCGCACGCGCAGTGACTCGGTGATGCCATTGAGCGAATCGCCCACCAGCCCATAAATACGGCGCACATTGGCGGCTTCGAGTGTCTCAACAATTCGGTCCGCAACATTGGCCATCTCAAACCTCCATCGTGCGCCGCAGAGAAGTGGCGCCGCAAACACTATCTAATTCGCCGGGGTGGAAACGATACTGCCGCGACACATCGTCGACAACCATCCCCTAATCGGGTGAGTGGATGATGAAAATGACCATTTGAGATGTAGGCTGTTCCCCCTTTCGGGGGAGTTAGGCAGAACGGTGAGTGCCTTACGATGTCCTGCCCGCGCGTCGCGCAAACGTCCCTATTAGGCGGCACAGCACAATGACTTCAGCGCTGTTACCTGTCTTGATCCTTGGTTTCGTAATCGTCAGCTACATAGCGCTGCGACCGTTCCCCGCGCGGGTTCGCTACCTGTTTGACTTCGTGTGTTTTGTCGGCGCGACCTTCATACTTTTTTGGCATAAGACTCCTCCCTTACCGGGCTACGGTGGGGGAGCCGATGCCAGCTCGTTGTGGCTTCATGCAGTAGCCGGTATATGGTGGCTGCTTGGCGCGCGACTGCTCGTTGCGATCATGTCATTCACGCTGAATCGCAGCCGCCGATGGCGCGAGGCACGGCTCTTTCCTGATCTCACTGCTGCCGCGATCTACGCCGCTGCTGTATTGGTGGTGTTGATTTCCGTGCTTGCGCTGCCCATTGGTGGTCTGCTTGCCACCTCTGGCGTCCTCGCGATCGTGTTAGGTCTTGCTTTGCAAAACACACTGGCGGACGTGTTTGCAGGAATCGCATTCGGTATTGAGGCGCCCTTCAATGTGGGCGATCGTATCTCGCTCGGCGACAAAACCGAGGGCACGGTCGTGCAGATGAACTGGCGTTCGATTCGCATTCTCACCGACGGCGATGATGTTGCGATTGTCCCTAACAGTGTGGTCGCGAAATCCGACATCGTGAACCGCAGCTTTCCGACTCGCGTTCGCTCAGCATCCGTAGAGCTCTCGTGTCCCGCCACCTCAAGTCCCGAGCGGGTCATCGATACGCTTCAACAGGCCACATTGCTATGCCCCACTATTCGTCCCGTGCCGCCCTCTAGCGCCCTGCTGACTCGCCTAGGGTCGAAGGAAAGCCGATATCAGGTGAATTTTTCGGTCTCTGATACGGAACACCTTTCAATGACCAAAGATCTACTGCTCCGGCATGCAAGGCGACAACTTTACTATTCCGGTCTCTACTTTCTACCCGCTGCGCAAGACAGCCGAACACCCGATCAAGATACGGGCCGGCCACTTCACGTAGTGCTGCAGCTTCTTCAAGACATCATCCTCTTCGAAGCTCTGGATGCGGAGCAACTGGCCGAATTGGCCGCCCACTTCAAGCCGCAAACGCTCGAACCAGGAGAGGTGCTGTTTGCGCAACGGGGAACCGAAGCGATGCTCTTCGTCGTCGCCTCTGGAATTCTTGAAGTCAGCCAACATACGGCACTTTCTGGGGAGCAGACGGCTGGCTTTATTGGGGCTGGCGACTACATCGGTGAAGTCAGTCTGCTCACCGGCGCGCCTTATGCGGCCACGGCCACAGCTCGCACGCTTTGCAAGCTCTATGGACTCGACTGCAACGTCATAAAGCGTCTGCTCGCAGCAAATTCGAGCTTGTATGCCGAATTTGACCGCTCTGCGCGCCGCGGCCTCGCGATTCTCAATCGAGGCGTGGCTGTTCGCGCTACCGATGACAGTGCCCGCCAATCGCTACTCCAACGCATTCGGGCATTTTTCGACAATTCACGCTAGCAACACTTACGAGCCGCTCCTCCAAAGGGGGACTGTTGGCGTGGGCAGCTGCCGCACAGAATAATTTTAGAATCAGCCCAAGGAGACACCATGCAAAACCAGTCGACAAACAGAGCGGGTCATTCCGACTTATCGCGTCGCGAACTACTTCTTGCAGGCGCCGCTTCACTCGCTGCGTGCGCACTACCGTGGGGTGCGGTGGCTGAGACGCCAGCGGAAATCAATCCATCAAATCACACCGGAGATGCACGGATGAATACCATCACGACCAAAGACGGGGTTACGCTATTTTACAAAGACTGGGGCAGCGGGACGCCCATCGTGTTTTCGCACGGCTGGCCGCTTTCCTCCGATGATTGGGATGCGCAGCTCATTTTCTTCTTGAATCACGGCTATCGGGTCATCGCCCATGACCGCCGCGGCCATGGACGCTCGAGCCAGACGGGCGACGGTCACGATATGGATCACTACGCCGATGACTTGGCGGCGCTGACCTCGCACCTGAACCTCAAGGGTGCCGTGCATGTCGGTCATTCGACCGGCGGCGGCGAAGTAGTCCGCTATATCGCCCGGCATGGCGCGAATCGCGTGGCGAAGGCAGTGCTCATCAGCGCCGTTCCGCCGCTTATGGTCAAGACCGCGTCCAATCCCGGCGGACTACCCAAGGACGTGTTCGACGGACTGCAGGCGCAGGTTGCCGAACATCGGTCCCAATTCTATCTCGATTTGCCCACAGGGCCCTTTTACGGATTCAACCGACCGGGCGCGAAGATCTCACCGGGAGTCATTCAGAACTGGTGGCGCCAAGGCATGATGGGAGGCGCCAAGGCGCACTACGATGGCATCGTCGCCTTCTCCCAGACCGATTTCACGGAAGATTTGAAGAAAATCACCGTTCCCACGTTGGTGATGCACGGCGATGACGACCAGATCGTGCCGTATGCGGACTCTGGTCCGCTGAGCGCCAAGTTGGTGAAGAACGGGACTTTGAAAACCTACAAGGGCTTCCCGCACGGTATGCCGACTACCGAGGCTGCCACGATCAACGCGGATCTGTTGGCCTTTATTAAGGGATGAGTACCGGGCCATCGCGGTAGTCCCGAAGTCGCTCCCCCAAAGGGGGGACTGTTGGCGGCGCATAAACCGATGACACTGCTTCTCATGAATATCGCGATGAGTTCTTCGGAGCGCGGCAGCGTGTTCTACCGCTTTGCGCCGGCGGTTCGGTTTTCATGCGCGGCATCGCTTCTGGGCTTACTGGGCGGCTGCGACGGTGCGCCCTCGCGGAATATTTTAGGCTCGTATTTTCCGTCTTGGATGGTTTGCGCGCTGGTGGGCCTTGCGTTGGCACTCGCCGCCCGAGCAATTTTCAAGGCCTTTGGAATGCTCGAAGAGCTACCAATCCCTTTGGTCGTCATGCTGGCGATTGGCTGTGCAGGCACCTTCGCGATGTGGTTGATCTGGCTGTCTTGAGAAATACCTATGAGTGAAAGCAAATCGCTTCGTGGAAAAGTGATTGCAACGATGGCAATCGGACTGGCCATCGTTCTCGGCATTCTCGTCGTCTTCGCGATCGATCGGCGCCCGCGCACGCACGATGCGCGCATCTTTGCCTACAGCGCGGCGATGGCCTCGGAGATCAGCGGCCGTATTGTCCAGATTCTCGTGACCAATGATCAAGATGTTGCAAAGGGTGCGCCGCTGCTCGTCATTGATCCGGTGCCATATGAATTGCAACTGCGCCAAGCGCGCGCTCAGGTGGCCGCTCTTAAGGCACAGATCGCTCTGACGGGACGTCAAGTCACCTCCCAAGGTTCCGGCGTCCAAGCGGCAATGAGCCAAGTGCAGAAGGCGCGCGACCAGCTAAGGTTTGCCCAGGACACGCGCAAACGGCTTGAGCCGCTGGTGAAACCCGGCTTCGTTACGCAACAGCAATTGGACGAAGCGAAGACGAACGAAGCCTCCGCCGAAGCATCCCTTCAAGCGCTCACCCGCAGCGCCACCCAGGCGCGCCAGGCGGTGGGCGATACTTTAAGCCTCGAAGCGCAATTGGAAGGCGCGGAAGCGGCGGCGGCCAATGCCGCGCGCAACTACGATTTGACGACCTTGCGTGCCCCGTTTGCCGGAAAGGTAGTCGGATTGCAAATTGCGCAAGGCACCTTTGCCGTCGCCGGCCATCCGCTCTTCAGTCTCATCAAGTCCGATGCGTGGTACGCCATCGCCGACTTTCGAGAAACCGAATTGCCGCGAATCGCCGTCGGCGATCGTGCGACGGTGTGGACCATGTCCGAGAGCAACAACGCCTTCGCAGGACGGGTGGAAAGCTTGGGCGCAGGCGTGCAATCGACTGATCAAGGCGGTCCCGGACTTCCAGTCGTCGGCCGCGACCTCAACTGGGTGGTAGTCGCGCAGCGATTTCCTGTCTGGGTTCGGCTCGACGGCCCGCCCCCTTTTGCCATGCACGTGGGTTTAACTGCATCCGTCAAAGTGCATCATGACGAAAGCCGCTGAGTCGCAACGATCGCGCCGCCCGCTCCTTGAAATGTTCGCCGTCGGGCTCAGCTTGCCGCTCAGCGCTCAACTGGCGGTGGCTCAAGCGCCGCCAAGCCCCTCGCAACCCTGGGCGATTCCCGAATCGGCCATCCGCCGCGCCGAAGCCCTGGGTGATGCCCGTTTTTCGGTTCCGCAGAAGCAGTACGACCTGGCCGCGCTGGTCGATCTGGCAGAAAGGGAAAATCCAAAAACGCGGGAAGCTTGGGAAGCAGCGCGTGAAGCGGCCGCGGGTATCGGCCTCGCAGAAAGCGCGTACTTGCCGCACCTTTCCTTGCAAGCCATCGGCGGCTTTCAGCACACGCCGTTGCCAATGCCAAGAAACCTGGTACCAGCAGGCTATTTCGTCTCCGATACGCGGGAAGTGATTCCCGCGCTCGCATTGAAATGGTTGCTGTTCGACTTCGGCCGTCGCGGTGCCCAACTGCAGGCCGCGCGCGCAGACTCGTTTGTCGCCAACGTGGCCTTCACGGGTGCCCATCAGAAGCTCATTTTCGATGTGTCGCAAGCGTATTTTGACTTAGGCGCCGCGCGCGGGAAGCTCCATGCCGCGCAGAAGGCCTTGAGTACCGCTCTTACAACTCAGGATGCCGCCATCGCCAAGCAGAATAACGGACTCGCCACCGTGGTTGCTGTCGCGCAGGCGCAGCGGCAAACGGCTCAAGCACGCTACACGCTGGCAGCGGCCGAGGGCGCCGAGAGAACCGCGCTCGCAAATCTCATCGCGGCCCTCGGAGTGCCCGCTGCTACGGAAATCGATGTCGTGGATAGCGCAGAGTTGCCGCTACCGCCCGCTCCGGCCGCCACTGTATCCAAGGCGGTCGATCAAGCGCTCGCGCACCGGCCCGATGTCATCGCCGCACTCGGCAAAGTGGATGCGGCCGAGGCGGCTCTCAAGGGCGAGCGGCGATCCTACTATCCCAAGATCGAACTTTCGGGACAGGCATTTCAGAATATCGGCTCGTTGAACTCCGATGGCGGCCCTTATTCACATATAGACCGACCCGGGCAGAGTCTTTTGCTGTCCTTTAGCGTGCCCCTATTTGACGGCGGCATGCGACGAAGTCGGATCTCCATGGCCGACGCCAAAGCACGGCAGGCACAAGAACAACTGGCAACCGCACGCGACTCCGCCTCGCAACAAGTGGTGCGCGCCTACAATGGATTGCTGACCAGCCTGGCTGAGTATGAAGCCGCCACCGTGTTAGCCCAGGCCGCGCATACCGCCTACGACGCCGCTTTGCGTTCGTACCGCCAAGGGGTCGGGACCTATACGGACCTTGCCACCGAAGAGAACGCGGTGGTCCAGGGCGACACGCAGGTTGAAGATGCGCGAGCGAATGCCCACACGGCGGCGGCCGCATTGGCACTTTCCGTGGGAGCGATTGACATCGCGGGTGTCGAGCCCTGATGGAATCGCATCTTTTGCCTTAGGTGGTCAAGACAGTTCAAGTTTTTTCAGTTCTCGACCTGCAAGTTTTGCTTGCTGTTCCTGCACCTTTCGGAGTGACAAAAATATGCGCAAGTTACTCTTGTTGATCCTCCAGCGC
>JAXDQK010000187.1:0-21322 GCA_034667905.1 Gammaproteobacteria bacterium | reverse complement strand
CAAGGACAACCGTGAAAATAATGTTTATGCAGGCCCTGTGTTTGGCGTTAGCACCAGCGGTTTGTTTAGCGCAGCCAGTCGAGTCGGAAGCCCCGAGTGTCACGGCCATTCGCGCGGGAAAATTCATTGATGTGCGGACAGGACAAATGCTCGCAAATCAAATCATCCTGATTCACGGCACCAAAATCGAAGCGGTGGGCTCCAACATTAAGATACCCGATGGTGTCACGGTCATCGATCTGTCGAAGATGACGGTGCTGCCGGGCCTCGTTGACTGTCACACTCACTTAGCCGACCTGCACGAAGGTGATCCCCTGATTTCTTTGCGCATGACTGCAGCCGAGACCGCTTATGCCGCTATCCCGAATGCGCGTGTCACCCTCCTTGCTGGCTTTACGACGGTGCGTGACGTCGGCGTCTATCGTGCCTTCAACGATGTGGCCATGCGCGACGCCATCGCCAAGGGAATATTCATCGGGCCGCGCATGTATGTCGCGGGCGCGTATGTGACAATCAGCGAGGGAGCGGGCGCGATGACTGGACTGGCCAAGGACATCGAGCTGCCGTTGGATCTTCGCTTCGGCATTGCCAACGGTCCATGGGAGGTCCGCCGAGTTGTGCGGCAACTCGCACATCTTGGTGCCGATCACATCAAGATTCTGACGACCGGCGCAGTTCTCACGCATGGCAGCAATGCGAAGTCCATCGAATTCACGCCGGAAGAGATCAAAGCCGCCGTGGAGGAAGCGGCCAACTTCGGCCTACGGGTCGAGGCGCACGCGCACGACGCGGATGGCATCAAGAATGCAATTCGCGCAGGCGTCGCGTCCATCGAACACGCCACCCTCATCGATGCCGAGGGAATTGCACTTGCGAAACAACACGGCACGTATCTGGACATGGACATCTACGACGAAGAATGTATCCAGTCGGATCCCGCCACACCCGCCGACTTCCTCGCGCACGATGCCGGTTTGGGGGAAACACAGCGTCGCAACTTTACCAAGGCCGTTCGCGCCGGCGTTAAGATGTCATTTGGCACAGATGCAGGCGTTTGTCCTCATGGGATTAACGCCCGTCAGTTTGCATTCATGGTCAATTATGGAATGACCCCAATGCAGGCAATTCAAGCGGCAACCGTGAATGCCGCTGACCTCATCGGTCATTCCGAACTCTTCGGTTCGATTACCCCGGGAAAATCCGCCGATATCATCGCGGTGAACGGTGATCCGATCGCCGACATTCGCGAGCTCGAGCATGTTCGGTTCGTGATGAAGGAAGGAAAGATTTACAAGCAGGAGCAGTAGTGTTCTTCGTCTGGTCGGGTATTTCCCATCTGTCGAGCTGTTCGGCCGCTACGCTCCGGCACCCTGCCTCGCCGCGGTCCAGGCCGCTCATTCATGTCCGGTCGTTCGTCGCATGCGACTCACCGCTCCAGCAAAAGCATTTCCCTTCTCATAGCGGGTGATCGCTACCTCGACGAGGCAGTCTTGCGAAGCGTTATTGGCAGCATTGTGAATTCGTTGCGTTTCCAGCCGCGCGTATTGATTTCAGGGTTCTGACGCACCGTTTGTTTATCCTGAGAATCGAACAATGCCACGAGGGGTCCGGTGTCAACAAGAATTACCGGCCCAGCTTCTTCTCAAGTGCGAGCCGCACCCCACTCCCTTCGCGGACAAGAAAATATTTTTTCGGGCGCGGTCCGCGAGCTGCCTTAGGCTGCGCATACTGGAGACAGGAGCCTCGCTTTCATATGCCCCAGACCAAACCTAGAGGGAAGGTGTTCACAACGCCGGCGGATGCGGCGTTGGAACTCAAGGTAGTTAATAAGGTCGATCTCCTACGGCTAAAAACCATCGCCCGGATACACGCTAGAGGATTGCCGGCTGATGCCGGGTGGGCGGATCTGCTGCAGGAAGCTTTCGCCCGTGTTCTTGATGGATCACGCCAGCGGCCGGAAGGTATTTCGTTGGTTGTGTTCCTGGCCGGTATCATGCGCAGTCTTAAAAGCGAGCATTGGCGCCGCGCTCTAAGGCGGGCTCAGCATTCCGAGCCAGTTTTACCGAATCAGGAGCTTAGTGGCCCCGAAGGGCGCGAATTGCCCGATCCCTCGCCCGATCCCGAGCGCCTATGGATCACCTTTCAGGAGCTGGCCGCAATCAACAAACTATTTGCGGACGATCGCGTGGTGCTGCTGATCATCAATGGACTCGGAGACGGACTCTCGGCGGAACAGATTCGCGTTGCAACAGGTATTTCGAAGACAGACTATGACTCGGCGCGAAAACGGATGAGGCGCACATTGCTCCGGGAGGGACTGACATGCACACAAAGATCAACTTAGCTTGGGCGGAGGCTTCACTTTCGCGGATATTGGAAGTCTTCGAACAAGAAATCATGGAATCCTCGGAAGAGGAGATCATGGAGGCGGCGAAAGAATTGGGCATGAAACCGGATATGAAGGGTTCCGCTGCATTCATAGATTTGAAATATGCTTTCGGCATTCGAGGCGAAGATATTTGCGAGATGCATTCTTGGTCAAGCGCACTCCACGAGAGGATGATCTCTGAGGCTGGCGAATACGCGGATGGAGAATCGCCTGCGTGGAGGGAACTTAACAACCTACGGCACCAAAAAGACTCGGACGATAAATAAGTTGCCTACGAGTAGCGAGGCCCCTCCTGTATCTCTCCGTCAAATGCTGTGGGTACCTAGCTTGACTGTGTCAGCGTGTGAGGTCTCACCACTTTCCGCGGCAAACTCGGCCCCGTTGAACGCGATCGATACTTCGTTGCCGACAAGACTATTTCCGCCTACGCTAACGAACATAGTTCCTGCCCTCACGTGACTACGTACTTTCGCGGCGCGCGCCTACGGCTACGCCCGGGAATGTGGACTACCTTACCGAGACTTGTCACGAAGGAAGCCACGCCATGCAAAGCAATGATCCCAAGAGCGAGAATGCCGCCATGAAGGAACGCGCAAGTCGAGATAAGGACCGGCAGGGTCGTCAACACAACACGACCCCGCATCCAAACAGGGCCTCCCCAGGCACCACGAGCAACAACGACGCGTCCCAGCCAGCCACGTCCCGCTTCGAGAAGTTTGCCTCGACACAAGCCGGCGGCGATGGCATCGAAGGCGACGTTCTGAAGCCCGACAAGACCACCGAGGAGAGGCTCGGAGCCAACATGGCTGACCGAAAGTAAAACCATGCCGGACCTGACCGAATCGACCGAACTCCTGAGCGTTGATGACAGTATCGATGAGATCGCGCGCGAAGCTCTAAAGGAAGCGCGTCTCGTCGAAGAAGCCGAGAAATATCGCAAGGCTCCAGGGCCGGTTATTCCACCTAAATAAGGGCATTCTTCATTTGGCCGGGCTGTTCGGCCACGACGCTTCGCTGTCCTGCTCCGCTGCGGTCCAGCCGGCACCGTTTCGTTACGCCCCTGCTGCGCTTACGACGTGCCTGGAGGGCACCAGACTCGATTGGACTGGGCAGCAAAAGCCACGCCCTGCCTAACCCGAGCGCGAACAGCGCTGCTGGTTGCACGGTGACGAAGCGAATTTGATGCGGCGATAGGTCATACCGAGGTTGTGATGCGCAACGTCCCAATCGGTTGTTTTCGCGTCGGCGATTCACTGACTTAGGATCAGCCATTCTCTAATTGGGCCTTTCACGTTATTTAGATACAATGAGCCCTGTTGTCAACTCAGGAGCACTCTTTCCGCTATATGGACCTATCAAACCCTTCCACCTCACGATCTACCCTCAAACTCAAAATGCCCACGCGCAAGTCGCGGCGCGAGCCGAAAACCGCACTTCTCCGCCCGCAAAGCAAACTCAGCCAAAAGCCTGGCGCCGCATGGTCGGATGAACTGAAAGCCCGGATGCAAGAAGACATGGATGCGCTGATGCCGCGTTAAGAAATGATCTTATGACCGGTAGGCTCTCAAACTGTGGCGACTTGGCAGACAGTGAACTTTCAATTCACAAACTCGGAAATCTACTATGGAACAAGCACAACTAATTCAAGCAGCCGCGAGTATTGCCGGCGGAATGGCAGCAGCGCATTTCGACAAGTTCAGCGGGCTCGTAGCCGCCCGAATCACAGAAATCGCAGAAACCGCCGTGAAGCTCGCCAAGGCCATTGAAATTGAGGCTCGCAAGGTACCGTAGCATGGAGGTGTATTCTTCGTTGGCCGGTATCCTTCTTCTGGTCGAGCCGTTCGCGCCGCTAATTCGCCCACTTCGCATCCACACTTGAGCCCGCTAAGACGATGTGAAATTGAGTCGCCTTTTTTCGACGGGTCGAGCTTTAATTGGATACTGTGGCTCAGGTGTGAAATGCCTACGCATCTGTGCCACGATGTATGCACCCGCCCCCCCAGCAGAAATCGGAGGTTCTCGATGAATGAAGAAGCCCTAAACCTGAGCATACGAAAATTCCTAAAAGCGGTCGGCATCAACTCCCAGCGCGAGATTGAGCACGCGGTCGCCAAAGCCGTCGCGGCGAACGCCATTGCGGGAACCGAATCCTTTCCCGCCAAAATGACCCTCGAGGTCGCCGGACTCAAGGTGAAAGTGGAATTCACCGGCGACATCGCCCTTCTGTGATCGAAGCCCTTCTTGTCCTTCGATAGAATGACGCACTCGGATTGTGCGTTTGCATGTAAGTACTCGCCTAGGTAATAAGCTATGCAGAAATCACACGCGGTCGTTCGTACGCGGCGATCGAGAACACTGCGGCGTTTCGCGATTTCGTCTGGCTAGACGCTGACGCTTCTAAATTGCCTTGACCGACTCATGCCGATCCTTAAATATCGCCGCAACCTTCACCGCATACGGTCCGTCCCCGATTAGCGCTTGTGCCAGCAGCAAGATTGCCCAGACCGCTGGGAACTCGCATCCGGCGCCCGTGAAATAAAAACCCTTTCGCGTCAGCCAAAACTGTGCGGCGCCAATCATCATCGGCAGGCAAAAGAGACTGACCCATCGGGTGCAGATGCCCGGGATCAGCAAGACAGCACCTGCGAATTCCGCCGAGATGACATACCACGGCACGAACCAAGGGTATCCATTGGCTTCAAGACCTGACCACCACCGCGCAACGCCACCCGGAAGGATCGCGAACTTCCAGTATAGATGCACGATGAAAAGCGAGCCGAGTGTCAGCCTAAGAAGCAGCAAGCCATAGGCTTGAGTTCGTTGTTCAATCATAATTCTTCTTCTCCGGTAGCCCTGGCTGTTGGTCCGCCCTCGACAACGTCTCTGGAGTTCGACGCGGCAGACGTCAGCGTCTCGAACGGCGGACTGTGCGCTGAGTTTTCGAACCAAACAAACAACTTCTTCGGCGCTTCGATCTCGGACAAATAAGTTTGCGCCAAGAAAGCACCTGGACGACAAAAAACGTCGCCGTTCAACTGTTAAAACCCGATATCGCGCTAGTGCATGTCGGATCCGGACGGCACTGCGCGCAAGCCGCGCGAGGGTCTCTTCACGTGGATAGTGACTAAGCAAGGCGGGCAGTGGCTGATCCGCGCAGCGCAGAATACCAACGTTAGTAATGTGCCGCCACCGGCGGTAGGGAAGTAGTGCCTCGTCGGCGGGGCTCGGCCGCAACGCTCCGGCATCGTCGGGCCGTCCCTGGTCACCCCCGGAGACGGCGGTCTCGATTGTTCGAAACATGATCGACACTATGTTCGATGGCGCACAGACATCCCTACTCTCATTTGGTAGAAAGTCCTGCCCAGAAACCTCCTCCCCGCTTGGAAAAGCAGCGCTCATGGCAACGCAGATGGAATCGACACCTCCACCGAATAAGTCGAGGGCGGACTCACCTAGTCAGAACGCGGAAGCACAACCTGAGATTGATTCAAGTGTCGTAATCAAAGTGACCCGGCAAGATGTCGAGCCACTCACGGACGAGCAGCGCCGCGAGCTCATAGCAACGATTTGGCGGGAAATATACGGCCCTTCGCCTTCCACAACTTCTCTGACGGATCGCCGAACCGAGCGCATTTGCTGCAGGAGGTAGAAGTCGCCAGTGCTACTCTTCGTCTGGTCGAGTTGTTCGTCTGCGACGCTCCGGCGGTTATGTACATTTCCATTGAGCGCTGGGATGCCAAATACGTCGTCCTCTCGACAAGCATGCTATCGTCGCCGCCATCGCAAAGGCGGCGCCGAACTATATGCCACTCGCGCATCAGGCCAATAATGGGGCAATCAATTTCAAAGGCACGGGGCTGCCCGCAGGGCCCTACGACGGTCTTTTCGGCAAAGACACTTCCGACTATTGACTTGATATGCGCGGTCTTGGCGAAATCGCCCGGACCTGAGCGTGTTGCCGCAATTCTGTGAAATCCGCGGCGTGATGATCGAGAAGAGCGTCCCGATTCCCGAAAGGAGAAGCCACTGAACAATTGGCTTATATAGTATTCAACGATTCCTAGGACTGTATAAACTGAACTAGGATATTCCTATTCGAGGGTCACCGATCCGACGCCACTCCGAGCACACACTGCCGCATTGGAACTTACACGCGGATATCGCCGCAGAAACGACAATAATTGCGCCGGAAATCGCCCGAAGCCAACCCCATCTTTCCGCCGGCGATAAAGCCACAACAGCAGCGCCATCACCGAACCACCCGGCAGAACGAGTTCCATCAGCGCGTACGGTGCGAGAACCTTCAGTCGGTCAATGACAGCCGCCGCATTGCCCCAATTGCACAGCGCGAGTGTCCATCGCGCGTTGCGCCGGAGTGCACCATTAAGGATCGATATGGAATTCGCTGATTTCATCACTTTGTATCTCGTTAAACTATGAACTTAAGACGAATGGGGCGAGCGGGATTCGACATGCCCTGGTCGACAATTGCCGATAGCGCCGGTCGGCTCCTAACTAACTAACCTGGACCGTGAAGGTCGCAGGCATCACCCTGTTGAAACTTGCAATTCGTCAAGCCCGCCTCACCGGCGCGCCTTCTCCCAGCTTCAACGAGATTGCTAACAATCTCGACGCCAAGCACCTCGGCTCCGAGCATGGCTTCAGGGAGTGCGGTCGTCCCGTCACCACATCCCAGGCCAGAATTTTCAGACCTTTGGCGATTCCCAAGTCCACTGACTAATAACTCCCCGCCTTTCCTCATACTTTGCGCGACGCGCGTAAAATCTCCCTTCTCCCACAGCGCTTTGTTTTGATTCATTGGCGAACTCCTGAATGTGTACGGGCTGATGGAATCGTAGGGTGCCGAAGATGGCCATTTGCCGCATGGGGTGGCATCCCTATCTTTTAGATCTGCCGTACCTATTTTGCGGACCTGCTTCTGAAGGCACTAATTGCAACAGATAGACCCCGATTACTATCGCCTCGTTCAACAGGCGCGAGTTGGGAACCGGTACTCGGTGGCTGCGGTAGCCCGAACCACGCAGGATGCCTGACGCTCTCTGTCCGTGCGGTTCGAAACGCCACTGGACTGCATTCGGTTGTCCATGCTATCCAAAGATTAAGGAGTGCCGAATGATAAGACCTTACACGTTCATCCTGGCGCCGCTCTTGCTAACGCTCACGCTAGCGACGGCCGAGGCCCAGACGTCTCGCGGGCCTGAGTCGGTCGTCATCCGCAGTGGCTCGGCTACTCTGCACGCGATGCTTTGGCGCCCACAGGGCCGCGGTCCGTTCCCCGCCATCCTGTTGAATCACGGCAGCGGCCGAACCAGCGAAGAGCTGCAGCGCCTCGGACCGTACGAGCGGAATGCCGAGACGCTCGGTCCGCTCTTCGCTAGCCATGGGTACGTATTTCTCTATTTGTACAGGCGCGGCGTGGGACCGTCCACCGATCAGGGAGCTAACGCCGTTGACCTGATGAACAGGATATCCGCAGTGCACGGGCAAGATGCGCGCAATGCTCTGCAGTTACTGTTGCTAGAAGGCCGGGAGATGGGCGACGCTCGGGCCGCACTCGCATTCCTGCGAGCACGCCCCGACGTTGATGGGGGGGATGTTGCACTAATCGGCCATTCGTTTGGAGGCTCGCTCGCGCTGCTCATGGCAGAACGCGAGCCGAACCTGCGAGCGGTCGTCGTCTTCTCCGCAGCCGGCTATGGCTTTGATCGGTCCTCGGAATTGCGAGCGCGGCTCCTGGACGCCGCTGATCACATCGCGGCACCGGTCTTCTTCATTCACGCCGAGAACGACTACTCCGTCTCGTCAGGCAAGGTGCTGGACGCCCGCCGCGAACTGATCGGTAAACCGCATCGCTTGAAGATCTATCCGCGGATCGGCGACACCGTGGATGAGGGGCACGACTTTCTCCATCTCGGCGTGAACATCTGGGAGCCCGACGTGTTCGCCTTTCTAGGCGACAACATGCGCAGATGAGCCTACTGGCGAATGAATCGGACGCTTCGTCAGCCTTCCGAAGAGCCGATACTCGCCACCGCCCGCTTCGAGTACATAGTACTCAATGGCGGTCGGCACCAACTGCTGGATACGGTTAGGCTGGATGCGTGCGCAACATTAGCGCTGCAACGAGTGTAACGGCCGATTAGTATGCGCAGTTAAGACCGGCCAATTATCGGAGATGACACGTGAATACCTTGACCGGTGCAATCATACGAGAAGCCCAACTATCTGAGATTGGGCTGCTGGCAAAGATTTGGTTCGACGGCTGGCAAGACGCTCATGCTCAAATCGTGCCGACGGAACTTGCCCGGCTGCGTACTTTGCAAACCTTTGAGGAAAGACTTCGAGCGGCTTCGGGCGGTGTGCGCGTAGCGGGAGCAGTAGGTGCGCCCGTCGGCTTCTACTTTCTGAAGGGTGCCGAGCTGTATCAATTTTATGTTTCTTCCAATGCGCGAGGTTCCGGCATTGCCGCAGTGCTGATGGCCGATGCCGCAGCACATCTGCGCGAAAGGAGTGTCCATACCGCTTGGCTCGCGTGCGCTATCGGCAACAATCGTGCCGCCAGGTTCTACGAAAAGTGTGGCTGGTTAAGGATCGGAACGGTGACCGACCATGTAGAAGTACCGGGCGGAACTTTTGCACTCGAAGTGTGGCGCTACGAGAAATCACTCCGGTGATTGGTTGCACATGTTGCGCCGATTGTCGAATCGCCATGCTCCAAGATGGCCGTTCTTCAGCGAGCCGCAAAGGGCCGAACGTCCTCATCGCATGTACATTGCGGAAATCGTGATGACTATCGTGCCAGTCGCGCACCAAGGGCCCTTCACCTCGTCGTGTTCACCGGCGCCGGCATGTCAGCCCCGTGCGCCATCGCTCCCAGCGGCACACACCGCAGCGTTGGAACGTAAAGGATCCGCAAATCGGAGGAATGACACTAATTTCGCCTGCAATTGGCCGATGCCGACCCCATTGTTCCGCCGACGATAAAGCCAAAGCGCAATCGCTATCACCGAACCACCGGGCAAAACCAATTCTATGGCCGCGTAGGGTGCCAGAACCTTAAGCTTCGCAATGACGACCGCTGCATACCCAAGCCAGGGCCGCGGCGCTGGCACCCGTCGCGCGTCGCGCCAGTTTGCTCCCTTCAATATCGAAGAATTCGATGATGTCATCCTGTGCGTCTCGTGATCTATAAACTCAAGACGAATGAGGCGATCCGGATTCGACATACGCTGGCCGAAATCGCTGCATTGCGCTCAACTTGTGTCGCTACGCCAGCATTGCAAACTGCAAGACGACGAGAGACGCGCCCGTGGCGGCGACGGCGAAAAACCCCTGCGCTATCCGCGTAATCAAATTTGTGCTGTTCATGTGTGCATATCCCGTTGACTGATCGAACAGACAGCAGGATGCGCCGCTCGCCGATCTACAACAAACGCATTATTTGACCGACCGTTAAGAAACTCTTAATTGAAGGCGAACTCGCATGGCCCAGATGTCGCGAAGTGTAAGCGGTGCCTTTTGCTCGACCAGTTTGCCCTTGCTCCAAGGCTCGCGACAGTCAGAGATTGCGGCGGGTGCCAACATGATGAACTCCCATCTCTTGTATGGGAGTTCGAAGCGTGAAATTCATGCAGCTGAGGGCATACCTAGAAAATGGCCCACTATTCAGAATGGTGAGCCATTTTTGCGGACAACCTGCAGCCGCCCACGCACGAGCCCAATGCCGTCAGAGAATGATTGAAAGAAACAATTGTTGCGAACGGACACGCATGCTTTTATGTGCGCCCGCAAAATATACGCTCTTCTGGGAGACCGCAAAAAATCCAGAATCGACTTGTCGCGTAGTCGACCGTGGCACGGTATTGGCGGGCACTCGTGTACCGCTCCTGAACTATGCCGCAAAGTCCCTCACTTGGCCGATCTACGGATCTCCATACGCCAACCTATCCATCATCTCCGCAAATCGCCCCCAGTGAATTTGCTTGGCGGACTGGCGCCTGGCGCCGGCCCAGAACAAAGATCCGCGCCCGATCTGGAGTTCGCCGAGTTTGACATCCTTACGATAGATTTGCAGCGTGAGCGCGGACTTAGCCTTGGCAAGCGTCGCATTCGAGATCTCGGCTTTCACTTCATATGCGTGCGCCAAGGATTTAACGGCACGCTTCCGCTTTCGAGTAGCCATAGGTCTCCCCGTTTGATTCTGGCGCTACTTGCATTTGGCATTGTACGCCTTGCGACAGCCTTTCCACGCGATCTTAAAAATCGTGCGCAGAATAGTGATTGACGGAAAGCAACCGGATCCGCAATCGATTATCGTTTGCGTTGGCTGGCACCCCACGCCATCATAGTAGTGTCAACCGCCGCCCTGCTATTTGCGAACGGACGCGGGTTGCCCGTGTACCATTCCCAATACCCGCCAATCCGCTCTCATTGAGACAACTCCTCGCTCGACGACGGCAGCCAATTGAGCTTCCACCCCAAGACAAATAACTTAGACGACCCTCCCTTCCGCCACTGAAACTGCACCACCTCGGTCGCGCGATATAACTGCTTCACCTCTCGGAGTCTGCGGCAAACATTTTGCGTCGGCCCTCTGGCAGAACCGCCCTTGATTTGAATGAGCACAATGTCGCACAGATCGCCGCGTTTCAGTAAGTCCCCACTTCGCGAGCAGATGCCGATGGCACTGCTCCTGGTCCTTATCGCAATGGCACATTAACGTGACATTCCCGGGCCGACCGAGCTGCTGCAGCAGCCTTAAGGTGAACTTCTGGCCGCGATTCTTGATCTGCTTGTTGGCGCGATCGAAGTCAACGCTGCTGTCAACGGATCCCGGCGGTAACGCCGACCAAATGCGGCCCAACTTATCTTGTCGAACCTAAACTAGTCGAGCAGTTTTTCGCTCGGCCCGAGATTCGCCATCCACTCGTGATACCGCGACTTCTTAAGACCCCGCCCGCGTATGCGCGTCACCAAGATCCTTAAGCCGTCTTTCTTGTGGTCAATGGGGGAGTAAACGGATTTCGTTCTGATCATAATCTTCCAAAAGATATTCGGATGGGAATGGCAGCGGCACAAGGGCACGTTGACGCTGAATCACCCGGTGTTACCAGTCCGTGCCCCTGATCAAGTATTCCGGCTCGGCCACGCCTAAGACATCGAGTATGCGCAAAAACGTTTGCAGCTTCAGATTCAACGAATGGCCAGTCTCCCACGAAGAAACTGCAGCCTGACTTACGCCGATGGCCGTGGCTAAGTCCAATTGTGTGAGGCCCCCCGCTTCGCGCAGGGTGCGAATTCTTATTCCCAAGCTCTCATTGATGACGAGTGGCGCGCTGCGCGCTTCTTTCACTTGCTCTGGCACAATTGTCATTACCGCTTTGGCCAGACTCGACATACACGACTCCATTAACGATTCACCGATGGTGCGCTGATCGCACTTTGGATGCCTGCTGCACGTCCGCTATCTCGGTGCTCCCTGTGACCCGCGTCGCGGATAACGATAAATCAGGTACACCCTGAATCTCGGTCCGAGCGCTTGTTTTGAGCGGTAGCGTTGAACATCCGGGAGAGATGCGCGGATAATCACGCCACGGGATTTCGGGTATTCGGCATTTCATGCCTCACCCCCTCGCGGAACTCGGGGCCGCCTCTTCGGGCGTTCGCCGCTCCGCGTCGTCCATCGCTCAATCAAAATCCTCCTCGGGATCCGTCTGAAATTCGGCAAGCGCGGCATCAGCACGTGACAATTGGGAAAAACCGGCACGCGCACCACCGTGGGGCTGCCAGGCAGTAGCTTGAGCTTCACGCATCTTGATAAACAGCGTCGTGAACGATTAGTTGTCCTTGCCCCCTCACTCGATTCCGGCGCATCGCCTGGCAACGCCCGGCGAGGGTGGCTGTGGATTGCGCTAACAGTAGTTGCAATCGCCGCCGCGGCGGCGCATGTGATGAAATGAGCAACAACCGCCGATTCCGAGCGAGAACGCTCTAACTGGTGTCGCTGTGAACCGCTGGAACATCCCCGAATGGCTGCAGGCCCATGTCCTCGAGCGCGACAAGGATTGGGGCGCCAAGCGATCTTCGTAGCTTGTACTACAGTCGCAAAGTATTGGGCCCGAGCAATGCCGCATCGCTGCCCATACACGCTCAGTCGAACAGACTGAGAATGCTTTGATACTTTTCTATGTAGCCGCTATTTTCGCTGTTGTAACGTGGAATGCTGACCGCTTGCACCAAAGAGCCCTCCTCGCGCCAGACACAGGGGCAGACGACTGCGGATCCAGGTGGCAGCTTGCCGGCGCGTCGCAGTTCAGCAAGTTGGACACCCATGCGGTTGAGCGCCCGATAAAGCTTGGCGACGTTGCGCCCTCCGCCGTTGTAGGCAGCGACTGGAAAGATGCCGAGCACATCGGGTTTAGCGCGATAGGCGGCGCGGATTTCGCTGTTCATCTGTGACAGCTCAATATCTAGCAGGCAAACGGCTGCCTTCATTGCATTGCGCAGACGGGTCGAGCCGCGCTCGAAGTTTGGGTCCAGCTGTGCGCCGCGACAGCTGCGTACGACGAATGAATAGGTGCCATGGCCGCGCCGATCGGTGAACTGCATCGGGCCCAGTGCCTTCGCGCTCGAGACGCTGTAGCGATAGGCTTCTTCGCGCTTCAGTCCGTACTGGCTGAGCACTTCGTCGAATGCATCTGTGCCCTTCTCGAGGAAGTCCTCGTCGTCGGTCTGTTCTATAACAGCGAGCGTCGCAATGACCTCCGCAGGTATCACGTCCGCGAGCAACTCGCCCGGAAAGGCCTCGCTCGGCACGCTTGCGTCACGAAGTTCGTCGATGGCGCCCCGTGCGGTTGCGAGCAGAAAATCCCTGCCGCCGGTAGTGAAGTGCGGGTCAAGGGTATCGGAGGTATAGGGCAAGTAGACAATGGATCGTGCCGTCGCCGCCGCCTGGCGCCAGCGCTTCTTTTTGATGAGGGTGTTGTCGAACACCGGGAACTTGCGGCCGTACACCTTCAGCTCCTCGCCGTCGTGCGAAAATTTGAACATGAGCCGCTCGGCCCCCGTTCCCTTGACGTGCCGGGCCTCAATTCCGGGGGTACGCACGGTGAAGGGCAGTTCCCCGCGGCCAGGCTTCCATTTCACGGGTGGGCGTGGGATCTCCAGGTGGGCAATGGTCCAATTCTTCTGCGCCTCGCTCCACAACGCGAAGGCGACCGGCCGGCCGCGCAGCAACTCATGTCCATCCTTACCGGTAAGGACGTACTGAAGTTGCACGTCGCGCAGCTGCGCCTGGCCCTCGGCAACCAAGTCGCGGATGACGAGGTCGCGAGTGCGCCCCTTGACGATCAACTCAGGCAAGTCTCCAGGCTTAGGCGGCGCCTCGTGCTGTTCCGACTCGGCAACGGCCACCGGAACTTCACTGTCACCCTCGCTCTTTGCCTCGCTCCCAGCTATCGGAACATCGTGCAACAGGGGTGCTGGAGCGGTTTCTGAGACCAGCGGTGGGTCGTCCACTGGCTCGATTCGGCCCCCGGAGGAGATACATCCCGAGCAAATCGAGATGACCAGCAACGGCAGCGCAAATGAGGCACGACGGGGAACACGCGCAAAGGAACTCAACAATGCGGAAACGGGAGGTAGAAACGACATCATCACCATAATACTTGCGAACGGCGCATCGTACGACTCCAAAGAGCGCGTCGTGCTTCGCAGATTTTCACTCGAGATGCGCGTGGAAGTCGGAAAACGGCAGCCAGGGCGTGAACACGGAAGACTAATCGCGGAGTTCGGCCCTAAGGTCCTGCCTCGATAAGTCTGCCGTATGCGAATGTGCGTGGCTACGCTCTCGCTGGGTTATCGTCGGGGAGCGGGTGAAGCTGCAGAAACGCAGCGGTGGCGTCGCGAGCTCGTGCGGTGAGTTCGCGTAAACTCGGTCGCTTGGCGACGCCGAGTAGCATGCTGACCATCAAATTGCCCCACAGCAGCCCGCCGAACTGTTCAGCAAGGTCGGCTGACCGGCCGTTCAGGAGCCCCAACGTCTGAGCCCGGGCCATGATTTGGCGCAAGGCGGCACGACTCGCTTCGCGCCCTATCGAGTCAAGCGCTTGCGCTACCTCGGGCGCGTGAACCGCCTCGGCGATCGCCAATCGGAATACCGCGATGACCGTTGGATCGGTTATCTCCCGGACGAGCTGCGTCCCAAAAGAAGCCAGTATCTGCGCAAGGGTCTCACGATCTTGCGGCACGGGAAAATCAGCGGGCACCTGCAGGCGCTTGGCGCGCGCGCTGATGCATGCGATGAGCATTTCCTGTTTGTTGCCCACTCGCGCGTACAGTTCTCGTTTCGACACGCGCGCGCGGGTGGCAATTTCCAGCGTGCTGCTCGCCGCGAAGCCATTTTTCATGAATGCCGTGAAGGCTGCGTCGAGGATGCGCGCGCGAACTGCAGTTTCATCGTCCCCCACTTGATGCTCGTTTGATGCTGGCGTGGTCATGATCCTTCCCCTTGACAAGCGGTACCGCATGGTACCATGCTACGCAAACAATGGTACCGCGTGGTACCACATTGCTAGGAGATACTATGCGAAAGCCCAGAATTTTCGTAACCGGTGCGGCCGGAAAGACCGGTAGCCTGGTCGTTGCCGAACTATTGAAAGCCGGGTATCTCGTGCGTGCCATGGTGCACCGCGAGGACATTCGTGCCTCTCGCCTGAAATCGCAGGGCGCCGAAATAGTAGTTGCGGACATGAGCGACGTCGAGAGCATTAGCGCGGCCTTGATTGATGTTCAAGGCGCTTACTACTGTCCACCGTTCGATCCCTACATGATTCAGGGTGCAGCAGCGTTCGCCGTCGCCGCAAAGGAATCGCGGCTCGAGCACATCGTGGGCCTCACGCAGTGGCTATCGAGCCCCTCTCATCCAGCCCTCATGACTCGCCAGCACTGGTTGGCTGACCGGATGTTCTCAATGATCCCAGGAATCTCGCACACCACAATACGCCCCGGCTTCTTTGCCGACGCATACCTCGTGCCGATCGCGCTGGCCGCACACCTTGGGATATTCCCTTGGATCTATGGCGACAGCCGTAACGCTCCTCCGTCAAACGAGGACATCGCGCGAGTTGTCGTCAGGGCGCTCATAGACCCCGCACAGCATGGCGGCAAGACCTATCGTCCGACCGGCCCGAAACTGTTAGGCGCGAAAGAGATGGCGACGGCAACTGGACTTGCCGTAGGTCGATCGGTCAAGGCGCTGCCAACACCTGCCTGGTTGTTCATCAAGAGCGCTCGCCAAGCGGGCTTGTCGCTCGACATATTGAACGCCCTTCGCTACTACATCGACGATCATCGTCTGGGAGCGTTTGAACTGGGTGCGCCGACGACGGATGTGTTCGACGTCACCGGTCAACCCGCCGAGGAGTTTCAAGCGATTGCGCGCCGCTACGCCGCTCGACTCGAGAATCGTCCAACGCTGACGAATTGGCTTCGTACCGTCGGCCGGTTTCTGATCGCACCGCTTACAGGTGGAGTTAATTTCGAGCGTTACACCCGCGAATTACGCTATCCCGTTCCCTCAGAACCCCAGTTTGCGCCCGAGTCCGAGATCTGGCGAGGCGAGCACGGTATCCACGCCGCGGTATCTACTGACTCGGCACCGCAATTGCATTCTCAACGGGCGTAACTGAAGCCGTAGGAGCAGATCATGACCCCGCAAGTGTGCTTTTTTTTAAGCATCGCCTTCAGCTTGGTCGCTTGGAGCATGGTTGCGAAGCACTACATCTGGCCGAGATTGCGCTCGCTGCAGCGCCGCGACGCGCTGCGGCCGCTTCTTGTCCTGCACGCGTTCCGCTTCGAGGGACTGGCGTTCCTGGTGTCGGGAGTAGTGTCGCCCGATCTACCCACGGCCTTCGCGCATTCCGCCGCCTACGGCGATCTCGGAGCGGCGATACTCGCGTTGCTGTCCCTGGCGTCGCTGTCGAGTGGCGCGGGTGTTGCCATTGCCTGGGTGTTTAATCTCTGGGGCACGTTTGATCTATTGCATGCTTTCTACGAGGCCAACACTGGCGGTCTGATGCCGGGTCAGTTGGGCGCCGCCTATTTCATCCCGACACTCCTAGTGCCGCTGCTCTTGGTAACGCACGTATTGATTTTCAAAATTCTATTGCAACAACGGCATGCACCTGGCGCAGCACTTCGATAGACTTTGAGCTATGCGGAGGCAGCTAAAATACAAAGCAGGAAGCTTCGGACTCGAGACATTTCCGCGGGGCGAAGCGCCGGCGCGTCATGTGCACTTTGACAGCTATGCAAGCGTGGTTCTTTCCGGTTCCTTTGTCGAAGCCGGTTTTGCGGGCCGCGTGAATGTCCAGCCAGGAGATGTGCTTCTGCATGGCAGATTCGACTGCCACGCCAACAGCTCCACCTGCGCGCGTTCGGTCACAATACTTAGCCTGCCTTGGCGAGATCACTGGGTAGAAGGTCACTTTCACGTCTGCGACCCGGATCTCCTGGTGCGGCTTGCCGAGACGGACCTGCGAGAATCCATGAGTGCTCTCGCGGCGGCCTTTCAACCCGCGCGCTCAGCTTCTCATCATTGGACCGAATTATTGGCCTCTGACCTGCGAACTACGGCGTACCTGTCGCTTCGCCGCTGGGCGCGCTCGTTCGATATGCGCCCCGAGGCGTTGTCACGAGGATTTCATCGCGAATTCGGCGTCTCGCCAAAGCAATACAGACTAGAGGCCCGCGCTAGAAGCGCATGGCGCGAGGTGCTAAGGTCCCCGCGACCATTGACAACCATTGCGTACGACTTGGGATTCTCTGACCTCGCGCATTTGAGCCGAAGCGTGCGATTGCTGACGGGTTACTCGCCGAGCGCCTGGCGCTCCTGGGCACGCAATTCCGTTCAAGCTCAATTCCCGAAGATCACGTAAGGTTTGGGGTAACCGCCATTGCGCCAGTGAACATCGCCTGGCCGGCATAGTGAGACCTTCCGTGAAAATATACACCGTGCTGGTTTCGGTGGTGATTGCGTTCCCTCTTCCACGGCTCGAAGCGGCGGAAGTCGCCAAAAGTTGTCCTGTCGGTATGTATCGATTTAAGGATGGCAGAACCATAGATGTCGCATCTTCTGACGACCAAACTTTGCGCTGGTTGATGTTTACGGGGGAACGCGGTCAGCTACACCCGGAGCCCGATGGTGGCTGGACCAGCACCTATGGATGGACAAGTCGGTCGGACGGCAAAAAAGTGTCATTTTCCCAGTGCGGCGCGGGGGAGATCACTTTCGACAACGAGCGGGGAAGACGAATCGATTTCGATGTACACGACAGCACCTTCGAAAGCAGCGGCGTGAGTCTCGTTGGACGCCTGGTAATGCCGAAAGGTGCCGGAAGGGTGCCAATTGTAGTGCTCGTGCATGGTTCAGAGCACGATTCGGCGCTTAATTCCTATGCCCTGCAACGGCTGTTTCCCTCGCAAGGCGTTGGAGCGTTTGTGTATGACAAGCGAGGCACCGGGGCATCGGGTGGCAGCTACACTCAGGATTTTGAGGTTCTTGCCAGAGACGCCATCGCCGCAATGCAAACTGCCAAACAGCTCGCCGGCGCGCGCTTGAGACGTATCGGCTACCAAGGAGGCAGTCAAGGAGGATGGGTCTTGCCATTGGCGGCGAACCTCGCACCGGTAGACTTTGCAATCGTGAGTTTCGGATTGGCGGTCACCATACTCGAAGAGGATCAAGAGAGTGTCGCGCTCAACATGTATTTTCACCATCACTCCGCCAAGGATACGACGAAAGCGCTGGAGTTGGCGCGTGCCGGTGAGCGCTTGTTCGAGACCGGCGGACATGAAGGCTACGATCAGTTCAATGCGCTGCGCGAGAGATATCGCTCCGAACCCTGGTACAAGGATGTTCATGGCGATTTCTTGTTCTTCATACTGCCACTCGATCAAGCGCAAATCGTCGATGCTATGACCAAGGACCTCAATTTCGTCGAAGCCCGGACGCCGTTTCGTTACGAGCCCATGCCCACGTTAGAAGCCTCTACCACACAGCAGCTCTGGGTACTCGGGAGCGACGATCTTGACGCTCCCAGTGCCGAGACCGCGAAACGCATCAAATCGCTGATCGCGCGAGGCAAACCTTACACGTTGGCGGTCTACCCTGGGGCTGAGCACGGAATGACAGAGTATGAAATCGACGCAAACGGCGATCGTGTTTCTACTCGATTTGCGCCCGGCTATTTCCAAATGATGGCCGACTTTATCCGCGATGGTCGCATCAAAGATCACTACGGGAACGCTGCGATCGATCGAGTCCTTCGCAGCGCTGCAGGCATGACGACCAAGCCGGCAATCAATCGCGGGGAATAATTCCTGCGCGACGCGCGCAATCAAAACTGTGCTGTTTGGTAGCCGCTTAGCTGCCATTCGCGGCACGGTAGACAGAACGCATGCACGTCGAAGTAGATGCCGGAAATCTCTCGGAGTCCTTAGCTTACGGCTACGTAACTGCCCAAACCGACCAAAGCAGCACCCGAAGCCTGTCGCTGCCGCCTCCGCCAGAGAATTGATGTTTCAAGACGTTGCGCTAGCGGCGCCGCCGCCAAGACGACCACCAAATCAGCACTGGTATTTAACGCGACGGAGATCGCGCCGAGCAAGATGAATTGCGGCAACAGAGGCGCTGCATGATTCACGAACTGTGGAATGAAGGCTAGGAAGAACAAAGCCGTTTTGGGATTCAGCACCTCAGTCAGAACGCCTTGCCAGAATGGACTCTGCCCTTTGCTCTCGTCCACCGTATTCAACATGGCGGCGTCACCAGAGAGCAGCGTGCGGATACCGAGATAGACCAGGTAGGCCGCGCCAACATATTTGACGAACAGAAAAGCATAGGCAGACTGCGCCAAAATGGCTGATAGACCGAACGCGGCCGCGATCACATGGCCCATGCCGCCTAAAGCAGTCCCGAATGCCGATGCCATGCCGACCTTCTTTCCGCCTTTAAGACTCCGTGCCAGCACGTATAACATACCGGGACCAGGCGCAATCGCGAGCAAAAATGCCGCTGAAAGAAATATTAGAAAATTTCCGCTGGTAATCACTTCGGCCCCTCACAGAAACGAGTAACTGCCTTTAGTTTAGCTACTTACGTGGCTTGCGCTACTCGAATTCGCCACGACGGCGCGACGGATCGTTGTTCCGCACAGGTTTGCAGCGCCGCCGCTCGGAAGCGACCGGTCACGGGGCGCGGCTTGGGTCGCGACGCGCCTGTCGTCGGCAGTAAAGTCCCGCGAGGGGGTCGGTCAACATGCGACGCTCTCTACACGCAGCTAACGCCGCAAGGCGCCCGGCAATGAAGTCGCCCGTAGAGCCCGCCTCAGCCAAATGCGATCTCTCCTGAATGCCAGTTTTCACCGCGAATGCCGCCAGCTGAAAGATTGTGAGCGACTAATCGCGGCCAAGACATGTTGTGGTCCTGAAACCATGCCCCGAAGGAGGGACTTAGTGCAGCGACTCCGGCTGCCAGCTGGCGCCGTCCTTGCCCTTCACGATCTTGCCGATGCCCGGGAAGGGGAAGTGTTCGGAATAGAGGCGCTGACCGCTCGCGGCGGAGCTTTTGACCAGCGCGACCCGTGTCGTCGCTCCTAGCTCCCTGTCGCCATCGAAGGCAACTTGCCAGGAAGGCTTGCGAACAGACACCAGGTAGCTGTGCATCGCGTCACCGAAGACAAGCACACTATCGGTGCCCGATCCAATGCGGTAGCCGGAATGGCCCGGCGTGTGCCCCTTGAGCTCAACCGCCTTGACGATACCGGGCAGGAGATCCGCGCCCGGCTCGAAGGGCACTACCTGCGGCTTGATCGCCCTCACCAACGCAGAGACCTGCTGGATGCCGAAGTTCTTCGCCTCATCCTCCTTAAGGCCACTCAAGAATTTCAATTCCGGCGCGGACATGTGAATCGTCGCATTGGGGAAAGCAAGCGCACCGGTAGACGCGACCAGTCCGCCGATGTGATCGCCGTGGGCATGCGAGATAAAGATATCGGTCACGCTGGCCGGCTTCTCACCCGCCGCCATCATGGAATCTGGTAACTTGCCGGCAATGTCGCCGAAAAACCCGCCGGCACCGGTATCAAACAACAGCACGTGAACACCGGCGTGTACGAGCAGCGGCTGAATGCTGAACTCAAAATGGTCAGCGGGAGCCCCACCCACCTTGAGCACCGCGCCGACCGCCTCGTTCGGCTGGCCGACGACGAAACTCTTGCCGTCGACCGGCACCTCAATCCCTCCGTCTTTGAGCGCCACCGCGCTATAGCTACCGATCTTGAACGGTTGAAATTGCGCGACCGGCGCGCCCGACGCCGCATCGGCAGTCACGGCAGCCAGTGACACTGCTAAGGCGGAGATTGCTGCGAGCACTGCTGGAAATCGGCGGCGATCTGTCATACGGGCTACTCTTTGATCCTGACTGCTGCATTCTATCGATAAAGTTGGCCTGCTCAGTTTACCCGCCGGGGGATGCCCCATTATGCCTTTGCGGCGAAGTTGCCAATCAATTGCGGGCGCGCACAGGTCAATTTCCGCGAGGTCGCTAATGACTGGCCGGCGGAAATACTGGCGTGTCGATCCGACTCGGGCTCGTTCGTCGTATAACTAGAAACCTTGAGGAGGAGCCATGAAATACCTGACCTTCATTCGCCATTCCGAGTCCCATCGCGAATCCGGGCCGCCGGCTGCGCTCATGGAGGCGATGGGCAAGTTCGTAGAGAAGTCCCTTAAGGACGGGAGCCTTGTTGATACCGGCGGTCTGTTGCCGAGCAAGGACGGCGTTCGCGTGCGCCTCGCCAACGGCAAGATCACCGTGACGGACGGACCCTTTACCGAGGCCAAGGAAGTTAT
>JAXDQK010000186.1:0-4467 GCA_034667905.1 Gammaproteobacteria bacterium | reverse complement strand
ATTGGAATCGTTTTGGTCGCTGCCTTCGCAGCAACTGCCGAGGGGAGGTCAGCGGCAAAAATCGCAGCCACATCACGGCCCACCAGTTCGGCCGCAAGGGAGGGTAAGCGATCGTAGTGACCATCCGCCTCCTGGCGGATTTCGATGTTTATATTTCTTCCTTCGACAAAACCGGCGTCCTTCAGTCCCTGAAAAAAAGCGGGCATTGCGACCACCGACCACACACTAGGAAAACCGAAGCCAGCCAGAACACCGATCACCCTTCGCGGCTCTTGCGCGCGTGCCGGAGACACCCACGCTGCAGCGCCGCCCAGAAGGGTGATGAACTCGCGCCGTCTCATGGGCCTTCCCTAACGCCGAGGACTACACCCTACCACATCGTTGAAAAAAGGGGTCTCGTGCATCACAGCAAAAATTATTTCGATCATCACATCGGCGCGGGCGAACCAGCGCGGGTGGGGACGCTGAGGCCGGTAAAGTTGATGACACGGTTCGGACCCGCTTGGCAGTTCACTGCGAGATCGCCGGCTTGGTCCTTCAACATGATGTCCACTCCCCAATCGGCAACTCCACAAACACCAGCCAGCCGGTCCCCCCGACGCGCGCGTAGGCCGCCACAACCTTTTGATCGTTCATGTCACGCGTGATGCGGGCCCATCCCCTCGCCGGGGATGTGCGGGCCTCCTGCACATGGGCGAGAGATGACAAATCCCGCTGAGACTTGCGCACGTCGAAATCTGGATGGGCGATGATACGACCTTCGGCATTAACAATATAGGCTACACCTCGCTCGCCGACCTTGGTCTGTTGCACAATGTCCCACAGCAGGCTGAGGTTGAGTTCGACGACGCTCGCCTCGGGCCGCGTATCGGCCATCCCCAAGGTCATGTATGGCTCCGACTCGCGGCGCAAATAGACCGGCCCGTAATAAATCTTCTTGGCCACCGTCTCGGTGAATTTCGCTTCCTTCGAGTAGTCAACGCCGCTGCCAACCACTTCCAAGGCTAAACGCGATACCTTGTACAACTCCTTGCCTTGGGCATCGAGTAGCGACAGCTCGGTGACAGCAGGAGCTTGGCGTAGAAGCCGCACCGCGTCGAACCGACGCTGCTCGATGGAGCCTCCCGTCGATGGCAGCTGCGTGGTCCAGCCGACTTGGCTCTGCATCTCCTTAATGAACTGAGCAAGCTTGTCGGCGATGCCCTCAGCCTGCATGAGGAGAATTTGGCTTCGCAAAGCCCGGCAGTCTGGCTGTGCATTGGCAGCAATTGGCCACGCCATCGCCAAACCAAGAGCAATGATGAGTTCCCGCCGCCGCATGTGCACCCCCTCATTCGACGGCAACAGTGTGCGACTCGGCCGGGCATTTTAATAGAGCCGAAACCAGCTTCGCGGCTGGAAAATGAAGCTGACGCCGGCTTTGGGTTCTCGACCGAATCGGATTGTCCGTGCCATGTCCGGTCTACCCCCGTTAGCGGCCGAAAAAGCGGACGTCAGGCGGAGTTCTTGCGTCGGTGGCGCCTTGAAGGTTCGCGTCCCTAATTTTTATTGAGGCTGTCCCCTGGTTCACGGAACCAGATGCACCCAAGCGCATTGGTCTGGCATCACCGCCCTTTTTTCGGCCACTACCGGTGATTGAGAGCGTCGCGCTCTCGCCTGATCTTAGGCGAGCAACACATGACACAGTCCCTCATCGCTGATCGCCGTCCCGTTGAAATTGAACGGCCGCCATGCCCGAAATGCCACGGACCGATGATGCTTACAGGCGTGGTATCGGGGCCAGACGGGCCGGACGTCCGCACCTTTGAATGCAGCTTGTGCAATTGCACCGAGAAGGTCACCGTTGAGATAAAATGAGCAGATGGAGTCAGGCGGGACGCGCAGCAAGTTTGGCGATTTCACAGCGCCGATAACCGTGGCAATATAAATCGAGATGGCGGCGCGATGTACGCCCCGCGGCATATAGGATCGGGCCTCGGGAAACCGAGGCCCGTTTTTTTGAGAGGTAACACTAGTCTAGACCCGGCTCAAGATCGGGTTCAGTGGTCGTTGGATTGCAAGAGATGCTGCGCCTTGATTAGACGATCTAATTCGAGTTTCGACACAAGTTCCTGATCTCTGATCGACCTGCGGCGCTCGTCGGCTCTGAATCTAAGTTGGCCGGCTTTCTTGAGCGCGGCAACTCGCTCGGGACCACCGGGCATTTGTTGCGCGGCTGTGAGAGCTGCCTCGGCTTCGTCCCAGCCATCGACTTCCCGCTCTGGCTCGTCAATTATCATGGTTGCCTCACAAGATTTTCGCAGGATGCGGCCGCGTTCGTACGCCAGCACCTTGCCAAGATCGCGGTATTCGATCCACCCGCCGCATAGCTCGCACCGATAGCCGTCGTTCGCCGGTTTCCCGTCGACTGGCCTCCCGAATATCGGTCTGCGGACGATCTCGGTCATTTCTTAACTTCGTTCGGCTTGATCGGGATTTCGATTTTCGAACCGCGAGGTGCCCACTGCACGGTGCACAAGACGCCTCGATCCGCTTCGTCGGCGAGCAGCCGCAACAGTCGAGCGTTCTCAACGTCTGGCTCGGCGAGGGCCAATCGGCGATATCGGGTGGAGCGGGCGTCGGTCATGACTACGCCAGCCGCAGCGCGAACTGCCGATCAGGACCAGCGTGGCTATCAACGAAGTCCCGAAGGGTTTCCGGAACGTCGTGACCGTCGATATCGCAGCGACTTTGGATTTCGCAGGCGATATCTTTTGAGACGTCCTGCGCCCAATGCTCAAGTGTGTTGAGGGCGACGACGCGGACCGGGTCGTTGAACTGCCCCGATATCAGATCGGCGATGACCGTTTCTAGGTCTGTCCGCTCGATATCGGTCTCGCGGTAGCAGGTGCCAAGCCTGCCAAAGCCGTCGACGACGAGATAGACCGTTTGATCACCGCCATTGGGCACGATCGGCACGATCGACGGGGTCCAGCCTGTTCTAGGCATACCCAACTCCACAAACACAAACGCAACGGCAGGATTTAAGCACAAAAAATGGGGTTCGGCTACCGACTGACAAGCATTGAAGCGCGGGCAGGGAAAATTAGGCCAGCTTTTTCTGGTCATTGAGCTTGCTCGGGCGAGCGGTTGGCGCATATTCGTAGAATGGAAAAGGCGGTCGATAGGGGGCATGAGGATCGTGATGTCCGGGGTCGGAGCGACTGCCGTCGCGCTCTCGCTGGGATACATCGCCCATTATGACTTCGGGTTCTCCCGCGCAGAGATTCATACTCCTGCTTTGATCGGTGCCGGAATTATTGCCGTGCTGGTGGCCGCAGAGTTTTTCGCCGAGAGATTGCGCAAGCTCAAGTGATTTGAGGCGCGAGATTGGACTGCGCAGGGTCGCTATTTTCCGTGAAAATCCCTGAGTCCCGCCAGCTCAACGACGTGGTCCCCGGACAAAATGGCGCTGACAAGATCAGACTGCGGCGCGGTGTGAATTTCGTACAAATGACGTTGCGCTTCGGGCTGACGCATAAATGCTGGATGCACTCGTCCAGGGTGCCACCTTCACCGATCATATAGGGACGCGCGCCGAGCGAGGCGCTAACGCGCTCCTTGTTGACTGACTGCCATTTTCGACGCGTTGCGGGAGCGCTGAAATCAATTCTGGAATCGGACATGCGCGTATTGAAGCGCGAGACACGGCATAAGGCAAGCCGAGGATCGCCAGCGCGGGCCGCGTGGTGCGTTTGTTTGGCGCGGTCGGTGGGGGGCCCCCCTGTGGCTTGCCGCGTCGCCCGCGCCAGCGGGGCGCTCAGGCGGTCATAAATGGCCTTGATCTGCGAGACGTGCCAGATGCAGAATTCCTGCATGCCCGACTCATTCGACGAATGGATTGAAAAAGTCTGCGAAGCCGACCCGATACTGGTCGATCTTGATGATGATGACGTTGGCGAGCCAGTCGTCGGATCGTCGCTGACGCCGGAAGAAATCCAAGTCGCGCGCATTCGCCTCGCCCGCTGGCAATGTGTAAAGGCGTTCAGCGCTGACACCAAGGCGCTCTGCAATCGGTGCCGATCTGCCGATTACTTCCTTCAACCGCGCCTCAAGTTTCTTCACAACGCGCACGTCCTCGCGAAATTTGCGAGACTGCAAAGCGTCGATCAAGTTCGTCTTGCCGATCACGATGAAAATTGGCCTGACGGCTTCGTCGAAATCCAGAATCGCGCATTCAATATCGAAGTGACGAGCACCCACGGCGGGCGCAAGCTCGGTGATGAAAAAAGACACTTGAAGGGCTGGCGATTTGATCCGGTCGAGGAATGGGTGGCTCGTGCCAACTCGATCCCGAAATATCTGGAAGAGGCGATCAGCGGCAAGAGCAAAAAGAACTATTCCAGCCCGTGTTGGCTCGTCGTGTACCTCAACATAAGCGAATATGGCATTCGGCAACCCGAGACCGAGCAGGTGATCGCGGCTACC
>JAXDQK010000185.1:0-4611 GCA_034667905.1 Gammaproteobacteria bacterium | reverse complement strand
AGAAACTGAGCGCAAAAGAGATCATTCGCGATGGCAGAGTCGGCGTTCCCGCCTGCTCGCACGAACTGGATTCCCTGCTCAATACCAAGTCACCGATAAACAGGTCTGACCCGAAGTCGCTAGAGTAGAATCGTGCGTTCGTTGTTCCGTAGTTCCGTAGTTCCGGGCGAATCGTCGCCAATACGGAACCGACGACAGCCACCTGGACGATAAACCGGCTATCCGGAGAAGTGCTTGTGACATTAGTCCCTGCTGCAAGTGTCCGATAAGGCGACTTTTCGTCCAAGTGGAAAGTCCCCCACTGGAAGTCAGTGAACCCTACCGCGTTTCCTAGAACTTATAACGGCGGAGCAGTTGCGGGCGTACTAGAGAGCCGGCAAGCCGATACGGCGCCGCAGATCCGTGAAACGTGCGTCAGATCGCAGGTTGTCCAATCGAGAGTCTGTGTTCAGATAAACGGCCAGAGTGTAGGAGCGGGCATCATACGCACGATTGAGCCAGGCAAACGCCTCGTCTCTCTCCCCCAGTCCGGCGTAGATCACCGCCACGTCATACGGTGCTATGTACCTCTGAGCAGACATGTCTTCCAGATGATCGAGGACCTTATGCGCCTCTGCCTGGTTTCCGGATACCGCGTAGGCGTGGCCGAGACCTGACCAGAGTTCAATGTTGTCTTCCAGCGCCAAGCCGCGTTGAAACGTCGCGATCGCTTCGGACAGGTTTCCCTTCTGCTCGAGGGCTCGGCCGAGAAAGCAATAGTCAAACCAATAATTGCGATCGAGGTCGATGGCATAGCGCAGTTGTTCAATTGCCTTGTCCCAGTGACGTGTAAAGACGAAGACTGAGCCAAGGTTTCCATTGCCGCTTGTCGATAGGGGATTGCGCCCGACCAATCGATGCGCTTCCTCGATCGCCTGGTCGTTACGACCCATAGAGGGAAGGAACCATGAATAGTACCCGTGGGCATCGCCGCTATCGGGCGCCAGTTCGATGGCTCGTTTGAACTCTCGTTCCGCAGCGACCCAATCCCACTCATACCACTGGTCTTCGATGGCGAGAACAACATGCGCTTCGGCATCGGTTTCGTTCAGCGCGACGGCCTTCAGGGCCGCTTCCCTCGCCTTCGGGGCAGACTTTCGAGGCTCAAGAAACCAGTCATCCTGGTTGATATAGTTGTAGGCCAGAGCGCTGTAGGCTCTCGAATAGTTCGGATCGAGGGCGATGGCCTGATTGAGATAATCGATGCCCTTATCGAAGCCATCCTTGGTGAATTTTTCCGTATAGTGCTGACCCTTGAGAAAGAGTTGATACGCCTCCGGATTGGTGATCGAGCCCAGCGCCAATTTCTGCTGGTCGGCCACAGAGAGATTCGAACGCAGCCGACTCGAAACTTCCTTCGAGATGTCCTCTTGCACGAGCAGGAGATCGGACGTTTGCCGGGTGTACTGCTGTCCCCAAATCTGCTTGCCGCTGCGGACGTCATCAAGCTCAATGTTGATGGACAGGGTATCGCCGTGTTGCACGACGCGTCCTGAAAGGACGGTCTCAACACCGAGCGTGTCGCCGATCTTTTGGAAATCCGCTGCTTTGCCTTTGTAATGGGCCGCGACGCTGTTCGGAGTGACTTTGAGGCCGGTCAGCTCCGCAAGACTATTGTTGATGCTCGCGGAGATCCCATCCGAAATGTAGTCGGCCTCAGGGTCCTTACTTTCGATGTCGAGTGGAAGCACAGCAATAGAATTGATCGGGCCGGTATGTTGGGTCTTCCGATAGACGCCAAGAAGGAGGGAGGCGACGACCACCAGGGCGCACGCGCTGGTTACGGCCAGCTTGTGCTCTTTGAATCGATGAAGCAGCACGGATCTGCCGCTGGTTGAACTCCGTCCCAGAGCCGCGAGCAAATCGGATGCGCTCTGGAACCTGTCGTCTGGGGATTTGGCCAGGCATTTGAAGACGATGGCCGTCAGAGCGGGCGGCGCGTTGATGGGATCGGGACATTTGTGCAAGATCGTGCCCAGAATCGACGCCGCCGAAGTGCCTGGGAACGCGCGCCGCCCGGCGAGCATTTCATAAAGGATGGCTCCAAACGCAAAGATATCGGAACGGGCGTCGACGGATTTGCCTTCCGCCTGCTCCGGAGACATGTAGGCCGGAGTGCCGATGATCGTTCCCGTCTGGGTCGCGCTGAGCGTGTGCTCCCCACGCCCGGCCAGACCGTTCAAGGGGATTTGCTTCGCCAGCCCGAAATCAAGCAGCTTGGCAACACCTCCTGCGGTTACAAGGATGTTCCCTGGCTTTAAATCCCGGTGGATGATGCCTTTCCTGTGCGCCGCTTCTATCGCGGAGGCAATTTGAATGGCGAGCTTCAGGATTCTGGACAATTCTAAGGGCCGCTGCCCGGTGGCTACGACCGGTGACCCGTCGACGTACTCCATCACCAGGTAGTTGGGGCCGACATCGTAAATCTGACAGATATGTGGATGATTCAGCGCAGCAATGGCCTTGGTTTCGTGCTCGAATCGATCCGAAAACTGCGCGGCCAAAACTTTGATGGGGACAACGCGGTTCAAGCGCGCATCGGTTGCCCGGTACACCCGACCCATGCCGCCGGCGCCGATTTCCGCATCGACGACGTAAGGTCCAAGTTGCTGTCCGGGCGTAAGGTCAATGCCGGTTGAATCCTGTGGACTCCCGGACTGCCACGCGGGGCGATCCAGTGGACCGTCTTTTGATTCCGCATGGACAAGCAGGTCTTCCACCGCCCGCCGAATCGCGGGATCGGCCCGTTGTAACAGGGCCTCCCGGTCGCCGCCGTCGCTTTCCAGCGCGTCGTGATACAGCGCCTCTATCTGTTGCCAATGCTCGGGGTTCGTTGGGTCTCCGTGACGTCAACGAAATAGTATCGTATGGCTCCAACGGTCGAACGCCCGGGTCCCTCCCCAGCCACGGCATTCAAATGGACGCGAAAATGGGCTTCGCCAAGACGAAGCCCATCCCCTCTTCCGCGTTCCGTCCGCGTTTCGAGTACGCTACTGCGGCGCCTGCACCAGGATCCGCTGCGCGGTGATGGTGAATGTGCCGGCCGCGACGACTTTGCCGTTCAGATCGTAGTAGGTAAAGTCGCCGGAGCCGCTATAGGTCTTCCCTTGATGGTCCAATCTCGTAGTCTGGCGGACCTTGGATGTGCCTGTAGCGTTGCCGCCGGCGTCGTAGGTGAGGTTCACGTAGGTGAGCAGGAACGTTCGCTCCCCGGTCAGCCTCCAGGCGCCGTGTCCGGCGGTGGCGAGATAGCCCGGTGTGAAGGAGAGCTGGTCCGCTTCCGAATAGCCTCCGCCGGCGGCGTAAGTCTCCACGCCCTGGAATACGATCGGAGCGCCGGATGGATTCGGAATGGTGACCGTGTAGAGCCACGATCCTTCCAACCGCTGACAATCATCGAAACGGGGCATCTCAGGGCCCTGGCACCCTTCGCTGGCCGGCACCGATTGCGCAAAGGCCGCCGTTGTTCCGCCGAAGGCTGCAAGCGCCATGCAGGCGCCAGCAACGGCTGCAATCTTCCAAAGTTTGAATCCCGTTGACTTCATTCCAAGCGCGTTCTTCATGACGTGACCTCCGTGGGTCTGGTTGGGAGAGCTGACCAAGCGAGTCCGCTCTGGTTGTGCCGAGGCCTGGGCCCTTGATCCGGCTGCTTCCCGGGTGACCTAGGCTGCTTTTTATCGTTCATGCTGGTAAGCGAGAATCCATTGGCAAAACTACAAGCGCTCCGAAAAATTCTTTTTCTTCTCAACAGACAGGTATGATTTGCCATTGGTGGGGCTCATGAGTGAAGAGACGGCCACTGTCACCCAGCTTTTGAAAGCCTGGGGGAGAGGCGATCACGAGGCGCTCAATGCACTGACGCCGAAGGTGTATGTGGAACTGCGCCGGATGGCGGGCGTCTACATGCACAAGGAGCGCGTAGGCAACACGCTGCAGGCCACAGCCCTGGTTAACGAAGTGTTCCTCCGGCTGGTTGAGGTGGACAACGTTAGTTGGCAGGATCGGGCGCACTTTTTCGCCGTCTCGGCAACCATGATGCGGCGGATTCTGGTCGATCGAGCTCGCGGGAAGGGCATGGCCAAACGTGGCGGAGGGGCATTCCACCTGAACCTGGACGATGTGCCGGAGGTTGGTTCAGATACTCGTGACCGGGAAATTGTTGCGATTGATGACGCGCTGGATGCTCTGGCCCAGATCGATTTGCGCAAAGCGAAGGTGATTGAACTTCGATTCTTCGGTGGGCTCAGCGTCGAGGAGACGGCCGAAGTCCTGAAGATTTCTGCTCAAAGCGTCATGCGCGATTGGAAGATGGCGAGGGCCTGGCTCATGAACGAAATGGCACGCTAATACAGGTGGCGCCCTCTGCGAAGCTGAGTGGCGGTAACGATTTGGTAATGAGAAGTCGGCCAGTGTTTACTGACGCGACCAAGTGCGGCACGATTCCGTTTGACGCATCCTCCTCGGATTATGCCGAACAAAATGACGCTGAACGCAGTAATAACAGCATTCGCAGCACCCTAATTCGGCATAGTCCGGCATTCGACATTGTGGCTGCTATGTCGCATTCGGCAT
>JAXDQK010000184.1:0-5100 GCA_034667905.1 Gammaproteobacteria bacterium | reverse complement strand
GCTCCGAGGAGCGGCACCGATTCGAGTTTTTATTGGTTGCTGTCGCGGTAATGAGAGACAGCGTCGACGCAAGTGGGCGCGCTACGATTTTCACGTAACGTACGGAAATCACGCTTAGCGGCAGTGTCAGAGATTGATGCGCACCTGCCTGCCAACCGCTCCCTGCCATGCGAGCCTCAGATTGCCGAAAAGGCTCGGAATCATTAGCTTCAATCTCCAATTGTGATGCGTGCGCTGTTGGTAATAACGCCGCCGATAACATCCTGAGCAAAACGATATCCGTTCTCCCACTTGCTCGCTCGGGGCCCGGAAACGTTCAGCACCTTAACTCCGTTTTCCTCAATGAACTTCCCGACGAATTCCGCCGCCACCTGCGGATCCGGAGTCTGCCGCGCATTGACCAAAATATACGGCCTTTTCAATAACGCACAGAGATTGCGCGTGAGGCGCGTTCCGTCTTTGAGAGCTTCATTGTAGAGAATCGCCGTGCCATCGCTGTCCGTGACATTAAGGCGTGTGCGCTGTCGATAGCCGCCCCTGGGCAGCCGCAGCAAAGGATAGCGCTCAGGTATTGTCCCATCTTCCGCCATCCCATCCCACGTCACCCACCCGCCGCAAGGAAACTTAGCCGCAAGCGCGGCGTCGAGCGCGCCCCGATCTACGCCCGTCTGCCCACCCGAGACGATCTTTTTGAGCGTCATAACCAGACAGGATAATCACTATTCGTGCCCGACGCGGTCTATCAGGCGCAAGCTGAATAATGTCGGCCGTATTCGTCCGAGCGTCCCATTGGTGACGGTCTCGCGGGTTATCATCATTTCGCGGCGTCGTTTGGAATTTCGGGACGACGGCGCGGGCGTACATCCCATGGAGGTCAATTAGCAGATGAATGGGTCCTTTGATGTCTGCAAATAAGCAGCGGCGGTCCAAGCGCGCGAGCCGTAAATTCATACCTGCCGGCCTTTGGTCGCGTGGAATGTTCGCGACGCTGGGGGCCCAATTTCTCTCTGCTTTCGGGGATAACGCGCTTCTCTTTGTGGCGGTTGCCCTCGTGCGACAAGAGAACTATCCCGCTTGGAGCGGGCCGATTCTGCAACAGTTCTTTGTGGGAGCATACATACTGCTTGCGCCTTTTGTCGGCGTGTTCGCCGATGCTCGTCCTAAAGGGCGCGTTATGCTTTATGCCAATACGCTCAAGTTTGGGGGGGCGCTAGGTATGTGCGCGCACGTGAATCCCTTCTTGAGCTACGCGCTAGTGGGTGCCGGCGCGGCAGCCAATTCGCCGGCCAAGTACGGAATCTTGAGCGAACTGGTGGCGCCGGCGCAGTTGGTCAAAGCCAATGGCCTGCTGGAGGCCTCGACGATTGCAGCAATCCTACTAGGCGCAATCGCGGGCGGCACACTGGCGGACTGGAGCGTTGAAGGCTCGCTCATGGCGATCACAGGGTGTTATGCCGCTTCGGCGCTTAGCGCGGTTCTTATTCCACGGATAAAGCTGCGCAACGTCCCGGTTCCTACGTATTCCGTCGTCTCGAGCGTCAAGGCCTTTGCCTTGCAGACGCACGCACTTTTAAAGAATCCAAATGCCAGACTGGCCGTGATCGGGACGGCCCTCTTCTGGGGCGCAGGAGCGGCCCTTCGCTTCCTCGTCATCGCCTGGGTGCCAGTGGCGCTTAAGGTAAATAACAATTCATTGCCGGGCTTTCTCACGGGGATGGTAGCTGCCGGCATCGTGGTGGGCGCCGCGCTGGCAGCGCGCCTCGTGAGACTCAAACAAGTCAATCGAGCGCTTCCAGCCGGTATTCTGATCGGAGTGGGTGTGTGTCTATTGCCCCTTGTCACAACCTTGCCTCTTGCGTTTACCTTGATGGCATTCGTAGGTGTGTGCAGCGGGTTTTTCGTCGTACCGCTCGATGCGCTTTTGCAGACAGAAGGCGCGCATGTGGTCGGCGCGGGATCGGCGATTGCGATTCAAAACATGTTCGAAAACTTGAGTATGCTCGCACTGGTGAGCGGCTACGCTGCCGCCGTTTTCCTTAGCGTACCCGTGAACGACATTGCAGTTGGTGTTGGCATCTTCATTGCACTGTCGATGCTAGTGCTGACCTTGGCACGGCGCCGTTCCGCGAAGGTCGCACGATAACCGGTGTTCGGCGCGACGCCGGCATTCCATAAAGGGATTTTCATGCGCCATGTCATCGTCTGGTTCGCCTCTGCACTGGCCGCCCTTTTTGCCGGGACTACAGAAGCTGTCGAAGCGCGATTAGCCACCACGCCCTGCTCCGTCGCTGGCGCGTCGGAACTCCTCCGCTGTGCATCGCTGGAGATTCCAGAGGATTGGCGGCGACCATCGGGACGTAAACTTTCGCTGCACCTCCTGATTTTGCCGAAGCTGGGAGCAGGTCCGGAGCAAGCGCCCATGCTGTGGCTTGAAGGAGGCCCTGGCGTACCGGGCACAATCAGCGCACCGCTCTACGCCGGAGACCTTAAATTCCACCGCCAACGCCGAGCGGTAATCTTGTTCGATCAGCGCGGAACCGGGGCTTCGGGAGCCCTGCATTGCCCCATGATCGAGACTCGCTCGCCGCTTGCGGATGTCTGGCCACCCGCCGACGTCAGCAAGTGTCGACGCGAGTTGGAGGCTCGCGCCGACCTGACCCGCTATTCGACCGAAGCTTCAGCTCATGACCTAGAGGCCATCCGCTCAGCCTTGGGATATGATCGGATAGATCTGGCGGGCCTGTCCTATGGGACCTACCTAGCGCAAGCCTACGTCAAACTGTACCCAACCCGCGTGCGCAGCGTCGTCCTCATCGGCACGGTTCCTCTCGGTGAGAAGCTGCCGCTGCATCATGCGTGGAACGGCCAACTGGCGCTGCGCCAGTTATTAGTCGACTGTCGAGCCGACGGCCCCTGTCATGTGGCCTTTCCCCATCTGGAAGCGGATTGGGCCGCCTTGCGGCAGCGGCTCGCCCGAGGCGCCATCACCATAGCCACCGAGAAGGGACCGCTTGTCGTGCGGCAAGGACCTTTTGGCGAGATGGTCCGGAGCGCATTGAACTCCGTCGACGGCAAGCGCGGCCTGCCCCTGCTCATCAGCCATGCAGCCGCTCGAGACTACGCCCCGCTTGCCCAGGCTGTGCGAAGTCAGGGCGCGGACCCGGGAGCCGACGGCCTCTACTTATCCGTGACCTGCCCGGAAGGTACACGGCGAATCCAGTCCAACGAGATCGAGCCGGCCACGCGAGGAAGCGACTTCGGTCGTTACCGCATAGATCAGCAGATCGTCGCGTGTCGGCTTTGGCCGCGCGCCACGCCAGATCCGCGCCTCCTGACGCGGGTCAGAGCGAACATACCCGTGCTGCTTCTATCGGGCGGCCGTGATGCGACGACCCCGAGCGCGTGGGCGCGCCGCGTTGCCGCCACGCTTGGAAACAGCCGCGTCGTGATCATCCCGGCCATGACCCATTTGCCGGCCGGGCTCGACAATATGGAATGCCTCGACCGAATGATGGACGCTTTCTTCGCGACGGCCTCGGCCCGAGAGCTTGACACTTCCTGTGTCGCTACCATGAGCCCTCCGCCATTCGCGACCTCACCGGATGCAGCCGGTGTGCACATACAAACGGGCGAGGGAATGTCATCGTAACGCGAAGGGGACCGCTATGTTGATCCTCACTCGCCGAGTTACCGAACAATTGATGATTGGCGAGAACGTGCAAGTCACTGTTCTTGGCATCGATGGTAATCAAGTCCGGTATCCGATCCCGGCGAACGCCGCGCTATGGCGACCATGCGGACGCGTCGGGAGCCTGGTAGCAGCGGTAGCACCAATCTTGTAAAGGCTTCGAAGCGTATATCCCATTTGCCAAAGCTGTTGGATCCGGATCAAGGGATGCATCGAAGTGGGCCAGCAGGCGCAAACCATAATTGGGTCCAGATAGATCTGCTATGGAGACCTCGGTCGCGCAACCGCTGAGGATCAAAACAGCGATCAGTAAAGCGCCTCTTTTATATTGAGGAAACGTAGGCATGACGTCCTCCAAAGTGCGAGTTAGACATTACCCTAACATCGCTCATAACTACGGAGCAAGGAAGCTGCCCCTAGTAATTGGCGTCGGCGGTCGGGTGTGCGCGTAGCCGGCAAAATGCGATTTATACTAGTCCCAAGCAGAATTCAGCCGCCAATCAAGTACTAGCCTAGCTGTGGCGTCTTTGCCAACAGTGGTCCTTTCATGGGAGTGCATGGGTGTTCGCATTGCGAAGAGCCGTAGCAGATGACATTCCACAAATTTGGGAGGTCCGCCGCCTTGCAATACAAGTCGGCTGCCGCGCGCATTATTCAAAGGAAGACATCCAACGATGGGCATCGGTGCCCCTCTTTGCGGAGTTTCCGACGGTAGTCGAACAGACCGAATTCTACGTAATTGCGGATACTAAAAGAATCGCCGCTTTTGGATCTCTGGACCTGTCGAAATCCGAAATCAGCGCGATGTTTGTACATCCGGAATTCCAGAGCCTGGGCCTCGGCCGACGCCTTTTATCCACTCTCGAAGATATTGCAACGCAATCCACCCTGCCCGCGCTTTCCCTCATAGCGACCCTGAATGCAGAGCGATTTTATTCTGCGGCAGGATTTCAGTCGGAGGGGCGCATCAAATGGAAACACCCAACTGGATTCGAGCTAGATTGCGTGCCGATGCACAAGAAGCTATTACAGTAGCCGTTTCGATTGCTTGACGTGGACGTTAGCCATCCAAAACATGAGACCACGGTCGCGATGTCAGCGTAATTCGGCGGTAACCGCGGGCATTCCGAATGCCAGTCGCAGCCATTCATCGCTCTTTCGCAGCATCTTCTCGCGCGCGGCTGAGTCATCCAGGTAATGATCTAGCTGGTCCCAGGTAACAAGCTCGGACTTGACCCCGGCAGCGGCGAGGCTCGAGGCCATTCGTGTCGATTGTTCGATGCTGACATTGCCGTCATGAGCCCCGTGAAACAACAACACCGGAACCTTGATCTTATCGGCGTGTTCGGCCGGAGATCCTTGGCGGATGGTCGGACCGTCGCCGACCTCTTCACTGATGATGGCAAAGTCAC
>JAXDQK010000183.1:0-83485 GCA_034667905.1 Gammaproteobacteria bacterium | reverse complement strand
CGCAAGGACGCGGCAACGGCGCTCGCGCGGCACCTTCAAGCGCATTTCAACTGCGCGTTGCCGACTTCGCCGCGCAGAACGTGCGGCAACGACATTGCCGTGATGGGCATTGGCCCGGGAAGCTGGCTTGCGATGCGCGAAAACGGCGGCAACGACTTCGCGAGTTCCTTAAAGCCGATACTTGGGCCTTTCGCGGCCATTTCCGATCAGAGCGACGCCTACGGTGTTTTCCGATTGACGGGACCTAACCTTCGAGCTGCGTTGAGCAAGCTCGTGCCCATCGATATTCATGACCGAGCTTTCAAGGTGGGCGATGTTGCCGAAACCATCGCCGGCCACATCGGCCTTCTCTTCTGGCGGCTGGATGATACCGCGGGTTCGCCGGTGTTCGACATCGCGGTGGCGCGAAGTTTCTCGGTCAGTCTGCGTCATACGCTAATCCAGAGCGCAGCGGAATTTGAATTGGCGTGGGAAGAGTCCTGATTCGCCTGTCGCTGCTGTGGGCGTCGATTCTGCTCGGCACGCTCGGGGCAGCCGCGGAACAACTGGCCTCTGCGAGCGGCGCGTTCGATCCCGCGGGCGCCACCATTCCGCAGCTGCGCGCGGCGCTCGATTCCGGGGCCATCAGCGATGTGCAGTTGGTGCGCTACTACTTGAATCGCATTGAGCGTTTCGACAAGAGAGGCCCTCGCATCAACGCCTTGATCAGCCTCAATGCGAATGCTCTCAAGCAGGCGCGGCGAGTTGACGACAATCTTAAAATCAAATCCAGCAGATCAACGTTGCTGGGCATTCCGTTCGTCGTCAAGGACAACTTCAATTCGGCGGGTATGCCCACTTCTGCCGGTTCCGCGGCGCTCAAGCATTCGATGCCGCCCTTGAACGCCTCCGCGGTCCAGAAGCTGCTTGATCAGGGCGCCATCCTCATCGGCAAGGCAAACATGTCGGAACTGGCTTCCTCCTATGGACGTCTCGGCTATAGCTCAGCGGGCGGACTGACGCTCAACCCCTACAATACATCGCGAAACGTTTCCGGATCGAGCAGCGGCTCGGCCGCGGCGCTCGCCGCTGATTTTGCCGCCTTTGCCTTGGGCACCGACACGTCCGGCTCGATTCGTGGGCCTGCCAATGTGGCGGGATTAGTCGGGCTGCGACCGACGCAAGGCCTGATAAGTCGCGGCGGCGTGGTCCCGCTGTCGCTGACCTTTGACACGGTCGGCATTCTCGCGCGAAGTCCTAAGGACGTCGCGATCGTGCTCGATACCATCGCCGGGCCGGACGCGATGGACGCGGCGACACTCGATCGCCCTCGATCTGAAGTCAGCTACGCAGAGGGCATCGATCACGGGTCCCTGCAAGGCGTCCGATTGGGTGTGGTCGGAAATTTTCGTGGGGGGAACGATGAGGTCGACGGCGCAGAAGAGGACGCGCTCAAGGCGCTGAACGATCAAGGCGCGGTATTGATTCCCATCACGCTACCCGACGCTTTCGAGCATCTTTGGAACTCGGTGATGGGCCCGGTGGGGCAGGCCGAACTGCGACCCCAACTGGAGCGCTACCTGCGAACCTTGCCTGCGGGCCAACCCAAGACCCTCGCCGAGCTCATCGATGCAAGCGCCACACCCCGCGGGCGCGAGTCTTCAACTCCGATCAATCCCGCATTGCTCAAGGCGCTGCGAGAGGCCCTGGCGAGTGGACTTACTGATTCGCCCGCTTACGTCCACATTTTGACGCAGATCATTCCCTCGCTCCGTCACGAGTTGCAGTCCTTGATGGACTCGCAGAATTTGCGCACGCTGGTATTTTCAACCATGAGCTGCCCCGCGTCGCCGCGCTTCGACATTCCGGATCCCCGCTATGTTTGCCGCAGCGATGATAGTTACAAGGCGAGTTATATCGCCGCAACAGTGGGCTTCCCTGAAGTCACGGTTCCGGTGGCACGGATATCAAATAATTTGCCGGTGGGTTATTCGTTACTGGGAGTGCCAGATAGCGAGGCACAACTACTGGGTTTGGCAAATGCCATGCAACAAGCGTTGCGCCTTGTACGCGGCCCTCTGCCGGGGCCTTCGCTCCAGTAGGCGGACTTGAATGTCGCGTGTACGCGCCCGGCGTCAGTGTCGGGGGCTACAATGACGCTGGAGGCGATGGCGCAGGCTGGGTGTGGACTGTTAGAGAAACTGGAATTGCTGAGCACGGAGCAGTCCGATCAAATGTTTGCCGAAAGGATGAATAGGTATGCCGGGGACCGCGCGCCGCTCAACCGCAAAATGACGTTTCAAAGCCCCATTCACAGTGCCGAACGGTCCGTTCGCATCCGCCGCGGGCTCGAGCCCGATGCTGGGGCATTGGCTGCATTCGCTGCACGAACATTCGCGGAGGCGTTCGGCGCTGACAATCGAGCGGAAGATGTCCGCGCCCATCTTGCGTCGGCGTACGGAATCACTCAACAAGCGCGAGAGCTGAACGATCCTTCCATGACCACGCTGCTGGTCCACGGAGGGGGAAATCTAGTCGCCTACGCACAGGTCAGGATCAAGTCGCCTCCCCCCTGTGTTAGCCATGAACGACCCATCGAGTTGTATCGCTTCTACCTCGATCGATCCGCACACGGCACCGGTGTTGCTCAACAACTTATGGCGGCTGCCCGGGCAGCTGCTCGAGAATTCGGCGGGCGGCACCTGTGGCTCAGCGTCTGGGAGCGGAACCCTCGCGCCCGATCTTTCTACAAGAAAGAAGGCTTTGCGGACGTCGGCAGCACCGACTTTTACGTCGGCTCGGATCGACAGACAGATCGTGTGCTGCTAGCAAGCCTGCAAGCAGCTATTCACGATCCCTACCGTACTTGAAGCGATTGTTACAGTTCGGTTGCATTTGGATGACAGCTTCCTGGGTAACGGTCCGCTTCGCGTAGCTCCGGGTTCACAGCAATGCGGGCAGCTTACGTCGTTCCAGACGCAGCAGACGCGCGATGTGTGTGGCCAGGTCGCCTGTCTGTTGCCTAACGGCAGCGTACTGGTAATGAGGCTGCTTTTGTTGCACGCTTTAACCACTGGTGGAGCGGACACCGCGGTTCGTCTTCGTTGAACGTCGAAGGAGTCGATTATATGGATAAATCAGCTTCGCTTTGCGTTTGCGCCATCACGCGCCTCTCACCCGATCGTTGGCTCCCATGAGTAAGCGCTCGCCAATGGCAAAAGCGAAGGCCCCCACGCTGATCGGCATTTGGAAGTCCGACCGTGCACGCACGCTTGAATTTTGGGGCTTCCCGAAGAAGGCTAATACCAGAGCTCGTAGATTTTTGTCTTCTCGCGGATTCTTTGGAAATCTAATGTGGAAGATCACGAGAACGCACATTTACCACGCCTGGGAAATCTCTGGATCATCGCCTTACCGCATACTTTGGCAAAATGAATACCACGTTGTCGTACGAATTGGTCGCCGCGGAAGCTTCGAGGTGCGGGATATTCATTTTGATGGGCCCGATAGCTTTTACATGCTTGCCGGTAAAGCGAATTGCGAATTCTTTCGCAGGATTGAACCTAACCAATGGTTACACCGGACGCGCGGTAAAGGACGTCATTGACTCCTCGCTCAATCTAATTGTTAGGATCCAAGAGATTCGCCAATGCTCCACGCGGTCGAATTCGTTGCGAGCTGCTGGCGGCGGAGCGCGAGTGATCAGGCCCCCGGGCGTGGCCGCGCAGCACTCTCTGGTCTCAAATGGATTCGCAGTTTCCCCACTTCGCAGTTACCCTATCGGATGACGTAGCCGTGGAGACATCGATATGCATCATTCCCGCCTCTGCGCCGTGCTGATCGACTGCAATACATCCAACATAGACGAGGCCGCACATTTCTGGGGCGAGGCGCTGGGCCGCGGGGTCGACCCCACGCACCAGGGCAGCCGCGGCAATTACCGCATGCTAGAAACCCCGGCCGACGAGCCCATCGTGCAGATCCAGCGCGTGGACCACGAGAGCCGCGTCCACATTGACATCGAGACCGATGACATTCCAGCTGAGGTGGGCCGCCTGGAGACGCTGGGCGCCAGAGTGGTGGACCGCCTTGAACGTTGGGTCGTGATGCAGTCGCCCACTGGCCAACGCTTCTGCGTTGTGCGAATACAGCGTCCAGGCTTCCCAAAAAACGCCAATCGTTGGGACTAAACGCCCATTCTCATCGGCAAGTCCGCGTGAGTTTCTCGCTCACACGGCTGCACAGTAGGGGGAATTGATGATTCGCACCGCATCTGCCTTCGCTACCGCTTCAATCATGCTGGTCGCTTGTGGATCGCGATCAGAAGCACCGGTGTCCAGCGCCGCATCATCGCCGATCGCTGAGAAAGCAGACGTGACCATCACCGTTGATGGAGCGCAGCATGCGTGCATCGTATCGCTTGCAAGCGAGGCGCAGGGCAGCAGTGTTCCATGCAAGGACGTGGTCGCATTTGTCAGAGATGAACTCAGGGTTGCGAATGGATCTTCATATGACCTACGCCTGCGTGGCGCAGAGGAAGCGGAAACGGCCGGCGTTCGCGCGAGCTTGCAAGGTGCGGGCTATAAACCGGCGAAATCACAATAACGAGGGCAGTGGCAATGCAAACGACAACGACGTTCGAGCTTCCAGGATTTAGGGTTATGCGGTCTCTCGGGGTAGTGAGAGGCATCACGGTGCGAACAAGGGCCTTGCCTCTGAGCATTGTCGGCGGCCTAAGAACGCTATTCGGCGGAAGGGCGGGGATTTTTTCAGATCTTTGCGAATTGGCACGCGAAGAGTCTTTCCAGCTGATGTTGACCCATGCCAGAAATAAAGGCGCAAACGGTGTCGTGGGCGTCCGTTACGACACCGGGCCCATGGTGGGCGCCGCGGAGGTCCTCTGTTACGGTACGGCGGTCGTCGTCGAGCCTATCGGCTCGGCGCAATAACAAGCCCTATGCCCAGGATCCGCGAAGCCCAGACGGCTGCCGACATCGAGCAAGCACGCGAACTGTTTGTCGAATACCAATCGACCCTGGGCGTTGATCTTTGCTTTCAGGGGTTTACTGAAGAACTTGCCGCGCTGCCGGGATATTACTCGCGGCCGTCAGGGCGTTTGTTACTCGCAGAGGAGGGCGTCCGCGTGCTTGGAGTCGTGGCCCTGCGTCCAGTCAACCAAGCGGATTGTGAAATGAAGCGCCTGTACGTTCGTCCCTCCGGCCGTGGCCTAGGGCTCGGACGGCTGCTCACTACAACCTTGATTGATGAAGCACGGCTTGCGGGATATCAAAGGATGCTTCTCGATACCCTGCCGTCTATGGCCCAGGCTCAATCCTTGTATCGCGCAATGGGCTTCATTGAGATCGAACCCTATTACAACAATCCGGTGGCGGGCACCCTGTACATGGCCTTGCCGCTCCATCGTGTTTAACGGGACCGCCGCCCGAGGACGGCGCCTTGCTCGGTTTTAACAAGCACTTCTGATCCCTGGGAGTTCTCCCCATGACACTGAAACCAGACCCGCCGAAATTTCAGCCGGCCGGCTATCACACCGTTACGCCACGAATCATCGTTCGTGGCGCCGAAGCCCTCGTCGCCTTCGTCAAAGAGGTTTTTGAAGCAACTGGGGAATATCGAGCTGGAGCGCCGGCGGAGCTACGCATTGGCGATTCGATCATTATGATAAGCGAGGTCGGTGCGCGCGAGCACATGCCCGCTTGCCTCTACGTCTATGTCGAGAACGCAGATGCGACCTGGAATAGAGCCGTGAACGCCGGAGCGCAGTCGATCGAGTCTCCCTTAAACACGCCCTACGGCGATCGCAGAGGAATGGTGCAAGACCCATGGGGAAATGACTGGCAGATCGCAACGCGAAAATGATCGCCTTGCAGCCCGATGCCTTGGCCGGCGCCATCGTGTGGCCCATATTTCTCGCCCAGCATCCCCTCATGGCTTATGCTTAGCCTTCGGTTGCCTGGACCAACGATGCCACATCGTGAATGAGTTTTTACTTCTATGTACGACGCAAAACAATTTCGCAGCTTCCGTGAGTTCTATCCGTTCTATCTCTCGGAACACTCAAATTCCACCTCGCGTCGGCTGCACTTTGCCGGAACCAGCATCGCGCTCGCATTGCTCATCGCCGCGGCGGTAACGCAGCGCTGGTGGTTAGCCGGTATCGCGCTGTTGCAAGGCTACGCATTCGCCTGGGTCGGACATTTCTTCTTCGAACACAATAAGCCCGCGACTTTCAAATACCCCGGATTCAGCTTGATGGGCGACTGGCGGTTGTGGTGGGATATTTTGACGGGCAGGCAGAAGTTCTGAAACTTCGCCCTCGCGAGGCGATCAGACTAAGCTCTCATCCACGGAGTCATCATGCGAACAATTCCTAGATTCATTGTCGTGATGTTGACCTTATGTTGCTGCGTGGGATGCGACCAAGCATCGAAGTCGGCCGCGCGCGCTTTCTTGAGCACCGGCGTCACACAATCGTTGTTTTCCGATTCTTTGCGCCTCCAGTTGGTCGAAAACCCCGGGTCATTCTTGAGTCTTGGCGCCGCGCTCCCCGAACATCTACGCTTTGGCTTGTTCACGGCCGCCGTTGCGGTACTCCTGATCGGCTTGGTCTGGTTGGCGCTATTTGCCCGCCGCCTCGGACCTGCACGCTTCGTGGCGCTGGCTCTCGTTGCGGGCGGAGGCATGAGCAATTTGCTGGACCGGTTGCTTAACCACGGCCGCGTCACGGACTTTTTGAATGTCGGTGTCGGTTCGTTGCGTACTGGCATTTTCAACTTGGCGGACATGGCCATCTTGGCCGGCGCACTGTTGCTTGTTTTAAAGCGATATGTACCCCCGCCGGCGCCGGCCGCGCGCATGAAATCTTAACAAGATGTCGGCGCTGAAAAATCTTCGCTTGCTGACTCGGTATGCGGCGTGGGCAAATTCCTTGCTGTACACGGCACTTTGCGAAGTACCGGAGGCCGAGCTCACCAAAGCGCGCCAGATCATTTTCGGTAATCTAATACGCACACTGAATCATGTGTATACGATCGACCTCGTGTGGCAGGCACACCTTGAGGGTAGGGCGCATGGCTTCACCACCCGCATGCCCGATGTTCAAACCACATTTGCCGAGTTGCGCACCGCGCAGGCTTCGCTCGACGGTTGGTATGCTCGCTACGCCGAGCAATTGTCTGACTGCACCGGCGAGGAAGTCATCAATTTCACTTTCATCGGTGGCGGTGAAGGCTCGATGAGCCGCGCCGATATCCTGCTGCACGTGGTCAACCACACCACGTATCATCGTGGCCACATCGCCGCCATGATGTATCAGATCCCCGTACATCCGCCCATCACGGATTTACCCGTATTTCTGCGCGATGCAGCCTTGCCCAGCGACGTCCGGCCGCGCGCCCCTACTTAAGTCCGGCTTCATGGGACATCTTTACTACGCACGGCACTTCAGCGCGCTCGCGGCAGGCACCGTCATTCTATTGGTGCTGGGACACTGGGATCTTCTCCGCGACTCGTTACTCGTCAGCTTCGCCATCAACGGCGCGTTGCACGCCGGCGCAATCTTAGTGTCGCTGCGCGCGCCTATCCCAAGCCTCCCGCGCAGAGTAGCATTCATCGCAATCGCAGCCGCCTTGAGCATCCTGACCCTGTACGTGGGCATCATCGGGCTGGTGCTATTCGCAGTACTTCCCGGAAACCAGCGGCTGTATGTGGTGTTGGGGGTGTGTTCGCTGTGGGGAGCGATTACTTACGGTTCCCTCATCCGCATGTTTTGGGTGCGAACCCTGACCTCCAGAATCATTCTTGCCATGGCGGTGTTGTGCATGCTCGCCACGTCTCTGGCGTTCTTCGCGCGCGCCTACTGGGAGTTTCTCGGGGGCTGGTGGCTCGCCGCGGCCTGGTGGTTCGCATTTTCCGCCGGTTTGTGGTTTTTCGACACACATGGCGATGTGCTCCGCACTCGACGTAAAATGCCGTCCAAGGGGGAGACGTAAATGACGCGACGCCTAATCAGTTCAGGCTCCAAGTTCGAACACGAGGTCGGATATTCGCGTGCCGTGGTCGATGGCGAATGGATCTTCGTCTCCGGTACCACCGGGTTTGACTACGACACCATGACCATTTCCGACGATCTGCTCGACCAAACCGAGCAGTGTCTCAAGAACATTCGGTCCGCTCTGCGCCAGGCGGGCGCCGATTTCGGCGATGTCGTTCGCGTCAATTATATACTGCCCAAGGGCGAGCGTTTTCCCGACTGCTGGCCGGTGTTGCGCAAATATTTTGCTGCCTCACGTCCTGCGATGACCATGATCTGCGCGGGTCTGCTCGATCCGCGTATGCAAATAGAAATTGAAGTGACCGCGCGCGTGCGCGCGGCGTAAGGAAGCCTTATGCCATCGACGTCAGTTTCAGTTACCAGCTACGAGGGCGGCTGCACCTGCCGCTTCGTGCGCTATCGCATGACATCCAAGCCGCTGTTTGTGCACTGTTGTCACTGCCGCTGGTGCCAACGCGAGACCGGCACCGCCTTTGCGCTCAACGCCATGATCGAAGCCGACCGCGTGCAACTCTTGGAAGGCGAGGTGCAGATAGTCGACACGCCTTCCAACAGCGGCAAAGGGCAGCGCATCGCGCGATGTCCAAATTGTTTGGTGGCCGTGTGGAGCAATTACGCGGGAGCGGGCCACACGGTCCGCTTCGTCCGCGTCGGTTCGCTCGATGAGCCGGACAGACTGCCGCCGGATGTGCACATCTTTACTGCATCAAGGCAACATTGGGTGCAGCTGCCGCCCGGCACGCCCGCTTTTCCCGAGTATTACAAGACCGCCGAACAATGGCCCAAGGAAAGCTTGGAACGGCGCGCAGCGCTGCTGGCTCAAAGCGCGCCGCGGCGTTAGCGTTGTTGAGGTGATCGATGATTGGCACACATGATCTTTGGCTCTTCGTGCTGTCCGGATTGCTCTTGAACATCACGCCGGGCCCCGACACCCTATATATCGTCGGCCGCAGCTCCACCCAAGGGTGGCGCGCCGGCGCCGTCGCTGCCCTTGGAATCGGTGCGGGAACGCTCGTGCACATATGCGCCGCTGCACTCGGGCTATCGGCCATCTTGGCGGCCTCGGCCACTGCATTCACCGCCGTAAAGCTCATTGGCGCGGCCTACTTGCTGTACGTCGGCGTTAGCTTGATTCGATCCGCGGGGAGAGCTCAATCCTCATCAGTCACCGTCGTGCCTAAGCCGGCCTCGATTCGGGGCATTTTCCTTCAAGGATTTTTCACAAATGTCTTGAACCCCAAGGTCGCGCTGTTTTTCGTGGCGTTCCTTCCCCAATTTGTGGGAGCGGACGCGAGCTCCAAGCCGCTGGCATTTCTCTTTCTTGGCGTGGTATTCGATTTCAACGGCACGCTCTGGAATCTCATGGTCGCCTGGTCGGCCGCACGCCTCAGTACCAAGCTTGCGCCGAGCGCCGCCTTCAGACGATGGTTCAATCGTTGCGTGGGAACCGTCTTTGTCTTCATCGGAATTCGGCTGGCGCTAACTCATGAACACTAATGTTGTGCCCGCAACGCCGCTTTTTAAAAAACTCAACCTCGGCGTTCATCGGGAAATCGCCGTGTTCGACGCGCCAGATTCCTTCGAATCGGAATTAAAGCGGCTCAAGGGAGTTGAAATAGCCCGCAATCCTAGCAAGCCAAAGACGATCAAGTTCGGCCTGGCGTTCGCGATGACTCAGGCGCAGCTGGATCGCGTTTCCAAGATCCTTGCATCCGCCGCCGACGGCGATGCCGTGTTATGGGTTGCTTACCCGAAGGGAACATCCAAGCGCTATCGCTGCGAATTCAACCGCGATTCCGGTTGGAGCGTGCTTCAAGCGGCTGGCTTCGATACAGTTCGTCAGGTCGCAATCGATGAGGATTGGTCGGCGTTGCGCTTCAGGCGCGCGCAGTACGTGAAATCCGCTGCGAGCACTGGAACTCGATCAAAACCCAAAAAATGACCGGCCCTGAGATTACCGCCAAGCGAGCGAAGCAGATCTTGGATCTGTTAAGCAAGATCTGCCTTTCGCTGCCCGAGGCGCAGCGCCGCGATAGGAACGATCACGCCGACTTTCGCGTCCGCGACAAAGTATTCGCCTATTTTCTGAACGATCATCACGGGGACCGCATCGTTTCAGTGTGCTGCAAGTCAGAACTCGGGGAGAACGTCGATCGTGCCTCACGAGAACCTGAGCGCTTTTATCTTCCCGCGTACATCGGTCCGAGAGGCTGGTTTGGCCTAAGGCTCGACGGTGAGGCAATTGACTGGGCGGAAGTCCGAAATCTGGTGGAAATAAGCTACAGACTGGCAGCGCCAAAGAGCTTGTTGAAAAAAAGAGAGGCGAGCGGAGGAAAATGAGTCCAATCGAGATCTCGACTGACAACAGCCGGCTCGATGCGGCCATGATCCACTCCTTCCTTGCCGACCATTCCTATTGGGTCCCCGGCATATCGCGATCGAGCGTAGAAAAATGCATCAAGCACTCTTTGTGCTTCGGCGTCTATGCCGACAACCGCCAAATTGCCTTCGCACGGGTGGTAACCGATTACGTTCGCTATGCACACTTGCTGGACGTGTTCGTCCTGCCGGAGTTTCGCGGCCGGGGCATCAGCAAACAATTAATGAGCGAAATCCTTTCGCATCCCGAGCTGCGTACCATTATTAGATTCACCTTAGGTACCCAGGACGCGCACGGCCTTTATGCCCAGTATGGGTTCACCTCCCCCGCCAATCCCGAGAGACAGATGGAACTGCTGCGCCCGCAAGGCCTCGCGCCGGATCCCGATCACGCTCAACACCGAATGTGATAAAGTTGCACGAGCAATTGAGGAGGGGTACCACGTGAAAACCTTGCTCTTATGGTGTGTTTTATTGGTGCTGTGCTGGCCGGTGGCGATTCTTGCCATCATCCTCTGGCCCTTCGTGTGGCTCCTGTCATTGCCGTTTCGCGCGGTCGCCCTTTCGTTCGATGCGATCTTCGCGCTGGTGCGGGCAATTCTGTTCCTGCCCGCGCGCATTCTTGGGTACCGCGCGCCAGCCCGTCGATCGTTCTAGCCTCCAGGCCGGGAGTATGCGGTGAATCACCGATGATCTCGGCCCGAGAAGCGCTTGCTCTGTTGCGGGCCGGAAACCACCGCTTCGTCTCCCAAGTCACGAGTCGCGATACCTTCGAAAGTCGTGCGCGTCGACTGGAACTCGCCGCAGGGCAGGAGCCCTTTGCCGCCATTCTGGGGTGCTCCGACTCGCGCGTTCCGGTGGAAATCGTCTTTGACCAAGGATTGGGCGATCTGTTCGTCATTCGAGTGGCCGGCAACATCGTTGCCCCCTCGCTCATCGGCAGCGTCGAATTCGCAGCTGAACAATTCGGCACCCGCCTGGTCGTCGTGCTCGGCCATTCCCGCTGCGGGGCAATCGAAGCCACCCTGGAGCAGCTTCAGCGGCCGGTGGAGAATCAATCTCGGAATCTGCATTCCATCGTCGATTTCATCAGGCCCGGGATCGAGGGATTGCTGGCGACCGATCTTAAGAATGATTACGATGCCTTAGTCCACGAAGCCTGCCGCGCCAACATCCGGGCGTCGGTGAATCACCTGCGGCACGGATCCGACATCATCGAAAATCTGATCCAGAATGCGGGGCTGATGGTCGTCGGCGCCGAATATTCTTTGGAAACAGGCGTCGTCGATTTCTTCGACAATTTGCCGGCCGACGCAAGCGGCCGCCATCACGTTCTTCGCGTGTGAAAGGGACTCTCAGACATAGCCCCGCCAATGAAATCACCGAAGAGTCGCGATGTGTATAGCGATCGGATGCATCGGGTAACCGAATACATCGATCAACATATCGATCAGTTTTTGGACCTCGACACCCTGGCTCAGGTGGCGCATTTCTCCCCGTTTCACTTCCATCGACTATTCTCGGCCTACATGGGAGAGACGCTCGGCGGTTATATGCGCCGCAGAAGATGCGAAATTGCGGCGACTCGTTTACTGGCGCAACCCCAGCTTGCGGTACTCAAAGTCGCGTTGGACGTAGGCTTTGGGTCGGCGGAAGCGTTTACGCGCGCATTCAATGCAAGGTTTGGCTGCTCCCCCACAACTTGGCGCCTACAGCACACCGGCGCTAACGCCAATGCCGATCCAGCGGATAGCAATCCCAGTCAGGCGAATAGCAAGGCAAGTGAGGGTCTTAGCAAGCCCGATCAGTCTCTCCGCGAGACGTCAGGAAATAATGGTGCCCCGAAACACTCTAACTTCGAGGCGTCCATGAAAGTCGAAATCATCGAGCGCAAGCCCACTGCCATTGCGTACCTCAGGCACGTTGGACCCTATGGCGCCGCATTGAGCGGATTTTGGCAAACAGAAGTTTACCCCTGGATGGTGTCGAGCGGACTGCTAGGGCAACCCCGGTATGGGATCAGCCATGATGACCCCCTCATCACCGCACCTGAACAATGCCGATACGACGCCGGCTGTGAAATACCGCCGAATTTCATCGCCTTGAGCAATGCACACAAGAGCCTCATCCCCGGTGGACAATATGCTGCGCTCAACTTCCAGGGCGTCGTCAGCGAGTTTGGAACCGCGTGGAATTCGCTGCTACGCGATTGGCTTCCTAACAGCGGGCTGCAACTCGACAATCGACCGATGTTCGAATATTACCCTGCGGGATCAAGTTACGATCCAGCCACCGGAGTTCTCAATTGCAAATTATGCGTACCCGTGGTTCCGCTATGACAGTCCTGGAATTGTGAGCGGATGTATAGCTTTGATTCGGGGCATCAATGTCGGCCGCGCCAAGCGAGTCGCCATGTCGGACTTGCGTGTTTTGGTCGAAGAACTCGGCCACACGAATGTTCGTACGCTCCTCAATAGCGGCAATGTTCTATTCCACGCGCAGCGGCCCAACACAGTCAAACTTTCAGCGCAGATCGAAGCGGCCATCGCGGGGGCGTGCGGATTTTCCGCCGCGGTCACGATTATCACTGCCAAAGACCTATCCCGAATTATCGATGAAAACCCATTGCTGCATCTTGCCAATGATCCTTGCAGGCACTTGGTCGCATTCGCCGCCCAGCCACAGGACCTGATTTCATTGCGCCCCCTGCTTAAAGAAGCTTGGACACCCGACGCGTTTGCCATTGGTTCCCGTGCAGCCTATTTATGGTGTTTCGAGGGGTTACTCGACGGCAAGCTCATCCGGGCATTTTCCAGGATCGCGGCCGGTGCGGTCACCACCCGCAACTGGGCCACTGTGCTTAAATTGCAGGCGGCGGCCAAGGCAGCCAGCTAGGGCTGCTGGCCTGGGCATCAGGACCCGCCATGGACCGCGCCAGGCTGGACGGAACTCGCCAACCGCGAGTAGTATCGCCACCCCTGCAATGCGCCTGTAGCTCAGCTGGATAGAGTATCGGCCTCCGAAGCCGAGGGTCGTGGGTTCGAATCCCGCCGGGCGCACTCAAATCAAAAAAATGAGCTCACCGCGCTTTCCCGCGCAATTCCTTACGGACGACAAGCTTGAGTCCGGACCAAATGTCGGTAACGGCGCAAACCTTGATGTCTACGAAACCGAGCGGCAACGCGACTTCGCGGATGGTGTCCTCGGTGATGTCCGTGGCGACCTTCGAGGATTTCTTGGGCCAAGATACCCAAATTGCCGCATCGGGGGACAGCTTTTTGCGCAGCACCGTGAGAAGCGGCTCGAGCGCGCCGCGCTGGGTCGCAAATAGATGAACCAGGTCCGTCGAAGTATCCGCATCGCGCGCGAAGGTCACGGCGGCGGGGAGCGGCGAGAGCAGGGCGCGATATCCCGTCGGCGCGTTGATCACGAAAAGTTTGGAACCCTCCGACACGCCAAGCTTCTTAACCAGCGGTGTTCCGGAGTAACCCGGCACTATTACAACCTCTCATTCGAGACGACATAATTATCGCATGCTTTCGTCTGCGCACAGCGCGGTATAATCTATTGCCCATCAAAAGAAGAACCCTAGGACCTGCTCATGTCGCGAAAATCACTGGTATTGCCCTTACTTCTGGTCGCGTTCTCAGCGCATGGCGCAGAGCACTTCGACGGCAAGACGTGGTGGGATACGGTCAAGGTGATTTCCGACGATAAATACGAAGGCCGGGACACGGGCAGTAAAGGCGAGCGGCAAGCCCAAGAATACATCGTCGGCAAACTCAAAGAACTGGGAGTGCAGCCGGCGGGTTCAGACGGCTTTTTCCAAAGCGTCAAATTGCGAACGCTTGAGATCGATGAGCCCGGCTCCAAACTCTCGCTGGTGTTTGATGGGCAAGCGCTACAGCTCAACCTGGGCGAGCAGGCGTTTTTCAGCACGCGATATCCGTCCGCGCCGAAGGTCGACGCGCCCCTGGTATTCGTGGGCTACGGCCTCAACATTCCGGAAAACAAGTACAACGATTTTGCCGGTCTCGATCTCACCAACAAAGTCGCCGTGATCCTCACCGGTTCGCCGGCCGACATCCCGTCTGCATTGAGCGCGCACTATCAATCGCGCGCCGAACGGTGGAAGGCGCTGAAGGCCGCCGGTGCCATCGGCGTCATTCAAATTCCAAACCCTGCGTCCATGGACCTGCCCTGGTCACGGATGGCGTTGAACCGCAACCATCCGAGCATGGATCTGGTTGGCCCGGAATTCGACGAGACCGCCGGGGCCAAACTGGCCGTGACTTTCAACCCAGTCTATGCGGACCTGCTCGTCCAGGGGACCGGACACAAATTCGCGGAGCTTGCCGATTTGGCTAAGGATCGTAAGCCGCTGCCGCATTTTCCTTTGAAGATGACCGTCAGCGCTACGACGGTTACCCATTCGCAGAATCTGGATTCGACCAATATCGTCGCTCGCATTCCCGGCACGGACCCGAAGCTCAAGGATGAATACGTGGTGCTGTCCGCGCACATCGATCACGTCGGCATCGGCGAGCCCATCAATGGCGATCGCATCTACAACGGCGCCATGGACAATGGATCGGGAAGCTCCTTGTTGCTGGATATCGCCCGCTCGCTTAAAGAAACGCACACGACCCTCAAGCGCTCCTTGCTTCTGGTCTGGGTCACCGGCGAGGAGAAGGGCTTATTGGGTTCGAAATATTTCGCCGAGCATCCCACTGTCACGGCGAAATCGATGATTGCGGACATCAATACCGACATGTTTTTGCCCATCGTGCCTCTTAAGGTCCTCACGGTCTACGGACTCGCGGAGTCGGACTTGGGTGACCGCGCAACGGAAGTGGGGGCTCATTTGAACCTGCAGGTGCAGCCCGATCCGCTGCCATTGCTCAATGTCTTCATTCGCAGCGATCAATACAATTTTGTACGCCATGGGATCCCGTCTCTGATGATTGATGTCGGTGCGGTGCCGGGATCAGACGAAGCGGCGGCAATCAAGGCCTGGCGCACCGAGCGCTACCATGCACCCTCTGACGATGCCGATCAGCCGGTCGATCTGGCGACGGCCGCCGGCTACGAGGAATTCATTCGGGCACTGATCATCGGGGTTGCCAACGACCCGAATCGTCCGAAATGGAAACAGGACAGTTTCTTCCGCCGCTATGCCGAGGGCGCGGGCCGCTGAAACCTGATCCGTACAGATCCGTGCGCGCCACGCACTGCGGCAGTCTAAACCATTATTTCGTGTTGCTTGCGGGCGCCAGATCCAAAGGTCTGGACAGCGTCGGTGACCTCGTCGGGTGCGGCATGTTGCCTCGCGCGTTGATGGCGGCATTGCCGCCACCGGTGTGCTGCGGCACAGGGAGAAGATGGTCAAACAAACCTCGCGAAGCGCCTTCGCGGCGTACCCACGGTGTGCTCCACTGCAGCGACGGCGCGCCGTGCTTGCCGGCCTGCAAGGACAGCGAACTGCCTCGGGTTTGGAACAAGGTCAATAAGCGCACGCGGCCTTGAGATCGGAAATCAGACATGTGCTGCCAAACCGAATTGCTCTTGGTTATGGGTGCGTCAAGGAGGAAATTCCGGCCGGCGCTGGACTCCGGGTCCCGCACGCCTTGCTTTCTCGGTCGAAACTCGGTGGCCGAAAACTCTTGGGGCTCGCTCGAGGAATTTAGCGAAACGAACGGCGCAGAAAACAAGGACGCCGGGGCCGCTCCGGCATGCAGAGACCTGTCCGCCTCATACCTGAGCCCGAGTCCAAGCTCAAATTCGTGATCGCTGATCGGTGTCTGGTCCCCCGCGATGGCCTGGCCCGCGCGAACGACGCCGCAGATCATCAAGGTCAACAGGGGGCTGCTGCGGATGTTGTTGCAACGCGCCGCTCTATGAGCATCGATCCTTCCGTTGACCGGTCCAAATGCTGACATGTTGAATGACCCTGACGGCCGAAAATGCTTTGCCAGCATCCTCCAACGCTAGAACAAGCATGAGCGACGCGCGTCACATATCCGCGCCTGATGCCGGACCGATTCAGCGCATCTCAACATAACGCGCCGAGACTTTTGGGAGCTGTCTCAATCCGCAGACTATTGTGTAAAACGTTTTTAAGTAGGCTCGCGGTACGCGGCTCGGCCCTGCTCCCAATCCTTGCCGTTGAATGCGCCTACCGTCATCGACTGCACGGTGCCGCTATCCAGGCAGCGCGCGTTGACACTGAAGCCGTTCGGATGTGAGCGGGGAACGTAAAACGACTTGACGCCGCAGGTTGCGCAAAAGAAATGTTTCGCGACTCCCGTATTGAATGTGTAGGTCGTGAGCGCATCGCCGCCGCGGAGCAGCTTGAAGCGCTCCACGGGGACGATCAAATGCAAGAAGCCGAACCTTGAGCAGATGGAACAATCGCACTCAACAACCTCGAGGTCCGCCGGCGCGACGACTTCGAAACGGACGCGGCCGCAATGACAGCCCCCGGTGTGAGTGAGCATGGGTTAGTGTTTGTGCTCTTGTGCGCTCAGATCGCTGATCAAGGAAATCAACTTATCCGGACCGCCGGCCATGGTCACGTCGGTAACGTATTTGCCGTTCACGACGAACATGGGCACGGACGTAATCCGATACCGTTGCACCAGCTGATCCGCTCTCTGCAGGGCCGTCTCGACATTGAAGCCGTGGTACTCCTTCTCGAAGTCGGACTCCGAAATGCCCAGCTTTTTGATGAACGCGAGCTGAACCCGCTCCGCTGCCGCAGCGTTGCTGGGATCAGGACCGACCAACGGATCGCCGTTGACCTGAATCTCCTTGAAAATCTCGCCATGCACGTCGTTCAGCTTGCCCATGCTTTCCAGGGTGTAATAAAGACGCGCCAAGGATCGATGGCCCTCGTTCCACAGCACCGGTACGCGGGAAAAACTCACATAGGAGGGCTTGGACTTGAGCCACGACGCGATGGTAGGCTCGAGCGCGTAGCAATGCGGGCAGGCGTACCAAAAGAACTCCAGCACTTCCACTTGCCCGGCCGAAACGTTCGTGGGCTGCGCCGGGACCAAGCGCGTGTAATTCGTGCCTTCTTGCCACGAGCTGCCGGCAGGCGTGGCCGCCGCTGCCGTTGCCGTGGCGGCCGCCACCGTGGAGGCCACCGCCGCGAGCAAGGGATTACGCGCGCCCGTATCTCCCGGTGTTTCCTCCACCGTCTCGGAACCGTCTTCGTTGAGGCGGTTGATGGTCTGAGGCTTGCCGGTATCCGCCACCGTCTTGCCGGGTTCGGCGGGTGCCGTGCTCTTCACGGCAGGCGCCGTGGCCGGAGCAGGCGCTTTCTCCGGCGCGAGGCCTGAGGGCTCTTGCCTCCCGCAAGCAGTCAGGGCCAGCACAACGCCAAGCCCCATCGATAAAGACCACAGGCGCAGGCGCATTAGCGGATCCCCTGTACATAGGAAGCAACGCTTTTTATTTCGTCGGGCGACAAGCGTTTGGCGATGATCTGCATGATGCCGTTGGGCCCTGTGGCGCGGGTGCCCGTCGCATAATCGTTCAACTGTTTTACCAAGTAGCCCGGCTGTTGCCCGCGCAGGGCGGGGAATTTCGCCGGCTCATTGCCGCGACCCGTCGGCCCATGACAGGCCATGCACGCCGGAATTCCGCGAGTTTGATCGCCGCCGCGATAAAGCCTCTCACCGGCTTGCCAGAAAGAGGGATCCGCTTCCAATCCGGTGCTCGGCAAGCTGTCGAAATACAGGCCCAGATCAGCCATATCGTCGGGAGTTAGATTCGCCGTCATCGGCATCATCACCGGGCTCGCGCGTTTGCCGGTCTTGAAATTGTTGAGCTGCTCAGCGATGTAGTCCGCTCCGAGTCCCGCAAGGCTAGGCCATTCCGGATTGGTGCTGTTGCCGCTGGCCCCATGACAGGCCTGGCAGGTTGCGGCCTTGGCGGCACCGGCTTCAACGCTGGGCGCGGTGAGTGCGGAGGCCGCCGCCAACACGCCGGAAATTGTTGCTGCGAGAATCAAAAGCCGCTTCATGACGCCTGAATACCCCGTTTATTGTGGCCCGTTGGCAACCCTAAATTGTACACTAGAGTCAATAATTTGCGTCCGCCGGCGGCCATGACCACCTATTCCCATGTGAAATTCATGACCAGTGCGGCCGAACCGCATCAACTCGCCCCGGACTCAGGGCGGGAAATCGCGTTCGCGGGGCGCTCCAATTCGGGCAAGTCCACCGCCATCAACAGCATCACGCAACGGGCGGGACTTGCTCGGGTGAGCCGCACGCCGGGACGGACGCAGCTCATTAATTTTTTCGAATTGGCGCCCGAGCGGCGGCTGGTGGACCTGCCTGGGTACGGCTTCGCCAAGGTACCCGAGCGCGTGCGCATGCACTGGCTGGAACTGATGGAGCATTATTTCAACGTGCGGGAATCGCTGGTGGGACTGATGCTGATCGTAGACAGCCGGCGGGGCTTAAGTGCTCAAGATGTGGCCATGCTCGAGTGGATACTCGCCAGAAATCGTTTCGCGCATGTGTTGTTGACAAAAGCAGACAAATTGAACCGGCAGGATTCGCTGCGCGTTTTGCGGGAAACAGTCGCAGCGGGTGCCGATGCTGCGGTGTCCGCGCAACTCTTTTCAGCGCACAACAAGCAAGGCATGGAAGAGGCGCGCGAGGTCATGCAACGCTGGCTCGATCAGCCATAAAAAAGCCCCGGTGGCTGCTTGTGGCAACCATCGGGGCAGACCAACCCGGCATGGGGATGACAAACCGGGTCTAGCTCGCTCAGGGAGAAGAGCGAGGAGCGTCATTAACGCTCATTAGGTTAGATGAGGATGGTCCGCGAAAGTTCCAGTCCTTTTTACTGCTTTTTTTTAAGGCCTTCCATCGCCTGCTAAAAAGATCGCTGCTGTCTCAATATTGCGCCACATTTGAGCCGAGCGCACTCACTAATGCGCTTCATCCCAATTGCGGCCAACCCCTACATCCACCTTCAAGGGCACCGATAAATCCGCTGCGCGGATCATGTGTGTCCGTATTTGTCCTACCAGGGACTCAGCTGCGTCGTCGGCCACTTCAAGCACCAGTTCATCGTGCACTTGCATGATGAGCCGTGCCGCAACGCGAGAACTCAAAAGCCATGCATCCACTTCGATCATGGCGCGCTTGATGATGTCGGCGGCTGTCCCCTGCATCGGCGCATTGATGGCGCTGCGCTCGGCATACTGGCGCAGTGCGGCGTTGCGCGATTGTATTTCCGGCAAATAAAGCCGGCGGCCGAACACAGTCTCCACATAGCCGGTTTCGCGTGCTTTGCGGCGCGTTTCTTCCATGTAGCGCCTTACACCGGGATAGCGCTCGAAATAGAGGTCCATATATTTTTGGGCCTCGCCTCGGGGGATGCCCAGCTGACGTGCCAGTCCAAATGCCGACATACCGTACATGAGACCGAAGTTGATTGCTTTCGCGGAGCGCCGCTGATCGGCGCTGACCGCATCGAGTGCGAGGCCAAAGACTTCCGCCGCGGTCGCCTGGTGAACGTCGCGATCTTCGGCGAAGGCACGCAGCAAAGAAGCATCCCCTGACAGATGCGCCATGATGCGCAACTCGATCTGCGAATAGTCCGCGGCCACGAGCGAATGGCCGGGCGCTGCGATGAACGCTTGGCGGATGCGCCGTCCCTCCTGAGTGCGGATGGGAATGTTTTGAAGATTCGGATCCTGCGAGGACAATCTTCCCGTGGCGGCCACTGCCTGATGATAAGAAGTGTGAATGCGGCCGGTCGCGGCATTGATTTGCAGCGGCAGATTATCGGTGTAGGTGGATTTGAGCTTCGCCAAGCCGCGATATTCCAAAATCAATTTCGGCAGCGGATAGGTGACCGCGAGTTCCTCGAGCACATCCTCGGCGGTCGATGGTTGGCCGGTGGGCGTTTTGCGCATCACCGGGATGCCCAGCTTGCCGAACAAGATCTCCTGCAACTGCTTCGGAGAGTCAACGTTGAACACGCCGCCCGCTTCCTGGTGCGCCTGCGTCTGAAGCTCCAGCATTCGCGCCGCCAATTCCGAACTCTGCGTTCGCAGAAGCGCTCGATCCACCAGCACCCCCGCACGCTCCATTCGAAACAACACGGGCACCAGCGGTTGCTCGATCTCCTCGTACACGGTTTTCAGCGAAGGGTTCGCCTCGATCTGCGGCCAGATCGCCTGATGCAGTTGCAGCGTCACGTCCGCATCTTGCGCGGAATATTCCGCGGCTTGATCGACATCGACTTGATCGAAGGCGATTCTCTTCGCGCCCTTGCCGGTAACGTCCTCGTATTGAATGGTTTTCACGCCCAGATATCTCTGAGCGCTCGCGTCCATGTCATGGCGCGTCGCCACGCTGTTCAGCACATAGGACTCCAACATCGAATCGTAGCGCTGGCCGTTGAGCGCAATACGATAGTTCGCGAGCGCGTGCGCATCGAGTTTAAGATGATGGCCCAGTTTCGCCTTGGTGAGATCCTCGAGTATGGGTTTCAAGGCGGCGAGCGCCTTGCCGCGGTCGAGCTGATGCGGCGCGCCCGGGTAATCATGCCCCAGCGGCAGGTACGCAGCTTCGCCCGGTGAAACGGCGAATGCCACGCCGACGATCTGCGCCTTCATGTAATCAACGGTGTCGGTTTCGATGTCGAGCGAAATGAGCGGCGCCGATTTAAGCTTTTCCAGCCACTCATCCAGCATCTCTTCCGACATGATCTTGTGGTACTCGCGGGGTGCGGGCGCACTGATGACGGCAACCGCAGCCGAGATCTCCATGCCGCCGGCGCCGTTCGATTCCGCGACCACGATGTCGATTTCGGTGCTGCCTTCCGCCGGCGCGGCCGGCGCTTCCGGACCCAGCGACTTGAGCAGCGCGCGCAATTCCAGCCGAGAATACAGATCGCGCAAGCGAGGCACGTCGGGTGCGCCGGGCGTCAACTGTTCGGGTATGACTTCCAGCTGCAAGGCGGTGTCGATGGTCGCAAGCTTGCGCGAAAGTTCCAACATGGGCAATTCATTGCGCAGGTTCTCGCCGACTTTGCCGCTGATCTCGGCGGCATGCGCAATCAACGTATCGAGCGTGTGATATTGATTCAACCATTTCGCCGCGGTCTTCGGTCCCACGCTGGTGACGCCGGGAATGTTGTCCGAGGTGTCCCCGACCAGAGCCAGGTAGTCGACGATTTGTTCCGGAAAGACGTCGAATTTAGCCTTCACGCCGATGCGGTCGAGGCGGGTGTTGCTCATGGTGTTCAGCAGTTCGACATTCGGCCCCACCAATTGCGCCATGTCCTTGTCGCCGGTGGAAATCATGACTTTGAAGCCCGCGTCTGCCGCTTGTTTCGCCAAGGTGCCAATCACATCGTCCGCCTCGACGCCCGCCACTCGCAGCAGCGGCACGCCCATGGCCGCAACGGTATCGTAGAGAGGCTGCACTTGCGCGCGCAGGTCATCCGACATGGGCACCCGATGCGCTTTGTACTGATCGAACAAATCGTCTCTGAAAGTGCGGCCGGGGGCGTCGAACACCACTGCAATGCGGTCCGGTGCTTCCTCTTTGATCATCTTGTTCAACATGTTGAGCACGCCCAACACGGCGCCGGTGGGTTCGCCGCGCGAATTCGTCAGCGGCGGCAGCGCATGGAACGCCCGGTACAAATACCCCGAGCCATCGACTAGAATCAGTTTGCGCGCACTCATGGAAGCCGAAACCTTAAGTAGGTTAGGGAGGGGGGCTCGAGTCGGGCGGCGCGGGCGTGCTCGGAGAGGCTGTCGGCGGAGCCGCGGGCGCCGGGCTTGTCGCTGGAGGCGGGCCTGCCGGTGCGGGACGCGTCGTGGATTTCGGCGCACTCGGCAGCGACGGAACCGTGCGCTTGTGCTTTTGCGCATCCGGCATCATCAGCGGCCCTTTTTGCCCGCACGCAAGCACGCCGCCCGCGAGGCAAACCAGCACTATTAACTGCGCAATCTTCATTTGAACTCAAGTATACCGCCGTGCCGACAGTTCGCCCGGAACTTCTGTCAACGCATTTCAGTCGAACGCGTTATCCAATTTGGAGGTTCGTATGCGGATTTCAAAGACCTTGGGCCTAACCTTGCTCGCGGTGGCTGCGTGCGGCGCGTCGGGAGCGGCGTTCGCCGATAATGTACTGGGATTTTACGTCGGCGCCGGTGCCGGCGAATCCCAAATCCGGAGCGACGACTCCCGGTACGGATATCCCGGGTACTTCAACGATTACCAAACCGCGTGGCAAGCAATCGTGGGCATCAGGCCGATCAAGTTGATCGGGATCGAGGCTGAATACATCGATTTCGGTCAACCGTCTCGGCATCATAATTACGACTTCAACGTTTCCGGCAGCGATTCTCATCCCCGGGCCCCGGCGGTATTTGCCGTCGGTTACCTGCCCATCCCCATACCGTACCTCGACATTTTCGCCAAAGTTGGCGCGGCGCGGCTCTCCACAAACCTCACCGACTTCGTCCAGCAAGCTTGTACCGATCAGACGCCTTGCCCTAACTTCGTGCCCGTTTCTCGCCACCAAGTAATCGATACCCGGGTCGCCTATGGCGCGGGCGTGCAATCTAAATTTCCCTTCGGCCTCATCGTGCGAGGCGAATACGAGCGCATCAGCTCGCCATACGGAGATCCGAGCGCGTTGATGGTCAGCGCGCTGTGGCAGTTCTAGGCAAAACTTGACGCGCGCACCGTTATACTGGCGCGCATGAAACACCTCTCGCGATCACGCGCGCAGTCGTCTCTGCTGAGCTTAAGTGTGGTCGCTGCGCTTTGCGGCTGTCAGACGAATTTTGTCGAGGCCCCGCAGCGCTCGGACGGCGTTACAGCTACTACGCGCGCGCTGCAGACCCAGGTTGAAACCATTGTCGTGATTTATGCCGAGAATCGCGCTTTCGATAATTTGTACGGCAATTTCCCCGGCGCCCGGGGCCTCCGCGAAGTCATCGATGAAAACGGCAAGCCCCTGCCGACCTACAAGCCGCAGGTCGATCGCAATGGATCCGTGCTGCCCGTTCTGCCGCCGACGTGGGGCGGCGTGACGGTCCCCGGCGTCACACCGGTGATCACGCAGCAGCAAAGTGTCGGCTTGCCGAACGCGCCGTTCTCGATCGAGCACGGTTTCACCGCGCAATCGCAGGCCACGCTGTCCACCGAGACCGTCACGCGTGACTTGTGGCATCGCTTCTACGAGCACCAGATGCAGATCGACGGCGGCAAGAACGACGCCTACGCGGCGTGGTCGGACGCCGGCGGGCTGACCATGGGGTACTACGACTACAGTCATTCATCGCTATTTGCCTTGGCCAAGGAATTCGTGCTCGCGGATAACTTCTTCCAGGGCGCGTTCGGCGGCTCGTTCCTCAACCATCAATATCTGATCTGCGCCTGCGCTCCCGAGTACCCCAACGCCGATACCGCGGCGGCGAAGCCCTCGATCGCTTCGCTCGAGAAGGATTCGAGCGGTCGCTGGTTGCCTCGCCTGAAAACGGCGGCAACACCGGCACCGTCCGCGCTGGATGATGCGCCCACCTTCGTCCTGAGCGGCGACATCGCGCCGCTCAATTATTTCGGAGACGGCAAGTTCTACGCCGTGAACACCATGCAGCCGCCGTATCAGCCGAGCCGCAACAAGCCGGCGCCAAGCGATGCCAGTTTCGCCTATGCCGATCCCGATAATCCCACCACGATGCCGCCGCAAACGCGCACCACCATCGGCGATCTGCTGGATTCAAAACGCATCGGCTGGGCCTGGTATGCCGGTTCGTGGAAGGCCGCCGTAGCGGATGGCACCCGCCCGCCCTCGAAAACGCGCAACGTGATCTACGCGCCGCCCACGGCCGGAGGCAATCCGGATTTCCAGGCGCATCACCAGCCCTTCAATTACTTCGAGCGCTTCGATCCGGCCGCGCATGCGGAGTATCGCGCCGCGCACTTGAAGGACTACCAAGATTTGCTCGCCGCCGCCGCCGCCGGGCAACTGCCGCAGGTGGCCTTCTACAAGCCGCAAGGTAACGTGAATCAGCATCCCGGCTACGCCTCGGTCGCCGAGGGCGATGCGCACATCGCCGATTTGGTGGCGAAGCTGCGAGCCGGCCCGCAGTGGAATCACATGGTGATCATCATCACCTATGACGAGTTTGGCGGTGCCTGGGACCATGTCGCCCCGCCGCAAGCCGACCTCTTAGGTCCTGCGGCACGCATTCCTGCACTGATCGTTTCGCCCTTCGCCAAGCGCGGCACCGTGGATCACACGCAGTACGACACGGAATCCATCCTGCGCCTGATCACGCGCCGCTTCGATCTTGAACAACTGCCCGGCATCGCGCAGCGCGACAGCGGACTCGCAGCGCATGGCGAGCCGCCCATGGGCGATCTCACCAATGCGCTCGATTTAGTCCGCTAGTAGGACTTGCCGGCCCGTCGCGCGACGGGCCGTGCAACGCCATTACTTATTAGTATGCGGCGGCGAGGGCGGAGTGCCCGGCGGAGCTTTCGGCGGCGCATTGCGCGGCTCGACGCTCAGCAAATTCACATCGAAGATGAGTACCGAGTTTCCGGGAATTTTTGGTTTGGCCGCCGGGCCGTAGGCCAGCTCAGGCGGCACGAACAGCACCCATTTGGCGCCGGGTTTCATCATGACCAGCGCCTCCTGCCAACCTTTGATGACGCCCGTGACCGGAAAGGTCGCAGCTTGGCCGCGCGAGTAGGAGCTATCGAATTCCGAGCCATCGATCAGCTTGCCGCGATAGTCGACGGTCACCGTGTCGCTGGCTTGAACCGCAGGGCCCTTTTTATCGCCCGAAGCGACAATCTTGTACTGCAATCCGGAAGGGGTCGTGACCACGCCTTTTTCTTTACCGTTGCGCGCCAGGAATTCCTTCGCTGCCACCTGATTGCGCGCCGCCGCCGCTTCGCTCACCTGGCGCACGAACGCCTGTATTTGCATCTGATCGGCCTGCGACGGTTGCTGGCCCTGCAGACCTTCCTTGATGCCTCGCATGATGGCCTCGGGCACCACTTCGTTGGTGATCCCCGCATTGTGCATTTGCGAGCCGAATATCAAGCCGAACGCATGGCTGATCTGATCAGGTGTGGCGGGAGGTCCCGGATCGGCGCCGGGCGCGGTGGCCGGAGGCGGTCTCGATGCCGGAGGGGGAGTTTGGGCTAGGCCAGTTGCCGACAAACCCACGAGGACCCACAGGCTGCACGCCTGGCGCAAATTACCGACGGTAGATTTTTTCATGGCGCAAAAGATACGCCTCTTAGGGCTACAAATGCCAGCGCAAAGTTCTAAGAGCCGAGCGCGCCGCGCTTGATGACGGCCATGGTGATGCGCGAAATGCAGACCAGCTTTTGAGACTCGTTCACGATGTCGATGGACCAAACCTGCGTTCTTCCGCCGACATGCACTGCCCGCGCCGTGCCGGTCACCAAGCCGCTGCGCGCCGCACGCACGTGATTGGCATTGATCTCTTGCCCGACCACTTGATAGTCAGCCGCATCCACGCACATGGCGGCCCCGGTGCTGCCCAAGGTCTCCGCGAGTGCCACCGATGCGCCGCCGTGCAAGAGACCGTAAGGCTGAGCGGTTCGCGTGTCCACGGGCATCGTGCCGCGCACGAAATCATCGCCGATCTGCGTGAACAAAATCCCCAAATTCTCGATCAACGTCCCGCAGCCGTTGGCGTTCAATTGTTCGATGCTTTGTACGCTGCGCCAAATGCTCATTCTTTATCCTTGATTTTTGCGGCCACCTGGCGGTAGGCCTCGCGAAATGGAATGCCTTCCTTCGACACCAATGCATTCGCCGCGGCGGCGGCATGGATCGAAGGATCGAGCCGAATATTTTCCGGCCGAAAGCGCACGCCATCCAGTGCACTCGGCAGGATTTTGAGGGTTTGCAGGCAGGAATCGATGCCCCGAAACAGCGGCGGCTTGATGAGCTGCAAATCGCGGTGATATCCGGAGGTCAGTTTCTGCGTGATGCCGAGCACTTCGTTGAGCGCCGCCTGTGCCACGGCGCTGCGGCCGCGCATCAGCTCGAACACATCCGGGTTGCGCTTTTGCGGCATGATCGAGGAGCCGGTGGTGAACGCCGGCGGCAAGCTCACGTAGCCGAATTCTTGCGAATAAAAAAGCATCAGGTCGGCCGCGAGCCTGCCTACGTCCTGCGTCAGCAGTGTGATTTCGAACAGCAGCTGCGCCTCGGCTTTGCCGCGCGAGAGCTGCACCGCCGTCACCGGCTCGTGGGTGACTGCGAATCCCAAGCGCCGGCGCGTGGATTCGCGGCTGATGTCGAGATTCGGCGTGCCGAAGCCCGCCGCCGATCCCAAGGGGTTCTTGCCGATGCGCCGCTGCGTGAGCTGCAGGCCTTCCGCATCGTCGCGCAGCTCAGCCGCAAACCCGCCCGCCCACAGTGCCACGCTGCTCGGCATCGCCTGTTGCATGTGCGTGTAGCCCGGAAGCGGCTGATCGCCGTGATGCACGCCCAAGCGATCGAGCGCATCGGCCACGGCGACGGCGCTCTGGCTCAAGGACTCCGCCGCGTCCCGCATGTAGAGCCGTAAAGCCGCGAGCACCTGATCGTTTCGCGAGCGCCCCGCATGCAAGCGGCCGCCGGCCGGTCCGATGCGCGCCGTCAGCAGATTCTCGATGGCAGTCTGGCAATCCTCATCTTCGAGCGACACCTGCCACTTCCCGAGCACATGTTCCTCGGCGATGGCGGTTAGTGCGGCTCGAATTGCGGCGAGATCTTCCGCCGACAGGAGCTTGTTCTCGCCGAGCATTTCGGCGTGCGCAATGGAGGCGAGTATGTCGTAGCGCACCAGTCGATTGTCCAGGACGTGATCGTCGCCCGCGGTGTACTTCAATACTTGCGCGTCGAGCGAGCTTCCCTTGTCCCAAAGCCGGGTCATGACGGCTGAGGCAATTGTTCGGCGGGGCTCAAGGCGCCCAAATCCGCCACCACGAGCGTGCCGGTACCCTCGTTGGTAAAAACTTCCGCAAGCAAACTGTCGGCTGCCTTGTAGCTGATGACATGCACGCGTCGTACGCCGCCGCGAATCGCATTCTCGATGGCGGTGGCCTTGGGCAGCATGCCTTCCTTCAAGCTGCCTTGATCGCGCAGACGCCTAAGTCCTTGGATGTCCGTATAGGACACCACCGAAGTCGGATCGTTTACGTTCTCGAGAATTCCATGCGCTCCGGTGCACAGCACGAGTTTTTCCGCCGACAGCGCACCGCCGATGGCCGCGGCCACGGTATCGGCGTTGATGTTGAGCAAGGTGCCGTTCGAGTCTGCCGACAAGGGGCTCACCACCGGCATCAGTCCGGTCTCCAACAGTTTCTCGAGTACCGCAGAGTTGACCGAATCGATGTCGCCCACGAATCCGTAGTCCACGGTCTCGCTCGAACTCTCGATGAACACCGGCGCGCGCTTGTGGGCGCGGATGAGACCCGCGTCCACGCCGCTCAATCCGACCGCTTCGATATCCAGCGCTCGGCAAATTGCCAGGATGCGCGTGTTGATCAGGCCATTGAGCGCCATCGCGGTCACGTCGATTGATTTCTGATCGGTTACCCGGCGCCCATCGACCATCCGCGTCTCGATGCCCAAGGTCTTTTGCAGCGTATCGAGCTGCGGACCGCCGCCGTGCACCAGCACGGTCTTGATGCCCACTTGATGCAGAATGGCGACTTGTTCGATCAGGCCGCGCGTCGATGCCTCATCGCCGAAAACCGCGCCGCTCGCCTTGATGACAAAAATTTTGTTCTTGTACATGCGAATGTACGGCGCCGCGCTCTTGAGCGCTCGCACGGCGATTGTCGGATCGGGTCGGCTCATGATCATTTTAAGAATTCTCCGAATCAACAAACGGTCGGGTGAGGAGGACGCGCCGGCGGCGCGGACGGGTTTGGGAAACGCGCCAAGCTCAAGCCAGCATGCGGTGCAATACCGCCATCTGCGCGGGCATGCGATTGAAGGCCTGGCGCTTCACCACGGCTCGCGGTCCGTCGAGTATCTCGTCGGAAACGGCAACGTTGCGGCGTACAGGCAGGCAATGCATCAGCTTTGCATCCGGCAATGCGTGGTCGAACCAGGGCTCGCGCACGCACCAGTCTGAAAGGTCGGCGCGCAGTCTCGAATCGGCCTCCGTGTCGCCATAATACGTGGTCGTACCCCATTCCTTCGCATACAGCACGCTCGCGCCGGTCAACGCAGTGGCGCGATCAGCGGTTTCTGACACCGAGCCGCCGGAATCGCGCGCCGCCAAGCGTGCTTTCTCCATCACCTGCTCGGGCAATGCATAGCCTTCGGGGCGCAAGACCACAACTTCCATGCCGCGCATGGCCGCCATATGCACGGTCGCGGCGGGGACCGCGAGCGGCAACGCCTTGGGGTGATACGCCCAGCTTAAAACGAATTTCGCGCGCGCCGGAACCTCGAGTTCGTCCAGCGTCCGCCAGTCGGCCAGGGCCTGGCAGGGATGGTTCATGGCCGATTCCATATTGACCAACGGTTTCTCGCACAGCGACTCGATCATGCGAAACAGTCTTTCGTTCAGATCGCCTTCCAGGCTCTTGCCGTCGGCGAACGCACGCACTCCCAGCGCATCGCAATACGATGCCAATGCCGGTATGCCTTCGCGGATATGTTCGGCGGCCGCGCCTTTCATGATGGCGTGCGGCTGCGTCTCGAGCAGCCACGTTCCCTGACCCGGTGTGATGACGAACGAGCTTCCCCCGAGGCGTGCCATGCCGGCCTGAAACGAGGCCAAGGTGCGCAGCGAGGGATTGAAGAACACGAGGCCCAAGACTTTGTTCGCGAGTGCCTGCGGCTGCGGATTATCCTGCAGCCCCTGGGCTAACTTCAGCAGGTCCAGAATCTGGTTGCGGCTGAAATCGGCCAGATCGATGAACCGTTTCATGCGGATATCTTCGCGAGCGCGTCGCTCAAAATATCGACATGGCCTTCGTTCAATATATAGGCCGGCAAGAGTCGTAAAATGTTCGGATCGCCGCTCGTGCCCGTCAAAATGTTCTTCGCGATGAGTGCCGCTTGCACTTCTTTGGCGGGGCGGGAAGTCTTCAGGCCCAACAAGAATCCCGCGCCCTGTACGCCGGTGACGGGACCGATGAGGCAGCTCGAGCGGATGTAGGCGGAAACCTGGCGCACATTGGCGAGCAACGATTCAGACTCGATGGTGTCGATCACTGCCTCGGCCACGGCACAGGCCATCGGACCGCCGCCGAAAGTGGTTCCCAGGTCGTCGACTTTGAGCTGGTTGGAAACCCGGCGCGACAGCAGCAGCGCGGACACCGGGAAGCCATTGCCCAGAGACTTTGCCGCCGTAATGATATCCGGCGCCACGCCATGATAGTTTGCGGCAAAGGGGGCACCGGTGCGGCCCACTCCGCACTGCACTTCATCGAATATCAAGATCGCGCCGACTTCGTCGCATCGCCGGCGCAGCGCCTCCAGCATGGGCTTGCCGATATCATAAGCTCCGCCCACTCCCTGGATGGGTTCGACGATGACGGCTGCGGTGTCGCGGTCGATATGCCGTTCCGCGGCGAGCGGATTGTCGCGCGCGGTGAAAGTCACGTCGAAGGGCGTGCGCGGGAAGCCGTACCATTTTTCGAGCGCTCCCCAGGTCACCGCGCCCGCGGCGGCGGTCCTGCCATGGAAACTCTGCTCCAACGCCAACACCTTGGTGCGCCCGGTGATTTTGAAGGCGAGCTTCAAGGCGTTCTCGTTGGCTTCAGCGCCGCTGTTGATCCAGAAGACGGTGTCCAGCCCAAGGCCGGCGAATTTGCTGAGGCGTGCCGCGGCCCGTTCGCGAATGACCATGGGCAGCGCATTGGTTTGAAAAGCCATCTGCCGCGCTTGGCGTTCGAGCGCCGCAAGCCAACGCGGATGTCCATAGCCTAAGCCCGCGACCGCATGGCCGCCGTAAAAATCGAGGATCTTGCGCCCGTCGCGCGCGTACAGCCAGACACCCTCGCCGTGGGCAACTTCGATCGGATACTGCGCGAACACCTGCGCCAGGTGAGACAAATGCGCTGCGGTGGGATTTGTCGCTGCCATACGTTAAGTCCAACCAGGCGCGGGGGTGGTCAGGCCGGCGGTCTCGGCAATGCCCAATAGCCGGTTCATCCATTGCACCGCACCGCCGGCGGCTCCTTTGTTGAGATTATCGAGCACCGACATCACGGCAATGGAATGACCATTGGTGACGGCGCTAAGGTTCGAATAATTACTCGTGACCACATCTTTGACGCGCGGCGCCGTATCGCCGACGCGCACGAAAGGGCAATCGCGGTAGTAGGATTTCAGCGCATCCACCGCCTGCGCCGTGGAGATCGAGTTCTTTAAGCTGGCCTGCACCGTGACGTGGATGCCGCGCGCAAAGGGTCCCGAATGCGGCACGAAATTAAAATCAGCCTCCACACCCGTCGCGAGCTTCGCGCAGGCGGCGATCTCGGGCACGTGACGATGACTCAAGGCCCCGTAGGTGTAGAGATCGCTGTGACGATGCGGGTGATGCGTGCCCTCGACCGGCTTGCGGCCCGACCCCGTGCTGCCCGTGATGCCGGTCACGAACAGGCGCTTGTCCGTCAATCCCAGCGCCAGCAGCGGCACGCTGGCGAGCAGCGTCGCCGTGGCGAAACAACCGGGGTGCGACACATGCGGCGTCGGCGATGCGCGCAGATGCTCGGGCACGGCGCAGGTGAACTCCGGGATTCTTCCCGGCGCGCCGTGCGCATGTTTGTACACCGCCTCGTAGGCCGCCTGGCTCGAATAACGAAAGTCCGCGGAGATGTCCACGCAATGTATGCGCGTGCCCGCCGAAGAGGCCGCCGCCAACAGCCGATCGACGAGGGCGGCGGAAACGCCATGCGGGGCGGCGGAGAACAAGGCGGACACCGGGGAGCGGCCGACGATGGCCTGCAACTCATCGGCCGCCGAAAATTTCAGATCCGGATAGGCGCTGCGCAAGTGCGCAAAGGCATCCGCAACCTTCGCGCCCGGCTGGCTATCCGACAGCACGGCGGCCACGTCAAGCTGCGGATGACCGGCTATCAGGCGCAAGAGTTCGCCGGCCACATAGCCGGTGCCGCCGAGCACAATGGCCGGCGTGGAGGAGTTCATTCGCCCACTGCCTTCGGTTGGCGCACATTGCGCAATCCCAGCGCGCCGATGATGTGATCGCCCAGATCCGCAGGATTGCTGAGGGCATTGAAGGCCTCGACGTTCATTTGCTCGCGGATGATTTCGATGCCTACCTGGTTGTCGGTCGCGGGCCCGGTCACCACGCTGGGCTCGATGCCGAATCGCTCGCGCAACAGCTTGACCCCGCCCCACGCCGCCACCGGATCATTGGCCGATAACACCACGCAAGTGAGTGCCGCTTTGATGTCCGGCTGGCGCAAAATGGCTTCCACACCGTACGTGCCCAAGAGCCCGTCACCCAACTCGAACACGATGGCGTCGGGACTACCGGCGGCCATCTCCGTCAGCATGGTGCGCGTCAGGGCAGGGCCGCACTCCGCAGTGGTGGTCACGATCCCTAAGTCCGTGAACAACATGGTGCGGCGGGCGCCCGAGTCCTCGAACGCCATGATGTCTCGGCGCAGAGAGACGCCGGTGGCCTTGAATGCGTCCACCACCAATCCGCGATGGCGCATGCGCGCGATGATGGCCGCCGCGGCCGCGGTTTTTCCCGCCTCCATGCACGTGCCTGCGATCGCCACCACCGGCACGCCGCGCGCATCGAGTGCGGCCTCATAATCCAATGGCTTGTAACCCACCTTGGCCGGAACGCCGATGCGCTCGCCGAGGTAGGGGAACGTCAGCACCGTGCCCAAAACCTTGCAATCGAATGGCTTGCCCTTGTCCTGGGTCGCGGAATCGCAGATGCCGAGCACGCCGCCGATATTGAGCATTTGAATGATATCGCCCGGCTTGAGCGTCGCCGGTATATGGCCCGAGTAGCCGAACAGCGCCTTGCGATGGCCTAGGGCCCCGACCACGATGTCGCCGCGCACGACTTTTGCCATGCGCCCGCTGGTGAGTTCCAGGGTGTTGTAATTCGCCTTGCTGTTGAGGATCTCGACCACCAGCACCAGGCCTTCCTCGCACGGAATTTCCGGCGCAATGCGCAGCTCGTGCGACAGGCCGCAGGCCTGAGTCACTGAGGCGATCTTGTCGACGACCATGGTGCGCATGCTGCTCATTTGCTAAAGCTCGCGCCCGCGCGCTTGTAAAAAACACCGGTCAGCGCCAGCATTTTCGAGTATCCCTGCGCATCCGTGGGCGTCCACTCGCCCGCGGATTCGCCGTACACGCCCTTGGATGCGGCCATCAACGAGAAAGGCGATGTCACTCCCTCGACAAAAACGGAACCGGCGCGCAAGAGCACGGCGACCTCGCCGCTGACGCGCGCCTGGGAAGACTGCAGCAGCGCCTCGATATCGCGACAGACGGGGTCCAAATGTTGACCTTCGTGCACCAGATCACCGTAAGGCTGCGCAACGGTTTCCTTGATGCGCGCCTGCTTGCCCGTCAGGACCAGCTTCTCGAGTTCGCGATGCGCCGTGAGCAGCACCTCGGCAGCGGGTGCCTCGAAGGCGACGCGACCCTTGGTGCCGATCACCGTGTCGCCCAAATGTATGCCGCGGCCGATGCCGAAAGGGCCCGCCAAGGTCTCGAGTTCTTCGATGACGGCCACGGCCGAGAGCGCCTTGCCGTCCAGACTGCTGGGGACGCCTTGCGTAAAGCCGACGGTATGCCGCTGCGGCGCCCGAGGATGCGAAAAGGCATCCTTGGACAGCACCCAGGCATCATCGGGAATGCTGCCCTGAGAAGTGAGCGTTTCCTTGCCGCCGATGGTCACGCCCCATAGCCCGCGGTTCACCGAATAGGCTGCACCGAACGGAGGTACCGGCAGGTTATGGTCCTCGAGATACTTGAGCTGCTCCGGACGCTTGAACGCCCGATCGCGTACGGGCGCGATGATTTCCAGCTCCGGCGCCAAGGTGCGCAATGCCACTTCGAAACGAACTTGATCGTTGCCGGCCGCGGTACACCCATGAGCCACCATTTTGGTGTTCAGCGATAGCGCCATTTGCGCAATGGTCTGCGCCTGCAACACGCGCTCCGCACCGACGCACAAGGGATATAGGTTTCCGCGGCGCACATTCCCCATGATCAAGTACTTCAGCACCTGATCAAAATACGCGCTGCGTGCGTCAATTAAATGATGCTCGATGGCGCCGAGCGCCGCTGCACGCTCGGCCAATGATTTTGCGGCGGCCGCATCGATGCCGCCCGTATCCACCGTCACGGTGATGACCGGCCGCCGATACGTATCCTTGAGCCAGGGAACGCAGAAAGAGGTGTCGAGACCGCCGGAAAAAGCCAACAAAATGGGCTCGGCGCCTTCGGGGTGGGGTGATGTCATGGAAATTATCGTCCGAAAAGGGCGAGTAGTCGCTCGCTTAAGCGGCGCTGCGCGGCAGCGCCGACAGTCGCAATGAATATGGTGTCGTCGCCCGAGATGGTGCCGACCACTTCGGGCCATTGAGCCGTGTCGATGGCAACCGCCACGCTTTGCGCCGAGCCAATGGTCGTTTTCAGCACCGTCAGGTTGTTGCCCGCGGTGAAGCGCGCGCTGACGAACTGCTTGAGTGAGGAAAAGTCATTTTTGGGCGCCATTGCCGCCTCGGGCAGCACGTAGCGATCGCCCATCTTGGCCACGCCGAGCTCGCGCAAATCCCGGCTTACGCTCGACTGAGTCGCGATGTGCCCCAACTTGCGCAACAGATCCACCAATTCGGTCTGGCGCCCGACGGATTGCTCGCGAATGATTTTCGCCAGCATGGCTCGGCGCGCCGGGGCATCGTGGTGATCGAGCTCGGATCGAAGCATTTCGGACTCTTGCATAAACTTGCAGATATGCTGCATAAAAATGCAGCAACTGTCAAGATCGTTTGCGAAAATTCGATCGAACTGTGGCAGCCCGCCGGCCAAGCTCTGCCGCTTAAGGCCCCGAATTCGCGGCCCAGCCGCTGCGGCGCGCCGCGATCTCGCCGGCTTGATCCAGCGGTTCACCGGCAATCGACTCCTCTACGGCGGCGCGTACCGCCGGCGAGTCGGCGGAGCCTGCTTGCCGGAAATTAGAGAGATCTCCCGCCGGGTGGGAAGATTGCGCGAGCACTTTTATTTTCCAGCCGTTGCCTTCGCGGCAAGCCAGTCCGGAACTCGACTCGGCGCCGCTCAGAGAAAATGTCCGGCAGTAATCGCCGGCTTTGCTGCGAAAGCTGATGCCGGTCGCGGCCACCGATCCCGCCGCGCGGTCAGCCGAGAGTTGATTGGACAGCGCCTCGTCGAGCGCCGCACTCGCGATGAGTCCACCGCTCGAGCTGGACTTCACCAACGCGTTGGAATTGTGTGAGGCTAAGTAACCCAACCCCAACCCCATCAGCAGACTGGCGGCCAGGGCGGCCGGTTGCCAACGCCGCGAGCCCAGCGATGTTTCCACCGGCGCGCGCACCGCAGCGCGAACGCGCAAAAGGTCAACGACCTTGCCCCCCGCTACGGCGCCCTGACCGCGCGCTGCGGCGATGAGCCGATCCGGGACCGGCTCGTCGAGGACCGAGGAAAATGCGCCTTGCACCGCTTCGCGCAGCGCGCGATGACGTTCGACGCGGCTGCGAACCTCGGGGTCCTCACGCATGGCCGATTCGATGACGGCGCGCGTTTCCGCATCGACTTCACCGTCCGCATAGGCCATGAGCGTTTCGTCCGTCAAGGTCATGATGGCTCTCCTCCCGGAAATTGCAGCATCGCTTGCAGCGCCTCGCGGCCCCGCGACAATCGGCTGGTCAGGGTTCCGAGCGGTACTTCGAGCACATCCGCGGCATCCTTGTAGGACAATCCCTCGACCAAGACCAGACTGACCGCCAGACGCTGGTCCTGCGGCAGCCGGTGCAAGGCCGCTTCTACGGATAAGCGGTCTATGACCCTTTCCATCGAGGCCTCTCCAACGTGTTCGCCCGCTTCCTCAGGCATGAAAATCTTAAGTGCGCGGCCGCGCGATCTCACCTCATCGATCCAAGCGTTACGCACGATCTTGAACAGCCAGCTGTCCAAGCGTGCGTCCCGGTGCCACTGGTCCAAATGCAGCAGAGCTCTCTCGACTGCGATTTGCACCACATCGTCGGCATCGTGCGGATTGCGCACCAGGCCCCGCGCGAAGCGCCTTAAGCGAGGCAGCAAAGCGACGATTTGATCCTGGATGTTTCCGACGCTTTCGTTCGTACTCACACTGTAGACGTTCGAGGGTTGCCGTTTAATCCCTGCATGCTAACAGTCTTAAGATAGGCGTCAGCAGCGTGCTTTTGCTCGGAGGCCAAGGTTCATGCGTTTGCTTTTGTGGACAGTGATCGGAATAACGGGGGTGAACTTGGCCCAAGCGCAGCTGCGTTTGCCGGGTGTGCCACTGCCGCCTTTGCCTCAACCCGTGCAGGCTCTCGGGCAAACCGCGGACAACTCGCTCACCGGTTTGAGCGACCTGCGCCTCCTGCAAATCTCGCGCTTGCTGCGCGCCAATCCGCACGCGCTTGCCGCCGATCCTCATGGCAATCCCATTGTGCGCGATGAACTGCTGGCTTTTTCTCCGTCGGAAAAGGCCATGAACGGAGCGCTGGCCTTGGGGTTTCGCGTGGTGAGAGAACAGAACATCCAAGATCTGGAGGTTCACTTGGTCGTCTTGCAGCCGCCATCGGCCTGGGGGCTCCTCAAAGCGCTGCGAAGATTGCGCGAGTCGGATCCCAGCGGCACGTATGATTTCAATCACATTTACTTAGGCAGCGGCGGTTCCCCCGCGCCACCCGCGACCCCAACCCCCGTCGGCGCGGTTGCCGCCGTCCCCGTCTCTCGGGTCGGCCTCATCGATTCCGGCATCGACCCGTCGCACCCGGTTTTTCGCGACACCCAGATCCACGCATGGGGCTGCGCCAATCATCCCATGGCGAGCGTGCACGGTACCGCTGTTGCGTCTTTGCTCGTCGGCCAGGGTTCCGAGTTGTATGCCGCGGACGTCTATTGCGGCCAGCCGACGGGCGGCGCGGCCGATGCGCTGGCCGCCGCCTTCGCCTGGCTGGCGCAGCAGCGGGTGGCGGTAATCAACGTGAGCTTGGTGGGACCTGACAATGCCGCCCTGGCCCAGATCGTGCGTGCCTTGAGTTCTCGCGGATATTTGCTGGTAGCCGCCGTGGGGAATGACGGGCCTGCTGCGCCGCCGCTCTATCCGGCGTCTTATCCCGGCGTGGTCGGCGTGACTGCCGTGGATGCGCATCGCCGAGTCCTCATCGAGGCTGCGCGCGGTAAACAAGTTACGTTTGCGGCGCGGGGCGCCGACATGGTGGCCGCGGATAACGGCGGCAAGTATTCGGCGGTGCGGGGCACATCTTTCGCCGCGCCCATCGTGGCCGCGCTGCTGGCGCAAGGACTGGCGGCGCCCGAACCCCACGCCAGCGAAACCGCGGTTCAGGAGTTGGCGCGGCATGCCATCGATTTGGGACCGCCGGGCCGTGATTTGACATATGGCTACGGTTTGGTGGGCGAAGGCGTGGTCGCCGCCCACGGCGAGAAAAATTAGGCCGTCGTGGAAGAAAAGCCCGGGGCCAGTCGTATCAATCGGTGAAGGCCGCGCATGTGCGCGGTCAACCAGGAGATCGACGATGAACACTAAACAGATGTTTGCTGCAGTCAGTATGGCGACGGCGCTGGCCGTAATCCTGCCCGCGCACGCCGGTGCCTTGGGCGGTGGCTTGGGTGGCGGCTTCGGCGGCGGGCTTGCCGGCGGACTCGGCGGCATGAACCGCGTCGGCGGCTTCGCGGGCCAAGGTGCATTCCAGGGCCAGGGCGCCATGGGCGGATCGCTCGACAAGCCAAAACTGCATCCGGCAGCCAATGTCGGCAACGCCGCGAACGCCGCGAATGCTGCGAATTCCGCCAAGCCAGGATCGGCGACTGCAGGCTCGGCTGTGCAGTCGGCCGCGGGTGCCGCAACGGCTGCCGGTTCGCTTGAATCGACCGCGGCTGGGTCCAAATCCGCGCCATCGAATGCAACGAATAGCGCGGCTCAGACGCAGCCGTCCAAACCCGCCGTGAACGCAGTGGCTGCCCCGGCGGCATCCGCCACGGCGCAAAAGTCACCTTCCGCCAGCCTAACGGGAGCAGGCGGCGCCGGTGCAATGACTGGCGGCGGCTCGACGTCGGCCAATGGAGTCGGCGCATTCGATGCGCAGCATTCCGACGGGTCGACGTCGCTCAATGCGGCCGGCGCCGGGTCGGCGAGCGCAACACGCAATCAGCAATAGAGGCCAAAGCACGCAACGCCCTCGCATTCGCGAGGGCGTTTGCGTTAGGAGGTCAAGGCCGTCATTGGACGCCGAGAAATGTTCGAAATCGACTCAACTCCATTTCAAGTCCATCTCGAAAGCCCGGATTGCGCGGAGCATGGCGGTCGGTGAAGCCAAAGTCGCTGCGCAACCGTCCATCGACTACGGTTAAGTTTCCCCAGCCGATAATCCGTTCGTGCCATAGCAGCGGCAGGGCGTAGTAGCCTAACTTTCGTTTTGGCGCCGGCGTGTAGGCTTCGAAGCGATAGGCCCAATTCCAAAAGATCTCGAAGCGACGCCGGTCCCAAACGACCGGATCGAAAGGTGCGAGCAGCCGCACGCCGTCATCCGGCCGCCACCGCGGCGACTGCGGCCTTTCTTCCGCAGGCCAATACCACTCGACGCCCTCGAGCCGGCCGTTCCCAAGACGCTTTTTGGCGCGCGCCAGCGCCGCCGCGCGGTCTTTGTCCCATTGCGGCGCGCCGTACTTCAGCCTGTTTACGAAGAAGGACAGGGTGTTTGCCGGCATCGGCGCATATTTGCGCACGATCACATCCACCAGCACATCCATTTTCGAGGGCTCGGTAACCTCTGGGAGGCCGGCAAGCACCGGCACTTCCGAAGATGCCGCTTCGCGTGCGATATAGATGCGCGTGCCGCCGTCGCGTCTCGCCACACGCAGCAGCCCCCGGTAATGCAGGCCGTCCAGCAATTGAGTGCTCGCATTCGAGGAACCGCCGAACCAATTGGTCACCCGGCCATGGCCAAAGTGCGCGTCCACTTCGCGCGGATGCACGGCGCCGCGTTCTCGAACGAATGCGAGAATGGCCTGCGCCTGCTTCTCACGGGTGGGCGTCAATTTGCTAGGCGCAGTACGCGGGTGCAAGAGGGAGTGGTAGGCGCGAGGTAGAACGCCGTAATTAATAAAAAAATCCTCCTCGAGTTCCAGCTTCGGATAGCGGCGCTCGAGGTCCCCGGCGCGATATCCTTTCACGCGATGGCGCAAGGTCAGGTCCTGCGCGCGGGCGGGGGCGCGGATGGGATCGGCTTGAACGAATCCCAATTTCCCGATGGCGCGGTTGAGCGTGGTCGGTTTGAATAGCGAACGAGCGATCGCATAACGTCGCAGATGGTTGATGGTCAGGGGCATGGCGCCGATCATATCCAATCCGCACTGGCTGCAGATTCCTAGTACATTATCGAAAATGCTGGAAACCATCGAAGTAGAGACGGCGCCAAACCCCAACGCGGCGGTCATTTGGCTGCATGGCCTGGGAGCCGACGGACATGATTTTGAACCCGTCGTGCCGGAGTTGGTGTCGCCAGGCACGCACGCGTGGCGGTTCATTTTTCCCAACGCGCCGGTTCGCCCCGTCACCATCAACAGCGGTATGCGCATGCGCGCCTGGTATGACATTGTCGGCATCGACCGGCGGGCCGCGGAGGACGCCGCGGGCTTTGCCGATGCGGACACGAAAGTTCGGGAACTGATAGCCCGGGAAGTGACCCGCGGAATTCCCGCCAGCCGGATAGTGCTCGCTGGGTTTTCGCAGGGAGGCGCCGTGTCGTTGTACATGCTCTCGCGTCTCCCGGAAAAGCTCGCCGGCGTGGTGGCATTGTCGTGCTATTTGCCGCGTCTGATCACCTTTGCGGCCGAGCGGGCTCACGCGAACGACGCCACCCCGATCTTTATGGCACACGGACAAGCGGACGGCACGGTGCCCTTCATGTTGGGTGTAAAGTCTCGAGACTATTTGCTGGCGCAAGGCTACGCGGTTGAGTGGCACGAATACCCGATGGCGCATTCGGTTTGCGCCGAGGAAGTGGCCGGCATCAGGGAATTTTTGCCTCGCGTGCTGTCTTAAAACCCATGACCGACAAACCTGCAACGATGCAACGATTGAAGGCCGCCGCCGCCAAGGCGGCCGCTAGGGCGGCCGGCGCGAAAGAACAGGTGCGGTCGGCCAAGGCGCTGCTCAAGCAGGCGCGCAAGGCCTTCAAGGCTGAAAAAAAGGCGGCAAAGCAGGCGCGCCGGAAACTCGATGCCGCCGCGGCGGTCCGGGTACAGGATGGCGCGGCCAAGGCCGCGGTCGGTCCCAAACCCCCGGTGCGCGGCGCGGTGCGCACGCCGGCCCGCGGCTTAAAGCGCAACGCGGTACGGAAAGCCGCGCCAGGCGCCGCGAGCCCAGCGAGGCCGGTACCGAAAACTCGTGCACCCAAGGCAGGGGCCCCGAAACCGCCCGATACGATGCGCTCCGCGGCCGAAGTGGCCAAGTCCGTGATCGAACGGCTGCATAGCCCGCCACCGGTGCTGGCGCCTGCCGCTGTCATCCCTTCGGATTCGCCCGGGGCTCGCGAGCCATCGCCGCCACCGCTATCGCCGTCACGCGACGCGGCGGCTAACCCCGATCGCGACGGCGCTTAAGCTTAAGCTTAAGCTTAAGGCGCGGTGGGTGCGAGGCCGGGAAAAAGAATGCCGATCAAGATGCTCAAGAATAGGGCCAAGAGCAGCGCCAAGAGCTGACCCAACAGCCAAACCCCGAAGGCCTTGCGCGTCGTCAAGCCCAAAATCTCGCTGAAGCCCATCACTTGCAACACCACGCTCCACAGCAGCAGCAACATGTAGGCGACGAATTGGGCCCGCAGCATGAAGGCGACGAAGCCGTCGATCTCCACGCCGGGCCTTTCAATCAGCGCAGGTTCGCCAACCACCAAAGCCGTGAATATCCACAACACCAGCGATGCGGCCACGGGAGTGCCGCCGTATGCCAGGACGTGGAATACCTGGTTGCGCGTCGATTTACCGCCGGCTCGCTTGCCCAAACGTCCGTAGATGGCAGCAAACAAAACCATGCTTACCACCCCGGCCAGCGGGCCAAAAATAACGGCGCTGCCCAGAATCTCCGCCGCGCCGGCGTTGGATCCGGATAGCTGGGTACGATAAAACATGATCGAAGTCGCGATGCCTTGGACCGCCGCCAAAAAATAGTCGGTGGCGCTGATGGGGCGTTCGGCCAGTTCCCGAAATACACGGCGAGGTCTTAACCAGACATCTTTTAGCGGGTGAATGGATTCTGTTGTGGACACCAAAGCAGCCTACGCAATACGTGAGAACGACTCCAGTGTTCACGCACAGATGACAGCAGACTTTTTCAGGGCTACTCTCACGGCGAGTTCGAACGATGTTCAGGAGAAGAGTGACCATGGCAAAAAAGAGCAAGTCGAAAAAACGCAAGACGAAGCGTCCAGTGGCAAAGGCCAAGCGAGCGTCGGCCAGCCGTAGCGCGGCGAAACGCAAGCCCGCCAAAAAAGCCGCTAAGAAGACGCGGTCGCAGGCCAAGAAAAAGGTAGCGGCGAGGGCAAAGAAAGCCGTGAAAAAAGTGGCGCCTAAGAAGAAGGCAGCACCGCCTGCACCGAAGCCCGCCGCAAGGAAGGCAGCGCCAAGGCCAAGGCCCGCGTCCAAGGCCGCCGCGCAGCAGATGCAAGAGCCGACAGCCGCGCCGCCTTCATCGCCCTATGAGCCAGAAACGCCTCCCTCGATGAATTCCGGCGTTGAATCCTCGGGGATGTAGATTTCTCGCGGTGGGTGGATCTAACAGTCTAGGCGCGTATTAGCCCTTGGAGAGGGTGCGCGCCTTGACTGTCAGAGAAGCCACGGTCGCCGGGCTTGGCGCCTAATCCAAAATGCAATACGGCGATTTCGGCTTGCATGTCCCCCTTAACGGCATAACCATGCTGCCGTTGACGGGCGGCTCAAGCCAGGGGAGGCGGCTGCGCCGGAACGTGCGGCAGTTCCGGGTTGAGGCACGCCCAGCTGGGCGCTTGGGAGGTCCATATGGTGAGCGAGGGATGTGCCACCGTCGGGTCATCGAGCGAGCCCGCGCGAACGAAAATCAGCGTCGGGCGCGCCTCGGATTCGGAGAACAGCTGAGTTCCGCACAACGGGCAGAAGCGCCGGTGCATCGCGTTGCCGCTATCCGCGGTGCTGGCGTAGTCGCGCAGAGTGCCCGCGATGTGCACGGCGTCTTTCGGAAAACAGGTGTTCACCGTGGCGTTGCCCGCCGCGAGATATTGGCACAGCCGACACCAGCAAACTCGAGTCACCAAAGGCGGCGCGTTGATGCGATAGCGAACGGCACGACAGAGACAACCGCCTGTGATTTCCACTCAGGCTCCTCTCCCCGCCATGAGGAAATGCAACGCAAAGGCAAGCGCGACCACCGCGAGGATGATGTTGAGAATGACGCCGACGTGCGTCCAGTATCCCGGCGGCACCACCCCGGGGTCCACGCTCTTGAACACTTGATGAAACTGACGCGCTGAAATCAATGCCACCGCCGCCCCAAGCACCAACAAAAGCACACCGGATGCCAGCGAGAAGATGCGCTGTGCGCTCGATTCAGGCCGATGCGCCACCATCTGCAGGAACAAGCCAAATCGTTCGACCACGAATCCGAAGCCCATGAGCGCGATTGCGGTTCGTTGCCACGCTAGCAGAGTGCGCTCCGCCGCAAAGAGCACCCGAGGATCCGCGGTGTAGGGCATTTCTTGCTCCAACGACCGAAATATGTGAAGTCGGTCAGTCAGTCAAATCTTACATATTTCTCAGGGCCCACCCGATCCCCCGCGGCAGCCGCGGCCGCGACAATGAAGCTTGCTCGATCTTGGGCGGTCAGGAACTACTATGGCATACGCACGGCAAGGGGTTCTAGGCAATGACGAGACGCTCGAGCTGTTGCGCGACGGCTCGCCGGGCACACGCAGACGCCGCGCCACCTCGGCGGAGCTGCGCGAGATCGATATCCTGCGTTTGACCAACGCCGCACTGCTGCGCGAATTGAATGCGATGCGGGCGCGCGAAGCCGAGACCAAGCGGCTCGCGGACCGGGACGGCCTGACAGGCTTGTTCAACCGGCGACGTATGCTGGAGTTATTGGAAGCGGCGATTGGCGAGGCCGTGCAGCAGGATTTGCACGTCGGTTTGCTGTTCATCGATTTGAATGGCTTCAAGGCCATCAACGACAAATACGGACATGCAGCGGGCGACAAGATTCTGACCACCGTGGCGACTCGGATTGCGGCCCGCGTGCGCACCGGCGATATTTGCTGCCGCTATGGCGGCGATGAATTCGTGGTGGTGTTGCCGGGTATACCCGATCCTTTCCCAGTAAGTCGGGTAGCGGACGCGGTTCGCGAGCGCATATCCCTGCCGTATTGGATAGGCAACGACCAGCAGCAGCTGACGGCTTCCATCGGAGAGTCGATGTATCCGTATCACGGCGAGAACGCCGCCAAGCTGCTGCATCGGGCCGACGAGGCCATGTACCGCTTGAAATCGCGCATCGTTCGTCCGACGTTGAGCGTGCAGACCGACCCTTCCCAACAGCGGCTAACCCGCCGCCGCAATGACAAATCCAAATCGCGCGCGGGTGGTACTCCCTAGCCGACGGCGGTATGCTGATTCAAAGGCCCCGTCAACGCCGGGGTCCGAAAGACGTTAGCCATAAATCGTTTCAAAAAATAAGTGGTGGTCTTGATGAATCAGCGCAACAGAGTTGGCGCGGTTTTAGCGATGGGTCTTGCGTGTGGCGTCGCATTGCCAGGATGCGTGGTGGTGCCCGATCAGGGTCACTATGCGGGTAGGGTAGTAATGGTCGCGCCACCGCCGCCGCGTGTCGAAGTCATCGGCGTCGCGCCGTCGCCCGGGTATGTTTGGGCGGCAGGGTATTGGGGCTGGGTCGGCGGCCGGCACGAGTGGGTCCCGGGTCATTGGGTGGCGGGGCGGCCTGGACGTCATTGGGTGCCGCATGCGTGGGTCCGCGAGGGCGACGGCTGGCGGCTGCGACCCGGTCATTGGGAGCGCGGTTAGCAACGCGGTTGACCGTCAACGCCAAGCGGAGCCCTTGTGAATCTCCCGCAGCTTCTCGCCGCCGCCCTGATCGAACCAGTGCTCGATTAGGCGAAAAGAGATGGACACGCTCGGCGGTACGATAGGACGGCCCGACTTGAGATCCTCGCGCGTGAACCATTGCGCGTCTTCCAGTTCATCGTCGCGCCTTGCAATCTCGCTCGTCAGCGCATGTGCCGTAAAGCCCAGCATCAAGGAGGATGGAAAAGGCCAGGGTTGCGATGAGTGATACTCGATCTGATCGACGGTGATGCCGGTTTCCTCGAGAACCTCTCGTGCCACGGCGTCTTCCAGCGACTCCCCCGGTTCGACGAAACCGGCAATCGTTGAATAGCGCCCGACCGGCCACGCGGCTTGGCGTCCCAACAAGGCGCGTTCTCCATCGCTGACGAGGACAATAATGGCCGGATCGATGCGTGGAAATTGCTCGTGGCGGCAAGCCGGGTTTGTGCAGACCAGAACATGTCCGCCTTTGGCGGCCAGCGTCGGTGATCCGCACGTGCCGCAAAAGCGATGCCTGTTCCGCCACGCAATCATGCCGCGTGCGTAGCCTAAAAGGCCCGCCTCCTCGGCGGGCAATAGCGCGGCCACCAAGCGCAGGTCCTCGAAGTGCGTGCCGGACTTCAGCGCCGGCGGCTCCAACGCCTCGATCTCGTAGGCAAAAATATCGATATCGCCGAATCGTCCCAGCAAAGTCAGATCGTTGCTGTTGCGGTGCTGCTCCGGTATGACCGAGAGTTCCAGCAGCGCTGCGCGCGGCGCGTCACCGGCAACGATGAGATTGCGTGAATTCCACACCGGCAGTGCGCGGCTGCGCCCGTCAGCCAGCGCGTTCGCGAACCAGTGCGCGTCCTTGCGCAAATGGGCGGCGCGGTCCAGGTACGGACCGGCCAGAATATTCCTGGACTGCATCCTACGGATTCTAGCAGGGGGTGGGCCTCGCGGCGCTGTCGATCGTGCCGTCGCAATTGCCGCATGCAAACTTGTGCTTCGCCAACAGATCGCGTACGCGAAGGCCGCCGCATGAAGCGCAGCGTGCGATGCCGACTTCATCGTGGCGTGCGACAGCCAGCAGCAAAAACCAAGCGTGCTCGAAGGAGATGCCGGCCGGCTTATGCATGTCGACATAGGCCTCATACGCGCGGCACAGCAATGCACCGGACTCGAGCGATCCTAAGCGATAGTGCGGCTCGACGCCGCGCTGGTTGCCTCGCATCAATCCGTACATCAAGAACAGGCTCGCGAGCTGTGCTGCCTGAAAATTGAGCTCGGGGTTGCGAAAGAAAAATGCCGCTTGCCGCGGCGACTTGCCGCGGTGGCGCAGTACCACGCGCGACTCCTCGTGACCGCGCGCCGACTCCACGACGTAGCTGCGGTACAACTTGCGGATTCGGTCGTCACTCAAGCCGGTCCATTGGCGAATGGTAAAAGTGCGCGCTTCGTGGCGGATCAATCGCAGTGCAAGATCGAATTTCTGCCGGTCTCTGGTGTAGCGATCGTCGGATACTCTCATGGTCGGCTCCCGTGCAATTTCAACGCGTTTTCGGTCAAAAAGAATTTGACAGAAATTAATCACAAAGTTAGCTTGACTGCCAAGAGGTTTTGGCGCGATTTTGCCACTCCTTTATCGCGAAATGCGTAACGGCTCACCCGGCCCTAAGAGGCAAAGGAGGCGATCGTGCAGGAGGCATTCATCAATTGGACCCAGGAGCCGCATTTGTCGATCGAACAATTGACGTCGATACGCGGACTGAACCGCCGCTTTCTGGATTTGGCGGGCAAGGGTGTCCCGTGGTCAGGATTCGGCACGCAGGTTGCGCTGTTGTCGCCCGCGCAGCGTGCCGCGGCGGCCGATTGCCCGTACGCATTATTCGACCTGCGCTTTCAAGACGAAGAGCACTGGCGAGGACGCCTGCAGACGGCCTCGGCTTGGGCGATAGCCGATGCGCCAAGGGCCGATCGCGAACTTGTCGATTTCGTGCGCCTTGCGCTTTTCTACACATGGCATCTCGCATCGAGCCCGGGTCTCGCGGTGCACCTTCTTCTCGGCATGCAGGGCGACACGGCGGATGCTTTCCGACGCGTCCCGGTGGACGCTTTGCCGGCCCTGGCGGCGACCGAGGTGGTCAATCTCGCTCCCCGTTGGAACCACTGCAACGCTTACTGGACAGCCCTAATCGGCGCAGCGGCGCGCCCTGATCCGGCCGCGCTGCGCCGGGTGCAGCTATCGGGCTTGCAGCTCGCCGCCGCGGCTCAATTGCCAAGCGAGCCTCGTGAGGTTTAGGCTAGGCGGCTCGTATGCATGCTCTAGTCCTCCGACAGCTCACCAAGATATACAAAAACGGCATTCAAGCCCTCAAGGCAATCGATCTCGAGGTCGAAGAAGGGGATTTTTTCGCGCTGCTCGGACCCAATGGGGCGGGCAAGACTACCGCTATCGGCATTACCACTTCCCTGGTCAACAAAACCAGCGGCGTGGTCCAAGTGTTCGGCCACGATATAGATAAAGAACTGGAAGCGGCCAAATCCTGCATCGGTTTGGTGCCGCAGGAAATTAATTTCAACATGTTCGAGACCCCCTTCACCATCGTGGTGAATCAAGCGGGGTTCTACGGAATACCTCGGCCGCTTGCCAAGCAACGTGCCGAGAAATACTTGAAGCAACTGCAGCTGTGGGACAGGCGCAACTCCACCGCACGCGCACTGTCCGGCGGCATGAAACGCCGCCTGATGATTGCGCGCGCCCTCATGCACGAACCGCGGCTGCTGATTTTGGACGAACCGACGGCGGGCGTCGACATTGAGATCCGCCGCTCCATGTGGGAGTTTTTGCGCGAAATCAATGCGCGGGGAACCACCATCATTCTGACGACGCACTATCTAGAAGAGGCAGAAAATCTGTGCCGTCACATCGCGATTATCGAGGGTGGCAACATTATCGAGCGCGACAGCATGGTCAATGTGCTGCGCAAGCTGCAGACCGAAGTTTTCGTGTTCAATTTGCGCGAACCGCGCGGCGCGCCGCCCGAGCTGTCCGGCTTCAAAGCGACTCTGGTGGACGATCACACCTTGGAAGTCGAAATGTCGAAGAGCCAAAGCTTGAACGACATTTTCGGGCAACTGACGGCGCAGGGCATCGTGGTCAATAGCATGCGCAACAAGGTCAATCGACTCGAGGAATTGTTCATCCGTCTGGTCGACGGCAGCGTCAAGACGGCCACGGCCGCCGCAACGGCCGCCGCTGCCGCAAAGGCTTCCTGATGGCCGAATCGCGGGCGGCACTGGATTGGATCGGCTTTAAAACCATCATCATTCGCGAGTTCAGCCGCATCGTGCGAATTTGGGGGCAGACCATCGTACCGCCCGCCGTCACCGCAACGCTGTACTTCGTCATTTTCGGCAGCCTGATCGGCAGACGCGTCGGCCAAGTCGGCGGCTACGATTATATGCAGTTCATGGCGCCCGGCATCATCATGATGAACGTGATTCAGACTTCCTACGGCAATGTCGTATCGTCCTTTTTTGGTGCGAAGTTCGGCAAGCACGTCGAGGAACTGTTGGTGTCGCCGCTGCCCAATTGGCTCATCGTCTTGGGCTACACCATGGGGGGCGTGCTGCGAGGCGTCTTGGTCGGTACCGTGGTGACCATCATTTCCCTGTTCTTCACGCATCTTTCGATCACGCACGTGCCTGCTATCATTAGTGCGGCATTCCTCACGAGTTTCATCTTCGCGTTGGGCGGATTTATCAATGCCTTGTTCGCCAAGAATTTCGACCAGATTTCCTGGTTCCCCACATTCGTGCTCACACCGCTCACCTACCTCGGGGGCGTGTTCTATTCGGTCACCATGCTGCCGAGCTGGGCGCATGTTGCCTCCAATGGCAATCCGATTTTGTACATGGTAAGCGCATTTCGATTTGGCTTTCTCGGCACCTCCGACGTCGATTTGACTTTGGCCTATGCCATCATGATAGGCGCCGCCGTCGTGATGTTTGCGCTGGCAGTAACCTTGTTGAACCGCGGCACCGGCATTCGCGAATAGAGGAGAATTAAGTGGAAGTTAGGATCTCGCGCGGTTTGAGCGCGCTCATCGGCGCTGCGGCGGCCTTAGGTCTTGCCGGTTCGTTTACCGGTACGGTGAATGCAGACACAGCTTCGGCACCGGTCGATCTCGAAGGCTTTTCAAGCGGCGCCGCGGCCGGCGAGTTGCAATTGGAACAGCGATTCGATGCCGGCTTGTCGGCGGCGGATCTGCGTGCCTGGATGCAACAAATGGCCTCCGCGCCGAACCACGTGGGTTCCGCCCATGACAAGGCCAATGCGGAATTCGAACTGGCGAAGTTTCGCGAGTGGGGCTGGGATGCCGCAATCGAAACGTTCTCGGTGCTGTATCCGACGCCGCGCGAAGTCTCGGTTGAGCTGATTGCGCCCAATCATTTCAAGGCGCGCTTGAGCGAGCCGCCCATCGAGGGTGACGGCACCTCGACGCAGACCAAGGATGAGCTGCCGCCCTACAACGTGTACGGCGCAGACGGCGATGTCACCGGCGAGCTCGTCTATGTGAATCAGGGCATGCCCGAGGACTATAAGGAACTCGAACGCCAAGGGGTGAACGTCAAGGGACGCATCGTGTTGACCCGCTATGGCGGCGGCTGGCGAGGACTCAAGCCGAAGCTGGCCTACGAACACGGCGCCGTCGGCTGCTTGATTTATTCGGATCCGAAAGATGACGGTTATGGGCAGGGCGATATCTATCCGAAGGGCGGATATCGGCCGCGCGATGCCGTGCAGCGCGGCTCGGTGCAGGATCTTACTTTGTACAGCGGCGATCCCCTGACACCCGGGGTCGGAGCGGTGCCGAGTGCCAAACGTTTGGCGCTCAAGGATGCGAAAACCTTGCTGAAAATTCCGGTGTTGCCCATTTCCTACGCGGATGCCGAGCCCTTGCTCGCCGCGTTGGGAGGCCGCGTGGCGCCGCCGTCATGGCGCGGCGGCTTACCGCTGAGTTACCACATCGGTCCGGGGCCCGCTCAAGTGCACATGAAAGTGCTGTCGGATTGGAGTCAGAAGCCGATCTACGATGTGGTGGCGAAGATCAAGGGCAGCGAAGAGCCCGATCGGTGGATCATCCGCGGCAACCATCATGATGGGTGGGTATTCGGCGCCATGGATCCGCTTGCGGGTCAGGTGGCCTTGATGGCCGAAGCGAAATCCATCGGCAAGTTAGTCAAGGAAGGCTGGCGTCCGCGCCGCACCCTGGTCTACACCAGCTGGGATGGAGAGGAGCCGGGGTTGCTGGGTTCCACCGAATGGGCCGAACAGCATGCCGCGGAACTCAAAGCCAAAGCCGTTATGTACGTCAATTCGGATACCAACGGCCGCGGCTTTATCAGCGCGGAAGGCAGCCACGCCGTTCAGCACTTTTTGAGCGAAGTGGCGCGCGATGTGAAGGACCCGGAAACAGGGGCCAGTGTGCTCGTTCGCTCGCTGGCCGAGAGACGAGTCATGAGCCTCGAAGGCTCTCAAACCGACACTCCGGCGCGGGGCAATGCCAATGGAGATTTGCAATTGGGTGCGCTTGGATCGGGGTCTGATTACACTCCCTTCCTGCAACACCTGGGCATCAATTCAGTGAATCTAGGGTTTCAGGGCGAATCGCAATACGGCGTCTATCACTCGGCCTACGATTCGTTCGATCACTACCGCAGGTTCGTGGATCCCACCTTCGAGTATGGCGTGACGCTGGCGAAGGTGGCCGGGCGAGTCATGCTGCGTGCCGCGCAGGCCGAATTGATCCCCGTGCGGGAAAGCGATTTCGCCGCATCGGTTGCGGGCTATAACGAGGAGCTGCACAAGCTCGCCGATGGTATGCGAACCAAGACGCGCGAGCTTGCCAACCTGCTCGACGATGAGTCCTACAAATTGACGGTCAACCCGGACTTCCCGCGCGCGCCGCCGGCGCGTCCCGCCGATGTGCCGTACCTTAATTTCGCAGGGCTCGACAATGCCGTGGCAAGGCTGGAGCAAAGCGCCAAGGCTTTCGACAAGGAGTACGCGCGTCTGAGCGCGGCGAGCGATTCCGGAAGCGGCGCAGAGCGCGAACGGGTAAATTCTACGCTTGCATTGCTCGAGCAGAACTTGATGGATTCCCGTGGCTTGCCGGGGCGACAGTGGTACCAGCACATGATATATGCGCCCGGATTGCATACCGGGTACGGCGTCAAGACGCTGCCGGGCATTCGCGAGGCCATCGAAGAGCGGCGCTGGGATGAGGCCAATCAATATATTGGGGTGGTCTCCCGCGCGATCAACAACTACAGTGCTCGAATGGACCGGGCCATCGCGGCACCGTAGACTGCGGTAGATAATTTTAAGGAGTGGGTAATGACCGACGAGAAGCAGCAAAAATTTACGGCCAAGGTGCGCCGCGGATTGGTTTGGGTACATACGGTAGCGGCGGCCGAGCTTTCGAAGAAGAAGGCGGAAGCCACGGGCGTGAGGATCGAGGGGTTCACCGCGAGTGAACTCGCCGATGTCGAATCGGCGCTGACCTGGATTTCCCAAAACAAGGAATCGCAGAGCGCTGATCCGGCATAAGTTTTTGCGCGGGTCTTCTCGAGCCGAACCCTAAGCGCTTCGGCTCAAGGACGTTGTGTTCGTCGTGAGCTTGCGACGGGCACCACGGCACGGGGCGGGACAGCGCTTTAGAGGACTGCGCTAAACTTAAATCTTATGGCTCGAAAAAGCGCACTAGTCGTCGATGACTCCAAATCGGCTCGCGTCATCTTAAGCCGCATGCTTGAGAAGTATGACATTGAAGTCGACATGGCGGAGTCGGCCGAACAGGCCATTGAGTACTTGAAGAGCAACCGGCCCGATGCGATTTTCATGGATCACCTGATGCCCGGCATGGATGGCCTTCAGGCGGTGCAGGCGATCAAAGGCAATCCGCAGACCGCCATGATTCCGATCATGATGTACACCTCGCAGGAAGGCGAACTGTACGTCGGGCAAGCGCGCGCGCTGGGCGCCATGGGCGTTCTGCCCAAGCAGGTTCGCCCCGTCGATGTGTCGAAAGTATTGTACGAGCTGCATTTGTTGCCCGATCGGCGCGACACGACGGAGCCGGCATTGCAGCCGGTGGAACTGGAGTCGGGAACTTCCGTCGAGAAGCCGCCTCAAGCCAGAGGCGCGGGTGGCGGCAACATAGATTGGGGACGGCGGGTTGAACAGGCGGTGAAAGACCAGGCGGTGGACATCCGCCGCTTCATCGTCGCCAGTCTCGACAGCTTCTCGACACGCATCATCAGCGATTTACGCAACGGTGGAATACCGCCACCGGGCGCCGACCCGATCGCGCCGCCGCCGGTGCCGCCGAAGCGCAACGTCTGGCCCTTCGCCGCCGCGATAGCGGGATTGCTCATCGCGATCGCCTTTGCGGCAAGTTGGCTTGTTGCGCGCAACCAATTGGCAAGCACACGGACGGAGATGGCCTCCCTCAAAGCGGTGAACGCAGAATTGCAACGCGCGCGGCTCGACCTGGCAGCCGCGGTCAAAGACCTGACCGGCGCGCTTGCGACCGCAAACAGCAGCACCGCGACGGCCACAGCCGGCGCCAACGCCGTAGCGGCACACATCGAAGGAGTGCCGTACGGTGAAATCGCGTTTGATCGCAGCCGTCTCGAGGTGCTGCGCGAGATGCTGATGAAGCTCGAGGCACAAGGATTTCACGGCGTCGTGAAGATAACGAGCTCGGCGGGACTGTTTTGTCTTAGCGGCAATGCCACCGACGGTTACGTCCCTGCCGCCCCTACTTTGCCGATCAATCGCTGCGATATGATCGGCAATCCGCTCGATGAGGCGCTGTCGGGACAGCAACGCCAGTCCTTGGCGTTTGCCAACTTGATCGCGGGGGTGCGTCAACGCACCGGGGGCGCCATCACCGTGGCGCTCGAGAGCACTGGCACCACCCATGCCAACGTGCCGTATCCGTCGCGTACCGAGAGCGTCACGGCCGGTGAATGGAATCGCGCCGCGACCGCCAACAATCGGGTCGAATTCACCGCCGAGTCCGGCACGCCTTAATACGCGGACTGCTCCTAGAAGGCGATGCGGACGAAAACTTCCGGACCGCTGGAATTGAAGTTGAACAATCCCGATTGCTTGGGCTGCGTCGAGTTCAGGTGTGCGCGCAAGGACGTGTAGCCCAGCGCGAAGGAAATGTTGGGGCGCAGGCGATACAGCGCGTCCAGTTCGTAAATGCCCAGCGAGCCATCTAGATTATTGATATGGACTTTGAAGTACTGGGCGCGGGCGTCAAAATAAAATCGCTTGCTGAGCACATAGGTCGCATCGAGTCCCACGGTGGGGAAAGGACCCGCTTGATCCTCGCTTTGATCCACATGCCGAGTCTGAGTCTGGACCCGTGCGCGCGCCGAGATGTCGGTGTCATTGATGCCCAGCGTCGCGGCCACTTCGTATTTATCGCCGTGCAAAAAGGAATAGCCGTAGGTGATGCCGAATGTGCGTATCGACAGGTTCGAATTCACCGGGTCCGTGGGCTGCAGCACCACGTCGCGAAAGACCAGGGGCTGCGTTATCGTCGCTTGACCCGTGCGGTCCAGAGAAAAATAGTCGAATCGCAATCGATGCCGCTCACCGACCCGCACCATCGCTTGGATTTTGGCTTCGTAATCGGACTTGTCCAGCCCAAATATATCCTCCGCATTGATCGGCGTACCCGGCACGCCTGTGCGGCTGTTGATTTGAAAGTCGGTGTGGTTTGAAAGGCGTATGACTCCGATGGATAAACGCACGCGCTCTTCGGTGGGACTCAGGTAGTCCTCCGCGTGCGCCCACGTAGCAAACAACGCCAACCCCGCCAGGGCTAAGCCGCTCTTATTCATGCTGGTCTCCTCAAAATCAACAGATCCGTTTCGGCGCGCTTGACCGCAGCCGGCAGGGAAGGGCTAATGCGCTGCATTACATGGGCTGCGGCCGCCCGCCACCCGGTAAGTTTGCCGCCATAGATGCAAAGCACGCGTGGGCGTGCGTCTCGATCCGTGGTGAATATGGTCTCGCGCGACCGATCGAAGGCCGGCTGCTCGGCCGCCGGCAGCACCCGGAGTCCGGCAAAACGCTCGGTGATGTCGTCGCGCGTCAGGTGCGCCAGGTGCGGGAAATAGTGGCGCACCACGGCCAGCAGATAGTTCTCTTCCTCCGGCAGCGGATGCACTTGATCCGGATCGCCGCGATACGGCGTTTCGGTGGTGCCGACCAAGGTCGCGCCTGCCCACGGCATGACGAAGACTGCACGTCCGTCCGTCGGGCTCTCGACATAGAAAATGCCTGCGGTGAGCGGATACGGAATCACGATATGCGTACCCTGAACCAAATCCAGGTTAGGTATCTGGATGGCCGGTTCAACGGCGCGTGCCACGTGGCTTGCCCACGGGCCGGCGGCATTGACCAGCACTCGGGCCTTGACCTCGACATCTGAGCCCGACGCGGTATAAGCCACGCTCACGCCATCATCGCCCAAAGTCGCGCGCGTAAATCTCGCGGGCATGGCAAGTTCTGCGCCCAGGCCCAATGCCGATCTCACCACGGCGCGCGTCAGCAGGGCATCGTTGGTCTGTGCGTCGTGGTAGCGAATGACGGCATCAAGGTCTTGCGTTTTCAAGCCGTCGAGCTTGGGCCATTCTGCTTTGGGGACGCTGCCGAAACGAGTGGACGCATCGAAACTGCCGAGCAGCGCATAGAGCATCAGCCCGATTTTCAACTGCCAAGTCCGGCGGCGAGTGTCGCGATAAACGGGAATATAAAACGCCTTCAATTCCACCAGCTCGGAGGCAACCCGCAGCAACACGGCACGCTCGTGCAAGCTCTCCCGCACCAGGGCGAATTGTCCCGATTCCAAGTAGCGCAGTCCGCCGTGAATGAGTTTGCTGGATTTACTGGATGTGCCGCTGGCCAATCCCTGGCGCTCGATGAGCAGCGCCTTGTGGCCTGCCGCGACCGCGGCTTGCAGAACGCCGGCGCCGTGAATGCCGCCGCCGATGATGACCACATCGTATTCTTTCATTGTGACAGGAGCTGGAACAGATGGCGCTAGAATGCGTGATTACGCTCGAACACACCAACTTTGCGTGACTGTCGCCATTAGCAAACATGCGCGGGATTTCATTCGCCGTCGGGTTTGGAGTCGCGCTTTTCCTCGAATTGCATCACCGGCGTGCCCGAGGTCACTTCGATTTCGCCGTCGACGATCGCACCTTTGGCGATTGCCACCGTGCGGGCGCTGACCCTGCCGCGAATCACGGCCGTATAGCCGATTTCCAGCTTATCCAGAACAATCAGGCCTCCCAAAATGGTGCCCGCGATGATGGCTTGCTGCGCCCGGACTTGGCCGTGCCAGCTGCCGGTCGCCGACAGATTCAGCGCCCCATCAAGTTCACCGTCGCCATGCACTTCGCCGGATACGACGAATTGTCCCGAACCGCGAATGTCCCCCACGAAGACCGAATTCTCTCCGATGAAGGTGGGGCTAGCCGAGCTGCTGTCTAGAAAACGGCGTTTTTGTTGGGCCATCCCCCCTTCTTATCCTATCGAGATAGTCGTTGATGTGACGAGCTTGGCGTCGCCGCGAGGTCGCGAATGGAAGTAGAATGGCGCCTTCTTTTCAAACCCCCGGTAGCGTGAAAATGGTCATCAACAAAGTGCTTTTGGTCCTGTCCTTGACCGCCGTGCTGAGTCTGGCCGCCTGCAGCCGCCAACAGACCGACTGGGAAAAAACCCGGGCCGCGAATACCACCGATGCCTACGAGCTTTTCTTGAAAAAATATCCGAGCGGCGAATTCACGGCGCAGGCGCAAGCTCGAGTCAAGGAATTGTACGAGGAGCGCGACTGGCAGAAAGCCCGCGATACCGACACGCTCGAGGCGTACCAAGCATTCTTGAAGCAATATCCGGAAGGCAAGTGGACCGAAGAAGCGCGTATTCGCGTTGAGAATTTCACGCTCGCATCTGCGCCTTCCAGCACCGCTGCAGGCGCCGACACAACCTCCTCGTCGCAGGCAGCCCCACCAACTGAATCACCGTCGGCCGCGGCTCGGCCGCCCGAGCCAAGGGTGGTCTCGCCCAAGCCCGGCTCCGCGATGAAGCGCACGGCCGCGACAGGAAAATCGCAGGGCGCCTATGGCGTACAGCTGGGCGCATTCAAAACGGGGGCCGATGCCGCTAACCAGCGCTGGGCAACGCTGGAGAAGCAATATCCCAAAGTGCTTGCGGGACTTTCACCCAAGGTCTCGCCCAAGAAAGGCGCCTCCGGCACCTTGTATCGCCTACAGGTCGCGAGCATAAGCCAAGAACGCGCGAATTCGATTTGCAAGGCGCTGAAGGCCGGCTCGCAGGCCTGCGTGCTCCTTCATCCTTGAGGTCAGGCCTTACGCCTCAAGAGGGCGGAGCGCGTCAGCACCCGACAAATCGCGTCACTTTAGGGAGAACTGGGGCGTCGTAACCCACTGATTTAATTAAGTGTAGCGGCTGGCACGCGGCTTGCTTCGTGTTGAGTATGCAATCGAAAATTGTTGCGTTATTGGCAGATGAGGGCAGCCGCGAAGCAACCCTGTTGGTTCGCCGCGGCGACGGTCAGTTCGCTCTCTCGAGAATCGATGCACGCGTGGCGGCTGCTGCGCGGCTTGCAGCTCGATATGCGCCCGGCCCGGCGCAGTATTCATCGCCGGAGGCTCATATCTCGAAGCGATAAGTTTTTGGGTCACCCCAGGGCGCCGCGGTTTGTTCTTCCCCCCTTCCCGCTCGCGGCGCCCGTTTTTTTTAACTGTTATTGAGTTCATCGAGCAGGAATGCATATTCCATCGCGATCTCCCGATAGCGCTGGAACCGCCCGGACTTTCCGCCATGGCCGGCATCCATTTCCACATGCAGCAGCAAGCGATTGTTGTCCGACTTCATCGCGCGCAGTTTGGCCACCCATTTTGCCGGCTCGTAGTATTGGACTTGGCTGTCCCAGAGACCGGTGGTGACGAGCATGGCGGGATAGGGTTTGTCGCTGACATTGTCGTAGGGGGAGTAAGACAACATGTAGTCGTAGTACTCCTTGTCCGCAGGGTTTCCCCACTCATCGTATTCGTTGGTGGTGAGCGGAATGCTCTCATCCAACATGGTCGTCACCACATCCACGAATGGCACCTGCGCGACGATGCCGCGGTAAAATCCGTTGCTCATGTCGGAAATGGCCCCCATCAGCAAGCCGCCGGCGCTGCCGCCCATCGCAAAGACCTTGTCCTTCGCCGCGTAGCCGCGTTCGATGAGCATGTGCGTCACATCCATAAAATCGTAGAACGAATTCTTCTTATGCAGCTTCCGTCCATCGTCATACCACGCGCGGCCCATTTCCTGGCCGCCGCGCACATGGGCAAGCGCATAGACGAAGCCGCGATCCAAGAGACTGAGCCTGGCCGACGAGAAGCTCGGGTCCATCGAGAGGCCATAGGCCCCATACCCATATTGCAGCAGCGGTCTTGAGCCGTTGGGAATGAAACCTTTGCGGTACACCAGCGACACCGGAATTGCCGTGCCGTCGCGCCCGGGCGCCATGAGAAATTCGGTGGCGTAATCCTTGGGATCGAAACTGCCCAGCACCGGATCGCGCTTGAGCAGCACCTGTTCCCGCGTGCGAACGTTGTAGTCGTATAGGGTCGTCGGCGTGGTCAGCGAGCTATAGGCGTAGCGCACGATCTCCGTGTCCAGTTCCAGATTGACCGACATCGATGTGGTGTACGCAGCCTCGTCGCTTGCGATAAAAAAATCCGCGCCGCGGACAAATGAGTGAATGCAGATTTTGTGCAAGCCGCCGGTGCGCACCGAGACCGCGAGAAACTGCTCGAAAACGTCGAAATCCTCGATGTAGGCATCATGCCGGTGCGCGATCACATCGGTCCAGCCGGCACGGTCGCTGTGCGGGCCGATGGGCGCACTCGCCAACCTGAAATTGCGCGCCTGCCAGTTCGACCTCACGATGAAATCGGTCCCCAAGTGCTCGAGGTCGTATTCGTGATCCGGCTCGTGCTCGAGAAATATTTCGAAGCGCAGCTGCGGATCGTCGGCGCGCGCATAGCGCCATTCCGAGGACAGCGTGCTTTCCATGTGGATAAATATGAATGCGTCGGACTTGGACTTGGATACGCCGGTGTAGAAGCGCCTATCGGTTTGTTCGAAAACCAGTTCATCGTTCTTCGGATCCTGCCCACGCACATGTTTCTTGACGTAGAGCCCGAGCAGCGTCTCGGGATCTTTCTCGACGTAGAGCAGGGTCCTGTTGTCGTTGGCCCAAGTGAAGTCGGATTCGACGTCGGCGATGGCAACCGGCTGAGTCTCTCCGCTGACAAGATTTTTGAAGCGCAGCGTGAATTGGCGCCTGCCCACGGTGTCCTCGCAATAGGCCATCCAGGCCGAATCCACCGAAATATCGATGGCGCCGATGCGGTAATACTCGTGGCCGGCCGCAAGCGCGTTGGCATCGAGCAGAATCTCTTCGGGCGCCTCCAGCGAGTTTTTGCGCCGCACAAATATGGGGTGCTCCTTGCCCGGCTCGAACCGAGTGCTGTACCAATAGCCGTTCTTTCGGTAGGGCACCGTCGAGTCGTCCTGCTTGAGCCGCGCATAGATTTCCTCGTACAGCGCATTCTCCAACGGCTTGGACCTTGCCATGCTGCGCTCCCGAAACTCGTTTTCCGCCTTCAAATAGGCCAGGACCTCGGGATTGGAGCGTTCGTCGTCACGCAGCCAGTAATAGGGATCAATTCGCGTGCCATGGGGCGAAACCACTGCGTGAGGCATGCGCGGGGCGATGGGCGGCTTCAGATCCGGGTCGTTCATTTTTCGGGTTGTCCTGGTGTCAGGCACGAGTATAGTCATGAGAGCGCAAGGGCGTCCGATGCCAAGAGCAGGTGTATATGCAGATCGTCAGTCAATTGCTTCAGGTCAAGGGCAACCAGGTCTTCTCCGTCGCGCCGAGCGATTCGGTGTTGCGCGCCATAGAAATCATGGCGACGCGGCATGTCGGCGCGCTGCTGGTCATGAATGAAGGCGAGTTGCTCGGGATCATTTCCGAGCGCGACTATGCTCGGAAGGTCATTCTGAAAAATCGCTCCTCGCACGACACGCCGGTGAGCGATATCATGAGTGCCCCGGCGATCAGCGTGACGCCGGAGGACACGGTGCATCATTGCATGCAGCTCATGACGGAGGGGCGTTTCAGGCATTTGCCGGTGGTCAAGTCCGGCCGCGTCGTCGGCATGTTGTCCATCGGCGATCTCGTCAAGGCCGTTATCCAGGAACAATCGCAGCATATCGAGCAACTGGAACGCTACATCGCGGGCTAGGTCAGAGCGTCGGACTCGCCAGCAGGTAGTACAACCCTGCGGCAACCGAAATCGTGACCGGTAAGGTAATGAGCCACGCAATCACGATCCGCGAAACCATACGATAGCGAAGGCCGGCACCCGAGCTGACCATGGTGCCAGCGATCCCGGAGGTGACGATGTGCGTCGTGCTCACCGGGAGACCTGTAAAACCCGCAGTGCCGATGAGAACGGCCGCCACCACTTCGGCGGACGCACCTTGCGCGGGCGTCAAATGCACGTTGCCGAGACGCTCCCCCAAGGTTTTTACGATGCGCTTGTAGCCGAACATCGTCCCCACCCCGAGACACAGGGCGCTGAGCATGCGCACCCAGAAGGGCGCATATTCGACCGTCCCGCTCAAGGTCTTCGCAAGCTTGTGCGCCGTCTGCTTATCTTCCGCGCTTATGCCCTTTGCCCCTTCCGCGTGCTTCAATTCCGAAATCACTTGGTACACATCGTCGCGTATGGACGCGCGCAACGTGGCCGATGCGGATTTGGGCCCCACTTCCAGTCGCCGGGGACCCGCGCTCGGATCGGCGCCGCCACCCAAGGCGTCGGCCTGACTCGCGATGGATCTGATGGCGTCCAATGCGGCCGCCTTTTCGTCATCGCCGTATTGGCGAATCAGCGGCTCGGCTTGCCGCATCATCGAAGCCATCTCTTTCAGGGACAGGTGCGCCGCCGGATTCAAGGCATACGTCGCCGGAAAAATGCCGATGATGGTCAGCATGATGAGACCGATGCTCTTCTGACCGTCGTTCGTGCCATGGGCGAAACTGACGCTGCTGCAGGTGAGGATCAGAATGCTTCGCATCCACCAAACCGGCGGACGATCGATCACGGGCTCGTAGAGGCGAGGATCATGCAGATGCTTGCGACACAGGAAATACAAGCCGCCCGCGAGGACAAAACCCAGCAGCGGCGATATCGCCAGCGCCTCTAAGACTCGCCACAATTGGGCCCAATGCATCCCGTCGCCGACGTTGCGGGCGTGCACCAGCGAATTGCCCACGGTGACGCCGATGAGTGCACCGATGAGGCAGTGCGAGCTGGAGTTCGGCAAGGCGAACCACCAGGTGCCGATGTTCCAGCTCAAGGCGGCCACAAACAGCGAGACCAGCATGGCCACGGCGGGGCCGCCGTCGGGCGGAGACATCACCTCCGTGGGCAGCAATTCGACCAGCGCGTAGGCAACGGCGATACCGCCCACCAGCACGCCGACAAAGTTCATGATGCCGGACAGCACCACGGCCTGCCCCGGCTGCAACGATTTGGTGTAAATGACCGTGGCGACGGCATTGGCCGCATCGTGAAAGCCGTTGGTCGCCTCGAAGGCGATCACCATGACGAGCGCAAAAATCAACAGGCCTATGGCCAGGGCGGAGGCGGGATCGAGGTGGCTTAGCACTCCTTATCATCTACTGCGGGTGGACGGACCGGCAGGCCGTGCGCTCGCTCATTGCCGTCAGTGGTTGCTGACGCCTGCTGTCATTGCTGACGCCTGCAGCGGCCGCCGATAGCGCGGACGATTGACGCTGATCCTCCCGCAGGTATTATGAGTCGCATACTTTAGGCGCGCTGCGCGGCGTTTGCCCCACCCGGTGCTTAAACTTTAAGCGCTGAGAACCGTTTTAAGTCTTTGTTTCTTAAAGGCCCTGCCAAACTTAAGCGGGGTTGCATGAGTACGGGCGCAACTATGGCGATTGACCCTGCAGCTTTCAACACCAGCATCGACGGCCGCGATCCGCGGGCGGGCGACTGGGGCCTGTGCCGTGCTGCCTATGAAAGGGATTCGTGCGGTTTCGGGCTCATTGCGAGCCTCGATGACCGGGCGAGTCATTGGGTGCTCCAGACCGCCATCAGTTCCTTGAACCGCCTTACGCACCGCGGCGCCATTGCCGCCGATGGCAAGACGGGCGATGGGTGCGGCCTTCTCATCAAGCAGCCCACCGCTTTCTTGCGTGCGGTGGCTGGCGATGCCGGCCTCAAGCTTAAGCCGATGTTCGCTGCGGGCCTGGTATTCCTCAATAAAGATGCCGCGGTGGCTGAGGCGGCACGAAAACTTCTCACCGAGCAGCTGCAACTCGAGAAGCTCAAAGTCGCGGGTTTCCGCAAGCTACCCACCGACCCTTCAGCCTGCGGTTCGGAAGCGCTCAAAACCCTGCCGCTCATCGAGCAGATTTTCGTCAATGCCGATAGCGACATCGACGAAGCCACCTTTAACCGCAAATTGTTTTTGGCCCGCCGACGCAGCGAAAAAAAACTCGCGCAGGACCCGGTTTTTTATATTCCTTCCTTGTCGGCCAGCACCATTGTCTACAAAGGCATGGTCATGCCGCAGTTCCTGGCGCAGTTCTATCCGGATCTTAAAGATTCGCGCATGCAGGCTTCGGTGGTGGTCTTCCATCAGCGTTTTTCCACCAACACCCTGCCGCAATGGCGCCTCGCACATCCGTACCGCTACCTGGCGCACAACGGCGAAATCAACACGGTGCAGGGAAACCGCAGTTGGGCGGTGGCGCGTGGACCGCTGTTCCGCTCGCCGCTGCTGCCCGACTTGAGCGACATTCTACCGCTCGTCTCCTTGAGCGGTTCGGATTCGCAGTCGCTCGACAATATGCTGGAAGTGCTGCTGGTCGGCGGGCTCGATCCCATGCACGCCATGCGCATGCTGGTGCCGCCCGCTTGGCAGTCGGTGGACATGATCGATCCTGACTTGAAAGCCTTCTACGAGTACTACGCCACGCACATGGAACCCTGGGACGGTCCCGCCGGCATCGTGCTCACCGATGGCCGCTACGCCTGTTGCACCCTCGACCGCAACGGCTTGCGTCCCGCCCGCTGGGTCATTACCAAGAATAGGCACATCACCATCGCATCGGAAGCGGGCGTGTGGGATTACGCGCCGGAAGAGGTGGTCAAAAAGGGCAAGCTCGGGCCCGGCGAGATGCTGGCGCTCGATCTGCAAACCGGTGAGCTTCTGGACACCAAGCGCGTGGACGAGTTGCTGAAGAGCCGCCACCCCTACAAGGTCTGGCTCAAGAAGGGCGTGCGATATCTGCAAACGGATCTGATCGATCCACGGCTGGCCGCCGAGCCCTTCGATCGCGAGACGCTCGCGCAATATCAGAAAATGTTCAACGTCTCGGCCGAGGAGCGCGATGAAATCATTCGCGTTCTGGCCGAAGATGAGAGCGAAGCGGTGGGCTCCATGGGCGATGACACGCCGATGCCCGTGCTCTCGAAGAAGGCCCGCTCCCTCTACGACTATTTCCGTCAGCAATTTGCGCAAGTCACGAATCCGCCCATCGACAGCTTGCGCGAAAGCATCGTCATGTCGCTGCAGACGCAGATTGGGCCGGAGGCGAATATCTTCGTGCCGGCACAGCAGCATGCGGAACAAATCGTCTTGAGCTCGCCGGTTCTTTCGCAGCGCAAGCTGCGCCAGATCGTGGCGCTGGCCGATTCCGGCGTGCCGAATGAATTCATCGACCTGCAATACGATGAGGCCCTCGACCTTAAAACGGCGCTGCTCAGGGTTTGCGATCAAGCGGAGGCGGCCGTGCGCCAAGGCAAGCTGGTGCTGCTGCTGTCGGATCGATACCTGGTCAAGGGCAAGGTACCCATGCATGCGCTGCTCGCCACCGGCGCCGTGCATCACCGGCTGGTTTCCCAGGGCTTGCGCTGCAAGTGCAACATTCTGGTGGAGACCGGAACGGCGCGCGATGCGCATCATTTCGCCTGCCTGATCGGCTATGGCGCAACAGCCGTGTACCCGTATCTCGCCTACCAGACCTTGTTCGACATGATGCGCAAGGGTGTGCTCAAGATGGAAGCCATTGCGCGCCAGGAGCTGGGCCGCAGCTACCGTCGCGGCATCCGCAAGGGATTGTTCAAGATCATGTCAAAAATGGGCATTTGCACCGTCGCGAGCTATCGAAGCGCGCAGCTGTTCGAAATCGTCGGTCTGAGCGATGAGGTCGTCGATCTCTGTTTCGAAGGCAGCGAAAGCCGCATTCAAGGCGCGGATTTCGCGGACTTGAAGGCCGATTCGCTATACCTGGCAAAGCGCGCCTGGGACATACCTACCCCGGTGGAGCAGGGCGGCTTGCTCAAGTACATGCACAACGGCGAGTACCACATGTACAACCCGGATGTGGTGGCGACGCTGCAATCGGCCGTCATGAACGGCAGCTTCGAGCAGTACCTTGAATTCGCCGCGCTGGTGAACGAGCGGCCGGTCTCTTGCATCCGCGACCTCTTGAAGTTACGCCTAAGCGCCGCGCCCATTCCTTTGGAGGAAGTGGAACCGATTTCAGCCATTCTCGCGCGCTTCGACAGCGCCGGGATGTCCTTAGGCGCGCTCTCGCCCGAAGCTCACGAGGCACTGGCCATCGCCATGAACCGCCTGGGAGCCCGCTCCAATTCCGGCGAGGGCGGGGAAGATCCGGTGCGCTACGGCACGGAAAAGAATTCCAAGATCAAGCAGGTGGCATCGGGCCGCTTCGGCGTCACGCCGGAATACCTCATCAATGCCGAAGTGCTGCAAATCAAAATCGCGCAAGGTGCCAAGCCGGGCGAGGGCGGGCAACTGCCGGGACACAAGGTCAACGACATGATCGCGCGCTTGCGGTTCGCGCGCCCCGGCGTGGGTTTGATCTCGCCGCCGCCGCATCATGACATCTACTCCATCGAAGATCTGGCGCAGTTGATCTTCGATTTAAAACAGGTCAATCCCAAGGCGTTGGTCTCGGTCAAGTTGGTGGCTGAGCCGGGCGTGGGCACGGTTGCGGCGGGCGTTGCCAAGGCCTACGCGGACCTCATCACCATCTCAGGCTACGATGGCGGCACAGGCGCCAGTCCTTTGTCCTCCATCAAGTACGCCGGCACGCCGTGGGAGCTCGGGCTTGCCGAAACCCATCAGACCCTGCGCGCCAACGAACTGCGCCATCGGGTGAGGCTGCAAACCGATGGCGGCCTCAAGACCGGGCTTGATGTGATCAAGGCTGCGCTGATCGGCGCCGAGAGTTTTGGTTTCGGCACCGCGCCGATGGTTGCCCTGGGATGCAAATACCTGCGCATTTGCCATTTGAATAATTGCGCCACGGGCATTGCCACCCAGCACAATGTATTGCGCAGCAAGTACTTCATCGGCTTGCCGGAAATGGTGATCAACTACTTTCAATTCGTGGCGCGCGAATGCCGCGAAATCATGGCCTCGATGGGCGTGCGCACCCTGGCGGAGCTGATCGGACACACCGAGTTGCTCGAGATTCTGCCGGGTGAAACCTCGAAGCAGCGCAAGCTGGATCTTAAGCCCGTCCTGGCCAATGCCGCGCTCAAATCCGACAAGCCGCAATATTGCGTAGACCCTCATAACGAGCCCTTTGATAAGGGTGTTCTCGCCGAGCAAATGCTCGCAGATGTGCGCGCCGCGATCGACACCAAGAGCGGCGGCGAGTTTTTCTATCCGGTCAACAATTTCAATCGCTCCATCGGCGCACGCATTTCCGGCGAGATCGCCCGGCGCTGGGGTAATGCCGGCATGAGTGCGGCACCCTTGATCGTGAACTTGAAAGGCTCCGCGGGGCAGAGTTTCGGCGTGTGGAATGCCGGCGGCCTGCACATGAATCTTGAGGGCGAGGCCAACGACTACGTGGGCAAAGGCATGGCGGGCGGCAGGATTGTATTGAGGCCGCCGAGCCAGGCGAGTTTTTCCGCGCGCGACACCGTGATCATGGGAAACACCTGTCTTTATGGCGCCACCGGCGGGGAACTGTATGCGGCCGGCCGGGCGGGCGAAAGATTTGCCGTGCGCAATTCCGGCGCGATCGCCGTGGTTGAGGGCACAGGGGATCATTGCTGCGAGTACATGACGGGCGGGGTGGTGTGCGTCTTGGGGACCACAGGCGTGAATTTCGGTGCCGGTTTCACCGGCGGATTTGCGTATGTGCTCGACATGGAGCGCGACTTTGTCGACCGCTACAACCACGATTTGATCGATATTCATCGCGTATCGCCCGAAGGCATGGGTACTCATGTGCAGCATCTGCGCGGACTGATCGAGCAGCATGTGGATGCCACGGCAAGCCAGTGGGGCACGCAGCTCTTGAACGATTTCAGGACGTACATCGGCCGGTTCTGGGTGGTCAAACCGAAGGCTTCGGCCATCGATTCGCTGCTGGAAAATTTGCGCCGCGCAGCCTGAGCGGCACTAAGAATTCCCATGGCCGACAAGCATCTGCAATTTCTCGATATTCCGCGCAAGGATCCGGACAAGCTTGGCATGGACGTGCGCACCAAGCAGTTTCGCGAAATCTATTCGCAGTACAGCGCCGAGTCCGCCTCACAACAAGCGGGCCGATGCATTTCCTGCGGCAATCCGTTTTGCGAGTGGAAATGCCCGGTACACAACTACATCCCCAATTGGCTGGCGCTGGTCAATGACGGCAAGCTGTTTGAAGCGGCCGAGCTCTCGCATCAAACCAACTCTTTGCCGGAGATGTGCGGCCGCATTTGTCCGCAAGATCGGCTTTGCGAAGGCGCTTGCACGCTCAATGACGGCCTCGGCGCCGTCAGCATCGGCGCCATCGAGAAATACATCACGGACGAGGCCTTCCGCCTGGGTTGGAAGCCCGACATGTCCAATGTGGTGCGCACTAGTGCGCGCGTGGCGGTGGTGGGCGCGGGCCCGGCCGGCCTGGCCTGCGCCGACGTTCTGGTACGCAACGGCGTAACCCCGGTCGTGTTCGATCGCTACGCGAAGATCGGCGGATTGCTGACCTTTGGAATCCCGCCATTCAAGCTTGAAAAAGAAGTGGTCGAGAAGCGCCGCGAAATCATGGAAGAGATGGGCGTTGAATTCCGCTTAAGAATGGAGGTAGGACGCGACATTACGTTCGAGGAGATAGACCGGGAATTCGATGCCGTATTTCTCGGCATGGGCACCTATCGCTACGTCAAAGGCGGCTTCGATGGCGAAGATCTGCCTGGCGTTTACGAGGCCTTGCCCTATCTCATTTCCAACATCAATCGCGAACTCAAGCTCCCGGGCGGCGCAGATTTCATCGACATGAAGGGCAAGCATGTGGTCGTCCTGGGCGGCGGCGATACCGGCATGGATTGCAACCGGACCGCCATCCGGCAAGGAGCGGCCAGCGTCAGCTGCACGTATCGGCGCGATGAGGAGAACATGCCGGGTTCGCGCCGCGATTACAAGAACAGCAAGGAAGAGGGCGTGACCTTTCTGTTCAACCGCCAGCCCATCGAAATCGTCGGTGTCGACAATGTGCAAGGCGTGAAACTCATCGAGACGCGCTTGGGCGCGCCGGATGCCCGCGGGCGTCGCATACCGGAAGTGGTACCCGGGACCGAGGAAACCATCGCCGCCGATGCGGTGATCATCGCCTTTGGCTTTTTGCCCAGTCCGCCGGATTGGTTCCAGCCTCATCAAATAAATCTGCACGGCAATGGCCGAGTGCGGGTATCCGGTGCGCCGCAAACCCGCTTCCAAACCACCAACCCGAAGATATTCGCGGGCGGCGACATGGTGCGCGGTTCGGATCTGGTGGTCACCGCGGTATTCGAAGGGCGCGAAGCGGCGCAGGGGATATTGCGGCATTTGGGCTTACGGGATTCTTGACGCCGTGCAGGGCGGCGATGTGGTTCGAAGAACTCCTTGCCGAGGATTATTATTGTTCGAATTTAATAAACCGCGTTGAATCAATCGGAGGCCACCATGTGTGATAAGGACGATCTCGATGAAATGTATGAAATCTCGCGCTCTCGTGAGCTGTCGAGAAGGCAGTTCGGTGCACTGACACTCGGCGCGGGACTGACCGCCATGTTGCCGCGGCCGGCCGATGCGGCCGATACCCAAGAATCTGAAGTCGAGATCAAAACGCCCGATGGAAACTGCGATGCCTATCTCGTGCATCCCGTGACGGGCCGGCATCCGGCGGTATTGATCTGGCCGGATATATTCGGCTTGCGGCCGACATTCCGGCAGATGGGAAAACGCCTCGCTGAATCGGGTTACACCGTACTTGTGATCAATCCTTTCTATCGAACCAAGAAGGCCCCGACTGCGCCCGAACACGCGGATTTCAACGATCCTGCGACGCGCCAAGCGCTGATGAGTTTGGCGGGCTCCTTAACGCCCGCAACTGCGTTAACCGATGCAACGGCATTTGTTGCCTATCTCGACGTTGCGCCGGCGGTCGACCGTGCGCGCAAGATGGGCACCACGGGTTATTGCATGGGTGGGCCCTTCGTCTTGAGAACCGCGGCGGCCTTTCCGGATCGAGTGGGAGCCGGTGCGACTTTTCATGGCGGCGGACTCGTCACCGACAAACCCGACAGTCCCCATTTGTTGATACCCAAAATGAAGGCGCACTTTCTCATCGCCATTGCTGAAAATGACGATCAGAAGGAACCTGAAGTCAAAAATGTCCTAAAGCAAGCTTTCGCTAAGGCCAAGTTGCCCGCGGAAATCGAGGTGTATGCGGGCACCAAGCACGGTTGGTGTCCGCCGGATTCGCAGGTTTACAATGCCGAGCAAGCCGAGAAGGCCTGGAGCCGCATGCTGGTTTTGTTCAAGACGGCGTTGGCTTAAGCGCGCGATTAGCGGGCGATTTAGAGGTCCGAAAACGGCGAGTATTTGCTGCCGATCGGGTCTATTCTGTCGCCATGGAACTCGACTCGGAAGCTTGTTATCGCGCGGTGCGGGCCCGTGATCATCGTTTTGACGGCCGCTTTTTCGTCGGCATCACCTCGACGCATATTTATTGCCGGCCGATCTGCACGGCTCGCCCCGCGAATCGCAAGAATATGCGATTTTATTCCCACGCAGCCGCTGCCGAGGGCGCAGGTTTCAGACCCTGTTTGCGCTGCCGGCCGGAGCGCGCTCCCGGCATGGCGCCGGTCGATGCCTTGAGCCGATTGGTCGGCGCCGCCATGGCGGGCATCGAAGAGCATGCGTTGTCGAGCGCGCGCGTCGGCGATCTGGCCGCCTCTTTAGGTATCAGCGACCGGCACCTGCGCCGGGTCACCGAAGCGGCACTCGGTGTTTCACCGATTGAATTGGCTCAGACACAGCGTTTGCTGCTGGCTAAGCGGTTGCTGCGCGAGACTTCGCTGACGCAGACCGACATTGCCTTCGCCAGCGGCTTCGGCAGCGTGCGCCGCTTCAATGCCTTGTTCAAATCGCGTTACGGATTGAGTCCGCGCGCGGTGCGCGGCAAAGGCATCGATGCGGACACCTTGAGCGTTCAATTGGAATTCAGGCCGCCGCTGGCCTGGGGTCATTTGCTGGCCTATTTGCGTCTGCGCGGCATCCCCGGCGTGGAGATGGCGGATGCCACGCACTACCGGCGCACCGTCTCCATCGGTGAGGCCAAAGGTTGGATTGCGGTCTCGATGCATGACGAGCGCGCGCTGAACCTCGAGCTATCCCCCTCTTTAACGCCCGTCATCGGCGCCGTCATCGGCCGGGTCAAGCATTTGTTCGATCTGGGTGCGGCGCCCGATTCGGTCAGCCTGGTGCTGCGGCAAGACGCGATACTGGAACCCACCGTGCGCCGATTGCCGGGTCTGCGCGTCGCCGGAGCATTCGACGGCTTCGAACTCGCCGTGCGCACCGTGCTCGGACAGCAAGTATCCATCAAGGGGGCGAGCACGATTGCGGGACGCTGGGCGCAGGCCTTTGGCGAGCCCATCTCAACTCCATTCCCAGAGCTCAATCGCTTGAGCCCCAGCGCCGAGCGGACATCCGCTGTGTCGGCGGAGGAAATCATCGCATTGGGCATGGTCGGAGCTCGCGCTCGATGCCTGATCGGCCTCGCGCGAGCGGTCGCGGAGCGAAGAGTCGTGCTCGCCTTTGCCTCGAACGTCGAGGAGCAGATTGAACACCTGATGCGCTTGCCGGGCATCGGACATTGGACGGCCAACTACATCGCCATGCGCGCGCTGCATTGGCCCGACGCCTTTCCCACCGGAGACTTGGTATTGATGCGGGCGGCCAAATCTACTCAGAAACAATTGCAGCAACGATCCGAGGCGTGGCGCCCTTGGCGCGCCTATGCAGCCCATTATCTTTGGCAATCCTTAGGAGCTGTGACATGAACGTGTTTTGCTATGTCGATAGTCCGATTGGACGGCTGATGTTGACCGCGGACGGCACGGCCCTGACGGGCTTGTACATGAACCTGTATCGGAACAAGCCGACCAAGCCGCTGCTCCCCGGTGATGATTGGGTGCAAAACGGCACCCTCGACCCGCTGCCTGCGGCGACTCAACAGCTGAAGGAATATTTTTCAGGCGCCCGGCGCGAGTTCGATCTGCCGCTCAAGATGCACGGCACCGAATTTCAGCAGCGGGTGTGGGGCGAGCTCTGCAAGATCCCTTTCGGGGAGACCAGGAGCTATGGCCAGCTCGCCAAGCGCTTGGGGAATCCCAATGGTTCCCGCGCCGTGGGACTGGCGAACGGCCGCAATCCTATCGCCGTCATCGTGCCCTGTCATCGAGTCATCGGCGCAGACGGTTCGTTGACCGGCTTCGGCGGAGGTCTCGATCGCAAAGAATGGCTGCTGTCGCACGAAGGTCTGCCCCGCAATGGCGATTTGCCCTTGGGTATTCCCGCGGCGCTCAGATCAGCGGCGCCGGCAGTCAGATCAACGGCAGCGTAATGGTGAACACGACCCCGTGCCCGTCGTCTCGATTGGCGGCCCGGGCGGTGCCGCCGTGGAATTCGGCGACGAGCTTCACGATGTACAGGCCTAAGCCGAAGTGCGGCTTGTCATCGCCACCTTGACGCTGCTCGAATAGGGATTCGAACAGCCGGCCCATGAGGGCCTCCGGGATCAGCGGCCCATCGTTGATGACTTGCAAGACATAGTCAGTCGGCGCTCGTTCCAGTCGCACCGTGATCGCGCCTACAGGCGGACAAAAATCGACGGCATTCTCGATGAGCTTATCGAGCAGCTGGACCATGAGCTCCGGGGCGCCGTGCGCGAAACACGCATTTTCCGGCAGTTCGATGGCAAAGCGACTGGAAGGAAAGCCGTCACGATAGGCGGATACTGCCGATAACAACAAATCGCGCAAATCGAAATTCACGCGTTCGGATTGCTTGATGCTCTCCTCTACGCGCGCCGCGGCGCCGAGCGCACTCAAAATGGATTGCAGCCGCTGTGTGCCTTCGCGAGCCCGCGTGATGTAGCGAAGCTGGTCATCGCGCAGGCCTTCCGATTCCAGATTGTCCAACGAGGAGCGCACGATGGTGAGGGGCGTGCGTAATTCGTGCGATAGCTTTCCACCCAGGGTGCGGAGGTATTGGGTGTGCTCATTGAGCCGCGCCAGCAGACGCTCGAATCCGCGCGACAATGCACCGATCTCATCTCCGCTGCTAGACTCCGGCATGTGCAGCCGGATTTTTCCGTCGGTGCTCACGGCCGAGTCCGCCGCCGTGCGCAGGCGTCCGATGCGCACACTGATCCACGTGGCAAAGGCGAGCATGATGATGACCGCCGAGGCAGTGGCGATCAGGGTGAGATTGAATAGCCGCGATAGCGCGCGGTCGCGCATGGCCAAAAGCTGATCCGCCGCCTGCTCCAGAACCACGGCGCCGCGCACCTGATCATCGATCATGATCGGGGCTGCTGCCCTGAGCAGCATATCGCGGCGGCCGGTGAGCACCCATTGTGCGTGCGGATGTCCGTCGAGCGCTGCGCTTACGCTGTCGCCGCTCAAGCGATCGGGGGATGGGGCCAGGGTGGGCATGTGAGACGTATCGGAGCTTAGAAAAAATCGATACCAAATGGGCTCGGGTTCTTCAGCGCTGCTCGATAAATTGGCCGCAAGATCGCCGGCGGTTCCCAGCTTCAGCGCATTGGCATCGATCACGGTGGCGCGAGTGCCATTGCTGACGTATGTCTTAAGCAGCGTATCCAGTCCCGCCGTGGGGAAGAACAGGCGGCCGCCTGGCGCGGCGTCCGGCGCAACGGCGCCCGGCGCAACGACGCCCGGCGCAAAGCCGGCTCTGGCGTTGCCGCGTCCGTCGATCGCCTCGATCCAAAGTTGCCCCCCCACAAAGCTCAAGGGCAGCCGGGCTTCCAAGTGGTAACCGGCTGCCGTTTGCTGCCAAAAGGCTTGTATCCGGGGCTCCGCCACCACGCTGTTCGCGCCCTGTTCGCTTGTTACGACGCTTTGTGCGGCGATCAACCCGGGGGCAGTGGTGCCGAAAAAATAACTCGCGCGACCGTCGGGCCCTTGCAGGGTCAGAGTGACCCGATCGAAGCGCTCCTGGTCGGGTTTGACATTGTTGGGCTGCGGGTCGAAATGCGCATCGTCGACTTCGAGATACAGATAAAGGTAGCGGTCCGTCGATCCAGCTTGAAGGCGGGCGTGGTACCCCGTTGAGGTGGGCAGGCGCGTGGGTTCAGCGGGAATATCCCAATCCTCCCGGTAGCCATCGAGCAAAGGATGCGTGATCAGCGGGTAAACGTATAAATCGCCCGCTGCGGCTGAAAAGCGTTGCACGTCGCCCGGATCGCGGAACACGCGTTGGGGCTGCGCTGACAGCGCATTGGCGATCGTGCCGGCGCTCGCCAACAGGGTCTCCTCCTGGGACGTGCGCAGTGCCGCCTCGAGTTCGCGCGCATACTGGCAACCGGCCCAGGGCAGCACCAAGGTGCTGAGCGCGACAATCAGTAATTGCAGCCGAATGCTCACTCGACCCAGCGATAACCCATTCCATACACGGTCTGAATGGCATCGAATGCCGAGTCCACCTGCTGAAACTTGCGGCGCACTCGTTTGATGTGGGAAGTAATCGTATTGTCGTCCAGCACCACGTTGGCGGCATCCATCAATTGCTGGCGATTCTTGACATGGCCAGGGTTGCGCGCCAGCGCATGCACAATCCAAAACTCCGTCAAGGAGAGGACCACCGGTGCGCCGTTCCACGAGGTTTGCATTTTTTCGCCATCGATCGACAGCGCACCGCGCCGTACGATCTCGGCGGCATTGTCCGGGCGCTTGAGCGCGTCGATGCGACGGAACAGGGCCGCAACTCGCGCGGCCAAATGCGGCAGGCTGACGTCTTTGGTGAGAAAGTCATCGGCACCCAGGCGCAATCCCGACACCGCATCGAGTTCGCTGTCCCGAGCGGTCAGAAAGATGATGGGCAACTCGGCCGACAGCGCCCGTAGATCGCGGCACAGATCGAAACCGCCTTCGGCCTCGTCCTCGAGCGATATATCAATGATGGCCAGATCGGGCAGGCGGAGCTGGAAGGCCTGCATGGCCGCCGGGCGATTGCCATAAGTCTTGATCGAATAGCCGTGGCGCGCCAAGGCGGCTGCGTAGTTCTCTCGCAAAGCCGGCTCGTCCTCGACGATGGCGATCTGCTTTTTCATCCTGACGATGATAGCTGAATACGCGCAGTCGGCCCCGGAGAACCGTCGCCATCATTCGCCATAATTAGCCTGCAATTTGCCCTTTTTCCATCTTAGGATTTGGGCTTTTGCCCGGGACACTATCCTCGTACTAAAAACGAGGAGAGAACCCATGTCGCAGGCGATCCGGTCGAATAGCACCTTAAGTCAAAGCCGCTCGCACGGAACGACGTGGTCCTTGGGCCGCGAAGCGTCGCTCAATTGGTTGGCGCTCGGTCTGCTGCTCGCGGCTTGGAATGCGGCCGGCGATGATGCCGCGACTGCGCCGGACGCCGCAGCCAATCGCTCCCGTAGGCCCGAGGTTTTGCGCGGCTATTCGTATGTTTCAGTTCGAGCCGTGAATCGGGCGACGTTGGACCGTTGACCGCGGCCGGCATAGTCACAGTATTGTCATGGGCAGGCTGTAATTGTTAGGCGAATGATTGCCGTCGAAAGTCAAAAACAAATCTTGATTGTGGATCGGGACCTGGCAACGGTTGAACCGCTACGTCATCAACTGATGACGGCCGGTTTCGCCGTGCTCGCCATCACCGACGGACGCTCGGCCGTCGTGGCCGTTGAAGAACGGCCCCCGCGGTTGCTCATCGTGGATTGGAACATGCCGGGTCTTGCCGTCCTTGAATTGATCGAACGCGTGCATCGAACAAGGCTGGTTCGGCCCCTAAGGTTGATTTTCCTGTCCGATCTCTCCGGCGAGCACGACATTGTGTCAGGATTGAATTTGGGCGCCGATGACTATATTGCCAAACCCTTTTCCGTGCGTGAAGCCGTTGCCCGTATTCAAGCGGTGTTGCGGTCTCGTGCGCGCGACGATGACCATGCTGCCTTGAGTTTTCACCGATTAACTCTTAACACGTCGAGTAACCGAGTCGTGGCGCGGGGCACCGTATTGAACGTCCGAGGGGCAGAATATCGATTGCTGGAATTCTTGATGTCCCATCCGGGCAAGACCTTTAATCGAACGCAACTGCTTGCCCACGTCTGGGCCGGCGACTCGGGCATTGACGAGCGAACCGTGGACGTCAATGTGCAACGCTTGCGCAAGATTTTGGCAGAGCCAGGCTACGAAGGCTGTATCCAAACGGTACGCGGCTTCGGTTACCGATTTGTAGCGATCTAGCCCACATTTCTATTGTTTCACGCGACGTTCCACGGCTAACTCGTTTTTTTGTAAGCAAAACTTCTTCACTAAGTCATCCATCCGTAACACGGCGCGACGATCCTCACGCTGGTCTTAAGGACTATGGAGACGAACAATGCCGGAGCGTAACGCCTCGCCTATGCGTTTGAGAACAGTCTTCATCTCAGACATTCATCTGGGTTTCAAAGGGTGCAGCGCTGAGTTGCTGCTGGATTTTCTGCATCGCGTTGAAATGGATACCTTGTTCTTGGTCGGCGACATCATCGACGTTTGGAGCATGCACAAAAGCATGTTCTGGCCGCAATCTCACAATAATGTGCTGCGAACGATTTTGGGAAAGGCCAAGCGCGGTACCAAGGTGATTTTCGTCCCGGGTAATCACGACGAAATCTTTCGCGAATTTGACGGTGCGGTGTTCGGAAATCTTGAAATCCATCGCGAGTACGTTCACCACGGCGCGGACGGCCGCCGAATGCTGGTGCTGCACGGCGACGAATTCGACAGTGTCGTGAAGTGCAGTCCTTGGCTCGCCAAATTGGGAAGCAATATTTACGACGTCTTGTTGGCCGCGAATCCGTATATCAATTGGTTCAGGCGCAAATTCGACCTTCCGCACTGGTCGTTATCGTCCTATCTGAAGCATAAGGCGAAGACCGCCGTTCAATACATCGGGAGCTTCGAGGAATCCGTCGCTCAAGCGGCGCGCAAACGCGGCGTTGATACGGTGGTGTGCGGACACATTCACCATGCGGAGATACGCGAGATCGACGGCATCTTGTACTGTAACGACGGCGATTGGGTGGAAAGCTGCACTTCTCTGGTTGAGGACATGAACGGTCAACTGCGTCTCATCGATTGGCCCAAATTGCGCGAGCAAATCCTGCCGGCGCAAATGGCGGTTCCGGTCGGTCAAGCCGCTTGAGTCGAGAAGGACAATGAGCGATGTAATCGAATTGTGGAGTTTGCCCTGGCGCAAGCTGCAAGAGAACTTAGCGAACGGCTCCGGTGCTGATGCATCAGCGAAGGCTCTCTTGATCGGCGAATCGGAATTTTGCGGCAGGGCAGCTTCCTCAAACTCGTGGTTGGCGCGGGCGCTCAGCCGCAAAGCACAGCGGTACAGGACAGTTCAGTAGCCAATCAAGTCTCTCCGGCCCTATATGGGGCCTACTCGCGCGCCCTTGTCTCAAGCAAGTGTTCGCATCGCTGTCCACGAATTGTCATGTTGGCGCGGCATCATCCGATGCATTTCCTCGTGCCACGGAGAGCAACCATGAGCAGTATCGACTTAGACTTGGACAGCCAAATGAGCGCCCTGGAATCGGAGTGGCGTCAGGCGTACGAGGCAGGCAACGCCGCGCGTGAGCAATTGCAGGCGCTCTCGGCCATGCCGAAGCCGAATGAGTTCACCCTCGCCAAGGCGTATGACCGCTTGGAGCGCGCGGAGGCGTTAAAGGCCCGCATCATGGCTAAGATCGAAAAGCTCGAAGACACCAATACGAGAGTGCCATCATCCACGTTATTTTGAGGAGAATGCGGCTATCGAACTTTCAGAACGCCGCTGGTTTGCGGCGCTATACTCAAAATATAGGGGATCACCACCAGGCTCCCAATCGTGCCCTTCATTTATCCGCTTAACACTATGCGAACATGAAGTGCTGCTAGGCTTAGGCTACGAGGTCGAGCTGCCGTCCGGATTACGGCATCTTTGCCGGAGACTGATACCCCTGCCTGATGGACGATTGTTCGAAGTCGCGCTGCGCCTGATACTGCATCCTGTCGACCTGCTCACCGGTATAGCAGCGCGTGTCCCTTTGTATATGCGAACCGGTAACCAGATTGGCCCGGCAGTACAGTTCCTGGCCGTCCTTGTTCATCACTTTCAAGTTGAGATTTTTGGCCGCCGCCAGCCGCTGGGCCTCAATATCGGCAGTGGGAGCGGCGGCTCCCGATGGCGAGATGAAAGCCCCGGGCGGCCCCTGCGCGGCGCACCCCGCCAGCATCATCGACAGCAAAATCCGTGTGCGCATGGGGCGCAGCATAGCATCGCCTTGCGGTGTATTAGGACCCATGCAGCGCAAGATATGCTCTCACTACGCGATGACCGCGATGATGAACACCAGGATGCTGGTGAGGCCGCTGAGCATGGCGCTGGAAAAGGTTGAGCCGCCGAGCGCTCGACGGCTCAACCTACATCACTCTTAAAGCCGTTCTAAGGAGAACGGCGCTCCAACGAACGACGGGCTAGGCCGCCGCGGCCATCAACCCTTTCAGCTTGTTGATGGCGTTCGATTCAACCTGGCGAACGCGCTCGGCGGAGATGCCGTATTCATCGGCCAGCTCGTGCAGCGTCGCCTTGTCGTCCGTCATCCAGCGACGCTTCAAAATACTGCGAGAACGCTCATCCAATTTTTCCAACGCCATGCTCAATCGATCGGTCGAATCTTCTTCCCACTCGGCTTGTTCCACTTCCACGGCGGGATCGGCGTTGCTGGCCGGCAGATACATGGCCGGCGAGTAAGCCTCCTCCTCGTCGCTTTCCGGCGTCGGGTCAAAGGACATATCGCGAGCGGACAACCGTTGTTCCATCTCCCGCACGTCGGCCACATCGACACCTAGGTCGCGTGCAACCGCCGCCGTCTCCGCTTCCGACAGCCAAGCCAGATTCTTCTTCATCTTGCGCAGATTGAAGAACAGCTTGCGCTGCGACTTGGTGGTGGCGACCTTCACCAAGCGCCAGTTACGCAGGACATATTCGTGAATTTCGGCGCGAATCCAGTGCACGGCGAACGACACGAGGCGCACGCCCACGTTGGGGTCGAAGCGCTTCACCGCCTTCATGAGGCCCACATTGCCTTCTTGCACGAGGTCGCCCATGGGCAGACCGTAGCCCAAGTATCCGCGGGCAATGTGCACCACGAACCGCAAGTGCGAGAGCACGAGTTGCCGTGCCGCGTCCAAGTCCTCCTCGGAACGGAATTTCACCGCCAAGGCGATTTCATCTTCCTTCGACAGAACCGGAATCTGCGAGACGCGGTCTATATAAGAGTCGAGGCTCCCGACGGGGCCCGCGAACACCAATCCTGTTTGTTTAGCGACCAGAGCAGCAGTCATTTACACCTACCTCCAATCCAAATTTCTAGCCTAATATATGAGCTCATAATAGCAGTCCTGAGGTTAGAGTGCTAATCCGAACAGGAGTTCGCCGGCTCAATAAAGCATTTAAAAACATATGCTTATACTGGTTCGATCGCGCGGATATGGCGCGTGGCAGCAAACCAGGATCCGACCCAGGAAAGGGCGACGGCGAGGCCCAAAACGCCTAGGCCGGAGAGGGCTTTCAGACCCTCCAAACGAAAGTCGCTGTGATACAGGAAGGCCAGCTGCGCGACCGGGCGAGCGAGGACCACCGAGGCCACGCCGACCAGGACCAGCGCCAACAGGCCCCCGCCCAGGCCATACCAGACACCGCTATACAGGAAGGGCCGTCGCGCGAAGCCATCGGAAGCGCCCACGAGCTTCATCACTTCGATCTCGGCGCGGCGGTTCAGGATATCGAGGCGAATGGTATTGCTGACGATGAGCACGATGCCCACGCCCAAAAGGACCCCCGCCAGCAGCACGACCCGCCTCAGCAACTCCAGGATGGCATGCAGGCGCTTGATCCAGTCGGTATCGATTTGCACCGTCTGAACATCGTTCATTCCGGCGATGGCATTCTTCAGGATCTGCGTCCCTTGCGGTGTGCTCGCGCCCAGGGTCGGCGTTACCACCAACGTATCGGGCAGCGGATTCTCGCCGCCCAAGGCATCTAGTGCCTTGCCGAAGCCGGACTCATTGCGAAATTCCGCGAGCGCCTGTTCGGCGCTGATGAGGCGCACGGCCGCGACATCGCCGCGCGACCGCAGTTGCTTGGCGAGGGATTGCGCCCGCACTGTGCCCGCCTTCTTGTCCAGGTACACCGACAGGTCGTAAGCCTCGTTCCAATTGCCGGTGGCCATGCGAGCATTTTGCAATAGCAAACTCAAGAACAACGGCAGCGCCAACGCCACCGCGATGACGCCCATGGTCATCAGGGTGGCGAAGGGCTGATGCACGATCCGGCCCAGCGAGCCGACCAGAACTTGCGCGTGGCGGCTGAAGTAAGCGCCGATGCTCATGAGGCTTCGCCTACGACGCGGCCTTCGCTCAGCACGATTCGCCGCGCGCCGACTTGATCGATGAGATGCACATCGTGGCTGGCCACGACCACCGTGACGCCGACGTCGCTGAAGCGCTTGAACAGCTTCATGATCTCGAGCGCCAGCTGCGGATCGAGATTACCCGTGGGCTCATCGGCAATGAGCAGGGCGGGCTTCGCGACTACCGCACGCGCGATGCCCACGCGCTGCTGCTCGCCGGTGGAGAGCTCCAAAGGCCGGGACTTCTCCTTGCCGAGCAGGCCCACCTGATCCAAGGCCGCCCTGACTCGCTTGTCGATCTCGCGCCGCGGCACCCCCGCGATGACGAGCGGCAGTCCGACATTGTCTGCAACCGGCCGGTCATGCAGCAACTTGTGATCCTGAAAAACCACGCCGATGCTTCTGCGAAATTGCGGGATGGCGCGCGCCTTCACGCCGGCGGTGCTCTGGCTGTTCACGATGACCTGACCGCGGGTCGGGCGCTCGATCAGCGCGATGAGCTTCAAGATGCTGCTCTTGCCGGCTCCCGAATGTCCCGTCAGAAAAGTCAACGCGCCGCTCTCGATGGTAAACGACACGCCGCTTAAGGCCTCGCGTCCATTGGGATAGCGCTTGTGGACCTGATCGAAGCGAATCATGCAGCCGCGTCGCGCGGTTCCGATTTGAGCAGTGCCGACACGAACTCGGAGGCGTTGAACACGCCGAAATCTTCCGACTGCTCCCCGACACCGATAAAGCGGATCGGAATTTTCAGCCGCTCCGCGATGGCGAGCACCACGCCGCCCTTGGCGGTGCCGTCCAACTTGGTGATGACCAAACCGGTCACGCCCAAACCCTTGTTGAATTCCTGCGCTTGCGCCACGGCGTTTTGGCCAATGGTGCCGTCGAGTACCAACAGCACCTCGTGGGGCGCCGTCGGATCCAAGCGCGCGAGCACGCGTTTCACTTTCTTGAGCTCGTCCATGAGATGAGTCTGGGTGTGCAGCCGGCCGGCGGTATCCGCGATGAGCACATCGATGTTGCGAGCCCGGGCTGCCTTCAAGGCGTCGAAGATGACGGCAGCGGGCTCGGCCCCCGATTGCTGGGCGATGATGGGCACATTGTTGCGTTCGGCCCAAATCTCGAGTTGTTCGCGCGCGGCGGCGCGAAACGTATCGCCCGCGGCCAGCATCACGCTCTTGCCTTCCGCAAGCAGGCGGTGCGCCAGCTTGCCGATGGTCGTGGTCTTGCCGGCGCCATTGATACCGACGACCAAAATCACGAAGGGCTTTGACTTCACATCGATCACGAGCGCCTGTTCGACGGGTTTCAAGATGTCGGCCATCGCCTCCTGCAATGCCTTGAGCAGCGCCTCCACATCGTTCAGTTCCTTGCGCGCGACGCGCCGGCGCAGCTCCTCGAGTATCCTCGAGGAGGCCTCGACCCCCACATCGGCCAGGATCAACCGGGTCTCGAGATCGTCCAGGATTTCGGCGTCGATCTTGCGCCCCGGCAAGAGCTCAGTGATATCGGTGGTCAGCCACGCAGGCCCCTGATTTAACTTAGCGCGCAGGCGTTTGAAAAATCCGCGCACGCTTGGGCGTTCGGGTTCGTTTGTCATGAGACAGGTATGATACCGGCAGTGGCTACTAAGATGGATTTACCCGCGCCGTCAGGCCGCAATTCGGTGCGCATCATTGCCGGCGCCTGGCGCGGCCGGCGCGTCCATTTCCCCGACATGCCGGCCTTGCGTCCGACACCGGATAGAGTCCGGGAAACCTTGTTCAATTGGCTGCAGCCTTCGATTGCCGGCAGTCGCTGTTTGGATTTGTTCGCCGGATCCGGCGCCTTAGGGTTAGAGGCCCTGTCCCGGGGCGCCTCCGAAGTTGTTTTTGTCGAACAATTTCCCGCCGCTGCGCGCACCCTGCAGGAGCAACTGACCCGCCTAGGGGGTGCGAGCAAGGGTAGGGTCATGGAGATGGGCGCTGCCCGGTTCTTGCGCACCCAGGTTGTGGCATTCGACATCGTTTTTCTGGATCCCCCCTTCGGCACGAATGCGCTGGCGCAGTATGTCCCCCTGCTGGATGCCGGTTGGGTGGCGGCCGGAAGTTTGGTTTACTTGGAGAACGAGCGGTCCGCCGGTGCTCCTGCGCTGCCCGCTCACTGGGAATTGCTCAAATCGAAGTCCGCCGGCGAGGTGGGGTATCATTTGGCGCGCCTCAACGGGCGGGATTAGCAAAAATGCACAAAAGAAATGCCGTCTACCCAGGTACCTTCGACCCCATTACCAACGGTCACACCGATTTGGTACGCCGTGCCGCCTCGATCTTTGATCGAGTGGTGGTGGCAGTCGCGGCCAATCCCAACAAGGCGCCGATGTTTACGCTGGAACAGCGGGTCGAGATGTGCCGGCGGGTGCTGTCCGACGTGCACAATGTTGAAGTGAAGGGCTATGTGGGGCTTACCACCGATTTCGCACGCCAAAATGGGCTGTCGGTCATCGTGCGCGGCCTGCGCGCCGTCTCGGACTTCGAATTTGAATTTCAGCTGGCCAACATGAGCCGGCATCTTACCCCTGAAATAGAATCGGTGTTCATGACCCCGCAGGAACAATACACATTCATATCATCGACGCTCGTGCGGGAAATCGCGGTGCTGGGCGGCAATGTCTCCGAGTTCGTCCATCCCCTTGTGGAGATCGAATTGAAACGGCACCGCAAGCTTTGATTCTTCGCGACGTATCTTTGGCTCGGCGAGTATCGAGCGCCGCATGGGTCCTTCTGATTGCCGCGCTGTGGGTCGCATCGCCGGCGCCGGCCGACAACGTCGCGGTTGCCCGTGCGGCCGTCGCGCACAAGGCTGCGATCGCCAGTGCATACCCTCTCGCGAGCCAGGCCGGGCAGGAAATCCTTGCCGCCGGCGGCAACGCATTCGACGCCGCGGTGGCGGTGTCGGCGGCACTGGCGGTGGTCGAGCCCAGCAGTTCGGGATTGGGCGGCGGCGGGTTCTATCTTCTGCATCGGCAATCCGACGGCTTCGAGACCATGGTGGATGCCCGCGAAAAGGCGCCCGGCGCCGCGACGCGCGACATGTACCTGGACAAGTCGGGCAATGAAATTCCGGGCGGCTCGACCAGCGGTCCGCTTTCTTCCGCCATCCCAGGGGAGCCCGCGGCGTTCGAATATCTCGCCCGCAAGTACGGCAAATTGACGTTGAAGCAGAGCCTCGCGCCTGCGATACGCCTGGCGCGCGACGGTTTCCCGCTCTACGCGCGCCTGCAGTTCGCCCTCAAATACAAGCGCGACGTACTTGTACGCTCGCCCGATGCGGCGAAGGCGTTTCTCACCCCCGATGGCAAGGTGCCGGAAGTCGGCGCGATCATCAAACAACCCGATCTGGCCAACACGCTGGAGGCCATGGCCAGTCAGGGCGCGAAGGGCTTTTATGAGGGTCCGGTAGCGGCGAATCTCGTGGCCGGCGTGCGAGCCGGCGGCGGCATTTGGACGCTTGACGACCTGAAAGCTTACCGCGTGGTCGAACGCAAACCGCTGGTTGGCGAATACCACGGCGCACGCATCGTCTCGGCCCCGCCGCCGTCTTCCGGTGGGATCGCCGTGATCGATTCGCTCAATATTCTTGCCGGCTATGAGTTGCATGCCGTGAACTCCGCGACGCGCAAACACCTGATCATCGAGGCCATGCGCCGCGCCTATCGTGACCGTGCCATTTTCTTGGGCGATCCCGATTTCATCAAGATGCCGCTCGCACAACTGGCCAGCGTCGACTATGCCGCGGGGCAACGCACCAGCATTCGGGCCGACAAGGCCATGCCTTCCGACATGCTGCCGGGGATCGAATCCGAGCCCGGCGGCCTGCAGACCACGCACTTTTCCGTGCTGGATGCAGCGGGTAACCGCGTCGCCGCCACCATCTCGGTGAATTTGTTTTTCGGCAACGGCTATATGCCCGCCAAGACGGGCGTACTGCTCAACAACACCATGGACGATTTTTCTACCAAGCCCGGCAAGCCCAATGCCTTTGGCCTCATCGGCGCCACAGCGAATGCGATTGCGCCCAACAAGCGCAGCCTTTCCAGCATGACGCCGACGTTCGTCGACACGGGCAAGGGAACGATGATCATCGGTTCGCCCGGCGGAAGCTACATCATCAGCATGGTGCTCTTGGGCACGTTGAATTATTTGGACGGGATGAATGCGGCCGACGTCGTGAAGTACCCGCACTATCACCATCAGTATTTGCCCGATGAAGTCGAATACGAGCAGGGCGCCTTGAACGACGGCGAAATCGCAGCGCTTCAGGCCATGGGCCACAAGCTCAAACTATCGGGAAGGCAGTGGGGCAACATGCAAGTGGTCACCTGGGACTTCGCCACCGGAAAAGTAGAAGCGGCCTCGGATCCGCGCGGCGAGGGTGAGGGACTGATCTACTAGGGCAGGACTGTGGCCGCTTAGGCGGGCTGCAATGTCAGCGCCGGCAAACTTTTCAGCGCTGGCAAACTGCACACCAATAGGTTGAGCGCTGGCCCTGGGTGAACTGCTTCACCGGCGATTTGCACACGCGGCAAGCTTGGCCGGCGCGCTCATAGACGAATAGTTTCTGCCGAAAATATCCGGGGGCGCCGTCCGCGTTGACGTAGTCGCGCAAGGTCGTGCCGCCGATTTTGATGGCGGCTTTGAGCACCGCTTTGATGGCCTTGACCAAGTTGCCGGCTTCGCTCTTGGAAATTCGGCGGGCGGCGCGGCGCGGCGAAATCCGCGCGCGAAACAGCGCCTCGCTTGCATAGATGTTGCCGACGCCCACCACGATTTGCGAGTTCATTAGAAGCTGCTTGATGGCGACCGCGCGCTTGCGCGTTGCGCGATACAAGTACTCGCCGTTGAAGGCATCGCTCAAGGGCTCGGGCGCCAATTTGCTCAACAGCGGATGTTGCGCAGTATCCTCGTCAGTCCAATGCAGGCTGCCGAATCGGCGCGGATCGTGGAAGCGCAAAATCATTCCGCTGCTCAAAACTAAATCCCAGTGATCATGCGCTTTGAGCGGCGTGCCGGCGCTCGCCAGACGCAAGCTGCCCGACATGCCGAGATGGATGATCACGGTGCCGGTGTGAAGACGGATGAGTAAGTACTTCGCGCGCCGATCGACTGCGCGGATCAACTGGTTTCGAACCACGGCTTCGAAAGTCGCGGCAATCGGCCAACGCAAGCGCCGGTCGCGCACGATCATATCGACAACGCGGTGGCCTACGAGAGCGGGTGCAATGCCCGCCCGGGTGGTTTCGACTTCTGGAAGCTCGGGCAGCTTGAGCCGTTACTTGATCTTGGATTCTTTGTAAGGCACGTGCTTGCGGACCACCGGATCGAATTTCTTCGTTTCCAGTTTGTCCGGGTGCAGGCGCTTATTTTTGGTGGTCGTGTAGTAGTGACCGGTGCCGGCAGAGGAAACCAACTTGATTTTGTCGCGCATGAAAGCTCCTTAAACCTGGATGCCCTTGGCCCGCAGATCCGCGACCACGACATCCACGCCGCGCTTTTCAATTGTGCGCAAGCCGCGGGTGCTGACCCGCAAACTCACGAAACGCTTCTCGGATTCCAGCCAGAATCGGTGGGTGTGCAAATTGGGCAGAAAGCGACGGCGCTTGCGATTGTTCGCATGCGAAACCGTATTACCCGTTTTGGGGCCTTTGCCCGTGACTTGGCAAACTCGCGACATGGCTAAACCTTTGAGACAGATAAGCTTTGGAAGAGCCGCGCTTTATACCAGGGTGCACTCGCGGCGGCAAGACCTGGGCCAATTTACGGACGGGATTCAATGGGTTGTCGTACGCTGAGGTGTTGTGGCTACCAGTGCACCACGGGTAAGGGAAGGGACAGATGCCGCCGCCACGGATTAGGTTTAGCAAGATCGCCTGGCTCTTCGTACTGGGGTTCGGCGCACAGATTGTCATTTTTCTGATCTTCCGCGCCTTCGGTGCATCCAACACCGCGACCGCCATGGCCTCGATCGCTGCGAATGCGCTGTGCTGGATTGCCGGATACGAATGGTTTTCCTTCGATTCGGATTGGGGCGGCCTGTCTTCGCGGTTCAGGACCGTGCCGACCAAAGTCCTGGTGGTGAGTGCAGCCTGTCCTTTCGCTTTAATGCTGCTATTGGCCGCCACCTTCGAAGTGCTCACCCGGTTTGGCGTGCAAATGCAGGAAATACCGGCTCCCTCGTATCTGAGCGCAGCCCCTTTTGATTTGCCGCTGGAAATGTTGGTAGTGGTCCTGGTGGGCCCCTTTGCGGAGGAACTGATGTTTCGGGGATTGCTGCTGGACTGGCTCAGGCAAACGATGCCGCTTTGGGCCGCCGTTCTCTTCGGGGCGCTGGTGTTCGGGCTGCTTCACGGCATCAGCCTCCGGAGCGGCGCCGCGGGTTGGGCGCAGTTTGGCTATCGAGTTATTTTGGGTGTGGTTGCCTCCTTACTGGTCCTGCGATCCAAGTCTCTGCTCCCCTC
>JAXDQK010000182.1:0-2568 GCA_034667905.1 Gammaproteobacteria bacterium | reverse complement strand
CACTTGGTGCGGTCCAAAATCCGCCGGTCGAAGGCCCGTCACAGACGGGTTCGGGTCCAGGCTTCACCTTAGTTGGTCGCGATGGCGTCTCCACAAAAACAGTAGGAATGGCTCCGGCCTCTTCCGCCTCTGCTCCGCCAAGCACACAAAACCAGGCCGCTCCTGCGTTTCGCAGTGGCAGTCTTGTTCGGCTGCGTTCAGGAGGACCATTGATGACCGTCAGAGGTATCAAGGGCGATCAGGTGGATTGCTTTTGGACCGACGCGAATGGCCAGATTAACGCCGATACTTTTCCGGTGGACGTGCTTCAGTTGGGATAACAGTGCCTGCCGCGCGGCGCGATGTCACCCCCTGTCTTTTCGGACATGGCGCGATGCCCGACTTGATTCCGTTATGCGCACGAAAGCGGACCTCAAACCTAAACATCCCAACGCCGTGCCCACCAAGACACCTTTGACAAGCCGTTGTCTGTCAACCCCGCCGCCAAAGCGGCTTCACCCATTCACCTGGATGTATTGGCCTCCGTCTCGGCTCCGCGAGCCTGACAGCCGCGGCTTCGTGGGGCGTATGCGAAAATTCAGCGTCAACGGCGTCGGAAATCCAAATCGCTGCTTTCGGCTGGAAGATCAGCAACACCATCAGAACCGCAACTACAGCGCCAGACCCGACGCAGACCGCTAAGCCGCTGCCCTGCGCGTTTGATTCGTTCATGCAGGCTCCATAAAGGCGGCAGGAAAGGCGCGTTAGCTCGAAACACGTATGACCCGCTTCACACGTGCCCAAGCACAAATCAATGAAAGGGCCCGCGGCGTGTTCCAGCGTAAGGTCGCCGCAAGCGGTTCCAGAATTAACCCGCAGTCGCGACATCAAGCTTAATCCGCGACTTCCGTTGCGCGATCGCGGAGACGCGATAGCGTCCCGGTACCGGATATTGTCCCCATCCGGACCCAGCGTGGCGAGGCCGTCGGTCGTCATATTCCGGCCGCGGCTTCGTTCCCCGATATAGCCGAACCGATGCCGATGCTTCAGGAGCTACTGCAGCCCCGCCCCGACGTCGAACGCCGTGCCGTCGGCCGCGCGACGATCAATCGCGACGTTCTGATGTACTTTTCAGGCCATGATGGCGTTCACGCCTGCTGTGTCCGCGACGTGACAAATCAAGGCGCCGGACTTCGTTTGAACGGTTTAATTATCGTGCCCTCTGAGTTCGGCATTTCGTTCGACAACTTCCGCACGATGCGCCGCTGTCGACTGATCTGGCGTGACGGCGATTTTGTCGGTGCATCATTCCAATGCTAGGAGGTTAGCAATGTCGAGCTACACTCTAAGGGCTTTGATTTATTGTGTTGCAGCGGTGGGCGTTGGCGTGCCGCTCGGCCTGCTTGCATTTGTTGGGCTCGCCTTGATCGGATTTTAATGACACCTGTCTAGTTTCAGTTTCACGCGCCGGGGCGGTTCCCGATCTAAACTCGCCATCCCCCGGTCACCGACCACCGTGTGAACTTGCACGCCTCGCCTCTACTGCCCTTTGCCAGCAGAAGGCTCGCCTGGTTGGCCCTTCCCCTCTATCGCGGCCCGTCCTTCGCGCGCTTGTCCTGCCACGCTTCATGCTCCGGCGTGCCGGCGCGGGGCGGCATCCCCTCCGGCTCGCCTCCTAGACTAGCCAGTGCGGGATGTGGTCGATCATGGGCCCAGGTCCGGCATCTTGGCTGGCGCTGACGCACAGGAAGTTAGCGTCAAGGCAGACAGGCAGGTGATGAGGCCGATAACTCGCATTCGGGGTTAATACCCGGCAACCGGCCTGCGCCCGTACGGCATTGTGCCACCCGACTTCTCCGCACCCGCTGCCGCCAACCTCCGTGACAGGTTCCGACCGCAACCAGTGGCATGATTGCCAACTCACGGCGCAGGCGCTTTGATACGCCAGGCCCCGCGACCCCTACATCCGTGAGAAGTACACCCGGGAAGTGAAAACCGCCCGGGCGGTGGCGTGCGATTATTTTGAACGTTTTCCCAAGGATCGATACAAAACCTCTGTGGAAAGCTGGCGGCGCCTGCAGTGCGACAACTACGAATTCACGATGAGGCGGCTGCGGGAGCCGAAGGCATAAGGGATGACCAAATCGAAACCACCGGGCCGGGCATCCTTCGCAGCCCAGCGCGAACTGGTTGAGTTAGCAAAAAAGGCTAGACCTTGCCGGCATCGTAAAAAAACGGGCAGCAAGCCGGAGGCAATCCTCAAGCGGGCGCGGCGGCTCGGCCTTTCGATCAAGGGACGGAAATAAAGTCACCCAGGCCGGCGCGGAGCTGTTCGCCTAAAGGAACGAATCGCCCGCGACGGCCTTGAATCCCGGTCCCCGTAGCGCGGAGTTGAGTACATGCCTAAATCGCGCCGGACGCCCTCGATCGCGCCCCATGGCGACGACCAAAACGTCTACCTGGTACTGGACGATCTTGGCCGACTCGGCCGCGTCTGGCGGGAAGCCAACGAACACACCGATCTGGAAGCCGTCATCCGGGAATTGTGGACGGGTCAGTACCGCAATCCGATCGGAGTTGTCGGCTTCA
>JAXDQK010000181.1:0-2666 GCA_034667905.1 Gammaproteobacteria bacterium | reverse complement strand
ATGCGCCGTCAGCCGCGCTTGCCTCGTTTTCGCAGCTGATCATGACCCTGATTGCCGCCGCCGTGCGCCACGCGATCGCGCTGGATCAAATGGAAGCCGCCCGCATGCTCACACTGTTCAAGCGGATGCTGCCGAGGAACCTGGCGGCGCTGGAGGCGTGACGTCTTCTATTGCTCGAACACCGCAGCGCACGCCTGGCTCAAGCTCGCCTTCTGCCGGCGCAGGCAGGCGGTGATGGCGCGCGCGTTGGGGATTTCCCCGGCGCAAAGCCGGTAGACGTCCGGCGTACAGGCGCGGCGCTGCTCGGGCGTGCCCTGCTGGGCGAAGGCCGAACCGGTCGCGAACAAAGCGAGGAAAAGGCCGAGCGTGGAAACCCGTGCGGTGTGGCGCCGTAACGCCTCTCCTGATTCTTGGTTTGACGCGTTTTCTTTACGCGAACCGGTACCCACTTCGCTCGAAAACGCTTTGTGTGCCAAGCGCGTCAGCATCATCGTATCTCCCTGATTAAAAACCCGGCTTGACAGCACGGGCGACATCAGAGCGAATACGCGGAATAATTTTTGCCAAATGTGATTTTTCTCACATTTGACACGGGGGTGCGGCTCTACCGTGGGCCCCGGGGAAATCAATACTTTAGTAACTGTGTTTGCGGCGATTGACCGATCGATAAAATTGGATCGATCCGTTCAATCTGGAAACAAAACAGTTTTGAGACCGTGTGCTCCGGACCCCGGAGAGCACGATGAGTGACGTTGAATTCGATCTGTTGCTGGATGCCGTGAATACGGCCATCGCGCCCGTACCGGAGGATGATTTCTTGGCCCAGACTCAGTCCCGTTATCTGCCGCCGCGCGCCGCCAACGACAACCGGGCTCCCTGGCCGCTGGTTCCGTTTCCCGAAGGCTGGTACGCCGCCTGCTAAAGCGACCAACTTCGTCCAGCCCCTGATATGTCAGGCCTAAGCCATTGATTATATGGATGGAGGCCACGACCAGAATTGAACTGGTGTACACGGTTTTGCAGACCGTTGCGTAACCACTCCGCCACGTGGCCCCATCGGGGCGCACTCTTATACGCCCTGCCTCGGATAGGCAACCAAGCCCAAGATACCCTCAACGCATCCTGACGGCGCTGGTTAGCGAATTGATGCAGGCTGCGATTATTCCGCGCGCGGTTTGGTTCCGGGCACCGCGTTGGTGGACAACAACCCGAACAGCCGCTCGGCGACGAGCTTGTGCCCCTCCGGCGTCCAATGGCCGCCTACCGAAGCGCCGGGATAGGACGCTGCGCCATCGAAACTGACAAACGGGATGCGCGCGGCCTCGAGATGGCGCACCAGCGCAGCATCTGACGTTTGCAGACCGACCAGGAATTTGCCGCCATTGGTCTCGACAAACTGCCGGATCTTGTCGACCAGCCGCTCGGTCGGATCAGGCACGTGCAGCATCGGGTGGCGCAGTTTTAGGTAGACCGCGTTCGCAAGCCGGACCAACCATGAGTGGCGCACCCACCAATCCTCCTTGATCGCCTGCAAGCGCGATTTGGGGACGGGTTGTCCGGCCAGCACCAGCGAGCCATCAGCCGCGGTCACAAAATACGGCTTCTGATAGCCCTCGTAGCGGATGTTGGTGCTGTTATCGGCGCGGTCATTGTCGGTGCAGAAAATCAGCACGACGATTGCGGGCTTCACCTTCGGCCACAGTTTTTGCAGCAACAGATATTCCTGATCGGTGCCATAGCCGGACACCCCCGCCGCCAAAATCTTGTAGTTGGGGATGCGGGGCTTGAGCAATTCGGAGAAGCGCTCATTAGCCTCGGCATCCAACCCCCAGACAAAGGAATCCCCCAGGAACAGGATGGTCGGCTTGGCGTCGAGGGTGAACTCGTCGTCGCGCAGGCCGAGGCTGTTGTGGTGGGCCTCGATGGTGCGGGCGTTGCTGACCGTTGAATTCGAGCCCGGGATCGGCATCCAGCCGAGTTCGGAATCGTACTGGTACGACAGCGAGCGTTCGCTGACGCCTTCGCGCAATTCCCGCAAGTCGACGATCCGCAAGATGATCTCCAGCGCGCCAAGCGTCACGATCGTCATGACCGCGATAGCGCCCAGGGATTGGAGAACTTTACGAGCCGTCATGTTTTCACGCCGGGGGCCCCTGCCCTTGGATTTGGATCAATCGAGTTCGAACATGTTCTTGTAATCGAGCTTGAGCGCCGACGGCTGGTCTTCCTTGTTGAGGAAGCAATTGCCGATCACCAGCACCTCGATATCGCTGCCCATGAAACAGCGGAAGGCGTCTTCCGGCGTGCACACGATCGGCTCGCCGCGGACGTTGAAGGAAGTGTTGACCAGCACCGGGCAGCCCGTCGCGGCCTTGAACGCGCGGAGCAGCGCATGAAACCGCGGATTGGTGTCGGCATGGACGGTCTGGATCCGCGCCGAATAGTCGACATGGGTCACCGCAGGGATGTCCGAGCGCGGAATGTTGAGCCGTTCGATGCCGAACAGCTTTTCATCGCCCGCATTTCGCGCCAGCCGGTGTTTCGGCAGCACGTCGGCGACGATCTGCATGTAGGGGCTGTCGCCATCGAGGTCGAACCAGTCGGCCACGTCCTCGCGCAGCACGGCCGGTGCGAACGGGCGAAAGCTCTCGCGAAACTTGACCCGC
>JAXDQK010000180.1:0-2947 GCA_034667905.1 Gammaproteobacteria bacterium | reverse complement strand
GATAATCGGTAGGCCGGCGCGTTCTTCGGTCATGCAACAGTTCCATGGAAGCCTGGTATCAGCGGCGATCGAGGATTCGCTTCATGTCCGCAATGGGTCGATAGTGCAGCCCGCCGTTCGCGCCCGCTTTGAACCGGCTGCGCGAGCGTCCAGGGAAGCCGTACGAACCGATAGGTTGGGCCCGAGTAGATCGGGATCGGTGAGCGCATCGCTTCTAACCAGGCCTGCCATTTGCTGCGCAAGTCGCCCGAATCCGCTTGATCCGGAACAAATCCTCCGGAGTCGCAAGCCATAGTGTGCGTGTGACTTGAGCCTTATCGGGGAAAATGTTGATGAGTTCTTGTCGTTCACCAGCGACATACGGCGTGAGCAGTACCAGACCCATCCCCGATGCCGCCGCTTCGCGTTGTGCCAGGATGCTTGTGCAGGTGAATTTCCGCGTCGGTTAGCCGTATGCTCCCCGAAATTTTCGAATGCCTTGGTTACGGCGGCACGCAATCGTCGAGAGTCAGCTCAGGTTGAGTCGCGCGATTTCCTCCACCACCGTCTTTTGCGCGGACGGCCCTAGCGGCAAGATTGGCTTCGGCGGCTCGGCCCAGCTAAGGCCCTGATGCTTGGCGATCGCATACATGACTCGCAAACTCGAATGCGTCCTGAACAAGGCCCACACAGGTTCGAGCGCGCCGTTGATACGGCTTACCTCGGCGGTATCTCCCTGCTGTGCCGCCCTGACTATTGCCATGCAGGACTTCGGGAAGAGGCCGGCAAGCACGCAATACCAGGTGTCCGCACCGCTAAGCAGCGCCTCAGCGCAATACCAATCGCCGCTATATCCCAGCGAGAACCCGATGCGCGTTGCGGCACGAAGCTGATCGAGGTGTGGCTTGTTAGCCGAAGTCGCCGGGCTCTTCACCGCGATAATGCCCTCGACGTTGCTTAGGCGTCCGACCAACTCGGGCGTAAACTTAAAGTGCGTTGTGCCTGGGTTGTCATAAATGCATAGTGGCAGGGAGCTTTCACGCGCAACCGTGGCGAAGTGCTCGTACACCTCGTCGGCTGTCAGCTGGGTGTAGGACATCGGCGCGAGAAGTCCGACGGTGGCGCCGGCGTCGCCGGCGTCGCGCGCCAGCTGTAGCGCATCGTCGGTGCGCAGTGCGCCGATGCCGACCAGAAGCGGAATGCGACCGTCAAGATACCCCGCCGCGGCCTCCACGGCTCGCCGACGTTCTTCGCGGTTAAGATAGGCATAGCACCCCGTGCTGCCGAGGAGCCCGATCGAATCCACACCGGCCTCCGCCAATGGCTGCAAGCCAGCGGCGAGCGCCTCCGTATCGACGCGTCCCGCTGCGTCAAACGGGGTGAGCGGAAACGCGGACAGGCCGCTGAGATCGATCATGGGTCGTCCCTCCAGCTGCTGAAAGGCCGGAGCTACCGCACCGGACTTCGTAGACGGCATTCAGCAGCAGGCTATCGAAGGCACGAGCTTCGCCTATTCGTTTGATGATCCCAAGGCAGCAGAGAGACATACCGCGCAGTATTTTGAGATGTTCACCAATCGTGGCATCTATCATCAGGGCTGGTCAGCAGTGACGCGGCACAGCGTGCCGTGGCTTTTCAACAGCAAGCTCCCGAAGTTCGATGAAGATGTTTGGGAGCTATACGCCCCGGGTGATTGGGCGCAGGCCAACAACATCGCCGCGCAGAACCTCGCCAAGCTGAAGGAAGTACAACAGCTTTTCTTGCTCGAAGGCGCGAAATACAATGTGTTCCCCCTCGATGATCGCAGGATCGAGCGGTTGATTCCTGACTTGGCAGGACGCCCCGACCTTCTCGCCGGACGCAGCTCGCAGACCCTTTATCCCGGCATGAGCCACCTGAACGAGAACACGGTCCTGAACATCAAGAACAGGTCGCACGCGGTCACAGCCGAGATCACCGTGCGCGACGCCAAGGCGAGTGGGGCCATCATCGTTCAGGGCGGTCGGTTTGGCGGTTGGTGTATCTATCTCAAGAACGGCGTGCCAGCACATTGCTACAACTTTCTGGGTTTCAATCATGTCTATGCGCGCAGCATGCAACCCTTAGAGCCGGGGAAGCACACTATCCGCTACGAGTTTAAGTATGATGGGGGAGGCGTCGGCGAGGGGGGGACGGGCACGCTGCTCGTGGACGGCCAAAAGCTCGCTGAGGCACGCCTGATGCGAACCGTCCCGTTCATCTTCTCCGGGGACGATTTTATGGATATCGGCAAGGACTATGACGCCCCCGTCACCGAGGACTACGATACTCCGCACGGGAAGTTTACAGGCGACATCTCCTGGGTGCGGCTCGATATTGGCTCGGACGCCTTCGAAGATGCAGCCGGAAAGGCAGAGGCGCTTATCGGACGATCTTAAAATGAGCTTCCCGTGAGGCATTCGGAATGTCCGCCATGTCTAACAGGCCGTTCGGCGCCCGCCGCACAATTAGAAGTCCAGGATGAGGGCGGAACGGCGAAGCTGAGCGAATGACCGCTTTCGGGAGAAAGGATTGCAGGCCTGGACGACGTATTTGGGCGCTAAGCGGAAGGTCCGCTTTGTGCCGATTTGCCTACTTCTGCTTTTGGCGCGGAGCCGAAGACCGCAGTCGTCTCGGAAACGGCATACACCGTATCGTGTTAAGAGCTGCAGCTGTGCTAATCGTCAGACGAACCTGAAGGTGTATAAGGATGAGCAAATCTGTGGCAGATGCAACAGACAACATCTATTCGTCACTCCACGCGGACAATGCCGACCTCGACGCCCATATCGCAACTCTCAGGGAAGCGCTGGCGCGGGCGGATCTGAAAGAAGCCGTGTTTGATCCGGCTAGGCTCGCGCAGGGCAACCGGTCGGGAAGGAAGCTGATGCAGGCTTATTTTCGGAAGCGTGGTGTAACGGTGAAGTTCTCGTCCTCGTGAAATCAATTG
>JAXDQK010000179.1:0-2724 GCA_034667905.1 Gammaproteobacteria bacterium | reverse complement strand
GTTCGCGATTTTGTCGGTTGTGATCGCGGGCAGCGCGCTGCTGGAAGCGGTGCTGTATCCGTTGGTCTTGATCCAGAGCGGCGAGCTGCGCGCCGGGTCCTATCTGACGGCCGTTCGCATCGACTGGGTAGGCGACATGAACGGCATCATCACCTTGCTGCCCTTGGTGCTCATACTGCGCTCGGGCGAGGCGGGGAAATTACGCGAGATTCGCTCCAATGTTTGGTTGCTCGCATTGCAAACGGCGTCGTTGGGATGCGCTTTCCTGATCGCGTTCCGCGATTCATGGGGAGACCCCACGGCGGCAAATTACACGCCTTTCTATCTGCTGTTTTTGCCCATCATCTGGATTGCGTTGCGATGGGGCGCCGGCGTCACCGCGATTGCGCTGGCGGCTCTGCAAATCGGCATCGTCGCCTTCGTGGCGAAGCACAACATGCCGGAGACTTTTCTCGCGATCCAAGTTCTGATGGTGCTGCTCGCGGGCACCGGGTTGTTCATGGGAATTTCGGTATCGGAGAATGCTCGCTTCAGCATACTCATGCGCTCCAAGGACGAGGAATTGTCGGGCCTCAATGCGCGGATGGCGGTGTCGGAGATGAATTCTGCCATTGGGCATGAACTTAACAATCCTCTGGCGGCGCTCGTCAATTATTTACGGTCGGCGAGCATGATGCTCGAGTTGCCGACTCTCGATCGCCCGCTGCTGCAGAGCGCGCTCGACAAGGCGTATGCCGAAGCCACCCGATCCGTCAACGTGGTGAAGAAACTGCGCGAATTCTTTCGCTCAGGCGTCGTCCGTCGTCAGCCGCTGGAACCGAAGAGACTCGCCACGGAAGTGATTGCCGCCATGCAATTAAAGTTCCGGACGGCGGGCATTGCCGTGGTTCTAGAGGCTGCCGCGGACTTGCCGCTCGTCGAGGCGGATCCATTGCAGCTGTCGATGGTATTACAAAATCTTCTGGCGAATGCTTATGATGCCGTTTACGACTTGGACCCGCGGCGAGTCAGGGTCGCGGTGGTGGTGACGCGTCGTGCGAATGACGTAATGTTTAGCGTCGAAGATTCGGGTCCGGGAATTCCCGAGCCGTTGCGCGACCGGCTATTTCGGCCCATCGACTCGGCGAAGCCCGCGGGGATGGGCTTGGGACTGGCGATTTGCCGCTCGCTGGTCGAGGCGAACGAGGGAGGCATTTGGTTGGCGCGCTCCGATGCCGACGGTACCTGCATCGCTTTTTCGATTCCTGTCGCGATGCGCAAGGTCAATGAGGTGCAGGTATGAACGTGGATGCGACGATTTTCATCGTGGATGACGACATTGCCATGCGCGATTCGCTGGCATTGCTGCTGGGGCTGAAGGGCTTCAGAACACAGATCTTCGCCAATGCCGAGAATTTGCTGACGGCCTATAACGCCAAGTGGTTTGGCTGCATGCTGGTCGATGTTCGCATGCCGGGCATGACCGGCTTGGAACTGCATGCCGAGCTTTGCAAACGCGGCAACGACGTGCCCGTGGTCATCATGACGGCCTATGGCGACGTTGCGACGGCGCGAAGCGCGCTCAAGGCCGGCGCTACGGATTTTCTGGAAAAACCCGTGGATGACGGCGTTTTGATCGATGTACTGCAATCCGCGATCGACGCGCACGCGGCGCTACGGCAAACGGTCCCGTCCCCCAAGGGAACGCAGCGATTGACGACGCGCGAGCAGCAGGTGCTGGATCTCGTGGCGGCGGGACGTCAGGTCAAGCAGATCGCGGAGCAATTGGGCATCAGCCCGCGCACGGTCGAGGTCTACAAGTCGCGCATGGTTCAAAAGCTGCGTATACGCGATGCCGACGCGGGACCCTTGCCCGGTCCCGTGAGCGACACGAACTAGCTTTCCATCGATCTCGACCGGACCTGGTTGGGAGGAATGTCTTGAAGGATTCACCATGGCCATCGAAGTAACACGCCTGAATCGCGCCCTCGGCGCCATCGTCAATGGGGTCGACCTGTCGCGAGAGCTGCCGCAATCCGTCATCGACCGACTCGGTGATTTATTGGTCGAACATCAAGTGCTTTTTTTCCGCAACCAACCCATCACCGCCGACGCGCAGCGTAATTTTGCGGCGCGCTTCGGTTCCCTGCACATCCATCCGATTTATCCGGTACTGCCGGAACTGCCCGAAATCATGCTGATCGATACGCATGAGGGCTTCCTACCTGACAACGACAACTGGCACACCGACGTCACATTCAGCGAAACGCCGCCGCTCGCCGGGATTCTGGCCGCGAAGCGCCTGCCGACCGTGGGCGGCGATACCCTGTGGTCCAGCAGCTCCGCGGCCTATGACGCGCTGTCCGAACCCATGCGCCGTCTGCTTGCCGGGCTGACTGCCCAACATTCGGTGGCGAAGTCGTTCCCGCCCGAACGCTGGCAAAGCGACCCCGCATTCAAGGAACGCTATGAACGTGCCGTGGCCAAACACCCGCCCGTCAACCATCCCGTCGTCCGCACGCATCCTGTCAGCGGACGCAAAGGCTTGTTCGTCAACGAAGGATTCACGACGCATATCAACGAGCTCAAGCCGCGGGAGAGCCAAACCTTGCTCATGTTCCTTTTTTCTCACATTGCGCAGCCGGAATTTACCGTGAGGTGGCACTGGAGCGTGTATGACATCTAGTTCTGGGACAATCGGAATACCCAGCACTAAGCGATCGCGGACTACCTGCCGGAGCGGCG
>JAXDQK010000178.1:0-20182 GCA_034667905.1 Gammaproteobacteria bacterium | reverse complement strand
CTGGCGCGCATGAGCCAAGAATCGGCGCATTTCGTGCGGCAGCTCAAGTCCGCGGAATTCAAAGAGGCCTTTACCGCATTCTCGGAGCGGCGAGCGCCGGATTTCAACAAGTTCGGGTGAACCATGCACGGCCTCTGGCGAATAGCGTTCGGATGGATATTGATTCTCGGCGTTGCGGCGGCCTGTGCCGCTGAGCCGGGGGAGGAGGGGCCGCGCCACGTCATGTCCCTCAGCATGTGTACCGACGATTTGTTGCTCGAGCTGTTGCCGGCGGACCGTATCGCTTCGGTCACTTACTATGCGCGCAGTCGCGCCAATTCCTACCAATGGCCCCAAGCTGCTCATGTGCCCGTCAACTCGGGCACCGTGGAGGAGGTGCTCGCCGAAAAGCCCGACCTCGTGCTGGCGGGCACCTACACGACGCCGGCCGCCCGGGCGCTTCTCAAAAAACTCGGCATGCCGCTGTTGGAAATTCCGCCGGCGGTAAATTTCGACCAGATCAGACAGGTCACGCGTCAAGTTGCGCGGGCGCTCAAGCGCGAGGCGGTTGGGGAAGCGCTGATCGCGCAAATGGATTCCACCTTGCAAGGACTGGCTGAGTCCAGGCCCCCGCAAACCATTCGCGTGGCGGCTTGGGGAGAGGGCGGCTCGATTCCCGGTAAGGGCACGTTGTTCGATTCGATCTTGAATGCAGCCGGCGGGACCAACATCGCCGCTTCCCTCGACAGCGCCTACACGTCTTTCGACCTCGAACAGTTGCTGATGGCGCACCCCGACGTCCTGGCGTACGCCAGCAATATCACCGATACACCGGGACTCAATACCAATCTCGCGGAGCACCCGCTGCTTTTGAAACTTTACTCGGCGCGCAAAGTGACGTACCCCAGTGCTCTTTACAGTTGTGGTGTGGTTGAGAGTGCACAGGCGGCTGTGGCACTGCGTGCCAGTTTGTTGCAGGCGATGCGAGCGGGGCCGTGAGTACTCTCGATGCGACTGCGATTTTCGTGCGGCGCGGCCGCGTCATTCTTGATCAGGTTTCGCTGCAGGCCGAGTCTGGAGATTTTGTCGCAGTCATCGGGCCCAACGGCGCCGGCAAATCCACACTTCTGTCGGTGCTCGCAGGCTTGATCAAGCCCGATTCAGGCGACGTGCGGCTAGACGGGCTGGCCATTCAGGCTCTGTCCGGCAGGAAATTGGCGCAGCGCCGCGCCTACCTGCCGCAGAATCCTCGTTGCGAATGGCCCATTTCGGTGGAACGCTTGGTGGCGCTGGGATTGACGCCGACGCTGCCGGCCTTCGGCGGGCTGCCGTCGAGCTTTGCGCCTCGGATCACCCGTGCGCTGGAAGCCTGCGACTTAGCAGCCCACCGCGATCAGCCGGCGACGACGCTTTCGGGCGGCGAATTGGCGCGCGCCATGCTGGCTCGGGCCCTGGTCGCGGACCCGGACGTGCTCATTATCGATGAGCCGCTGGCCGGTCTCGATCCAAAGCACGCGTTGGATACGGCACGGCGGCTACAGGGGCTGGCACGCAGCGGCAAGCTGGTCATTGCCTCCGTTCATGACCTGACGCTCGCGGGCCGCTATTCGAGCCGGATCTTCGCACTGGCAAACGGCCGGGTGCAAGGCGACGGCGCCACCGAAAGTACGCTGACGCCCGCGTTGATACGCTCAGCCTTCGATGTCAATGCATGCGTCTCAGGCGAGCAAGGCGCGCTGTATGTCGACTACGTCGGCCCACCGTGAGTCCGAAGCATCAGATCAGTGGGGCGGTCCCGTGAGCGTGGTGAAGGCGGCCGTGAAAAGCAGAATGAGCATACCTAGGACTATTTCGATCTGAATCGATCGTCGAAAGCGATGCACCGCATTGCCGCGGGACTGGAGGAGTCTCGGCGTTAGGTACAATCTGTTAAAACCCGCGATGCAAAGCAGCACCGCGACGCTCAGCAGCTTGAGAACCATCAGACGCCCGTAGTCGCTGCTCCAAAACAGCGCGGCGTTTTGGATGAGAGTCCATAACAGCAAAGCCCCTGCGCTCAACAACAGTGCGACCAGCCCTAAGGCTATTTTGCCGAATCGCGCAGCGATTGCGGCGAATTGCGAATCCGCGCCGCCCCGCGCGACGATCAACAGCGGCGCCAACGCACCCAGCCAAAAGGACGCGCACGACAAGTGCAGGCACAGCAATAGGGTGGGCGCCGCGCCCGGCAACGCGTGCACGTGTCCCACGAGGGCGAACGACATGGAGGCAATGAGCGCGCCGATGAAGGCCAACGCCAATAGCCGGCGATTGACAGAGAAGACGGCGGCGGCCGCAAGGCATGACCCCGCGATCCGGGCAGCGATTGCGCGACCTTCTCCGGCGCCCAAGATCATGGCTACAAAGCCGCTATCGAACATCCCCGCAACCTCGCCGCTCATCGAGGCGCTGCCCAGGGCAACGCGCACGCAACTGGCGAGTGCCGAGACGAGAAGCAGAGTGCCGGCCAGGCGTCGAATGCCCACGCGCTGCGGCTCTTGCAGCAACATGCCGCTGTAGGCGAGAAAGAAAATCGCGCCGGCCGCACCGAGAGTGGCTGCGTAGGTGATCGCCTTCGCGCACACCGCCGCGGCGTCCCAGCCATTTATTTCCAAGCGTCGAGCCTTTCAGTTCCCGCGGCTAGCCCGTGATCGAGAAAGCAAAGGAACCCTTCGTCACGTGTCCATCGTCCGCCGCGACGGCGGTCCACTGCACCGTATAGTTTCCCGCGGCAAGCGCCGGGAGCGGGAAACTGAATGACTGGCTGGCTTTGGCGCTTTTGTCGACTGTTATGGGAATTTCCTTGCCGCCGTTGAGAAGTTTCAATGCCGCAACTTGCGCAGGTTCATTGAATGTTAGCGTCAAGGTTTTGGGCGGCTCAGTCAGTTGCGCAGCATTGGCGGGCGAAGAGCTTTGCAGTTTCGCATGCGCCAGGCATTGGCCCGTCAACATCGCGCCGCCCAGGGCGGCAATGAGCATGGCTTGTTTGAGCATGATAAACCCCGTCCTTCCATTTGATTCGCCGTGCAATATACTCTCTTCAATGATCTTATACGGTTACGGATTGAGTTCGGCTTCGTACCGGGTGCGCATCGCCTTGGCCATGAAGAATGTGCCCTACACACCCATCACAAAGAATTTGCGGACCGGCGAGCATCGGCTGTCGGAATATTTGAGTATTAACGTCCAAGGATTCGTCCCCGCGTTAGCCATGGATGATGGCGCGGTGCTCACGCAGTCGGTCGCCATCATGGAATATCTGGATGAGATTTACCCCCATCCGCCCTTCCTTCCAGCGGAGCCTCTGGCTCGCGCACGGGTGCGTGCCTTGACGCAGGCAATCACCAGCGACATCCATCCGCTCAACAATTTGCGAGTGCTACGCTATCTCGAAGAGAAGCTCGGCTTGGACAAGGAGACGCGCGATTCCTGGTACCGGCATTGGGTGTCCGTGGGGTTTGATGCGCTCGAGCGATGGCTCGTGCGCGACGCCGCGACCGGGCGATTTTGCCACGGCAACTCGCCCACGCTGGCGGATATTTGTCTGGTGCCGCAGGTATTCAACGCGCGGCGCTTCGCCGTCGATATGAATTCTTACCCGCGCATTCGGGCGATCGATGCTGCATGCAAAGAGTTACCCGCATTTAGTACCACTGCGCCCGAAGCGCCGCGTCAATGATCAGGGCCGCCGCACTGCTTCTTGCGCTGCTCTGTAGCGCACCGCCAGCCATCGCGGCGCCGCCACCCGATCAGCCCGATCCACCGCCCGAATCCCAATCCGCACTTCCGGCGACCGTTGGGTTGGCCGATTCAGCTGGACTGCGGGCCACGGTATTCGGTACTCCGCCGCAAGACCTTGCCCCCTTGCCCAAAAAGGTGCCGCTGTCGGAAATCAATATCGCGTTGCCCTGGAGACTGCCGGTGCCGGCAGTGCTTTGGTTCGACGCGGAGCTGCGTGTTTGGCTGTCAGCGCAGCGCAAGCCCGCGCCCTTGGCCATTGTGATCGCGGGCACCGGCGGTGATGGCAATACAAAAACGATTTCCGTTCTGCGCGCGGCACTCTATGGAGCCGGCTACCACGTACTGACGATGCCTTCGCCTACATTTCCCGGCTTCATCGTCTCGACATCGAGCACGGGGGTGACGGGCGATCTGATGCAAGATGGACACGATCTGTACCAGGCCATGCAGCAGATTCTGGCCCATCTGCCGCACAAGGTGCGAATAACCGACATCGATGTGCTTGGCTACAGCTTGGGTGGCGCGAACGCGGCAGTCGTCAAGTCAATCGACGCGAGCGAAGGCAAACTCAAGCTCCATCGCGTGGTCATGATCAATCCACCGGTGAGTCTTTTCTCCTCCGTGGGCCGCCTCGATGCGCTCTTTGCGGCGAGCATCGGTCCCGGGGATAGGGGAGTGGACCTTCTGTATCGCCGATTGTACGCTCAGATTGCCAATCTGTACCGCGCGTCCGACCGGCTCGAACTCGATCAGAATTTCATTCTGAGCGCTGGGGCTGCGACTCTCAAAACCGATGCCGAGTTTTCGGCCGCCATAGCACTGACCTTTCGTCTGCAGCTGATCGACATGTTTTTCATCGGCGATCTGTACGCGAAGACGGGGGTAATCGTCGATCCAAGTCATCCGCCCAAGGTAAGCGACTCGCTCGAGGACATCCAACGCGACTTGCGCGCAAGACCGTTCGCCGATTACTTTGCAAAGGTCTTCGCTCCGTACTATCTCAAGCATCGTCCCGAGGCCACCAGCGCATCCCTCATCGCCGCGAATCGCCTGGACATCATCGCGGACGCCTTGCGCGCCGACGGCGACTACTATGCGCAGACCACCAGCGATGACCTCATTCTCAGCAGACGCGAACTCTCCTGGCTGCAAGAGACGCTCGGTCCCAGGATCGTGGTCTACGATCACGGCGGTCATTTGGGTGAAGTTGGGGATCGCCAGCAAGTGGCCGACATGCTGGATATGTTGGCGGGCCGCTGGCCCAGGAGTTCGCCATGAAGGCCGCGATAACCCTAAGCGCCATTCTCTTGGCACTCGGGGGTTGCGCCTCGCAGCGCGTGTCCATTCGCACCGTGCCCGCGCAGACGCCGGCGGACGATAACACCGCGGCGGCGGCCAATGCGGCGGCATATGCCGCGGCGGTTGCGGCCGAGACGCAGGAAACCAATGCCGCGCCGCCGTTATTGACCCCCGCCGACGCGCCGCCGATGTATACCTATGATCCGTGGGAGCGGCTCAACCGCTTTACGTACCGGTTCAATGCCCGCTTCGATGAGGCGATCTTTCTGCCCGCCGCGAACGCCTATCGGCGCACGCCGCGACCGCTTCAGTCCGGCGTGCACAATTTCTTCGGAAATCTTGCTGAGATCGACAGCACCATCAACTACACGTTGCAATGGCGGCTCAAATACGGACTGCGCAGTCTGGAGCGGCTGGTGATCAACAGCACCCTGGGTATCGGCGGCTTGATTGACGTTGCCACGAAATTGAAGCTTCCGGGCAATCCCACCGGCTTCGCAACCACGCTGGCCAAGTGGGGAATGCATCCGGGACCGTATCTGGTAATCCCGCTGCTCGGGCCGTCGACGCTGAGAGACGGTGTCGGATTCCTGGCGGATTACGGCACCGAGTACGGCATCAATGTCTTCGGGTTATATCGCGGCAACGTGTCCTGGGGCCTGGGGACAGCCAATGCGATCGATCAACGCGCCAACATCGATTTTCGCTACTATTCGAGCGGTTCGCCGTTCGAGTACGAAACAATTCGGTTTCTCTATGTGCGCAAGCGTTTGATCGAGGATGAAGGCCTCCATCCGAAAGAGGCGCCAAAGGAGCCGGCGGCCGACGTGCCGGCCGGCAAATAAGCGCCGGCGATGGCTGCATCATGGCTGCATCAATGGGGAGTTTTCTTTTATGAGGAGCCTGCTTCGCGCCTTTTCAATAAGTGTCGTTTTATTGGCGAGCGGCGCCTGCCACAAAGGCGAAGTCGCCGCGGTGCCAACCGTTGCGGCGGCGCCCGCACCGGCGCCGCTGTCGGCTGCGGCGCCACCCGCGCCATTGCAACTGACGGCCAGCATCCAAGAACTGATGGACTCGGTGATCGACCCGGCCGCCGATGCCTTGTGGGATTCGGTCAGTATCACGCAGACGCGCAAAGGCACGGTCTTTCATCAGCCTCACAGCGATGAGCAATGGCATGAGGTGAGGCGCCGTGCAATCGCACTGATCGAGGGAACCAACCTCCTCATGATGGATGGCCGCAAGCTGGTGGCGCCCGGCAGCTCGGTGCTGGATCAGGGCACCTCGGGCGTGCTCAGCGCCGAAGAGGGGCAAAGGCGCTTTGACTCGCAGCACGCAACATTCGTGCAATTTGCGCGCGCCTTGCGTGACGCGGGTACGCAAATGCTTGCGGCCATCGATAAGAAAGATGCGAATGGCATGATGAATGCGGGCGCGGCGATGGACAGTGTTTGCGAAAGTTGTCACTTGACCTTCTGGTATCCCAACCAAGTGATACCGCCTTTGCCGCCCGACTTCGGCTCATCGAAGTCGGCGGCAAAACCGAAGCGGATTCCGCTCAGCCCGTAGGATCCCAGGAGCAACACCTAGCGACCGCCGGCCACATCAAGGAGGGCGCCGGTGGTATAGGAGGCAGCGTCGCTCAACAGCCAGAGGATGGCCTCGGCAACTTCCTCGGCACGCCCAGCGCGGCCCATGGGCGTCGTCGCGCCTAGCCGTGTCGCTCGGTCCGGTTGCCCACCGCTCGCATGGATGTCCGTTTCAATGAGTCCGGGCCGCACCGCATTGACCCTCACGCCTTGCTTGCCGAGTTCCTTGGCCAATCCAATCGTCAAGGTGTCGACGGCGGCCTTGGATCCGGCGTAATCCACATATTCGAACGGCGATCCTAACCGACTCGCCGCCGAGGAGAGCAGGACCACCGAGCCGCCGTGGCCGCCGCGATCCTTAGCCAGGCGACGCGCGCTCTCCCGAGCGCAAAGATACGCACCATAGACATTCACCTCGAACATGCGCTTGAGCCGCGTGCTGGTCATGTCGGCGAGTGGCGAGGAGGGCGCAACGATGCCCGCATTGATTACCACCCCATCAAGCTTGCCGAAAGTGGATTCGGCTCGATCGAACAGGGTCAGCACATCCGACTCCACGGCCACGTCGCCCTTGAAGGTGGCCGCATGACCGCCCGCTGCATGGACCTCGCGGGCGGTCTCATCGGCCGCCGAGTGATCGCGCACATAGTTGAGCGCGACCGTCCATCCTTTCCTTGCGCACAATAACGCCGTGGCGCGACCGATGCCGCGGGTACCGCCGGTGATGAGAATGGTCTTCAATGGTCTCTCCATGGGCCTCAACACCTGTTAGCTTGGCTTAAGGCACTCCGCGTTCCTTGAGGAACTCGCCGAGGATTTTCGCCGTATGGCTTTTTCCAGGTTTGCGCGCAATGGCCTCGGGCGAGCCTTGAGCGACGATTCGGCCCCCGCCGGAACCGCCCTCGGGCCCCAAGTCGATAATCCAGTCCGCTTCAGCCATGATATCGAGGTTGTGCTCGATCACGGCGAGGGTGTTGCCGGTATCCACCAAGCGATGCAATACGCGCAATAGCTTTTCCACATCCGCCATGTGCAGCCCTACCGTGGGTTCATCGAGCACGTACAGGGTGTGTTGCCCTTCGCGGCGCGCGATGTCTTGGCCAAGCTCATCGGTGCGCACTTTCGCCAGTTCAGTCACCAGTTTGATGCGTTGGCTTTCTCCGCCCGATAAGGTTGGACTCGGCTGTCCGAGGCTCAAGTATCCCAGGCCAACATCCGCGAGCAGCTTCAAGGGATGATGGATGCTGCGTTGAGCGATGAAGAATTCCAGGGCATCCTCGACGCTCATGGCGAGAATCTCGCCGATGTTCTTGCCTTTGAACAAAATGCTCAGCGTTTCAGGATTGAATCGCTTGCCCCCGCACACATCGCAGAGCACCTGAACATCCGGCAAGAAATTCATCTCGATGCGCTGCCTGCCCTGCCCTTCGCACGCCTCGCAGCGCCCGCCCGCGGTATTGAACGAGAAGCGGCTGGCGGTAAATCCGCGCATGCGCGACTCCGTCGTCTCGGCATACAGCCGGCGAATGGCATCCCAAAACCCGATGTACGTTGCGGGACAGGAACGCGGAGTCTTGCCGATAGGCGTCTGATCCACCTCGAGGACGCGGCTGATCGGTTGCCAGCCGCTGATCTTCGCGCAGCCTTCGAGGCAGGCATCGGTTTTGCGTGCGCGGTCGGCGCGGCGGGGCCGGGCCAAAAGCTGCTTCAAGTTGCGCAGGAGCACGTCGCGCGCGAGCGAGGATTTGCCCGAGCCGGAAACCCCGGTGATCACGCTGAGCCGGCGCAGCGGAATGCGTGCATCGAGCTTGCGAAGATTGTGCAGGCTCGCACCGATGATGTCGATCATCGGCGTGTCGCGATCGATGGCGCGGCGCCTGGCTCGAGAATGCTTGAGCGGGGCTGCAAGACAGCGGCCGGTCGCCGAGTTTCCCAGGTGGGCAAGTTGAGCCGCGGTGCCTTGGGCGACCAATCGCCCACCGCGCGTGCCCGCCCCCGGACCTAAATCGATCACATGATCGGCACGCCGTATGGTGTCCTCATCGTGCTCTACTACCACCAAGGTGTTTCCCTTGGCCCGCAGCCGCTCCAACGTGTTCAACAGCGTCGCATTGTCGCGCGGGTGCAAACCGATCGTCGGTTCGTCCAGCACATAGCACACGCCTTGAAGATTGGATCCCAATTGCGCAGCCAAGCGGATGCGTTGGGCTTCGCCGCCCGAAAGCGTGGGCGCCGCGCGGTCCAATTGCAGATAGCCTAAACCGACATCGCACAAGAATGTCGTGCGCGCGGCAAGCTCCGCCAACAAGTCCCGGGCGATTTCGCGTTCGCGGCCGACCAACTTGAGCTGGGCAATCTGCGCGGCAAAATCCTGGACGGGCAAATGCGTCAACGCGGCGATCGACGAATCGCGGAAAAGCACGTTGAGCGCGATGGGATTGAGGCGTTGGCCTGCGCAGACCGTGCAGGGTTGCGCGGCTGTGTCCGCCGCATCACGCCAAACGGTCTCCTCGCCGCTTTGCTCGGCGTCGAATTCCGGCAAGTGCAGCCCGGTGCCAAAGCAGGCTTTGCACCAGCCATGTTTTGAATTGAAAGAAAACAAGCGGGGATCCAGCTCCGGAAATCCGGTGCCGCACTTCGGGCAGGCCCGCTTGGTCGAAAAGACGCCGGCTTCTGACTTGTCTAAGGCCGATTGAACGTGCATCACGCCATGCCCATGGTGCAAGGCCAGGTCGATGTTCTCGCGCAACCGGGCTTCTGCCGACGCGCTGACGTTCACTTCGGCGATGGGCAGTTCAATATTGTGCTCGATGAACCGATCGAGCCGGGGCCACTTGGCGGTCGGCAGGAGGGCGCCGTCGACGCGCAAGTGTGTAAAACCTTTGCCGCGCGCCCACTTGGCCAGCGCCGTATACAGCCCCTTGCGCGCGACGATGAGCGGTGCTGACAGGCTGACGGTCTTGCCGCGATAGTCCTTGAACAACCGCGCAGCGATGGCGTCGGCCGACTGCGGCTCGATGCGCGCGTTGCAATCGGGGCAGTATTGCACGCCGAGTTTGACGTACAGCAGGCGCAGGAAGTGATAGACCTCCGTCAGGGTGGCGACCGTGCTCTTGTGTCCGCCGCGGCTGGTGCGTTGTTCAATCGCCACCGTCGGCGGTATCCCGAAAATTGCATCCACCTCGGGCCGGGATGAAGGCTGAACGAATTGCCGCGCATAGGCATTCAAGGACTCAAGATAGCGGCGTTGACCTTCGGCAAACAGAATATCAAACGCCAGCGTGCTCTTGCCGCTGCCGGAAACACCGGTGATGACGGTAAATTTATTGAGGCCCAAACTCACGTCGACATTTTTGAGATTGTGTTCGCGCGCCCCATGAATGTCGATGCTGACAGGTATGCTAGGACGAACGGAGGCGTCGGCGTAGGGTGCCATGCCGCACGAATCACGCACCGCGTCGCGGCCGCGATGTTCTTCGCGCAAGGCGCGCCCGGTGTGCGATTCGGCGCTCTGCATGATGTCCGACGGTGTGCCGATACTGACCACGCCGCCGCCGCCTTCGCCGCCTTCCGGGCCCAAATCGATGATCCAATCCGCGGCACGGATGACATCGAGGTTGTGTTCGATCACCAGCAGCGAATGGCCGGCCTCGATCAACCTTCCAAAAGCGCGCAAGAGCTTGGCGACATCGTCGAAATGCAGGCCCGTGGTCGGTTCATCGAATAAGAACAGTGAACCACGGCGCGGCCCATTCTTACTCGGTTTGGCCGCCGCCGCTTTCTTGGGAGAATTCAGCCGCACCGCACTGTCCGCGAGGTGACCCGCCAGTTTCAAGCGTTGCGCCTCGCCGCCCGAAAGCGTGGGGACGGGCTGCCCCAGCCGCAGGTAATCGAGTCCGACTTCCGCCAAGGGTGCCAGACGCAGGCATACTTCGGGATCTTTGCAGAAAAACGCCAGCGCCTCGGATACCGTGAGGTCGAGTACATCGGCAATGCTCTTGGGCGAAAAATCGCCGCGCGCCAGTTTGACTTCCAGCACCTCGGCTCGATAGCGGCGGCCGTCGCAATCGGGACAGCGCAGATACACGTCCGACAGGAACTGCATCTCGACGTGCTCAAAGCCGTTGCCGCCGCACGTGGGACAGCGTCCGTTGCCGGCGTTGAAGCTGAATGTGCCGGCCGTATACTTGCGCTCAAGCGCTTCCGGCAAGCGCGCGAACAAATCGCGAATGGCATCGAAGGCGCCGACGTAACTGGCGGGGTTCGAGCGGGTGGTGCGGCCGATGCGGCTCTGGTCCACCATCACAACCTCATCGATGAGCTCCGCACCTACGAGGGCGCGATGCGCTCCCGGATTTTCCGTGGGTTTGCCCTTGAGGCGCAGCAGTGCCGGATAAAGCACATCGTGCACGAGGCTGGATTTTCCCGAGCCGCTGACACCGGTCACGCACACCAGGCGGCCAAGCGGGATCGAAACATCGATGTTCTTGAGATTGTGTTCCGTGACGCCTTCGATCCGCACAGCGCCTGCGGCCGGAGGCCTGGCATGCACGGGACGCATTGCCGCGGTGCCCTTGCGGCCAAATAAATAGTCGGCGGTAAGCGATCCTCGGGCAGCCTTGAGTTCGCGCAAGGGCCCATAGAACACAATCTCGCCGCCGTGTTCGCCAGGTCCAGGCCCAATGTCGAGCACGCGATCGGCGGCCTGAATGACCTTCGGATCGTGCTCGACGACGACCAACGTGTTGCCCGCATCGCGCAGGCGGCGCATGACCCCGACGATGCGTTCGACGTCGCGCGGATGCAAGCCGATGGAAGGTTCATCCAGAACGAAGAGGGTATTGACCAGCGAGGTACCGAGCGCCGTGGTGAGATTGATCCTCTGCACCTCGCCGCCCGACAAGGTGCGCGACTGTCGATCGAGATTCAAGTACCCCAGACCCACGTCGCAAAGATACCCAAGGCGTGCCCGAATTTCCTTGAGCAACAGATCCGTAGCCTCGTCGAGCGGCGCCGGCAATTGCAAGGCTGCAAAGAATGTTCGGCTGTCCATTATCGGCAGCAGCATCATGTCGCGAATGTTCAAGCCTCTGCTGCCGATGCGCCACAGCAGTGCCTCGGGTTTCAAGCGTGCGCCGCGGCAGCCGGAACATTCGGTGTACGAGCGATAGCGCGATAACAGCACACGAATGTGCATTTTGTAGGCTTTGGTCTCCAGCCATGCGAAAAAGCGCCGCACGCCATACCAAACACTCTTGGTCCATTCGCCTTCCCCTTCGATGACCCAGGAGCGCTGTGCCTCGCTGAGTTGCCGCCAGGGGGTGTCCAGCGGTACGCCTCGCTTGCGCGCGAATCGCTCAAGATCCGTCTGGCATTCCTTATAAGACTCCGTTTGCCAGGGCTTGATGGCGCCTTGGCGCAAGCTCAACGCGGAGTCCGGGATGACCAGCCCATAATCGACTCCGATGCTGCGGCCGAAGCCACGGCATGTGTCGCACGCGCCTAGCGGCGAATTGAAGCTAAAGGTACTGGGGCTGGGCTCCTTGTAATGGATGTCGCAATCGGGGCAGTGCAGTCCCGTGGAGAATCGCCACGGCGATCGGGGCGCGGGCTGCGCCCCCTCGCGCACGGGAAACACGTCGATGCGGCCTTGACCCACTCTAAGCGCCGCCTCGATGGCGTCGCCGGCGCGCGCGGCCTCCACCGCTGACCAGCGAAACCGGTCCTGAATGACCTGCAGGGTGGCGCCGCGCTGCTCGTGGATGCGCGTATAACCCTGGCTGGCGAGCAGCCTCTTGATTTCCGCCTCGGTGAAATTCTCAGGTGTGGGCACCGGAAAGCTCAGGATCAAAAGCGGATCGCCATGCTCGGCGGCGAGGGCGGCCAGCTGCTGGTGAATGCTGGCGGCCGTGTCGCGGCGCACCGGACGGGCGCAGCCCCGACAGTGTAAAACCGCGGCGCGCGCGAACAGCAATTTTAAGTGATCGTTGAGTTCCGTCATCGTGCCGACGGTGGAACGCGAAGTGCGGACCGGATTGGTTTGATCTATCGCGATCGAGGGCGGAATACCTTCGATGCGGTCGACCTGGGGCTTGTCCATCCGATCCAAGAACTGCCGCGCGTACGGCGAAAAGGTCTCGACATAGCGGCGCTGCCCTTCCGCATAAAGCGTATCGAACACCAACGATGATTTTCCAGATCCGCTCACGCCCGTTACGACGATGAGTTCGTTGAGCGGCAGATCTAGATCTAAATTCCTTAGATTGTTCTGGCGCGCGCCGCGGATGCGGATCGCGTCCGAGCGAGGGGGATCGAAGGGTGGCATTCCTGTAAGTTTACAGGACGTGTCAAGTTCAGCGGCCCGCGAACTGCTCCATCATGAGGCCGGTGCCGCCGCGGGTGACATGGGCGACTATTGCCGTGCGGCGATGAATTTTTGTAACTAAACCTAAGTTAATGGCGAAGGCCAACTGGACTTGCTGTCCTTTGCGCAGGCCAAGGTTTTCCGTTTCGACAAACACGCCGTTGGCGCTCAAATTCTTTGCTTTGCAGATGCGGCTCTTCCGGCCGGACATCACCACGTACACGGTTGTGCGCGCTCGGTGACGGGTGTGCAGTCGACGCTCCATCCGTACGATCTCTTTAGGTTGATTGTGATTTAAGAACGCCATTATGCACATTCCTTGGCGAGAACGCAGGGCTCGACAACGGCGGCAAAAATATGTAAGGCGCAGGGGCCGATAAGTAAAGCTCGACCGCAGCGCGGTCAAGACCGAGGCGTCTTACTCGACGTCCTTGCGGCGGATGGAGAGTTGCTCCGGAGCCTCGATTCCCATTTTTATGCGGCGGCCGGTTCCGCCCAGCAACGTGATTTGGATCGGACCATTGGCAAACAGCTGTGCCATGGTGATGTTCGAATCCGCACCGTCCGCAGGCTGTATGACGATGGACTCATCGGCACGGCGGCTAAGCACTAACATGAATCAAGCCCGCGCTAGGGCGCGCAGCGCCTTCGCGAAAGTCTTACCCTGCGGGTCGTACGTGATCGAGGGACCGCCGCGCACGATGTCGAGGAGTTGGCGAACTTGGTGCTGGCGTACGTGAATGATGTGGCCGTTGACTTCATTCGCGGTGCGGCAGCCGGCCATCAGTTCCATGAGAGCGCGCCAACGCTGCACGACGCCTGCCGCAATGCCCGCATCGGCCGGGTTGGGACACAGCGCGCGGCGTTCTTCTTCGAGCTTTTCAATGGTTCCGAACAGGCGAATTTTTTCCGCGGCGCTCTGTTCGACCGCTTGAGGTGAATCGCCCGTGAGCGCTGCCTTCTCTGCGGCCAACGTAGCGCTGAGAGAGCGCGCAACCTCGATCTCGCGATCCAGCAATTCTTCGAGACGAAGGGAATCGGGAAGCATATTCGGGTCTACTTCAGACCGCGCTCGAATTGCAGCAACTTGCCGGCGACTTGCGCGGCGTTGATTTGATAGGTGCCCGAGTTGATGGCTTGCTTCACGGCCGCTACTTTGTCGGCATTCACCACCGGAGACTTGGCAACCGCTTCTTCGATTTTCTGCATGGAGCGGGCGGAATCGGTCAGGGTAACGTGATCCGAGGTCTGTGTCGTCGAAACGGCAGATGCTGAACCATCGACAAGCGACTTGTCAGTTGCAACGACGTTGCTGCCCGAGGCCTTGGTGGGCACGATCGGCTCAGCTGCTGCAAGACCACTGATTTTGTTAGTCACCGAAATCTCCTGGGGCATGCGAGCTGCCCATGCGATGTTATCGTCAGGTTTTGGATGAACTTTAGCGAATCCACCCAAGACCACCCGCTCCATTCTTTATCGGCTGTGACGCGGGTCACTGAAGGGCCTATTGCAAAATAATTTCGACGGTTTGTTCGGATCGGGCAATTCCTTCGACGATCCTTCCGGAGGACAGATTCTGAACCCTAACCCGTTGATTTATCATACCATCGGTTAAAGCGCGGCCCGCCATGCGCACGCTCATACCGCCCACGTCGGCCAGCAACGTGACCGATTGGCCGCGCTGCACCGCTTTAGCCGCTACCAGCTGCTGGTTCGTGAGATACGCCCCTCCGGCAATGGGTCGGCTTGCAGTCAACCCGATGGCGATGGAAGGATCATCCAAAAAGCCTAAGGGCAGCTCCGAAACATCGTGTTCTTCGGTCTTCAGGTCGCCGGGTTTGATGGCCGTACCCGCGACGATGGCGTGCGCCGCCACAGCCACGGGCGATGTGGCGACAACCCTGACAGGTACATATATATGCCAAGGCTTCGGATCCTGGCAGCGCAGCTCGATCGTCACGCGATCCTTCATGTGTTGCGCCGAAGCGGGCGCCGGTTTCATCGGCCGGCTGCACTTTTCCTGCTGCAAACGCGGATCGATGGGTCCCACCACCAGGCGTTGCCGGTCGGTCAACTTAGGAAGCTGCAGCACGGCCTCGGAGCGGGCGAGCGCTTCGAGCTGTGCGCGGTCCGCGTCCGGCGCGGCGGCGCCCTGCGCGGCGGCGAGCAAGGGAAGCAGCGCGCACACACCGAGCGCCAAAGGGCGGAAAGAACGGGAGCGACGACATTTTGGCGGTGTGCGCATGATTGAGTATGGAGAAGCAAGCTCCGTGCCATCACACGTACTAACCGGCTTCAACAACCCTATTGCCGCCGCTCAAGAAGAACGGCAAGTTCTTGCCGCCGCCGGCCACTTCCCTTGCCGAATTTCCCCCGCAAGGGGAGCGTGCAGAGCTGTTATGTGACTTAGCCCTCGCTTATTGGCGGGCGACTCGCGGTTTTCAGCGTTGGCACAGCTCTTGCTACTGCTAACCGCACAGGAGTCAACGCCATGTTTCAAAACATTTTCGGTATTCACGAGCAAGCCCTGCTGTTGGGGGGCCAACGCGTCGGCATATTGGCGACGAATCTCGCGAACGCGGATACCCCCAATTACAAGGCGCGCGACATCGATTTCAGCGCGGTGTTGGCGCACAGCGATGCGACTTCCTTACCGATGGCCGTCACCGACGGCGCGCACTTCAGCATGAATGACGGCGCAATGCCTTCAGCCGACCTCAAATACCGCAATCCTTATCAGGCCTCGCTCGATGGCAACACCGTGGAAATGCCGGTGGAGCAAGCGGCCTTCTCTGAGAACAACGTGCGATATCAGGCGAGCCTGGGTTTTATCAACGGGACGATTGCGCAGATGACGCTGGCGATCAACGGCCAGTAGCAAAGGTTAAGGAGCTAAACATGTCTTTGTTCAGTGTATTCAATACCGCCGGGAGCGCGCTCAACGCCGAGACCGTTCGGCTCAACACCACGGCCAGCAACCTGGCGAACGCGGAGAGCGTCAACGGTGACCCGAGCAAGGTCTATCGCGCGCGCCATCCGGTTTTCCAAACCATGATGGACACGTCCGGCGCCAGTTTCGATCAAGCGGATGCCGGCGTCGGCGTTCGCGTCCTCGGGGTGGTGGAAAGCACCGCGCCGCCCTTGATGCGCTATCAGCCGGACAATCCGTCGGCGAACAAGGACGGCTATGTCTTCAGCTCGAACGTCAATTCGATTGAAGAAATGACCAACATGATCTCGGCCAACCGAACGTTCGCGACCAATGTCGAAGCGATCAATACGGCCCGGGATTTATTGCTGAAAACCATTTCGATGGGCCACTAGGCGCCAAAGGGTACGCATCATGATTATCAATGGAATACACGCCACCGGCGTTCCAGGCAACGCAAGCACCGCAACCGGCGGGACCGCAAACACCGACACTACGCCCGCAGCCAATGGCACGACCTTGGGGGGCACCGATTTTCTCACGCTCATGCTGGCGCAGCTCAAGAATCAGGATCCGACCAGCCCAGTGGACAGCAACACGTTTTTGACCCAGCTGGCGCAGCTCAGCCAAGTGCAGGGCATCAACACGCTCAACACCACACTCACCAATTCAGTGTCGTCGAACCAGGCATTGCAAGCCTCGTCATTGCTGGGTCACCAGGCAATGGTAAACAGCCCGACCGCGAGCCTCGCGGCCAATGGCACCGTGAACGGGGCAGTCAACGTGCCGCAGACCACCTCGCAAGTGGTGCTCGTCATCACCGACAGCAACGGCGCGCAAGTGCGCCAAATCAACTTGGGCGCGCAGTCGAGCGGCCTTGCGAGCTTCACATGGGACGGTAAAGAGACCAACGGTTCTCAAGCGCCCGCGGGCGAGTACAAGTTGAGCGCCCAATATGCCGGCGCGGTTTCGGGCGGAGCCCCCGCGACGACACTGGTTACCGGCACCGTACAGAGCGTCAGCATGGGCGCCGGATCGACGGGGCTAACCTTGAACGTTGCAGGAGTCGGCAGCGTGCCGTTCAGCAGCGTCCAGCAGATTTCAAACTAATTCATTCGAGGAGTAATACATGGCTGCTTTCACTATTGCGTTATCGGGACTGAATGCCGCGAGTTCCGATTTGGACGTTACCGCCAACAACGTCGCCAACGCCAATACGGTGGGTTTCAAGGAATCGCGCGCCGAGTTCGCCGATGTATTTGCCGCCGGCGCGGTGAACCTGAGTACCTCGGCCATTGGGGAAGGCGTGCGCCTCTCGACCACGGCGCAACAATTCACGCAGGGCAACATCAGCACCTCGGGCTCTAATCTTGATCTGGCCATCAGCGGCGATGGCTTCTTCACCTTGAAGGACCCCAGCAGCGGCACCGTCTATACCCGTAATGGGCAATTTTCCGAAAATAAGAACGGCGACGTCATCACCGCCACGGGGCAGGCGCTGCAGGTCTATCCACCCACCGGCACCGGGGGATTCAATACCGGCGCGCTGAGCAATTTGAATTTACAGACCGCACAAAGCTCTCCGTTGGCAACAACCGCGGGAACCGTGATCCTGAACCTGCCGGCCGGCAGCACCGTGCCCACGGGCGGTGCCTTCAATCCCGCTGATCCGACCACGTATAACCAATCCACATCGACGACGGTGTTCGATTCGCTCGGCAATTCGTTTCCGGCAACGTTCTTCTTCACACAGACGGCCACTCCGGGAAAGTGGAACGTCAACATGACCGTGAACAACGTGCTCAATGCCACCACGAATACGCTGACGTTCTCCTCCACGGGCGCGGTGACGCCGGTAGGGAGCGGTTCACTGAATTTCCCCGGTTTCACGCCCACAGACGGCGCGTCCGCGATGAACATGACCTTCAACTTCAACCAGACCACTCAGTTCGGCGGTGGCTTCGGCGTAACTTCGATTGTTCAGAACGGTTTTACCACGGGGCAGTTGAGCACGGTTTCCATCGATCCCACCGGGGTGGTATCGGCGGTGTATACCAATGGCCGCTCCACTCAACTTGGCCAATTGGCCTTGGCGAATTTTCCGGATCCCCAAGGTTTGAAACAGCTGGGCGGCACGAACTGGGCTGAGACCTTCACGTCGGGCACGCATATTTCCGGTACGGCGGGTTCTTCCGGATTCGGTTCGATCCAGTCGGGCGCACTCGAGTCCTCGAACGTTGATTTGACCAAAGAGTTGGTGAACATGATCACCGCGCAGCGCGCATTCCAGGCCAACGCCCAGGTGATCAGCACCGCGAATCAGCTCTCCACAGCCGTCATTAACATCCAGCATTAATCATGGATAGAGGCCTCTATGTGGCGATGACCGGCGCAAAGCAAATCATGCAAGCGCAGGCCGTGAACAATCACAACATCGCCAACTTAAGCACCATCGGCTTTCGCGCCGATGCCGTGACTTTCGACAGCGAGCCCATTTACGGGCCGGGATTTGCCACGCGCGTCAACTCGGTTGCGGGCGATGCCGGTATCGATTTTTCAACCGGCACCATGGAAAGCACGGGTCGCGACCTTGATATCGCCGTGAACGGTAAAGGATTCATCGCGGTTCGCGGCAGCGATGGCCAGGAAGCATACACGCGTGCCGGAGACCTGCGGGTGTCCCCTACGGGCGCGGTCACGACCGCGAGCGGACTTCCGGTGCTGAGCGAGAGCGGACCGCTGGTCATACCGCCCTCGACGGTGGTGAGCATCGGCGGCGACGGCACGGTGTCGGTGGTGCCCCAGGGCTCCGCGCCGTTTGCGGTGACGCAGGTCGATCGAATCAAGCTGGTCAATCCGCCGACCGCCACGCTGCAGAAGGGCGACGATGGCTTACTGCGCTTGAAGACGGGAGGCAAGGCCAAGACCGACGACACGGTGTCGGTGACCTCGGGGATGCTCGAGTCGAGCAATGTGAATGCCGCGCAGTCGCTGATCAGCATGATCGAGCTGCAACGCCTTTATGAATTTCAGATCAAGAGCATCAACTCCACCAACACGAATGAACAAAGTGCCGAAAAACTGATGACGGGCGGCGCTTAACATGAAAGGACACGTACGATGAATCTTGCATTATGGGCTGCCAAAACCGGCCTCGACGCGCAAAACACGCGCATGGCCGTGATCGCCAACAATCTGGCGAACACCAACACGACCGGCTTCAAAGCGGGCCGCGCCGCATTTCAGGATTTGATGTATCAAAATATTCGGCAAGTCGGCGCGCAGAGCACGCAGAACACCCAGTATTCCACCGGCCTTACGCTGGGCACCGGCGTGCGCATCGTCGCCACCGAGAAGGACTACACCCAGGGAAGCGTGCTGCAAACCAGCGGCTCCTTGGACATGTCGGTGAACGGCCGCGGATTCCTGCAGATCACCATGCCCGACGGCACCATTGCCTACACCCGGGACGGCACATTCTCATTGGACAACCAAGGCAACGTCGTCACGGCGAGCGGTTATCCGCTGCAGCCGGCCATCAATATTCCCGCGGGCACGCAATCAGTGACCATCGGCACCGATGGTGTCGTGACCGTGACCTCGGCGACCAACGCCAAGGGCACGCAAGTCGGCCAGATTCAATTGGCGGACTTCATCAATGAACAAGGATTGCAGCCCACGGGAAATAACCTGCTGGTCGAATCCGCGGCCAGCGGCGCACCGCAGGTCGGTACCGCGGGCACAAACGGCCTGGGCACCATCACGCAAGGAGCGCTCGAGACGTCGAATGTGAATTCGGTGACCGAGTTGGTGTCAATGATCGAAACCCAGCGCTCCTACGAGATGAACTCGAAGGCCATCAGTACGACCGATCAAATGCTGCAATTCCTGACGACCAACCTACAATGATTCGTGTGCTCACAGTGCTGGTGTGTTGCGCCGTGTCGGCATGTGGGCTCATTCCCTCGAGGCCGCCAAAACCGGATCCGGTGGTCGCGCGCGTGTTGCCGCCGCCGACGCCGCGCACCGACGGCGCCATTTATCAGCAAGGCCAACAAATCGAATTGTTCGCCGACCTGAAGGCGCGGCGCGTCGGCGATGTGTTGACGATTCGATTGACCGAATCGACCAACGCCAGCAAGAGCGCGGCTACCAAGACCGCCAAGACAACCGCCGTGAACAACACCGGACCGACCATCCTTGGAAGGACTATCACGGCCGGCGGCGTACCGATTTTCACCA
>JAXDQK010000177.1:0-3956 GCA_034667905.1 Gammaproteobacteria bacterium | reverse complement strand
GACTTTACGGGCAACGGAGGCATGGGATACGGCTTCGAACGCGGTGGATCGAACGGGCTTGCGCCCGCCAGCCCCGACACTCCCACCTCCCACTCGACTTTCGTGTAGTACGGTTCGAGTTCGGCGTAGTCGATCGGCCAGTCGGCAAATCCGGTGCCGGAGATCTCGCCGAGCACGCTGCGCTCGTTAAAATCAATTTCATGGAAGCGCCAGTAGTTCGCGGTGAAATGCACGCTGCTGCCGCCGACGAGGCGCGCGTACATGAGGCTCGGAACGTCGATGACCCGCTCCGCCTTCTTGGTCGGATCGCTGCGAAAAGTTTGCGGGTTCTGGATGGGATTGTTGGTAAGACCGTTCGCAAACCAGTAGTCCAACTCGTCGTGCTTGAAATCCGCCGGCGAAAGGCGCGGCCCCTGTTCCAATACGACCACGTCGAAACCGGAACGGGACAACTCCCGCGCCAACACCCCGCCTGACGGCCCCGAGCCGACTATGACGAAGTCGACCGCGTGCGAATCTTTGAACTTGCGCGCACTCATGATCCGTTCTTCGCGTCATAGGGTACGAAGCCGGGGTAATCGCGATCGTAGTAGCCAAACGGCGGATTGAAGGCGTGGGCATCGTTGAAGCCGATCAGTTTCCAGCCAATCTCGCCGCGGTTGCCCCCATAAGCAGGCAATGCCAATAGGCCGAGAATGGTGAGAAACCGAACCGACCCGAAAAAGCGCGACTCCTCCACGCTTTGCAGACAGTCAATCTGTCGATCGGTCGCGATATCGGCAAATCGAGCGCCCGTAAATCGCTTGCTGACGCCTGCCGCGAATTCAGCGTAATCCGTCAGGAACTCGGTTCGATGCGGCGCGTAGAACCCGCCCAGAGCTTGATCGACGAAATACACCGCGCCCGCCTCGCGCGCACCCGGTGAGTCGTCCGAAGGGATGATCTGCGCGCACATCGCATCGACATCCCGCGCCATGCCGGCATTCAGTATTGCGAACGACGTGGGCTTTGCCGATTGCGCCTCCGCGTGCGCGTGGTCCGCCGCCGTTGCGATTTTCGGCCAATTCAGCGCGAGCCAGCCGGCTCCCAACGCTTGGCCCGATGTTGCGATGAATGAGCGTCGATCAAATTCCATGGGTGTTCTACTCTTGCTGAAAATGAGTATGGGTGCGCGGACTGTTGCTCGCAATGTCTAATCGGCATAAAGATGCCGCCGAAGTTGAGCTCACCCTTGCGCGGCCGAAGGCGAGACTTCCGGCGTGGTTGGCAGACCGCTACCGTGGCCCCCGCTGCAGCAGCGGCGCGATCAGATCGATGGGTAACGGGAATACGATTGTCGAACTCTTTTCGCTGGAGATGTCCGCGAGCGTCTGCAGGTAGCGCAGTTGCAATGACGCCGGTTCGTTCGATAGGAGCTTGGCGGCCTCCGCCAGTGTTTGCGCCGCTTGTTTCTCGCCTTCCGCGTGGATCACCTTGGCGCGTCTGCCACGCTCGGCTTCGGCCTGTCTGGCCATCGCGCGGATCATGGTTTCATCCAGATCGATATCCTTGATTTCGACATTGGTCACTTTCATGCCCCAGGCCGCCGTATTCGCGTCGAGGATTTGTTGAATGGCGGCGTTGAGCTTGTCACGCTGAGCCAGCATCTCATCCATCTCGTGCTGCCCTGCCACCGAACGCAGCGTGGTTTGTGCGAGCTGACTGGTCGCTTCCCATGGGTCGATCACCTGCAGAATGGCCTTTTCCGGATCGACGATGCGAAAATAAACCACCGCGCTGACCTTCACGGAAACGTTGTCCCTGGAAATCACGTCCTGCTTCGGCACGTTCAGCACGATGGTGCGCAGCTCGACCTTCCTCATTTGCTGAATTACCGGCAGCACGAGCCGCACGCCGGGTCCTTTGACACCGGTGAACCGGCCTAGCGTGAACATGACACCGCGCTCATATTCCTTGAGAATGCGTATGGAACTCATGACCAGCAGCAGCAATATGAGTACGGTGATCGGTAACGAAAGGCTCATCGGTGACTCCTGTTATTCCTATTGCGGTTCGACCCAGAGCGTCAGCTCCACCACCTTGACTATACGGGCCTGCTGGCCCGCGCGCAGCGGACTTGCGGTGCGGGCGTTCCACAGTTCTCCGCCATAGCGCACGACGCACCGATCCTGACAATCACTGATGGCTTCAACGAGCGCGCCGTTCATCGTCTCAATCCCGCAGCTTGTGGGCCGCCGTTGCGCTCGAGCACCCAGCCAGCCGATGGCGACGATCACGAGTCCACCGGCAACCGCGATTCCCACGATCAAGGGCAATGCCACCCGAAGTCCTGACGCATGATTGTCGAAGAGAATGATGGAACCGATGACAAATGCCGCCAGGCCGCCGACGCCCAGTGATCCAAATGCGGGCATGAAGAACTCCGCAACGATCAGGCCAAGCCCCAACGCCATGAGAGCGAGACCCGCGTAGTTGACTTCGAGCAGCTGTAAACCGTAGAGCCCCAGCAGCAGCGCCAGCGCGCCGACAACTCCGGGCAGGACTGCCCCGGGGTTGTACCCCTCGAGCAGCAGGCCGTAAATGCCAACCAATAGCAGCCCGTAGGCAATGGTGGGATGGGTCAATATCAACAGCACGCGCGTGCGCCAGTCCGGCACGATGCTTCGCACCGCAAGCCCCCGCGTGTCGAGGACGATCTCGCGATTCATCGCTTTGACCTTGCGCCCTTGTAGCTGTTGCAATAGGTCCGGTACATCTTTCGCGATGATTTCAATGACGTGCTGTTCGAGAGCGTCGTCCGCCGACAGGCTCGCGGCCCCCCGTACGGCGGCTTCAGCCCAGTCGGCATTTCGACCGCGCAATTGCGCCAGCGCACGGATGTACGCAACGGCATCGTTGATGGCTTTGTGCTCAAGTGCCGTCCCTTCGGGCATCGCCTCCGGGCCCTTCTGTTTCTGGTCATCGCCGGGATTCACCGGCGCTGCCGGCGGCGCGTTTGGCACCCCACCTATCGAAATCGGCGTCGCAGCACCCAGGTTGGTCGCGGGAGCCATCGCGGCGACGTGGCTCGCGTAGAGGATGTACGTCCCCGCACTCGCTGCCCGCGCACCGCTGGGAGCCACATAGACCACGACCGGCAGCGGCGAGGCGAGTATCGCCTTGATGATGTCGCGCATGGAGGTGTCGAGGCCGCCGGGCGTATCCATCTGCAGGATGACGACGGCGCTGCCTTGGTTGCCGGCGTCCGCCATTGAATGCTCGACATAGCGGCTCATTGCCGGCCCAATGGGACCGTTGAGCTCGATGAGGGTTGCAAACCGGTCAGCGGATGCGACGGCGTCGGCGCTTCTACTCGATGCTGAACTCAACAGCAGCAAGCCGATTACGAGCCACAGCGCGATGCGGCGCAATTGAATCTGCCTGGAACCCATCTCGCTCATTGCCTGGCCCCCTCGGGGTGCCCGCGTTTCACCAGCCCCCAAATAGTAGTCCGAAGCGGGCTGCGCGTGTTAGCTCAACGCTGGAGCAATTGCTTAGAGTGCATCGAGTTTCTTGATCAGAAGCCGCGGATTTGGGCAATCCAATCGGCCAATGCCGTGACGCCTTCAGGATCGAGTTCGTAGAACCGCTTCTGTGCCTGGGGCCGAACGCGCACCAGCTTTGCGTCGCGCAATGTCTTCAAGTGCTGCGAGATTGCCGGAGCGCTGATCTCGAAACGCCGGGCGATATCCCCCGACGACATGGCGCCGGACGCCAGCATCTCCACAATGCGCCGGCGGGTTGGATCGGCGAGGGCAGCCAGGCCTTGCATGGACTCATTATGTAGTTTCTACTTAATTAAGTAAATACCTAAGTACGACGTGGATGGGACGATGGCGCAGCACTTGCGGAAGCCGACGAATCAACTAACGATGCATTGAAAAGAGGAGCGAGCATTGAAACAGTCCCTGCTGGCC
>JAXDQK010000176.1:0-3069 GCA_034667905.1 Gammaproteobacteria bacterium | reverse complement strand
TCAACTGCCACGGCATCAGCTACGCCCACCGCACCAACTATCTGGATCTCGATCCCACCTATAAGGATGCGATCGGCCGCCCGCTGGTCCGCATGACCTACAACTACACCGACAACGACTACAAGATGTCGGCCTACCTGACCGAGAAGGCGGCCGGCATCGCGCGCGCCGCCAACGCCACCATCGTGGGCAACCCGCAGCCGCGGCGGGGCAACTACGGCGCCAACAACGGCGGCGCCGCGCACCACACCGGCGGCGCCATCATGGGTACCGATCCCACCACCAGCGCGCTCAATCGCTACCTGCAGTGCTGGGAGGCCAGCAACCTGTTCGTCATGGGCGGCGCCGCCTTCCCGCAGAACCCCGGCCACAACCCGACCTGCACCATCGGGGCGCTGACCTATTGGTCGGCGCAGGCGATCACGAAGCAGTACCTCAAGGCGCCGGGGCCGCTGGTGGCGGCATAGGGCGGATGGAGCGCTTCCGAGCCATTCAAAAATGCATGGGGTTTGGGCCGGAAAACCGCTGGAGTGCACCCCTAGCATGAGACAGGGAAACAAGGGACAGTTCTCGAGGGGAGAACGATGTCCAAACGCAAGCGCCGAAAATTCAGCCGAGAGTTCAAGCTATCGGCGGTTCAACGGATGATCGCGGGGGAGAGCACAGCCGCGCTTTCCCGCGAGCTTGGGGTTCCGACCGGTCATATGTTCCAGTGGTGCGCGCATTTCCGCCGCGGCGGAGCTGAGGCGTTGCGGCTGGCATGTCGCCCGCGGAAGATCCCCGGGGCTGTCGAGCTTTCGCCTGAGGCGAAGGCCATGCAGGTGCGGGATGTAACGACCGCACGCAAGCGCATCACCGAGTTGGAGCGCAAGATCGGGCAGCAACAGGTGGAACTCGATTTTTTTCGGCAAGCCTTGCGGCAAGTCAGGGAAGCACGCCAGCCGAGCGACAGGCATGGCGTGTCGGCGTCTACGCCACGATCACGGCGATGACGTCACCACGGCCGCAAGGCGAGCTCACGGTCGAGCGAATGTGTCGGCTGGCAGGGGTAAGCCGCGCCGGCTATTACCGCCGCTGGCAGGCGTCGGCACCGCGAGAGGAAGAGACCGCGGCTCGTGACGCGATCCAGCGTGTGGCGCTGGAGAACCGCCACTATGGCTATCGGCGGATCGCCAGAGAGTTGTACAAAAAAGATGGTCTCGTAGTGAACCACAAGCGCGTGTTGCGGCTGATGCGGCGGGACAATCTGCTGTGTCTGCGCAAGCGCCCTTTTGTGCCGATGACGACTGACTCGCGCCACGAGTGGCGTGTGGTGCCGAACTTGGCGCGCGGCCTGGTGCCGACCGGGCTCGATCAGTTGTGGGTCGCGGACATCACTTATGTTCGGCTTGTCGAGGAGTTCGCCTTCTTGGCGGTAGTGCTCGATGCATTCAGCCGACGAGTGATCGGCTGGGCTTTGGACACGCACCTGCGCGCGAGCCTCGCCACAAGGGCCCTGCACATGGCGATTGAAGCGCGCCGGCCAGCTCCCGACAGCTTGATCCATCACTCCGATCGGGGGGTGCAATACGCCTGTGGCGAGTACACGAGCATACTGGAAACGCATGGCATCCAGCCGAGCATGAGCCGTGTCGGCAATCCCTACGACAATGCCAAAGCGGAGAGCTTCATGAAGACACTCAAGCAGGAGGAGGTCGACGGCCGAGACTATCGCACTCTGAGCCAAGCCCGCGACGCGATCGGCGCCTTCATCGAGGGCGTCTACAATCGCCGTCGACTCCACTCGGCCCTGGCCTATCGGCCCCCGGTCGAGTTCGAAAAAGACATCCGCGATCTTGCGGCCGCTGCGCATCGGCCGCAAGATCGCGGCATTGAAACCTCTCCCTAGTTATCGTGTCTCACCCAAGGGGGGCAGTCCAGGCGCCGCGCCATTGAAAATACAATCTGAGAACAATGGACCGCCCTTGTGAAGGCTCTGGAGCCATGCAGCCTCTGCGGGGCTCGAGAAGCTTCACGCCTCGGCGAGAGCCGCTCAAAAGAAAGCCCCGGCGCGGTTTCCCGGCCGGGGCACACTTCGTGAGTTTCAATTTCGCGAATAGATCGTTTCGGCGATTCGTGTCAACCAAAACCCGACCCGCGCGGCAGCTACTTTTCCGCCGGGTTGAAGTAGCGCAGATCGGGCGGCGCCTGGCCTTTCTTGGTCGGCATCAGATAGCCGTCGGAGCTGAGAAAATAATCGTCCTTGCCCAGGCTGACCCAGACCTGGGCCTCGGCACAGACCTCCTCGGGCCACCCGGTCGGTCCGGGATTCGGGTAGCGCGGATAATTCCGGATGATCGTCCAGGGACGCGTATAGGCATTGTCGATCAGCGTGATCTCGTTGCGCAGGGTGTCCGGCTTGGCCTTGTCGAGTGAGATGCGCTCCTTGACGACGGTCTGGTTGTCGGTGTGGGTCGGCAGCAGGCCATCGAGCGTGCGCGGACCCTTGAGGTAGCGGGTCTCGACCTCGAGCACGTCGTACTTGCCGTCGCCATCCTCGTCGATCCACTTGCCGATCGAATAGCCGTTGTAGCTGAGCTCGACCTCCCCCTGGGGCCAGACGCGCCCATCGGTGAAGATGCGGCGATCATCGTGAATATGGTCGATCAGCATGTAGGTGGTGCCCGGCGTGATGACGAGCTCCATGGGCGAGTACATCAGCATCACCCGCGGCATACCGGGCGGGAAGCAGCGGTACATGGTATCGGTGCCGTGCCCGCCTTTCGCCCGATCCGCGAGACTGGCGTCCAGCACGGCCTGATATTCCGGCGTCAGCGGTGGCTTCTCGCCACGCGACCATTGGTAGACCTCGCTCCTGCCCCATCCCCCCGTCATGTTCGGGTATTTGCCCATGTCGACGATCTGCGAGCGGGCGGCCGGCATGGCAGCCGCGAGACCGACCCCGAGCGCAAGCGCGAACACGCCCATGAACTTTCGGCGACGCATCGATGTTCTCCCCGACAGGCACTAATCGACGTGACCGTAGCGATTTTCCGAGCGATGGAAAAGCCACGCGGTGTCCGAATGTCT
>JAXDQK010000175.1:0-2707 GCA_034667905.1 Gammaproteobacteria bacterium | reverse complement strand
GCGTAATCTGCAGGCCGCGGTCCGGTCCCTTGCCGAGCAGTGCGCCGAGCTCATAGCGCACCACGGTGATTTGGCCATCGAGATCGCTCAGGTTCGTCTGGCTCGTCGCAATGTCACCTAGCGCTGTCTGCTTCTCGACATTGGTATCTAGCCCGGCCGTGACGCGCCCGTTGGTTATTTGGCTGACATCCTGGCGATCGCGGATTTCATTCGAGGCAATGGCGCGTAGTTCGTATAATCGCGCCAACTGGTTATACGTGCTCGCCACTGAAGCGGAGAGCGTCACGCGGGCCTGCTGCAGGTCCGCTTCGGTGGCCCTTTCCTGCGACACCGCCTGCCCGAGACGCTCACGGTTCTTGCCCCACAAGTCCAGATCCCACGACGCGCTCGCCAGCACATTGTTCTCGCTGTACCAGCTTCCGCCGTATGGCGGGGGGTAGAGCGCGGTGCCCGAGAACAGTTCGCGGCTCCATGAATAGCTACCGGTAGCCTTCGGGTAGAGCGCCGATTTCGACGAATCGATATACGAGGCCGCTTTTTCGATTCGAGCCCGGGCCTGAGCGATCGACGGGTTGCCTTGCAACGATTCATCGATTAACCGAGGCAGTTGCGGGTCACCGAACTGGCTGGCCCAATCCAGCGACGGCCATTGGCCGCCTTCGTTCGGCAGGCTCTGGCTGGACTCGTACTGCGCCGGCGACGATATGTGCTTGTCGCTCTTGATGCCAGCGTAGTTCACACACCCTGCAAGAACCAAAGCTATCACGACGGCGGCTGCGCGGCCTGTCCCGACGCGTACCAAAGTCTGAGGAGTAGTCATCGCGATTTCCTATTAATTTTAAAAGTTGTTTCCGTCATCCAAATCTTTCTTTAGGTATTCGAAACGTCTCGTGTAACGCGGAACAATTCGCGTCTAAGAAAGGCCGCCTGTTCAGGTCCGAACTTGCGTTCGAACTCGTCCTGCGCAGCACGCCAATGCATCATTGCCTCATCCAGCTTCACGCGGCCGCTTCCGGTCAGAGCGAGTTGGAGACGACGATTCACCCACCGGTCAGGCTTGCTGGCGACAAAACCGTTCTGCAACAACGGTCTCAGCGCGCGCACCAGCGTGGTTCGATCCATCATCATCGCCTGCGCCAGTTCGATCATCGTCAAGCTCGAACCACTTCCGAGCGCACTAAGGATGCTGAACTGAGTCGTCGTCATACCCACTTGGGACAGGCGCCGGTCGTACAACTGGGAAATGTGCCGGGCCGCCTGACGAACCGCAAAGCAATCATCGTTTTCGGGTGTTTGACTGTGCATGTGCACAAATGTAGTGGCACTGCGGTGGGCGATCAATGCTCACCGGCGCATCAATTTTTAACGGCGGGCACAAGAATCAAGAGCTGGATGCAACAATCCTGGCACGGTTCATCCGTGCGTCACGCTTAATAAAAATGTCATTCACGCCGCGAGCTTCAGTAAGGGCGCCGCGGCGCGGCGCCTGCGCGGCCCGTCCTCATACGTACCGAAGTCGGGGGAGTATTCATCGCTATTTTCTGTTTCACGTGGAGGGATGTCGCTGCCGGCCAGAATTTCACTGGCTTCCTCCGACCATGTTTTTTCTTACCAGCTATATCTAGGTGATCTCGCAAACCTAATCGCTGCAATTGGCATGGATCCGTCGCAGCATGCGTTTCAGATTACCAACCTCCTCGGGCGTGAGGCCCTCCATCGCACGTTCGAGCACGCTGACAAATATCTCCGGCATGCGATCAGCGACTTCGCGCCCAGCGTGAGTCAGTTCAAGCCGTACGATACGCCGGTCATCACCGCTGCGCTCCCGCAACAACAATCCTCGCTTCTCTACTCGATCGAGCAACCGCGTGACGGTGCTCGCGTCAATTCCATACCCGCGCGCCAGTTCGCCGGCGGTCGAGCAGCGGCCGCCCCCCACCATGAACAGCAAGCTAGCTTGCGTGCCAGTGATGCCAAGCTCGACCTGCGTCCGTTGCGTAACCATATGGGCCAGCAGCGACTGGACACGCGACAGCAGATAAGCGATGCCTTCGTTGGTTTGGTAAGTCTGCAACATTAGGTCTTGCTCAGGAAAGACTGACCAAAGCGACATGGTTTGAAGATTTCAAGAGTCCATCGGCAATGCCTGCCGTAAGAGGGTCAATCACATCCATCTCGTGGCACGTTTTCGTGCCGTGATGGTTCCATCTTCTCGGACCGCAGGCCGCAACTTGCTCAACGTCTCCACGGATGTATCCCGCCGTGGGGCTCGTCTTTATCAAATCGGATATCACCGCTCTTTTCCTTCAGCGACTGACAATTTCCTCGACGAAACGTCCCGCTTGTTATGCCGCGACGAAACGTTGTTGTGATCGCGGCCCATTGATCCCGCTCTTCGCGCGAAAAACCTGCATTCTTTATCAGGTTCTCGGTGTGCCATCCAGAGTGTTCACCTAAAACAGCGTCACCCAAAGCGTTACGCAGCATGCTGTCGTGAATTTCGCCGTTGTCCATCCGATAGCCGCACCGGTCGCCGTCAAGTGGATACGGGCCAAGTCCGTGCTCTCTACCTCGCCCGCAATTGCCGCGTCTTCTAGATCTAGCATTGTCTCGAGTGCGGCAGACACGATTACACATCAACTCCGTGTCAAAAAGCTCGTCTATCAAAATTTTCAGTCACCAGTTGGTAGCCAATATCGACAAGCCA
>JAXDQK010000174.1:0-8939 GCA_034667905.1 Gammaproteobacteria bacterium | reverse complement strand
GTCGTGGGTAACGACGGCCTCGTCGGCGTCTCCCTCTTCATGGGTGGCGACTCCACCTCCAGCCGCGCGCTCATTCAAAGTGCCGGGGGCGCCTATCGGTTGACAGCGCAGTTGATGAAAGAAGAATTTGAACGAGGAGGCCCGGTGCTTCACCTGTTTCTTCGCTACACGCAAGCACTGATCACGCAGATGGTCCAGACAGCGGCTTGCAATCGGCACCACTCGCTCGACCAGCAGCTGTGTCGCTGGCTGTTGCTGAGCTTAGATCGCCTCGAAGGCACGGATATGGTCATGACGCAGGCTCTGATCGCTCATATGCTCGGCGTGCCGCTCAAAGGCGCGACCGAAGGCGCCCTCAAACTACAGATGGCCGGACTTATTGACTACACGCACGGTCGAATCCAGGTCCTGGATCGGGATGGATTGGAGAAGCGCACTTGCGAGTGTTATGCGGTGGTCAAGAGGGAATACGCCCGGTTACTCCCGGATAGGTTGGCTGCGTAACGCCATTTCTATTGCGAGTACACCTGCCGACAAATGGTTGCGAGCAGCATCGCCGCGCCCACCCGTATTGGCCTGACGCGACCTCAGGCGGCGACACCCGTTGGCATACCTTCGCGTGCCGGCTTCAGCACCTTGGCCCACCAAGACATCTCGTCGAGCAGCCTGTCGGCCGCCTGCGCCAAGTGCGGGAAGTCTTCGAAGGCCTTGCCCTGCTGCATGATGCCGAGGGATTCGACCATGCCGACGTGAACGGCATGGGCCACCGGCGCCATCTGCAGCGCGATCGCAATCAGCCGCAACTGCTCGACGGCACGTGCCGCCCCCGCCCCGCCATAGCCCACGAAGCCGATCGGCTTGCGGTTGAATTCCTTGTAGGCATAGTCGAGCGCGTTCTTCAACACCGCGCCGGGGCCATGGTTGTACTCTGGCGTCACGATGATCAAGCCGTCGAGTGTTGCGAGCTTGCCGGCCCAAAGCCGTGCCGCCTCGTTATTGACCGGCCCGTAGAGGGGCGACCGCGGCTCGTTGAAGAACGGTAGCGGGTGATCGCGCAGGTCGATCAGGTCGAAGGCAAGGTCGGTGCGCTGCTTGGCGACCTCGTAGATCCAGTGCGCCGGCCTTTCGCCGAAGCGGCCTTCTCGGGTCGAGCCGATCACGATGCCGATGCGGGGTCGTTGCTGTTGGGTCAAGGGGGCACTCCTGAATCGCTCTCGGATTGACTGCTACGAACAATTTGTTCGTTAAGATATAGTAGGCTCTGGCGCAGATATGACAAGGAGGCACTTTTATGGCTGATACGAACACTGCTGTTCGCGCCCCGAAAGCGTCCAACTCCCACGCGGCTTGCAAGGCGGAAGTCGAGACGCTCGCTCGCATCGGAGACAAGTGGACCGTGCTGGTGGTGGCCGCGTTGTCGGGAGGACCGATCCGCTACAACGAGATCCGTCGCCGCGTCGAGGGGATTTCGCAGCGCATGCTCACGCTGACCCTGAAGGGTCTGGAGCAGGACGGGTTGGTCACCCGCACGATGTATCCAACGATTCCACCCCGCGTGGACTACGAGTTGACCGACCTCGGGCGCAAGTTGATCGTGCCGTTGAAAGCGCTCTCCAAGTGGGCGCGGGAACACCGGCCGGCGATGCTGGCCGCACGGGAGGCGTTTCAGAGAAGGGCAGAGCAAGGCTCGCCACGTCCGCGCTTTACCGTCCCGAAATAGGGCCTAGTGCCCGCGGTTGTACGCCGCTGACAATGTTCCCTTCGCGGTGGCGATGGGCAACAGGGTCGGATAGAACTGAACGAAGGTGTTGTCGACGGCGGTGTGCTGAGCGTGGCACGAGTAGCAGTCGGCCGTTCGCGGAATCATTTTCGCAGCCTTGTTACCGTCGAATCCGAAGAATGCCCAGCCTTCGGGAAAATGCGAGGTGTCCTTGAGATGCACTTCGAGTCCCATGACGTCGGTGTCCTGATAGTGCCCGGTTTTGTTGATGGACCCTTTGTCCCTCGCGCCGCGAACTTCGAGTATCAGCATGGTCTTGTCCGGCCACGTGCCGGTCGCGAGGAACGCCTTGTAGGCGCCGGGCTCGACAAATACGTTGTCAAACATGTGATGCCCGGGCATGGCCTGCGGGCTGTAGGCCATGTCAAACCCGGAACTTAAGTAAACCCACTCGCGGTAGTCCTCGGGAAGGCTGAGGCGGCCGTCGTCGGTGTAGACCGGGCTTCGTATCGCAGGTGCGGTGGATTCGCTCAATGCAATCGAGCAGAGCAGTGTCAGCGCGGTGGTCAATGCCAGTGTTGTGGTTTTCATGGGCGCCAGTATGACGGCGCGGAAGCTTTCGCAGGTAGGCCGCTCACTGCATGCAGTCGACGATTCGCTGCATTGTGTGTCGAGCGCATGAACGACTGGAGTACGATTCGAACCGTATGGCAACCATCCGAAAGAGCAACCGCTCGTACAATTGGTTCTGGATTGCGGGGCTGTGGCTAGGTCTCGCGATCTTGGATGCCACGCAGAACGTGTTCGCCATGCGCCATGCGGGCATGGATCACTCCTGGGTGAAGCTGTTCTTCGCGTTGGCATTGGCATGGTTGCCTTGGGCGCTTGCGACGCCCATCGTCATTCAGTTGGGCCGCCGATATCCTCCTGCCTGGACGTCGCCGTCGACCTGGCTGATCCATCTCGGTGGCATCGTGGCAATCTGCGCAGTGGCCTCTGCTTGGGCGGCGGCGTTGGACGTTGCTCTGCAGCCATGGCTACCGGGTTTCAAATCGATGCCATTCCTCGCGACATGGCCGGTCAAATTTTTCGGTGGTTTATTGCCGGCGCTCATCTTGTACGTGCTGATCCTGACGGTTACTTATGTACTCGATTCGAAGGCGAGGGCGGCAACGATGCAAACCGTTACGGCCCGCCTCAACGAGCAGCTTTCGTATGCTCAATTGAATGCCTTGCAGCGGCAGCTAGAACCTCATTTCATTTTCAATGCGCTCAACTCAATTTCGGGGCTTGTGCGCGAGAACAAGAATGATGCCGCGGTCAGCATGATCGTCGCGTTGAGCGATTTCCTGCGGCAGGTTGCAATGAGCTCCAACGAGTCTCAAGTGCGGCTCGCGCAAGAGGTGGAATTCCTCGAGCGCTATTTGCAGATTCAAGAAGTGCGCTTCGGCGGGCGCCTGAAACTGGACCTGCAAATTCCCAACGAACTGCGCCAGGCGCGAATCCCCAGCCTCACCCTGCAGCCTTTGGTCGAGAACGCGATCAAACACGGGATAGCGAAACGCACGCAGGGCGGCGAAGTGCGCGTGGAGGCTGCCAACTCGGAGGGCAGGCTGCGCTTGAGTGTGTATAACGACGGCCCGTTGCTCGAGACAAGCCACACCACGTCCAAAGACGGTATTGGCCTTTCAAACCTGCGCACGCGTCTTAAGCTTCTCTACGGCAACGATTTCGAGTTGCGGCTCGAGAACTTCGGTATCACCGGTGTGCAAGTGTCCGTGTCAGTGCCCTACTGCGCCTGATGGCCGCACGGTTGCCAAAACTTCGTGCGCTCATCGTCGATGACGAGCCCCTGGCGCGCAGCAATTTGCGGATACTTTTGCGGCGGGATGCTGATATAGAGTCGATCGAGGAGTGCGGTTCGGGCGCGGAAGCGGTCGCGGCGATTCGAAAAGCTGCGCCCGACCTGGTGTTTCTCGATGTTCAGATGCCCGAATGCGATGGGTTCGAGGTGCTCAAAATCTTAAAAGGCGACGAATCTTTGCCCGTCATCGTGTTCGTGACCGCCTACGACGAATATGCCCTGCGAGCCTTCGACGCCGGCGCCCTTGATTATCTGTTGAAGCCCTTCGATGACGCCCGCTTCCACTTGGCCATGCAGCGCGCCAAGCAAAAGATAGCCGCACAAGAATCCGTGTTGCCGCAGGAAACGCCGCGCCTTACCGTGCGCAGCGCGGGTCAAGTGGCGTACGTGCGGATCCCGGATATCGATTGGGTGGAGGCAGCCGACTACTACGTGTGCTTACACGTCGGGCTTAAGTCGCATCTGTTGCGCAAGAGCATGGCCGAACTGGAGCAGGAATTGGATCCGCAGATCTTTTGCCGCATCCATCGTTCGACCATCGTCAATTTGCGCAGGGTGCAATCCCTCGAAGTCGACGAGGCGGGAGAATATGAGGTGATTCTCGACGGCGGCCGGAAATTGCGCTTGAGCCGGCGCTTTCGCAAGGACTTGCAATCGCGCATGCGCGAATTCGGTTGGCCGCCCTAGAACGCAGCCGGGTACTCGCCACCGTCCATGAGGACGTTCTGGCCCGTAATGAATCCGGCATGCACGCTGCATAAGAATGCGCAGGTTTGTCCGAATTCCGCCGGAGTACCGAAACGCTTCGCGGGGATGCTGGCCATCCCTCGCGAGGCCGCTTCCGCCTCACTCACCTGTGTGCGCTTGGCGGCAGCGCTTAAATTGCTGCGCAAACGCGCCGTGTCGAAACTGCCCGGCAGTAAATTGTTGATCGTGACGTTCTTGTCGGCAACGCTGCGTGCGATCCCCGCCATGAAGGCGGTGAGGCCGGCCCGTGCACCGCTGGAAAGGTCGAGCCCCACGATGGGCATCTTGACGCTCTTCGAAGTAATATTGACGATCCTGCCGAAGCCGCGCGCCGTCATGGAATCTATCACCTTCTGGATGAGTTCGATGGGCGTGACCATGTTCATGGTCAGCCCCTCCAACAGGGCCTTGCGGTCCAGCTCGCGAAAGTTGCGAAGCGGCGGACCGGCGTTGTTATTGACCAAGATATCGGGGGTTGGGCAGGCCTGGAGCAGGGCGTTCTGACCTTCCGGACTGGACACATCGGCTACCACCGGCGTCACCGAAACCTTCCACGCGTCGCGAATCTGCTGCGCGGTTTTCTCCAGCAGCGCCTGGTTGCGGCCATTGATCACCAAGTCGACTCCGGCCTCGGCAAGGGCTTGCGCGCAGCCTTTTCCCAGGCCCTGGCTGGAGGCGCAGACTATGGCGGTACGGCCGCGAATGCCTAAATCCATGATGTTTCCCCTGGAACACTTGCACTGGAGGGGCAGGGATCGTATAGCCTTAGGCAATACTCATGCAACCGCATCCCACCTCATGCTGACACTGCAGAACATCTATAAGACCTTCGAGGGCAAGCCGGTGCTGTCTGACATCAACCTCCAAGTGCCGCAAGGTGCGACGCATGCGTTGATCGGCTCGAGCGGCTCCGGAAAAACCACGCTGCTGCGGATCACTCTCGGACTGATTCCCTTCGACAAGGGGTACGTGAAGATCAATGATCAGCCCTTGCTCTCGTTCACGCAAGTGGAGTGGGCTGACCGCATCGGCTATGTGCCGCAGGATGGCGGGTTGTTCCCGCATATCACGGGTTTCAACAACGTTTCGTTGATTGCTAAGCTACGCGGTTGGTCAAAGCAAAAGGTCGCCGATCGCGTCGAGCAATTGCGCACGCTGGTGGATTTGGACCCCGCGATCTTGAGGGAATTCCCGTTCGAGATGAGCGGGGGGCAGCAGCAGCGTGTCGCCATCATGCGAGCGGTGATGATGGACCCCCAAGTCATGCTGCTGGATGAACCGATGGCGGCGTTGGATCCGCTCATTCGAAGCAGCTTGCAGGAGGAACTGAAAGCTATTTTTCAGCGCCTCGGCAAAACGGTTTTGCTGGTGACCCATGATCTGGGAGAGGCGGTTTATCTCGCTGATCAAATCACGCTGCTGCACGAGGGCAGGATCGTGCAAAGCGGCAGCTATCGAGAACTGCTGCTGCATCCTAAGGATCCGTTCGTGACGCAATTCATCAATGCGCAGCGCACCCTGCCCGATGCGGCGCAGGTCGCGTGAAGCGCGTCGCGGCCTTCGTGCTCTTGATGGCGACACTCGCGGTTTCGCCCGCCGGCGCGTGGGCCGCGGATGCCATCGTGGTGGGCTCGAAGGCATTTACGGAAGGCTACATACTGGGAGAGATTTCGGCGCAGGCCATCGAGTCCGCATCGAGCGTGCCGGTCACGCGCAAGCTCGGCATGGGCAGCACCGGGATCTTGTTCGCGGCCTTGAAGAGCGGGGCCATCGACGTGTATGCCGATTACACCGGCACCTTGGCGGAAGCCATCTTGAAGCGTCCGGATTTGCGCTCCATCGAGGACATTCGCCGCGCACTGCTCTCTATGGATCTCGTCATGTCGGGGCCGTTGGGTTTCGATGACACCTATGCGCTGGCCGTGAAGGAATCCTTTGCCGATCAGCATCATTTGAACGCCATCAGCGATCTGGCAGGGATCGAAGGCAGCCTGCGCGCAGCGTTCAGCTACGAGTTCATGGACCGCAAGGACGGTTATCAGGGGATGGTGCAGGCCTACGGGTTGCACTTTGCGCCCGAAAAGGTGAGCCGCATGGAGCACAGCCTTACCTATCAGGCCATCGATGACGGCGCGGTGGATTTGATCGACCTGTATTCCACCGATGCCAAGATCGAGAAGTCCCATTTGCGGGTGCTCAACGATGATCGGCATTATTTTCCGGTCTACCAAGCGGTTTGGGTGGCGCGCAAGGCGTTTACCGAGAAGCATCCACGCGAGTGGCAGGCGTTGTTGGATTTGCAGGGTTCCATCCGCGAACAGGCCATGATTGACATGAATGCGCAAGCTGACATTGGGCACGTCACCTTCGCGAAAATCGCGGCTCAGCATTTGGGATCCGAAGCGCCGCGTTCACAGAGCTTGAAGAGCAATATCCTGCAGCGCACGCGCGAGCATCTGTGGTTAGTCGGAATCTCGCTGTTGTTTTCGGTGCTGGTGGGCATACCCTTGGGGCTCGCCGCCGTGCGCTTTCACGCCGCCGGTCAAGCCATATTGATCGTGAGCGCGGTGATTCAAACCGTGCCCTCGCTGGCGCTGCTGTGTTTTCTCATCCCGCTGTTCGGCGTGGGCATGAGGCCGGCGCTTGCAGCCCTGTGCTTGTACAGCTTGCTGCCCGTCGTGCTCAACACCTTTACCGGCATCCGCGGCATTGATCCTAAGCATTTGGAAAATGCGCGCGCCTTCGGTCTGACACGCAGGCAAATTCTGTGGCGCATCGTGTTGCCGCTGGCAAGCCCCACGGTGCTTGCGGGAATCAAGACCGCGACCATCGTCAGCATTGGCACCGCCACGCTGGCGGCTCTCGTCGGGGCAGGGGGCTATGGCGCCCCGATCGTGTCCGGACTTTCGTTGAATGACGTGCCCACCATCCTGACCGGTGCCATCCCGGCGGCTCTCATGGCCTTGGTTGCCTACGGTGTTTTTGAGGTACTGGGTTTCATACTGATTCCCGCGGGGCTGCGCAAACAGACTTAAAGTGAGGCGGTGGGAGCGACGATGTTTACTTACGTTTGTCTGGGTACGAATGATCTGGTCCGCGCTTGCCGCTTTTATGATGCAACCATGGATGCTTTGGGATACACGCGCTGCGACATCTCTGGTGAGCCCAGTTGGGAAGGTGTGTGCGGCTGGGGAACCTACCAACGACAGGGCCAAATCGAGCTGGCGCTGTGGGTCTGTAAGCCATTTGACGGCCGGCCGGCGACGTTTGGAAATGGCACGATGGTGGCGCTTGCAGCCAAGTCATGGCGCGACGTTGAAGCATTTCATGCCGCGGCGCTGTCGCATGGCGGCACCTCGGAAGGGGCGCCAGGTCTGCGGCCGCAGTACAACCCAGATTTTTATGCTGCCTATGTGCGGGACCCGGACGGAAATAAGCTAGCGGTCGTTTGCCGAGGATTTATGGAGCCTCAGATCTGACGGGGTCGGGCGTCGCGGTCGCTGCTTCGCCTGATTCGATCAACGGCACACGGTGTCTTTGTCAGGGACCGCCACTGAGGATCTCGTGCACCGGTTTGTTGTCCGCGTACACTTGCCACTCCGCGATAAGATGCTCGGACACCAGCGCACGCCATGCCGCAGGGATTCGCCAGGACCGCCCTGTTGCGCGATGTGTCGCCGACGCCGATCCCGTCAACAGTACGAGCGCGTCTCTGGAAAGCATTGTTTCCACGTCAATTCGATAGTCGGGGAACAGAGCAAAGTAGCCCGCCCAGCCGGACTCGAGTTTCGCGAGGTCCGAGAGACGGGCGTCGTGTGCATTGATTCTCGCGAGTAAATTGCCCACTGCGGTCTGCGGCGATGGCACAAAGCCTACTTAACGCAATTGCGCTTGTCTGACTGTTCCGCCAACTCAAGCAGACGCCGCTGCAAATAGCGGCCTTCCTCCGGCGAATCGGTTTTGTGGGACGCGCCTTCAATCTCACGTTGTTCAGTCTTGATTGCGACACACGCGGAGTTACCGCTGTCCGCTGAATCCGCCGGTGCCTCTACGGGATGATCCACAGCCGAGGGCGGGAGAAGTTTATTCTGGTCGTGCACGCTGAGAAAGGATTCCGACGCCGGATGCTGATAGCCGCTGATCACCTTGTAAGCGAGACCAGCGAGGCCTGCCAACAACAGAGCCGCACCCAAAGTTGGCGGAAGCCAGTCACGCATTGAACCCGCTTTCATCGCATTGATTTCCAGCTAGCCTAATTGCCTGGATGCCGCGCCGTTGGCCGTGACCCCTCGCTCACCTATCGCATACTACGCTTCAATACCTGCCGGGACGATACCGGATCATGGGGATAGCTGGGCCGTCATACTTACCCTCCCAGCCTCCTTGGAAAAATCGAACTGGCTTTTGTCGATTCAAGCCGCCGACCGAATTCTTCCGGTTCGCGCCAACCGGCGTTAGACGCCACTGCGCGCTTCACGTTGTGACAGTGTCCTTACCACCCGCCACGCCCATAACGCCAAGGCCGCGGCCGCGAGAGTGGTTATGTAGAACACCGGACTCCTAGCCAGTGAGAAGCCTTCCGCAATGGCGCGCCAAATATGCGCGGCA
>JAXDQK010000173.1:0-79692 GCA_034667905.1 Gammaproteobacteria bacterium | reverse complement strand
TTGCTACACCTGTTACCGCTCGACTTGCATGTGTTAGGCACGCCGCCAGCGTTCAATCTGAGCCAGGATCAAACTCTTCAGTTAATAACACTTTTTCACTGAAGCAATCTCGATCCCAAACTCTCACCGTTCATCAATGCTTTTGGCACGAATGAACACTGGTCGTTTGGAACTCGAATCATCGAATTGCACCAAAGGCGCATCGACGCGAGTCCCTGCACAAGTTACCTATTCGAATTTTTAAAGAATATCCCGTGGCGACAAAGGCCTCGGGCGAACTTCCAAGTATAACGCGTTTTTGGACCCCGTCAATCGCCGGTAAGTCTCGAAAAACGCGTTATAGGTGGGAGGGCGCGCAGTATAGCCGTGGGCTTGAGCGTGTCAACCGCTTGACACATTCATTTGCGCTTCAGGATCGCCCGGGCAACCTTGCATAGCACAACTGCTTGTTTTTAGCGCGCCAATTTACGCGGTCCGGTGTAGTGCGATGCCTCACACCATTCACGAACGTTGGCCGGAAATCCCGTGCAAAATGGGCCGTTTCAACCGCGCGGCGATTTCAGAGGTTCTTTCAGCAATGGGTCCATTCAAGTCCGATTTTTTGCGCACCTTGAGCGAGCGCGGCTATCTTCATCAGATCACCGATGCGGCGGCTCTCGATTCGAGCGCGCAGTCAGGGGTGATTTCGGGATACATCGGTTTCGACGCCACCGCCGACAGCCTGCACATCGGCAATTTGGTGCAAATCATGTTGCTGCGCCGCTTACAGCGCGCCGGTCATCGCCCGATCGTCCTGATGGGGGGCGGCACAACCAAAATCGGCGACCCGTCCGGACGCGATGAAACCCGGCAACTCCTAAGCGAGGAGCAAATCAACGCCAACATCGCCTCGATCCGTCAGACCTTCTCGCGCTTTTTGGATTTCAACGACACGCCCGCCGGCGCCATCATGGTCAACAATGATGATTGGCTCGGCAGCCTGCAATACATCGCGTTTCTTCGTGACATCGGCCGGCATTTCACCATCAATCGCATGCTCACCATGGATAGCGTCAGGCTGCGCTTGGAGCGCGAACAGCCGCTCACCTTCCTCGAGTTCAACTACATGATCATGCAGGGCTATGATTTCGTGGAATTGTTCAGGCGCAACGGGTGCACATTGCAAATGGGCGGTTCGGACCAGTGGGGCAACATTGTGCAGGGTGTGGAGCTTGGGCGGCGTATGGCCGAGACCCAGTTGTTCGGGCTCACTTCGCCGCTGATTACAACCTCTTCGGGCACTAAAATGGGCAAGACCGCCAGCGGCGCGGTGTGGCTCAGCGCCCATCGTCTTTCGCCCTATGACTATTGGCAATTCTGGCGCAACACCGAGGATGCGGATGTAGGCCGCTTCCTGCGCATGTTCACCGATCTGCCGCTCCTCGAGATCAGCCGACTGGAGCAGCTGAAGGACGCAGAGATCAACGTCGCCAAGGAAGTCCTCGCCACTGAGGCGACTCGCCTGTGTCACGGGGACGTGCAGGCCCTCGAGGCGGCCGCCACTGCGGCCCGTGCCTTTGCCGGCGATGCAGCGGAAGGCTTGCCCACGTTCGTTTTGAAGGTGGGTGAGCCGGTGCAAGTTATCGACGTGGCCATCGCGCTCGGAATGGCCAGTTCCAAGAGCGAGGCCCGCCGCCTGATCGAACAGGGCGGCATGAGACTCAACGATCAGCCCGTGCGCGCGGCGAATGCCAGTATCAGCGAAGCGGATCTTGACGGAGGCGGAACCGCACGGCTCGCGGTGGGCAAGAAACGCCACGGCCTCATTCGGCGAGGCTGATCACACGAGACTTGCATCATTGACCCCATGGGGGGCGACGGATAGCCTACGATCTCCCTTCCCTAGGAAAGTTTGGTGCCGCGCAACAATCCCTCTGTCTCAAAACTTTCCTCGCGAATCCCAGTAGTTGCAATACGCGCGCTCGGCGGCGTGATGTTATTGGGTGCAGCGGCCTTGCTCTGGCAGGTTACCCGCCACAAAATCGCCGACGTTGCGGCACCGCCGGTTCCCACCGCGCAGAGCGCCGCGTCCCAGGGTGCCGCGTCCCAGCCCCCGCCGCTTATCGTTCAACAGGCCAGCGTGGCCTCCATCGTTGAAGTCATCGTCGGTAGGAATGACACGCTGGACGGCATCTTTCGCCGCATGTCCCTGAATAAGTCCGACCTGGCGGCGATCCGCGCCTTGCCCGGCATCCGCCAAAGTTTGGATTTTTTGAAGCCTGGCGATGCCATTAAGCTCAAGCACTCCGACGGCGACATCAAGGAACTGACCCGGAAGGTCAGTGAAACCCAAACCCTGAATGTGGTGCGCCAGGATGCGGGGTTTGAGGCGAAAATGATTAACAATCCCGTGGAAGTGCGCGTGCGAACCGCCACCGCCACCATCGAATCCTCTTTGTTTCAAGCGGCCGGCGCTGCGGATATTTCCGACACGGTCGCCCTGAAGCTTGCCAATGTGTTTGCTTGGGACATCGACTTCGTGCTCGACATCCGCGAAGGCGATCGATTCACCGCCGTCTACGAACAAGTTTTTCAAGACGGGAAATACCTTCGCGATGGCGACGTGCTGGCCGCCGAGTTCGTCAATGGCGGCAGAGTGTATCGAGCGGTCCGGTTTGTTTCCGACAACGGCAGTGTCGGCTACTACACCCCATCCGGGCTGGCCATGCGCAAGGCCTTCTTACGAGCCCCGGTGGAGTTTACGCGGGTCAGTTCGGCCTTCAATCCCCACCGTCATCACCCCATCTTGAACACCATTCGCGGCCATATGGGCACCGACTATGCTGCCCCCACTGGCACTCCGGTGCACGCCGCGGGCGACGGCCGCGTCAGTTTTGCCGGGCAGCGCGGCGGCTACGGCAACGCCATCCTGCTGACCCATGGCGGCAACGTGTCGACCCTTTACGGCCACATGTCGCGCTTTGCGCGAAATATGCATGCAGGGACGCACGTGCAACAAGGCGAAGTCATCGGTTATGTGGGAATGACCGGCCTCGCCACGGGCCCGCACTTGCACTACGAGTATCTCATCGGCGGCGTGCATAGGAATCCGCAGACGGTCCAATTGCCGGGCGCAGAACCGTTGCGGGCAGATGCATTGCAAAGGTTTCGCGCGTCCTCCGCGCCGCTGATCGCGAGTTTATCGCCGCAGCCCTCGCCTGCCATGGCGGGCACAGCCGCTGCGTCCGACCCGGCCGCTGCAGGTGCGGCGCCCTTCGACCCGCGCGCGACAGCTGCCGTCAATTAGCTTCCGCGTTTATGGGGTTTTATCTTGGCTTGATTTCCGGGACCAGCATGGATGCCATCGATGCGGCGCTGGTCGATTTTAGTGCGGAACCGCTGCGGATCATTGCAACCAGCGCCACGTCGTTCGAACCCAACCTGAAGCGCCGGATTACGGCGCTCATCGACCGGGCTGGTAGCGTTGCGCTGGATGAGGTGGGTGAGATCGACGTCGAGCTGGGGAAAGTTTTTGCGCTGGCGTCGTTGGCGTTGCTGCGAAGCGCAGGCGTCGATATCGGGCAAGTATCCGCCATCGGCAGTCACGGCCAGACTTTGCGCCATCGCCCGGACTTGCCGGCGCCCTTTACTTGGCAGATCGGTGATCCGAATACGATGACCGAAATGACGGGCATTAGCGTGGTCGCCGACTTTCGCCGCCGCGATGTGGCGGCCGGTGGTCAAGGCGCGCCCCTGTTGGGGGTCTTTCATGACCAGGTCTTTCGCAGCGATGACGAGGACCGCGTTATCGCCAATTTGGGCGGAATTGCGAATATCACCATTCTCGCGCGGGGCCAGACTGTCACCGGCTTCGATACCGGACCAGCCAACCGCTTGCTCGATGCCTGGATCTCGTTGCACGAAGGCAAGGACTACGACTCGGACGGCGAATGGGCAGCGGCCGGCAAGGTCGATGACATGCTGCTGCGCGAACTGCTGGATGAACCTTACCTTCGCCTCCCTCCCCCAAAAAGCACCGGTCGGGAGCTGTTCAATCTACCGTGGCTGCAAAATAAGCTGAGGCTTTTCTCGCGTCAGCCACGCGATGTACAAGCCACTTTGCAGCAATTCACGGCTCGCTCGCTCGTCGAGGCGGTAAATCTGAACGCGCCGGGCGCAGCCGTGTATGTTTGCGGGGGCGGCGCGCGCAACACCGGTTTGATGCGGGCGATCGCGGCCTTGATGTCGCCGAATCGCGTTGCCGGCACCGAAAGGCTGGGTTTGGACCCGGATTACGTCGAGGCGGCCGCCTTCGCGTGGTTTGCCAAGCGCACGCTCGAGGGGCTGACTTCCAGTGCCGGCAGCGTCACCGGGGCGAAGGGTGCGCGCATACTTGGGGGCGTGTATCGCTACGCGTAAATATTTCGCGCCCGCTTTGCTTCATGAAGCCCGCTTTGCTTCATGAAATTGTCATCGCTGAACAGCCACACTCCGAATCCATGAACGACAACGACCTCCAAGCACCGCAACTGTATTTCAATCGCGAGCTCTCGTTCCTCGAGTTCAACCAGCGCGTACTGGAACAGGCCAAGGACCCCGGGATTCCCTTGCTCGAGCGGGTGCGGTTCTTGTGCATTTCATGCGCGATTCTTGACGAATTTTTCGAAATTCGCGTAGCCAGCCTCAAGGAGTTGCTGGAAGCGGGCGCAATTGCCGGCGGCCCTGACGGATTGTCGGTGCCGGAACAGCTCAAAGCCATCCGCGTGCACGCGGTGCGCTTAGTCGATGAACAATATGAATTGTTGAACGAAGTGCTCTTACCGGAACTCGCCAAGAGCGGCGTGGTATTCGTCGAGCCGGAAACCTGGACTCCGGCTCAGGGGAAATGGATTGCGGAGTATTTCACCCGTGAAGTGGAGCCGGTGTTGAGCCCGCTGGCACTGGATCCCGCGCGGCCCTTTCCGAAGATACTCAACAAGAGCTTGAACTTCGCCATCGTGGTGGAAGGCGAGGACGGGTTCGGCCGCAACAGCGGGCTGGCAGTGGTACAGGCGCCGCGATCTTTGCCGCGCCTGATCAAACTGCCCGACGAATTGGGCAATCGAAATTTCGTATTCCTGGGCACCATCGTCGAGGCCTTCGTCGCCACGCTTTTTGCCGGCATGCAAATGCGCGGCTGCTATCAATTCCGCGTCACACGCAACAGCGATCTATTCGTAGAGCAGGAAGAAGTTGATGACCTTTTGCGTGCCGTTGAGGGAGAACTGGCCTCGCGGCGCTACGGCGACGCCGTGCGCCTGGAGACGGCGCACGACTGTCCCGAGGAGATTCTTGCTTACCTACTGGAACAGTTCGGTCTCACCGCGGACGATCTGTACAAGGTTTCCGGACCCGTCAACCTGAACCGTTTGCTGGCCCTTTACGATCTGGTGGATCGCACGGAACTCAAGTACTCGGCTTTCGCTCCGAGCATTCCGGATCGCCTCAAGATGGGCGGCGATATCTTCGCCACCCTGCGCACCGGCGATGTTCTGCTGCATCACCCGTTCCAAGGATTCGCGCCCGTAACCGACTTCGTCAAGCAAGCGGCGAATGATCCGCAAGTGCTGGCCATCAAGCAGACCCTGTATCGAGTCGGCAGCGATTCGGCCATCGTTGCCGCGCTGGTGGAAGCCGCGGCTGCCGGAAAAGACGTGACGGTGATCATTGAGTTGCGCGCGCGCTTCGACGAGGAAGCAAACATCGAGCTGGCCACCACGCTGCAGGAGGCCGGGGCGCACGTCATGTACGGTGTATTCGGTTTCAAAACGCATGCCAAGCTGGTGATGGTGGTGCGGCGCGAGGAAAAGGGCCTGCGGCGCTACTGCCACCTAGGCACGGGCAACTATCACACCAAGACCGCGCGGCTGTACACCGACTACGGTTTGCTGACTGCCGATGAGTCGATGGGCGAGGACATACACGAGATATTCCTGCAGCTCACGGGACTTACACAGGTTCCGAAGCTGCGTAAATTGCTGCATGCGCCCTTCAGTTTGCATCACGCGCTGCTGGCGAAGATCGAACGCGAGGCCGAGCACGCGCGGGCCGGCAGGCCTGCCAGGGTCATCGCCAAACTCAACGCGCTCACCGAGCCGACCATCATCCAAGCGCTGTACCGCGCTTCGCGCGCCGGCGTCGACATCGACTTGATCGTGCGCGGCGTCTGTTGCCTGCGGCCGGGCGTACGCGGCGTCTCGGAGCACATCAGGGTGCGCTCCATCGTCGGCCGCTTCCTCGAGCATTCGCGCGTGTATTATTTCGAGAATGCGGGGGCCCAAGAAGTGTACTGCGGCAGCGCCGACTGGATGGACCGCAACTTGTTCCGCCGCATAGAAATCGCATTTCCCATCGAAGCCCCCGAACTCAAGGCGCGCGTCGCCGATGATCTGATGCTGTACCTGTCAGATGACATGCAGGCCTGGGTGCTCGACTCGGACGGTCACTATCACCGCGCCGCCGGTGAGGGACACTTATCGGCGCAGGCGCGTTTGATGAGCCTGTACGATGAGCGTGTCGCCCTGACCGAAGGCTAGACCAGAAAACTAAACGATAGTCAGGCGAAAGCCCGCCTCCTTCAGGTAGGCGCGCTCTTGCTCCAGATCCTCGAGCGTCAGAGGATGTTCCTTCATCCAGCGCTGCGGCAGTTCCATCGTGAGGCTCCGGCCTTTGACGGTGAGGCGAACTTCCGGCAGCGGTTGTGGACTTCGTCCCCGGTGCAGCAGGACCGCGAGGCGCAACAGCACGATCAGAAATTCGGCCAGCCGGTCCCAAGGCGGCAACAAGTCCTCGAGGGACTCGAAGGACAACTGGCGCCGATGGCCGCCCACCAACGCGGCAAGCAATAACTGCTCTTCGCGCGGAAAGCCCGGCATGTCGGCGTGCTCGAGGAGATACGCGCTGTGACGGTGGTACTTGGAATGGGCGATGTCGAGGCCCGTTTCATGCAACCGCGCCGCCCAGCGCAATACCGACTCGGCCAGGGGGTCTTCCAGCCCCCATTCGGACTCGACTTGTTCCAAGAGCGCCACGGCGGTGGACTCGACGCGATCCGCCTGGGTCTCATCGATGTGGTAGCGCTTTTCCATGGCGCGCACGCTGCGTACCCGCGCGTCCTCATCGGTGAATCGGCCCATGAGGTCGTACAGCAGTCCCTCGCGCATGGCCCCTTCCGCCACGCGAACCCGATCGATGCCGAAGCTTTCGACCACCTCCATCAGGATCGCCAAACCTGCCGGAAATACCGGCGCGCGCTCGGCGTCCACTTCAGCAAGGTCAAGCTCGTCCACGTGTCCTGCGGCGATCACCCGTTCGGCCAATACGTTCAGATTCTCCAGCGTGATGTGCGGGGACTCTGGCGTAAGGCCGCGCAACACATCGCTGATGACGCGCACAGTGCCGGAACTGCCAAAGGCCTGCAGCCAACCCATTTTGCGGTACGCTTCCTGAACGGGCTCGAGTTCGAGCCTGACGGCGGTACGCGCGCGCTCGAAACGCTTCGCGGAAATCCGTCCGTCGTCGAAATAACTCGCGCTCAAACCGACGCAGCCTACGGAAAAACTCTCGAGCAACAACGGCTCGAACCCTTCGCCGATCACCACTTCGGTGGATCCGCCGCCGATATCGATCACCAGGCGCTTATCCGGACTCATGGGACTCGTGTGCGCGACGCCGGAGTAAATCAGCCGCGCCTCTTCCAATCCCGAGATGATTTCAATGGGATGGCCCAGCGCCGCGCGCGCACGTTCCAAGAACCAGCGTTTGCGCTTGGCGCGCCGTAAGGCGTTCGTGCCCACGACCCGCACGCTGTCCGCGCGCATGGCTCGCAATCGCTGGCCGAATCGCTCGAGACAGCGCAACGCGCGCTCGGTTGCGGCATCGTCCAGGCGGCCGCTGTCGCCTAGCCCAGCGGCAAGGCGCACCATTTCGCGCAGCCGATCCAATATGACGAGCTGGCCGTGCGAGTAGCGCGCGACCACCATATGAAAACTGTTGGAGCCCAAATCGACGGCGGCGAGCACGTCGGGCACGACCCTACCGCCGCTCATCTACACGGTCAGCATTCTAGGCCGAGAATGAGGAGCCGCAACCGCAGGTGGTTTTCGCGTTCGGATTGCGAATTACGAATTGGGCGCCCTGCAGATCTTCTTTGTAATCGATCTCCGCGCCCATCAGATACTGGGCGCTCATAGGATCGACCAAGAGCTGTACGCCGTGGTTCTCGATGCAAAAATCGCCGTCTTCGATTTTCTCGTCGAAGGTGAATCCATATTGGAAACCCGAGCAGCCGCCGCCGGAGACGAACACGCGCAACTTCAAATTGGGATTCGCTTCTTCACGAATCAAGTCGCCCACCTTGCCTGCCGCGGCATCGGTGAAAACCAGCACATTTGGTGCCGGAGGAAGAGTCTCGGAAGCGCTCATCGATTCGGAAGTCATGCTCATGTGCTCATTCTACTCGGCGCGCCGCGGCCAATCAAAGTTATGAACCGAGTTTGGGACTTACGTCCGCACTTTGGGCGGCCGAATCGTGCGACTCGGCCCCCGCTTGCGCTCTATGGATCAATTTCCCATTTATTTGGGCGCCGACGGCAGATTCAATGGTCGAATAGTGAACACTGCCGAGAACCCGGGCCTTGGGGCCCAATTCGACACGATCGCCCGCCTCGATATCGCCCTTGACGGTGCCGTTCAATACGATGTTGGTCACCACCACGGAGCCTTCGATACACCCCTGTTCGCTCACCGACAAGGTGGTCCCGCCGTCCGGCTGACCTTTGACGTTGCCGTTGATATAGCCGTCCAGATGCAGTCCGCCGACGAATTCCACGTCGCCGTTGATGCGGCTCTTGGCGCCGATCAAGGTGTCGATTTCCGTTTTAATCGGTTTCGGTTTGAACATCTGTGTCACCTTTGCCCAAGCCATCGCGGTTCGCCTCGGTTTCCACAGACATGCCCTGCGCCTTCCAGACAAAGGCCTGCCGGAAGCTATGATTGATGTCTCTGCCGCTGTGAATCTCGATCCCGACGCGGGTGGGCTCAAAGCCTACCGGTAATTGTATGGGCTCGTTGTATTCCTGAAAGTACTTCAAAGAGTATGCCAGGCTGGCTCGATGGTTAGGCGAGACTTGCGCATACGCCAAGCTCATCGGCTTGCCCTGAACCAGCCCATCAAGCGTGATGGCCGCATTGCCTGTCACTTCTTTGTCGGGCTTTCCGGTCTGCATCAGCACGAATTTGAGGTGGTATTGCCCGGGAGGTCCGTCCGGAAGGATCTGCATCTGCTGTACCTTGACGTGGATCAGCGACTCCGGCTGAACCAAGCCGCGATAGAAGGACAGATCCTGGTTTAGCCGCGCGATCTGGCTTTGCATTTCGCCGAGGCTTCGCTCCACCTGCGCGTAGCCTTCTCGATCGACACGTCTCGCCGTTTCCGCAGCCTCCAGTTGCCGGCGCTGATTTTCGTTCTGCGCCTCGAGCGAGCGTATGCGCCGGCTTGCCGAGAGTGCGCCGCGCACCGAATCCACCACGCGAAATCCGCCCTCATAGCGGCCGAACTCAAAAGCCGAATACAGCACGGCGACGCTCAGCAGCACGGCACCCCACCGCAGCAGCGCGCGGCGTTTTGGCGCGTGCGGGCGCACGACAAGCTTGGCGAACGAATCAGCCATATCGCCCCATTATAAGCCTCACGTTATCAATTATTCTCAAGCACAATACCCGCATGCTGTGGCTCAAAGCATTGCACGTTATCGCAGTGGTCACCTGGTTCGCGGGGCTGTTCTATCTGCCGCGCCTGTACGTTTATCACGCCGACGCGACGGATGCGATCAGCACCCAGCGCTTCGAAATCATGGAGCGGCGTCTGTTCGCCATCATGACCATCGGCGCCGCGGCCGCCGTTCTCTTTGGGTTAGCGATGCTGATCGCATCGCCGGGATATCTCGCGATGGGCTGGCTCAAGCTCAAACTGCTGTTCGTGGCGCTGCTCATCGCCTACCACGTGTACTGCTACAAGCTGCTGCGCGATTTTGCCGCCCGCCGCAACCGGCGCAGCGCAAAGTGGTATCGAGGCTTCAACGAGGTGCCCTCGCTGCTGCTGATCGTCATCGTGATTCTCGCCGTGGTCAAGCCTGGTTAAGAGCTTCGCGCAACTATTGACGGGGTCGATGCGACCCCGTCCGTTAGGTGTTAGAAGCAGCGACTTCCTGCCACCATTCCGGATACGGCGGCAGCCCATCGGGAAACATGTACTTGCCCAGATCGTGCAGCGCCCGCACATAGACGCGCCGCTTGAAATAGACCACCTCGCGCACGGGCGTCCAATAGTCCGTCCAACGCCAGCGATCGAACTCCGGCGACGCGGTAAAATCGAAACGCAGCTTGGATTCATCGGCCGCAAGCTTCAACAAATACCAGCGCTGCTTCTGACCGATGCAGCGATCGCGCACATATTGGCGCGGCAGCCGATATCGCAGCCAGCCTTGAGTTGAACCCGCGATCTCAACATCTTGGCGGTCCAAGCCGATTTCCTCTCTGAGTTCCCGATACAGCGCATCCTCGACCCGCTCGCCGCGATGCACGCCGCCTTGGGGAAACTGCCAACCCCGCCCCCCGACTCGCCCACCCAGGAACACCTCGCCCGAGCCGCGCGTAAGAACGATGCCCACGTTCGCGCGAAATCCATCCTTATCGATGTAATCGGTAGGCGCTGCGATGGTCATGTTATCCGGCCCCGACTTGGACGCGATTTCGACCGAGCGCTTTGGCCCGATACAGCGCTGCGTCGGCATCCGCGAGCAGGTGGTCCGCGAGCGCTTTGAGATCCATATCGTCCCGCCCCGGGGAGACCGCCGCAACGCCGACGGACACGGTCAAGCTGCGCGAGATTTGTGAATTGAGCGAAAATGGCTGCGCAGCGATCACTTCACGAATGCGCTCCGCCAGCTTCGCGGCATCCGCCGCCATGGATTCGGGCATCAGGATGGCCAGCTCATCGCCGCCGAATCGGGCGGCGGTATCCATATTGCGAACATGCCCCTCGATGCGCTGGGCAACTTCTTTCAGTGCGCTGTCGCCGGCCAAGTGTCCGTAGCCGTCGTTGATGCTCTTGAACTTGTCGATATCTATCATCAGGCACGCAATGGTGCCGCTGCGCCGCTGCGCGCGTGCCAGCTCTTCCTTCAGGCGCTGCTGTAGGTAGCGCCGATTGTGCCAGCCCGTCAAAAAGTCGGTGATGCCGGCGCGCAAGAGCCGTGCGCGATTGACCGCATTCTCGATGCAAACGGCGGCCACCGCGCCCAAATGCGCAAGGAAATCCGTGCCATGGTGACGGGTGAAGCGCCCCAATTCGCGGCTGCCGAAGCACAGGGCGCCGGTGGCGCGGTCCTTGCGCGGCAGCGGCAACAAGGCCGCACTCTTGAGATTCGGTATGCCCGGGAAAAGCAGGTGATGATCGGCGCCGACGAAGGGCCCCAGCCAGGGTTTATGCAAAACAGCGAGTTGCGGCGCCAGCCCCACCAGGGAATCGACGAAAAAAATGTGCTTGAATTCCTCGGGCCGATCTCCGCCGGCGACCAGCAGATGCCGCACTTCGTGCTGCGGATCGAGCAGCACCAAGCTCACCGCATCGAGTGCATAGGACTCGCGCAGGCCGTCGACCAGGGCATGCAGCAACTGCGGCAGGGTGTCGGCGCGCAGCAGCGTCAATTCTCGCGCCTGCGTGCGTTTCATGATGGTCTCGTTGTTCGAGGCCTCGGCCGTCATCTCCACCAGACGCTTCTTGAGCTCGTCGTTTTCTCTACCGAGGGCATCCTGCTTAAGGTCCTCCATTCCTTTTAGCCTGCGCGCGCCGCCGCGCGTACGTCCAAGTACGCCCTGCCGCGATTCATCAGTGCAGTGAACTCGGCCGCATTCTTCGTTCGCACCGTGCTGACCAAACCTTCCACGGCCTTTTGCAGTGCCAGCAGCGATTCGCTGCCATAGTCATTGGAGCTCTGAATTTCAAAATACAGTTCGGGGCTCTCGGCCGCCACCCGGCTCGCCACCTCCAGCTGCGAATCAAAAGTGGTGCTCGACAATTTCGCGAGGCGCGGTGCGGCTTCGCCGCTGTCGGCCAGCGCTGTGAAAAAAACGATATTCAGGGCATGCGATAGCCCGAGCACATAGGCGATCAGGCGATCGTGTTCATCGAGATCCATGACCACGCGCTCGGCCATCGTCGGGGCGAATAATTCCTGCGCCTGCGCGAGCGCCTCCTTGTCTCCGAGGTCGATGAAAATGACGTGCCGGCCCGACAACAGCTCCGTGTCCGGCCCGAACATCGGGTGCACCGACGTCACTCGGCAACCGGCCTTGACCAAGGCCTCGAGCCCAGCTCGCAACGGTGTTTTAAGCGATCCTAAGTCGAAGATCAGCCCGCGCGGGGCTCGGCGCGCCAGAACGTGCAGCAACTCCGCCGTGGCCGACAGCGGCGTGGCGAGCACGATCAAATCGAAATCGAGTGCGTCGGTTTGCCAATCAGCCACGAAGTCAAACCCGGCAAGACTGCCCTTCGGATCGGCGATGGCAACGCGAAACCCTTGCGAGGCTAGAAATTCGGCGAACCATCCGCCCATTTTTCCGTGACCGCCGATGACTAACGCGCGCTTGCCGCTGCCATGGGCTTGCGCCGCCACGCGGGCCTGCTCCTGGGTGGCGAGCGATGATTGGATGAGTTGCCGCAGCAGAGATTCGGCCAAATCCGGCGAGACGCCCAGCCGTTCCGCCGTGCTGCGGCCGCGCAAAATGACCTCCCGCTCCCGCCCGAAGTCTCGGGTTGCCCGTCCGGTGGCGCGCTTGACCGCGGCCACTTCTTCACTGAGGGACTTGCGCCGCGCGACCAACTCCAGCAACTGCTCATCGAGCGCAGTAAGGGCAGCACGTAATTCGTCCAAATTCATAAACAAAGTCCCATGTTTCTACCGGCACGGCTACCATTCTCATATGGACAGCAGCAAAAAGACATTTTGGACGGAAACCCTCCCCGACCCCCTGCCCGAAAACCCATTGAGTCTCGCGGCAGAGTGGCTGGCCCAAGCACAGCACAATGCTGCCCAGCCGAACCCCAACTCCATGGTCTTGGCTACCGTCGACGGCCGCGGCTACCCCTCTGCACGGGTGGTTCTGTGCAAGGACATTGTCCCGCAAGAGGGCTACCTGCTTTTCTATACGAACTACGGATCGCGCAAGGGTAGCGAACTTCAAATCAACCCTCGCGCAGCGGTAGTGTTTCACTGGGACCAACTGCATCGACAGGTTCGGGCCGAGGGCCAAGTCGAGATGCTGCCCGATGCCGAGAATGACGCTTATTTCCGCACGCGTACTTGGCAAAAGCAGCTAGGCGCCTGGGCCAGCCAGCAGAGCCAGCCGGTGGAATCCCGCAACGCCCTTAAAGTAGCGGTGGCTCGGGAGGCGCAGCGATTTGGCATCCCTTACGAAGGCCCCGGTACCCCCGAGCCGGAAAACATTTCGGTTCAGGTACCGCGACCGCCGAATTGGGGCGGATATCGGCTCGTTGTCGATGCCGTGGAGCTCTGGGTGGAGGGCGAATACCGGATCCATGATCGCGCCCGCTGGACCCGTTCACTGCCGCGCCAAGGCACCGCCCCGGGGCGCTGGTCCGCAACCCGTTTACAGCCCTGAAAGGGCCCTTTTGGGGGCAGCCCGCCAAACAGTATTTGCTGCCTGAATTGTTATACTCGAACGCACGCGCAGTTGAACAAGGTTGATGCATGGCTGAACGCTCGTTCGCTAAAGAAGTGCAGTCTCTGCGCCTGACCGAGGGCGCGGAATTCGAAGGCGAAGGGATTCTGGCCGTTACCAAGGCGCTGCTGCAGTCAGGTGTTGGGTACGTCGGGGGGTATCAGGGCGCGCCCGTCTCTCATCTCATGGATGTGCTGGCCGATGCCAGCGTAATCCTGAGCGAACTCGGCGTGCGCTTCGAGTCCTCGGCGAGTGAAGCGACCGCCGCCGCCATGCTCGCGGCCTCGGTCAACTATCCCATCCGCGGTGCCGTCACGTGGAAATCGACCGTCGGCACCAACGTCGCTTCCGACGCGCTCTCCAACCTAGCCTCCGCCGGCGTGATCGGCGGCGCGCTCATTGTGCTTGGCGAGGACTACGGTGAGGGCGCCAGCATCATGCAAGAGCGCACACATGCATTCGCCATGAAGTCACAGATGTGGTTGCTCGATCCCCGACCGAATCTGCCTTGCATCGTGCAAGCCGTGGAACAGGGCTTCGAACTCTCCGAGGCAAGCAACTCGCCGGTCATGCTCATGTTGCGGATCCGCGCCTGTCATGTGGTCGGACGATTTCGCGCCAAGAACAATCGCAGTCCGCCCTTTACTCTGCAGCAAGCGATGGACCATCCCAGCCGCACGTTCGAGAAGATTATCCTGCCGCCATCGACTTATGCGCAGGAGCGGGCAAAGATCGAACAGCGTTGGCCGGCGGCTGTGAAGTTCATTCGTGAGCGCAAGCTCAACGAGCACTTCGGCATGGACAACCCCAGCGATGTCGGCATCGTGTTGCAGGGCGGCTTGTACAACACGGTCTTGCGCGCGCTCGAGCGCTTGGGATTGGCTGACGTTTTTGGGGAATCGAAGATTCCTCTGTACGTCTTGAACGTCACCTATCCTCTCGTGCCTGAAGAGTTCACGGCCTTTGCGGCGGGCAAGCAAGCCATACTGATCATCGAGGAAGGCCAGCCCGAGTTCATCGAGCAAGCGGCGAGCTTGTTCTTGCGCCAGGCGGACGTGCAGACTCGTATCGTCGGCAAGGGGCCACTGCCGATGGCGGGCGAATACACCGGCGCCGTCGTGATTGCCGGCATCCGAAAGTTTCTATCTGAGTTCGGCCGACTGCCGGTGCCGGACGCTCCTCTCCTGCCGGCCGCCCTGTTGGCGCGCAACGTGCCGGTGCGGCCGTCGGGGCTATGCACGGGCTGCCCCGAGCGGCCGCTGTTTGCCTCCATGAAGCTGCTGGCGCGAGAAATGGGGCCCATGCAAGTGAGCGCCGATATCGGCTGTCATTCCTTTTCTACCTTGCCGCCCTTTGATCTCGGCGGCACCATCATGGGCTACGGCTTGGGCGCCGCCGGCGGTGCCTCATTCAATGTGCCGAATCCGCGGCGCGCGCTCTCGATGATGGGCGACGGCGGCTTTTGGCACAACGGACTGACCAGCGGCATCGGCAATGCCGTGTTCAATCGCCACGACGGCGTCACCATCATCGTTGATAACGGATATTCGGCCGCAACGGGCGGGCAATACATCCCATCCTCCTCGGCCGAAATCAAAGGTCGCCGTGCGAAGAATCGGATCGAGACCGCGGTGCGCGGGGTTGGCGTGGAATGGGTGCGCACCATTCGCACCTACGACATGAAGCAGACGATGGCGGTATTGAGAGAGGCACTGCTGACCAAGTTTACGGGCCCAAAAATCGTCATTGCAGAAGGCGAATGTCAGCTGAATCGAACGCGGCGAGAGGCGCCCGCGATCAAGAAGAGAGTCAGCGAGGGAGAACGAGTGGTGCGCCAGCGATTCGGTATCGATGCCGATGTTTGCACCGGCGATCACTCTTGCATCCGGCTGTCCGGCTGTCCGTCGCTCACCGTGAAGACGAACCCGGATCCGCTGCGGCGCGATCCGGTTGCCTATGTCGACAACAGTTGCGTGGGTTGCGGAGTGTGCGGAGAGGTTGCGCATGCGGCAGTGCTTTGCCCCTCTTTTTATCGCGCCGATGTCATCGTGAACCCGACCGCCTGGGATCGGCTGAAATCGCGGCTGCGTTCCGCCGTGATCAGTTGGCTGGCTTGAGAAGAGCAAGGCCCATTAGCTTGACGATCGCTGCTTTGGGCGGTCAAGGCGGCGGCGTCGTGGCCGACTGGCTCGTCCTGTCGGCACGCAAGGCCGGCTATTTCGTTCAAGCAACTTCGGTACCCGGCGTCGCGCAGCGCACCGGTGCAACTATTTATTACTTGGAATTCTACCCCCGCGCCGATGCTCCGGAAGGCTGCGAACCGGTCATGGCACTGATGCCGAATCCGGGTGATGTCGACATCGTCGTCGCCTCGGAATGGATGGAGGCCGGCAGGGCGATCAATCGAGGTTTAGTGACCAAGGAGCGCACAACGCTCATTGCATCCACGCATCGCGATTACACCATCAGTGAAAAGATGGCGTTGGGCGAGGGCCGGGTCAGCTCGCGCGAACTGTTCGAGATCGCCGCGGCGAACGCGGCGAAGCTGATTGGCTTCGACATGGTCAAGGTAGCGGAAGCTGCGGGAGGCAGAATCAGCGCCGTCATTCTCGGCAGCATTGCCGGCGCCGACGTGTTGCCTTGGGGTGTTGAGGAATACCACCACGCCATCAGGGAATCAGGCTTAGGCGTCGAGGCGAGCCTCGCGGCCTTTGAAGCCGGGCGGCAAGCCGTCATCGATGCGCAGGCCAAGCCGCTGAGCGCGGCGGCATGGCCATCGAATCATGGCACGATCGATTCTTCCGACTACACGTTGGAGGCCGTGCCGACCCGGCTGCGAGCGCGCATCGTCGACCAATTCCCCGCAAGTCTGCGCGATTTGCTCGGGATGGGCGCGGCGCGTCTCGCGGACTATCAGGACGATGCCTATACGGCCTCGTTTTTGGATCGGATCGAACGAATCTTAAGGCTAGATCCCGCGAGACTCACTGATCCGAAGCTCACCGCTGCAACCGCGCGTGCCCTTGCCCTGTGGATGAGCTTCGAGGACGTGATACGTGTGGCGCAGCTCAAAACGCGCCGCGGTCGCATCGAGCGCATTCGCCGCGAGGTTCGCGCCGACCAGAAGGATCTTGTCAACGTACGTGAGTTCGTTAAACCGCGGGTGGAGGAGATTTGCGGGACGCTACCGGCCGGCGTGGGACGGCGCTTGTTGAATTCGCCACGCGCACGTCGAGCGCTGGCGCGCTTTACCGCGGGACACCGCATATCGACCTCGACGATCAGCGGGTTTTTGATGCTGCGCTTCATGTCGGCCCTGCGCCGCTTTCGGCGCGGCACCTTGCGCTTCCGGCAAGAGAATGAGCGCATCGAAGCATGGCTGGACCAAATTGCATCGATCGCGCCGCGAGACTACGATTTGGCCGTGGAACTAGCCGAATGCCAAACCCTGGTGAAAGGCTATGGCGATACCCACGAACGCGGATGGTCCTCCTTCAGCCAAATCTCGGAACTGGTGCCCAAGCTCGTAGGCGACCCACAAAGTGCCGCGCGCTTGCGCAGTCTGCGCGAAGCCGCATTGAGCGACGACAACGGCGCACAGCTTGCGCGCGCCGTCTCGCAATTGGCCGCTTAGTAAAAGCAACGCATCACGTCACAGTGCCCAATGTATCAAGATGAGACAATTACTCGGATGGAAGACGCTTTATCGCCTGACATGCCGCGGTAACTCATTGATGATGTGATATGACCATGCCAGAAATCCCAGTCAAACGCTTTCTGATCGCTTCGGACTTCGACCAGACGTTGAGTTTCAACGATTCAGGCCTGGTTCTCAGCGAACTTCTCGGCATATCCGGGTTTGAGGCTCGTGTTGCGGGCCTGGCACGCAGCAATCTGGTGCAGCAGGGTGGCGAGCTGGCCTATTTGATACGTCACGACCCGGAATTTCGCATCGTGCGTCGCGAACACTTGATTGAGGCCGGGCGGCGCGTTCGCCTCAAAAGTGCAATTCCCGCCCTTTGCGATTTTCTGAAGCGCGGCACTCAAGGGTACGAGTTTTCGTTTTTCGTCATTTCCGCCGCTCCGCGTGAAATAGTCATTTCGGCGCTCGATGGGGTGATCCCTCCCGAGCATATCTACGGCACGGAACTACAGTTCGATGCCGGCTCCGGGGAAGTACGTGCAATCAACCGGGTGCCCGCCGGCTACGGCAAGGTTTCGGTAATCGAAGAACTCGAGAAGCAGCTTCAGATAACCTCCGACAGAGTGATTTACGTCGGCGACGGAAATTCAGATGTTCACGTCATGCTGCATGTCAACAACCACGACGGATTTACCATCGCGGTTTCGGAAAACAAGCAACTTGCCAGGATTGCCAAGAGCACCGTCCTCAGCGACAGCGCATTCAGTATCGTCGTGCCCATTCTCGACCAGCTCCTGCATTGGAGGACCGGAGACATTCGGGACCTGTTCGAATCCTATGGTTTGACTCTGGATGGGTGGGAAAAGGACCGGACCGACCGGATGCGAATCGGAGAGCACCTGAAGAGTCTTCACGCCTCGAAAGTAGTGGCGATGTGAGTCAAACCTGGATCGAATGTTTGGGGTGGCTGGCTACCGCCGTGTTTGTCGGCTCGTATTTTTTCGCTCGTCCCGCCTTGCTGCGGCGGGTGCAGATGGGCGGCGCATTGCTCTGGGTGACCTATGGAGTGCTGATCAATGCAACCCCGGTTGTCGTAGCCAATATTCTGGTCTTCTCCGCCGCCGCCTGGACGGCAACGCGCAAGCTCAAGCAGCCCGTGAGTAAGGAACCTCTCACTCCCGTCGGCTGATTAAGCGGAGTACTGCGTGCGGCCGCCAACGACGGTGCGCAAAACCTTGATGTCTTTTATCCGCGCAGGATCGATCGTGTGCGGATCTTCCGCCAGCATCACAAAGTCCGCGAGTTTGCCGGGAGTGATCGACCCTTTGATCGATTCCTCGCGCGTGGCATAGGCACCGTTGATCGTGTTGACGCGCAGCGCCTCATCCACCGTGATGCGCTGGTTCGCGCCCCATGTTTCGCCGTTCCAGCCGGTACGGGTCACCATTCCCTGAATACCCATCAAGGGCGAGAACGGGCCGGGATCGAAATCGGAACCCGCCGCCGCCGGCACGCCGGCATCAAGTAAGGTCCGATAGGCCATACAGCGCTTCATCAATTCTTCGCCGTAAAAGTGAAATTTGTCGGGATTGTAATAGGCGTAAGAGGTAAACAGCGCAGGCACTGCGCCCATTGCCCTGATACGGCGGACCAGTTCGTCGGTAATCAACGTGCAATGGGTAATTTTCGGGCGCGCATCCGCATCGGGCACCGCAGCCAAGGCGCGCTCATACGCGGTGAGCACATGATCGATGGCGACGTCGCCGTTCGCATGGCAATTCATTTGAATACCGGCGCGATGCACGCGCTCGCACCATTGATTGAGATCCTCTTGCGTCTCGGTCACATTGCCTTTGTAGCCGTTGGTGCCGGGGTAAGGTACGCTGATAGCCATGGTGCGCTCGGAAAACGACCCATCCGCCGTATGCTCACAGGTGGCGCCGAGCCGAATCCACTCATCGCCCAAGCCGGTCGACATGCCGGCGGTCAACATGGCCTCCAGTTGCGCACCCTGCGCTTCATAGCTCACTCGATGCAATAATGCATCGCGCGCGCGCACCTGCTGCAGCGCCTGCAGATTGCCGCCTTCATGACATACGCTGGTCAGCCCATAGCGAACGAATTGCTTCGAGATGAACGCAAGACCGTCGCGCTCACGGCGCAGCGCCTCTTCGCGCGCATAGGACCTGCGCTTTCCAACTTGGTCGAATACGTCTCGCGCCCGATCGGTGACGCGGCCGGTCAGTTCGCCACCGGCATCTCGATCGAAAGTGCCGCCGTCGGGATTGGGCGTATCCCGCTTGATCCCCGCCATCTGCAGCGCTTTGCTGTTGTAGAACGCGGTGTGCCCGCCGCGATGCTGCACCATGACCGGCGACTCGGTCGAAACCAGATCCAAATCCTGACGGGTCAAGGCGCGGTTGTCTTTGACTTTCGTGTCATCGAAGAAATAGCCCTCGACCCAGGTTTCCGCCGGCGTTTCTCTGGCCTTGGTGCGCAGCTTGTCGATGATGCTGCCGATGGTGACGAATTCGACGTCGTAGGGATTGCCGACCAAAACCTCATACAGCAACTCGTTGCCGGGGGCGTGATTGTGGCTGTCGATGAAACCGGGCACGATCGTCGTCTGCTGAGCATCGATGGTTTGCGTGCCCCTGCCCGCCAATTTCTTGATCTCGGTGGTTGTGCCCAGGGCGACGAAGCGCCCTCCCCGGACGGCAAAGGCCTCGGCCTTCGGAACCTTGGGATCCATGGTGTAGATCCTGGCATTGACCAGCACGAAATCGGGGGCGGCCCAGTCGCTGAATGCGCCGGCCGCGCCCGATGCGCGGGCCATCAGCACGCCTAAGCCGGCGCCTGTCATGGCCGCGAACTGCCGGCGGTTTAGAATTCGATGTGTCATGGCGGTAAGCCTATCCTAGCCTAACCCTTCCGCCTTCACGCCTCCTTCTGAAGGGCGGCGGCGATCTCAAATGAATGAAGGCGTGCCGTGTGATCGAACATTTGCGAGGTGATGATGAGTTCATCCGGCCGCGTGCGCTTGATGAAAGCGCTCAGCGCGGAGCGAACAGTGTTGGGAGACCCGATGGCCGAGCATGCGAGTACATCGTCCAGAAGCGCCTTAGCCGACGCGGGAAGGCGGCTCTCGTATCCCTCAACGGGCGGTGGCAACTGCGTCGGCATGCCGCTGCGCAGGCTCACGAAAGCCTGCTGCATCGAAGTGGCGAGAAAGCGCGCTTCCTGATCCGTGTCGGCCGCAAAGACGTTAAATCCGAGCATGACGTACGGTTGCGCGAGTTGCACGGAGGGGCGAAAGCGGCTGCGGTAGATCTCAATCGCTTCCATCATCGCGGCGGGCGCGAAGTGCGAGGCAAAGGCGAACGGCAAACCCAGCGCCGCGGCCACTTGAGCGCCGAACAGGCTTGAACCCAAAATGTAGAGCGGAACTTTAAGCCCAACGCCGGGAACTGCCACGACGCGTTGCCCGGGCTCAGCCGGCGCAAAATATTCCATGAGTTCTATGACATCTTGGGGGAATTCATTGGGATCGGTCGAAAGATTGCGTCGCAGCGCCCGAGCGGTTGCTTGATCGGAGCCGGGCGCACGTCCAAGCCCAAGATCGATGCGGCCGGGATAAAGCGACTCGAGTGTGCCGAACTGTTCGGCAATGACGAGCGGCGAGTGGTTGGGCAGCATGACGCCGCCGGCGCCGACGCGTATGGTGGCAGTTCCCGCCGCGACATGGGCAATGACGATCGAGGTGGCCGCACTCGCGATCCCGGGCATGCTGTGATGTTCGGCAAGCCAGTAGCGGCGGTAGCCCCACGCTTCCGCGTGACGCGCGAGGTCCAAGGTATTGTGCAGAGCCTGTCCCACGCTGCTGCCCATCGGCACCGGGGATAGGTCGAGAACCGAAAATGGGATCATGGGTGTGATGTCTGGGCAGTGTTGCTGACTTACAAGGCGGCAAACAAAAAGGGCCGTGACGATGGAAACTCTGCTGTACGTCCTCGCCGCGGCACTCATCATCGCGGGCCTGATCGGCGCCATCGTGCCGGCATTGCCTGGCATTCCGTTGATATTTGCGGGGATCTGGCTAATCGCCCGCCTGGGTCAATACCACCGCGTAGGGCTTTGGTGGCTGCTGGGGATTGCGCTCATTGGCGCAATCGGATTGACGCTGGACTTAGCGTCCGCGGCATTGGGCGCGAAACGCGTCGGAGCCAGCCCGCGGGCGGTGTCCGGCGCACTGGTGGGCACCCTCGTCGGGCTGTTTTTTGGCCTGCCGGGCTTGTTGCTCGGGCCATTCATCGGCGCGGTGCTGGGTGAACTGACCGCCGGAAACAGCATCCTGCGCTCGACGCACGTGGGCGTCGGCACTTGGATCGGATTGATCTTCGGCACCATCGTCAAGATGGTGGCCTCCATTACTATGGTGGCTTTGTTCGCGGCCGCTTGGTGGTGGAACCGATAAGCGCACTATTGTGCATCGTGCATGATGAGGCCGAGCATGTGCCGCCGGCCCGCCCGAAGGCGACTCATGCCATGCCGATGCTTGACCCGATACGTTCCGCGAAGACCTTTCGCCGGGCGATCGCGAACGGCAAAAATCACCGGCTGCCCCTGATGTAGCTGCGCAACTTCGACGCGCGCCTGCTTGCGAGGCCGCTGCTCGGTGAGAACGAATTCACCCCCTTCGAAATCGCGGTGCGGCTCGGACAGCAGGATGGCAGCCTGGAGTGGAAAGACGTGTTCCCCGTAAAGATCCTGGTGAAGACAATTGAAATCGCCGGCTGCATAGCGCAGTAACAAGGGGGTCGGCCGCAGTTGTCCCGCTGCATGACATCGCGCCAAAAACGAAGCATGGTCTAGAGGAAAACGCGCCTCGACTCCCAGGAGTTCATTCCAGCGATTGGCGGTGGAGACCAAGCGCGCATAGAGCGAAGCACGCAATTCTTGGATCACGGCAGGCAAAGGATAGGAAAAATAGCGATATTCACCTTGGCCGAAACCGTGGCGCGACATCACGACCCGGCTTCTAAACGCCGCTTCTTCCTCGTAAAGATCCGCGATCGAGCGGCATTCCCGCTCCGTGAGCAGGACGTTGCAACAGGCCATCCCGTGGGCGTCCAGATCCTCCTGCGCCGCCGACCAGTCGATTGCCGCCACGCGTCTATCAATCACGTCTTCTCGCGCTCAAGTAAGGCCCGTTTGCGCTCCACACCCCATCGATAACCAGAAAGCTGTCCATCGGTGCGTATCACTCGGTGACAGGGAATCGCGACCGCGATCATGTTGGCGCCACATGCCTGCGCCACCGCCCTTACCGCACGGGGGCTCCCAATTCGAGCTGCGATATCGGCATAGCTGGCAGTCCGGCCCGTCTTGATTTGACGCAGAGCTTTCCAAACGCGCTGCTGAAAGGCAGTCCCTCGGACATCGAGCGGCAAATCAACAGCTGCGTGCGGCCTTTCGACAAAACCGATCACCTTGGCGACAAGTTTTTCAAACTGTGCGTCGCCGCCGATCAGTTCGGCTTTTGCGAATCGATCCTGCAGTTGGCGTATCAGGGACTGGGGTTCGCTGCCCATCAAAATCGCGCACACGCCTTTTTCGGTGCTCGCTACCAAAATCGACCCCAGCGAACACTCGCCGATGGCGAATTGAATCTTCATCATCTCTCCACCCGCCCGGTAGCGGCTGGGCGTCATCCCGAGCACTTGAGACGACGCGGCGTAGAAACGGCCGTTGGAATTAAAGCCCGCATCATAGATTGCACCAGTGATGGTTTTCGCTGAGGCCAATGCCTCGCGAACGCGGTTGGCCCTATGGACGTCGGAATACTCCTTGGGAGTGACGCCCGTGACCGACTTGAAAAGCCTATGGAAGTGAAAGGAACTCAAATTTACCGCGGCCGCCAGTTTCGCCAGTCGCGGCGTTTCTTCAGCGCTTTCTATGAGTGAACAGGCATGCGCAACCAACGCGGCATCCCGTTGTGCTTGAGAAGGTTCTTTTGGCCGGCAGCGTTTACAGGCTCGAAACCCATCCGCCTCCGCCGCCTCGCAAGAGACGTGATAGGCGACGTTTTCCCGGTGCGGAATGCGTGCCGGACAGGAAGGCCGGCAATACACGCCGGTCGTTCGGACCGAATAGAAGAACTCTCCATCCGCACGCCGGTCTTTCGCGACAACGGCCTGCCAACGGCGTAGCTCTGAGCTTTGGTATGAAGGCATGGTCAACTCCGGGCTTTCAGGAGATTCCAGCATAGTCGTTCGGAAACGCGCGGCACTCCGTCCCTTGCGGTCAAATTTGCGAGCGCCCTGTACTGAAGTACAATCGAAGCACTCGTTGGTCGCATCAATGATATTACGACGCGGCGAAATGCCATTGCAGCGGAAATGATCGCTATGCTCGAAGGCGCCGCTTTCGACAATCACACGATTTACTCGAGTCGGTGCACTGATCCATCGGCCCCAATCGGAGTGTCCGGCCGCAGGTCGGACGCTCCGCGGCCTATCTTAATTGGCTGTAATCATTAAGCATTACTAACCTCGTTATCGAGGCGCGCACCTCGCCATTGGATCCGAAGTTGTAGAATCGGGGCGCAATGGCTAGAGGGGTGACCGATGACATATCCATCACGATCGTTCGTTATTGCCGTCAGCGTTTGGCTAGCGCTGTCCATGTCGAGCATGACCCGAGCTGCCGCCGACGAGGACGATCCGCCCTCGCGCGTGGGCCGTCTAGCCTATGTCGAGGGCGCGGTGTCTTTTCAACCGGCTGGAACTGACGACTGGGTTGCCCCGCCGATTAATCGACCGATGACCACGGGGGATCAATTATGGTCCGACCGAGGCGGCCGAGCGGAACTGCAACTCGACGGCTCATCGCTGCGGCTATCCGCCAATACGGCGGTGTCGTTGTTGAACCTCTCTGACACCGTCACGCAGATTCAATTGTCGTCCGGCACCTTGCTATTGCGTGTGCGTCGCCTGGATGACAACGAAACCTACGAAATCGATACCCCAAATCTCGCCTTCACGGTGCTGCGGCCTGGATTGTATCGCCTGACCGTGGACGGGTCTGGCAACAGCACCGCGATAGTCGTTCGCCGCGGTCAGGGTGAGGCGACCGGAGGCGGTTACGCCTATCCCGTGGGGCAAGGTGAATACGATATTTTCTCCGGCACGGATGATCTGAGGGAAAGCGTTGAGAACTACACTCCCAATCAGGATGCCTTCGATGCTTGGAGCGCAGGCCGCGATGCTCGATGGGATCACTCCGTGTCGGCGCGATACGTATCGGCCGATGTGGTTGGATACGAGGATCTCGACGACCAAGGCACCTGGACGCCTGAGCCTGAGTACGGAAACGTTTGGTTTCCGCGTGCCGTGGAACCAGGCTGGGCTCCTTACCACAACGGTCATTGGGCCTACGTAATGCCGTGGGGCTATACCTGGGTCGACGACAGTCCGTGGGGATTCGCGCCATTTCATTATGGCCGCTGGGTGTCCGTCAGGGGCGCCTGGGGTTGGGTGCCTGCGCCGCCGGAGCGGCCCGGCGCAGTATATGTTCGACCGGTGTACGCACCGGCATTGGTGGCGTGGGTGGGCGTTGGCGCCGGAGTCGCGTGGTTCGCGCTCGGACCTCGGGAGGTTTATTGCCCTTCCTATCGCGTGAGTCCGGGCTACGTTCGAAATATCAATGTGTCCAATACCAATGTGAACACGACGGTTATTAACAACGTCTACAACACCACGATCATCAACAGGACGGTTACCAACAACACCATCTACGCGAATCGCAACGTGGCGGGCGCGGTGGCTGCCACTACTTCGCAAGCGTTTGCGTCTGCACAGCCCGTGGGAAGAAACCTCGTGCATATCGACCAGCGGGGAGTGGCGAGTGCGCGGGTAGCGGCACTCGCGCCTGCCGCTGTTCCCACTAAGCAAGCCGTGCTTGGCTCGGGCCGCACAACTGAAATTAGGCCGCCATCGGCCGTGCAATCGCGGCTCGTTGTGGCGCGCATTCCCGCTCCGGTGCCGCCGCCGTCCTTTGAGCGGCGGCAGGAGGCGATCAAAAACAACGGCGGTCAGCCTCTATCCGTGTCGCAGCTGCGAGAGGTCTCATCCTCCGCGCCCACCCGCGCGACAGTAAACGTTGCGCCACCCGCTCGCCTCGTTACAGGAGGCCGCACAGTTGCTCCGGAGCGGCCTGACACACAGCAAGTTCAGCAGCGCGGTGGCGCCGCCCCACTTGTCCCCGCGGCGCCTGCGTCAAGGCCGGCTCCGCCGGCGGCGCAGACAGTTGCGCCGCGAGCTCCACGCGCTGACATACCGAACGCAACTCATCCTAGCGATATCCCAGCACCGCAAAGGCCGGCGTCACCTGCCATCGCCAACTCTGTGCTTGAGCGCCAGCATTTGCAGGAGCAGCAGCAACAGCAGGCCAGACAAGAAGCGGACCGAGCCAGACTGCAGCAGCAACAAGAGGCCGAACACCAGCGAAGCGCCCAACAGGGTGCGGACCGCGCGCGTCAGCAAGCGATAGAGCAGCAACGTCAGGCGCAAACGCAGCAAGCGGCGCAACAACAAGAGGCTGAACGCCAGCGAGCCGCCCAACAGGGTGCGGACCGCGCGCGTCAGCAAGCACTCGAGCAGCAACATCAAGCGCAGACGCAGCAGCTAGCGCAGCAACATGCTCAAGAGGAACAGCAATTGCAGGCAAAACAACAAGAACAAAAGCGACAGCAGGAAAGTCCGCCGCCAAAAGCGAAACAGCAGACTCAGCCTCTGCGCACACCGTAAAAGGCCTAGCCTGCGCGCGGCTCGCCGAGGTTCTCGACTAGTTCGCGGCCCCGGTGAGGCGCCATACGGTATTCCCAACGTCGTCGGCGACGAGCAACGCCCCATGCGTGTCTACCGCCAAACCCACCGGACGGCCCTGCGCCTGGCCCTTTGCGTTAAGAAACCCGTTAAGCACGTCGATAGGCACGCCGGATGGCTTGCCTTTATCAAAGGCAACGAAGATCACTTTGTATCCGCTGCGAGTTTTTCGATTCCACGAGCCATGTTGGCCGACGAACATGCCATGGGTGAACGGCGGCGGGAGCTTGGCGTCGCCAGACCAGCACAAACCCAGAGAGGCGGTGTGAGTACCTAAGGCATAGTCCGGCGAAATCGCTTTCGCAACCATTTCGGGGTTTTGCGGCTTAACGCGATCGTCAACATGCTGCCCGTAATAACTGAACGGGAAGCCATAGAACGCCCCGTCGTGAACTGCCGTCATGTAGTCCGGAGGGAGATGATCCCCTAACTCGTCGCGCTCATTGACCGAGACCCAGAGTTGTCCGCTGTCGGGTTGCCAGGCCATTCCGACGGGGTTGCGCAGACCGTTTGCGTATATGCGGTGATCGCCGGTCTTGAGATCAATCTCCCAGACGGCGTTCCTCTCGTTTTCCGCCTCGAGACCGTTCTCACCGGCGTTGCTGTTTGATCCCACCCCGACGAAGAGTTTCTTTCCGTCCGGGCTCGCGGCCAAGCTCTTGGTCCAGTGATGATTGATGGTTCCCGCCGGCAGGGCGGTGACTTGTTGCGGAGCGTCGTGAATTTCCGTGTCGCCCGTCTTGTAAGGGACTCGCACAACCGCATCGGTGTTAGCAATGTAAAGATCGTTTCCCACTAGCACCATTCCGATTGGGGAATTAAGTCCCTGCAAGAAAATGTGCCGTTCAACGTCTACACCGTCGCCGGCGGTATCGCGCAACAAGGTGATGCGATTAGCGCTCGGGCGCGCTCCTGAACCCGCCCGCTTCATCACTAGCTTCTGGACCATCCCGCGAATCCCCTTGCCGTCATCGGGCTTATGCGGAGTATCACTTTCTGCGACTAACACATCGCCATTGGGCAAGACGTACAGCCAACGCGGATGCTCGAGGCCACGAGCGAGCGCCGCTACGCGCAGCCCTCGCGCGGGAGTGGGCATGGCGTTGCCGACCCAGCCCACGGCCTTGGCGATATGCAGGGTCGGAAGCACACGTTTTTCAGGCGCCGGCAGGATTGGGTTGGGTCCGAACTCACCCGCCGTGCTCATTTGCTCGGCGCCATCGCTGATGCCTACGAAACTGATTGCCGCAATTAGAACGGCGCGCACCACACACGCAACAGGCTGTCGCATAGAATTCCTCGGGAAAACCTCAGCCTACAGGCGGGCTGCGTGCTACCACCCTCGTCCGGGTCCATACCGAAATCCCAATCCGGGGCCCCACGGACCCCACGCGCCCCAGTTCCAAGCGGGATCTGAATACAGTTGTGCGGTCATTTCCTGCTGATCGGCGAGCTTCTGTTGATGTTCATTTTTCTTATACTCATTGAACGCTTGTTGGGATCCCACATACAGGCAATTGCACACTACGGGGTCTGCGTAAACGTAGTGGACATCATCGCCATTTGTCCGTTGGACAAATTTATTCGGCGGTAACTTGTGAAGCATGGTTTGCCGCTCCGGCGTGTTGGCAGGTTTTATCGTAAAACCCGCGGCCGAGAGCTTATCTTCGTGCTCTGTAATCCGTTGTTGCTGAGTCTGGCATGCGGCAAGCGCGGCGATTGCGCACGCTGCAATCACCAAACGACTTACCGGTCTCACGTAGGCTTTTGTTCTGTACATGGGATGAATCCTGGTTGGGGCCAGTGGTGGCGCTTCGCATTTAGCCCTAGGCGAAATGCACAATGCTGTAGGAAAACGCTCGCAAAACCAGTAGGAGCTGATTTCATTTGTAACTGCGGAAGTGTCCGTGAACCAAGGAATTATGGCCCGGGTCTTAACTGCCAACCACCCTCGCAAGGTCCAAATATCGGGCTCGCGGGACCTCGCGCTGACTTGGGCCGGAGCGCCGGATTGTATCTTCGATCGTCGCAAGCACTCGCTTTGGTGTGCCCAAATCCGTCCATCCACATTCCGGCACTGCCTGTACTTTGAGATAGCGAGGGTAGTGGGACAACACGTCGCGAGAGAAATCCACAAATGGCAACTCAGCGTAAAGACGCGCCATGGCGCCGACCGCTCCCGCTCCGCTCCCCTGCATGGCACTTCGCATGACCGAGACGAAGTTGAACGCCTTATCGAGTAAGTTCAACAGGGTTTGCGCGCTGCCGGCGACGATAAACATGTTCCATAGCGCGCCGTTCGAGATCAGCCTTTGCGCCAATTTCTCGTCGGGCTTCTCGACAAACTCGCGGACGTCCACCGCATCGGCTTGAGAACCCCGCGCGGGCACAATGTATCCCAGCTCGGTGTCCGCACTATCCGGCTGAGCGCCGAGCAGATATACAATATTCGGACACTCCGCGGCGCAGCGCGCCACCGACTGCATCGATGCCGCGAGTGTTGCCTCCTCGCGCACGAAATGATCGGCGGGCAGGAGGACCACCGTTGCATTCGGATTTATCCGTTCGATGTGCAAAAGGGCCAGCGCTGTACCGATGGCGGTCCCTTTGTTTTCGGGTTGCACGAAGATATTTCGGGAGGGCATGCGCCTCAAGGGCTGCGGCCACCAGAGGCGGTGCTGTGCCGCGACAATTGTGCAAATTTGCTCTGACTTGGCGACCGCACTGGCGCGCTCAAGGGCCAGTTCGAGTAGGCATTCGCTGCGATTAATTGAACAGAACTGTTTAGGGATCTTTTGCCCCTCAGCGGTAGTGGTGAGGGCTTTTAGTCGCCTGCCGTCTCCCGCCGCTAGCACCACCGCCCACGTCTCGTCGGAACTCACTGTTTGGATCGGGCTCATAGGGTGCTTTTTCTTGTCATTGTTGCACGATGATGGTGCGCGCAAAGCGCGCGCGATGTCAGATCAAGTCCTATGTTGGCGTAAGCCTAGCGGCGTCCTTAATCCGACGCCACAACCAGACTCGGCGGTCGACTACCGGATTATGTAGTCTCCTATAGTTATTTAGCCTTCTTTTGCGCCTGCTTGACGCAGCGCCGTGCGGCCGCCGGACCTTTAACTCCTAGGATTCTGAATTCCTTGCCGCTCAATCGGTGATAGTTCACGAAAAATTCTTCAAGCTCGCGCTCGAACTGCTTGCCCAGGTCGTCTATTCGTTTCACGTGAGCATAGCTGTGGTTTTCGCTTTCGACCGCCACGATGCGGTCATTGCGTTCCCTTTCTTTTTTATCGCCCTGTTCGCCCTCGATGACTCCGACCAGGCGGCAGTTGAGCTTGCAGCCGGCGAAGGCTGGTTCGTCCATCAATACCAGCACATCAAGCGGATCCCCGTCGCCCCCTCTCGTGGAAGGCACGAAACCGAAGTCGTACGGAAAGGCCATACCGGCGGGAAGGACCTTCTTTAGCGCGAAAACGCGCTCCTCCGGGTCAAATGCATACTTATTCCGGCTTCCCTTGGGCGTCTCGATAATTACCACGGTTAGATCCGGATCTTCCGAGTCAAACGCCTTCAAATGAATTGGGTCGGCCAGTCCCGGCGAACGTTTGGAACTCTTTTTCATCCGGCGAGGCTCGCACAACATTCAGGCTTTGCCTATCGGACTTCAGCCTACAAAGTGGGCATTTCACTATCACAGATCATTCAAGACCAGTTCCACATCGTTAACAATTTTCTTCACGCCCGGCACTTTCCTGCTGATGCGCCTCAACGCCAACAAATCCCACGCATCTTGAACGAAACCGTGCAACGTGACGATGCCATTTTCGGTGGTCACCGTGACATGGGCATCGTCGACATAGCGATCGGATCGGAGCGCCGTTGCAACCTGCTCCGAAACCTGCTCGTCGGTGAAGTTCGACAATCGCTGGGCCCTGACCACGATGGAGGTGAGCGAATCTTGCGACGAGGATGTCTGTTGCGCGGATGAGGATGTCTCTTGCGCTGTAGTGGAAGTCGTCCAAAGGCTGAAGATGGAAATGATGGCGGCCAGCAACACGGGATTGCGATTACGCGGACCGAGTGTGCCGGCCCGGGTCAAAGTCATTCTCATTGAGTCCTCTATTCGACGGTGCGTGCGCATGTTTTCACAGGCTGTAGGCTAGACTGCATTCGCACGCTCGAGTTCGAAACTTGATGCCGCCGACTGGGTAGTCCTCTTACACCGTAGAACCTGTATCGCCTACGCCATAAAACCCACGGTGTAGTACGCTCTGCTGCGCACACCGGAGAATACGATGGACTTGAATAATCAGGACGAGAGTCAAAATGTCGAGGATGTGCGGGGTTCGGGCGGCTTCAGGCCAATCCACGGCATAGGTCTCGGAACGATCGCCTTCGCGGTAATCGCAGGTTGGTTTTTTGGCATCAGCCCCATGCAAATCTTGGGGCTACTCAGCGGTAATGGCACCCCCACTGCACAAACGGCACCTGATCGCGCTGCGCAAACCCCACCCGCCAACGATGCCCAGTCAAAATTCGTTTCCCAGATTCTGCGCAGCACGGAAACCGTGTGGACCGAGGTATTTCGCGAGAAGGGACAAACCTACCGGGAGCCTAAGTTGAGGTTGTTCCGCGACAGTTATCCCACCGCTTGCGGCCAGGGCGAAGCGGCGGCCGGCCCGTTCTATTGTCCCGAAGACCAGGTCGTATATTTGGACTTGAGTTTTTTCGACGTCATGACACGGCAGCTGGGTGCTCCGGGCCAGTTTGCTCACGCTTACGTCATCGGCCACGAAGTTGGGCATCACGTGCAAAATCTCCTCGGCATACTGGGCAGGGTCAACGCGCAACGTGAGCGCGCCAGCGAAGCTCAAGCCAACGCCCTGAGTGTGAGGCTCGAGTTACAGGCGGATTGTTTCGCCGGCGTGTGGGCTACCCGCTCGCAGCAACAACACGGTTGGCGCCTAGAATCTGGAGATATTGAGTCGGCTCTGAATGCAGCTTCACGGATCGGAGACGACACCTTGCAGCGCCGCGCGCGCGGAACAATCGTGCCGGAAACCTTTACCCACGGCACGAGTGCTCAGCGAACGGCCTGGTTCAAACGCGGCGTTGATTCCGGCCAAACCGAAGCGTGTGACACCCTGAGCGCCGCGAAGTTATAATTGAGCCGATTCGACAGCCAAACCACAAAGGCTTCAGGGAATATGATTAGGAAAATCTTGCTTGCGATCGCCGGCACCGCTTTGGTCTCCATGGCGAGCGCCCAAGCGGTGGACGCCGTGAAGGAAAGCTCTAAGGCGGCGGCCGAAGGTACCAAGCACGGGATCGACAATGCGAAGGCTGCGGTGCACTCGGAGCCGAAAAAATCCGCGTACAAAGCCCAAGCCCGCGTCCACAAGGCGAAGGCGCGTTATCACCGGCAGCGTGCGAAAGCAGCCGCCGACGCAGCGGTACATTAGGCCCGATTTTCGCAGCAATCGCGGAGGTACGATCATCGAGCTGTGCGATGTATCGTCATCATGAGCCGAACATTGGAACGTGTGCTGGCTGGTCGCGATTTATGGCCAATTGTTCGTAAAGCGTCAGCTGCCTGGATCTCTGACCACTGCTCGAGCATGGGTGCTGCGCTTGCCTACTACACGTTATTTTCTATTGCGCCGATATTGATCATCGCGCTCGCGATCGTGGGATATGTCTTCGGCGCCGAGGTAGCGCAACAAAAGGTGCTTTCGGAACTTCCGGGTCTTCTCGGTGAAGGCGGGGCGGCGGCGGTGCGCGACCTGGTGCTGAGCGCGCACTACAGCAATCAGAAGGGTCTGGCAGCGGTCATAGGCATCATCGCTCTCGTGGCCGGCGCGATGAGCGTGTTTCAGGAGCTGCAACAGGCACTGGAAAAGATTTGGAAAACCCCGGAAGTGGTCCACACAGTCGCTTGGTGGCGCTTCATACGAGCGAGAATGTTTTCCATAGGGCTGATTCTAGGCATCGGTTTTTTGCTGTTGGTCTCCTTATTAGCGAGCGCGGCACTCGACGCAGTCAGTCATTGGCTGGGCGGTTTCCTTCCTCCTCTGCTCTATTGGGTGGCGTGGCTCAATTACCTCGTGAGTTTCGGAATGACCGTTGTATTGTTTGCAGTCATTTTCAAATACACGCCGCGCGAACGCATCGCGTGGCAGGACGTTTGGGTGGGTGCCTTTTTTACCACCGTGCTGTTTACGGTGGGAAAAACGCTGATTGGGATTTATCTGGGTAAAAGCGCTTTTAGCTCGGCATATGGGGCGGCCGGTTCACTGATTGTGCTGCTGCTTTGGATCTACTATTCGGCGCAAATATTTCTCTTCGGCGCCGAATTCACCTGCGCATTCGCATATGCACGCGGTTCAAGACGATCGGAAGGTCGGCCGAACACCCCTCCTCGGCCAATCCGCTGATTTGACCCGATCAGCTTTCGCTTCGCGACACAAAGGGCACCCCTTCATCCTGCAACCAATCGATGATGTGATTCCCTGATGGGAAGCGCGCCGTGATGAGATCTAAGAATTCGGCATCGGTTAAAAGCGCCGCGCTGCCGAGCGATAGTATGGCCTTCACGTGAGTCACGTGACTTGCGGGCACATAGCTGGTCAGCATGAAATGACCATGACCTTCGATACGGCTCTCGCGCTTGACATAAAGACTGCCATCGGACAGCAGGCCGACCCGCTCGAAAACATCATCGTTCGGCGCTTGATTCTCAACCCGTTCGAGCCCTTCAAATAAGCTGTGCATTTCTACTCGGAGCGACTGGATGTGGAGCTATATTTCACCAACCGCTCGCATTCGTCGGTGGTTTACGCAACCGATTCTAAAGAAACAGGACAATTTGCTCCACAAGCCGTCGGCGCCCTCTGTGTTGCACCGCAGCGGTCACTGAACGGCAACCGAACCCTTCATGCCAGCCTCGAGGTGCCCGCTCTGTAGGCACGCGAACGCGACGGCGCCCGTGCGCGTGAATTTCCAGATCAATTCGCCCTGCTCGCCCGGGGCGAGGCTCGCCATATTGGGTCCGCTGTGCTGCATGTCGGGCATCATCTGCATCATGGCTGCGTGCCGTCGCAACGCGTCCGGCTCGCCCAAGACCATTTCATGGCGCAATTGCCCCTTGTTTTGCAGCACGAACCGGACTGTCTCGCCCTTTTTCGCCTCAATACGCTCGGGGGTAAATCGCATGGTATCGCTCATCGTCACGTTAATCGTCCGCGATACTTGGGCTGGATCACCCGGCTGGCCTATGCCGCTCGCGTTAGTCGACCCTCTGCTGACCCGCATGTTTCCCCGGGCGTCCTGACATACAGGCTGTTCGAAATAGTCGTCATCGTCTTCATCGTCCTGCTGACGGCAGACGGCGGGGGCCCAGGAATTGAAGCGCCGCTCGAGCGCGTCTCCGTGTTCGATCCAAAAGGCCGTGTCGATTCGCAACGCGTCCGCAAGATTGGGCGGAGACGACGGTAGGGCTCCGCCGAGACGCGCGGGCAGGAGTTCAAGTGCGCGTCGATTGGTGGGCCCGTAAGTGAGCTGTTCGGACAGTATCTTCTGTCGCTCCGGTGCGCTTGCGAAGGTGATGAAGCGGTAGGCATTATCGCGCTTGGGCGAACCCTTCGTGATGGCCCAACTGTCGATGTCGTATAGGCTTTGGCGCCAAACAATCCGAGTATGGCGGTTGCGTTCCTGCTCCGGATCGAACCAAAGCGTATAGGCAGAACTCATAGTCACCCATCCAGCTGCCATGAGAGCTGCCGGCTGCGCTGCCGCTTGCCACCACACGGTGTCCTTGCGTATCTGATCGAGCTTATGGAAAGCGCGCTGCACTCCCGCCTCGGTTGCCAGTGTGCCATACACATCCTTGGGAGCAACGCCGTCGGCCAGCAGTGCGATCTCCAGCGTATATTTGGCGCTGTGCCGCAGCCCCCGTCTGCCCGGAAATTTACGCGTATCCCAGAAGTCGGCCCAGGAGTGCGGCGTGTCGCGCAACTGATCCGAATAGACCATGGCTTGCGCCCAAGCAAAAATCCCAACGCCGCATTCGGACAGCGCGCCGGGAATTAGATCGTTAGGCGAAGGGACGCGCGCAGGATCGAGCTTTTCGAAGAGTCCTTGTCGGCAGCCTTGATCCAGGGTCCGCGATTCGACCTGCATCACATCCCACACCGGAGCCCCGGCTTGCACCATTTGCGTAAGTTCGGTGATCTGGCCGTCGTAGGATAAAGAATTCACGGCAATGCCGGTGGCCTTGGTGAAAGGCTCGAGGTAGGCGGCCGTTAGCGCTGCGCGGTCGGCACGACCGAACGATATTACCGTTAGATCCTCGCCCGCCAGGGCGTGTAGCGTGACGAATATGAGAGCGGCGCCCGACCACCAGGCGCCGCTCTTGCGAGGGTTAATCACCGGCCGCTTCAATCCTCGCTATCGCCTCGGGCGATTTCCGCCGCTTCGTCAGTCAATCGTGCGATATCCAGTCCGCCGCCCACTCGATCACCGCAATAGCGCAGGCCGCGGTTATCGACGTCGGTATTGTCGCAGGAAACATCCAGCGAGGTATAGGTGACACCATTGATCTTCGCGCTGCTCGGCTGCGTGAACTTGGTAATCGGCGCGATGAAATGCGCTACTTCCCTCGGATGATAGGGATCGCGGATGTCGGTGACCCGAATGCCTGCGTCGAACCAAGCACTCGTGAGCAATCGGCCGTAAGAGGGATCCTCAAAGTTTTCCGCCGGCGAGTGAACGCCGAATCGTGTACCGCGCGAACAGAAGTTGGGGCGCGCAGAGAAGTCATCGACCGTCACGGTGGACATCGGCCAGGGGTGCTGTTCCGCACTCGTGCTGCCTCCTTGACCAATTTTGCTCGTAATATCGAGCAGGTACATAAGATGCGGCGATCCCGTGCAGCGATTATCGGTTTCCTCGGAACTCACGGCGAGGACGTCGCGTACGTTGTTGTTCGTGAAATTCTTGTACTGCTTCAAAGGGATACCATAAATCGGCATGGCCGAGTGGCCGCCCTCGGCACCAGGCATATAGATGACGCCGATCTGGCCTTGCAGAAGTTCAGCGTCGGTGGGCTTTTGCACGTTCGCATACACGCCGGCGCCATACGGTGGCGGCAGAACTTTGGTCAGATCGTTGATCTGGATGATGCCATCGGAGCCGACGCCATACGGCATGTACAGCCGGTTGATTGACTGGCCCTTGAAGCTACTGACCACGATCGGGCCATGCACACCGGGCGGCACGACCTTGGTCGTCGTTTCCGTTCCCGGCATGACAAAGGTCGAGCCCGGATTCTGACCTGGGTAGCCGAAATCCATGATGTATTTCGGATTGTAAGGATCGCTGAGGTCATAAATTTTAAGGTGCTGACTGGGGCTGCTATTCGGGTTCCAACCGTCACCGTGCTTGGTTGCGCCCGCAACGATGTAGGCAATACCCGTCTTACAATCCCACCAGTTGCGGTGCGTGACATCCTGGCCCGTCACCGGCGTGGAAGCCAGTACCGGATTGGCAGGATCGGTGACGTCCCAAACCTCATGCGCTACGGCACCGTTTTCCCGGAGCAGATAAGTTTTGCCCGGGTGCAAAGCGCCGGGCAAATCATTGCCATCACATAGCTTCGCCATGCGCGCGCCGCCATTGCTAGCGACCAAGTGCTTGAGATACTTAGGATTGCGGGGGTCTGTTACATCGACGATGGAGGTCCCGTTAACCTCCGTGACACCGGTCATGGGGTTGAGCATTTGTCCGTTGAAATGTCCCGCATACGCGATCACCCGATGACCCTGGGTGTGGACCGTCGTCTGGTACACGGTGCGGCCTTGCAGGTCGTCGTGACCGAGCCACTCCATGTTGTAGGTGTCGGCGCCGTTTTTGTGCACGGTACCGCGTGCCGCCGGCGTATCGAGATCGTTTGCCGCCCATGCGCTACCCGCTGCAACCAACAGCGAGATGCCTATTGGTGGCGCGATGCGGCGCCAGCGCATTTGGATTGAATGCCCATTATTTCGCTTCATGTAGTTCCCCCGTTTTGCCGTCAGACCCAGCCCGCCAGTTTTCCTAGTCGGGTTAATGAGATAATCGGTAAAGCCCAGCCATTTCAGACGCCCACGTCGATTAATTTAGTAGTGACGTGAAACTCATTCTTCTGATATTCGATATATGAGTATTCAACAACCGAAAAGCAATTGCAACGGGTGCTCAAGGCCTTATCAAATCTTTACATGGCCATGCATGCTTGGGTTAAAACCCTAAAGGTTTTTAAGTGATTACTTGCGGAGCTCTGACTCAGCGGAATTGACGAGTTTATTTTTTTTGCGCAATTCTCGCTGCCTGAAGTGTTCTTGATCTGTCGTCACCGTCAAGGAATGGATATGCGCCACCTCATACCGTATTTTGCGCTCGCTGGGTGTCTCGCAGCGCTTCCCTCCGTAACTAACGCCAAGGGCTGTTTGAAGGGTGCAGCCGTCGGCGCTGTGGCCGGTCACGTGGCGGGCCATCACGCAGTGGTGGGCGCGGCAGCCGGATGCGTGATTGAACATCATCGAGAAAAAAATAAGGATAAGGCAACACCTCAGAAAATACAGGGGAATCCGCGATGACGCTGACAGATGAGCTGAACACATTGGCGCAGCTCCGCGAGCGCGGCGTGCTGACGGAGGAAGAATTTGCGCGTGCCAAGGCGCGGCTGCTGAACGCCGAACAGGCCCGCCCCGACGAGCCGCTTGTGACAGCTGTCAATTCATTCCGGCGCAGCCGCACTGACCGAGTGCTCGGTGGCGTATGCGGCGGGCTTGGGCGAGCGACCGGCGTGGAGTCCTGGGTATGGCGTCTGATTTTTGTAGCACTATTCCTTTGTGTAGGCGCCGGCTTGTTGGCTTATGTGCTGCTTTGGATCTTTGTGCCGAGCGACTGAAGGCGGCTTCATTTTTCCAATAGTGCGGGGCCCGGCACGAGGGCGGCCACCTGCAGACCGCTGCGTTCCTGTGATTTTCCAAGTCCCAGGGCCAGCAGCATCCACAGCGCCGAGATGAATGCACCGAACCAGCCGACTCCACTGGCGCTAAACCCCAAGCCGCCCGTCAGCAGTTGATACATCGAAGCGCTGGTCGCATCGCCTCCCCGGTAAACGAACGTATCGATGAGGCTCTTCGCTTTGTACTTCTCCTCCCGGGTGCAAACGGTGTAAAGAGAATCGCGGCATGGACGGGTGATCGCGTACTCGCCGACTCTGCGCACGGCTAATACGCCTACCAGAACCGCAAAACTCGGTAGCAACGCGAATACCGCGTAACCCGCGGTCATCAGCAGCGGTACCGAAACCAGCAATGCGCGGAGTCCGACCCAATTATAGAGCCGCCCAAACAAGAACAATTGCGTAACCAACGAGCAAGTATTCACCCAAAAATCCACATCAGAAAAGAAACGCGTGCGCTCGTCGCGGGTCGCGAACGCCTTGGCGACGAACGACTGCTGCTCGAGATATAAAAACGTCGACACCCATGACAACAGGATTACGAATAGTGCGATTCCCAGTAGATATCGGGATCGAATCACCTGCTGAAATGCGGCAAGCATGCTTCCCCCCAATGGAGTATCAGTTTCGATGCCGCGCGCCGCGGTACCGAAGCCGCGGTGCCAGCGAATCACACGCATCATGAAAAACACCGAGCCCCCGAGCAGCGTTGCCGAGATCAGCAGCAGATTGATCGTACCGAGCGGCACGGCAAGCCGGCCGGCCACCAGGGGCCCGAACAAACCTCCCGTACTGGCGCCCGCCGCGATGAATCCAAACATTCGGCCTGCTTGCTCGCGCGTGAACACGTCGGCCATCAGGCTCCAGAACACGGCCACGATGAAAAAATTGAACACGCTGACCCAAACGTAATAGGCGCGCGCGATCCAAGTGTGGTCCTGCTGAAGATTGAACCAAAGATAAAAGCCCAACAAGTTGGCGATAAAAAAGGCATAAACCCAGGGTAGGAATACCGGGCGGCGCAGCCGCGACGTTATCCAGCCGTAGACAGGCTGCACGGCCAGCATTGCGGCAAACGTGCCCCAAAACAAATAGGGTAATTTTTCCACGCCGGACGTGATGCCCATTGTGTCGCGGATCGGTCGCAGAATCGTGTAGCTGGAAAACATGCAGAACAAGGTTGCAAAAGCCGCCAACAGCGCCGGCAGTTCCTCGGGTTGTACCACCACGAGGCGCCTCACCATAGCGGCGACCCGCGAATCCGCACCGGTCAAGGTTTGCTTTCCGCTGACGCAGCATGCCAGGCACTTAAAATCTTCTGTTCGCGCTCCGCAGAGAGTCCCGCATTGAGTTTTGCCCTCTCTGTATCGGGGCGCTGCAAATGCCATGCAAGCGTGTCATCCACGGTCTGCTGGATCGGCCGATTCGCAAGGCCTGCGTGCAACGCTCGAGCCATGCTCGTGCTCGAAGCGCCTGCGTACTCGCCGGATTCCCCAAACCACACCGGCATGTCTGACCAAGGCTGGACCTCTTGCTTCATTAAAAACTCCGCCGGTACCCATTCGGCGTGCGGCGCCGGGCTCGGCTTGACCAAAGCGTTGGCAGAGTTAATGCTCGAGGAAAGCAAAGCGCCGATCGTGAACATGCCCGGGGGCGAGGCGGCGTTAAACGTTCCCACGGTTTGATCCTCAGCCAGCTTGAGTGCGAATGCTGCGAGATCTCTCGCATCAATGAATTGAATTCGGTCACTTGGCGCGTCCGGTGCCAGTATCTCGCCACCCCGTGCAGCGCGCGCCGGCCAATAGGTGAACCGGTCCGTGGGATCTCGGGGTCCGACAATGAGACCTGGGCGCACCACTGCCACGCGTCCGGGCATCGCGGTCATCGCGGCCTTTTCGCACAAAGCCTTGAGCGGTCCATACGTCTCATCGCCAACCTTTTCGATGCTTTCATCAGCAATTTTGCCGACCGGCGAGTCCTCGGTATTGGGCTGCGCAAGGCTGGCGTATACCGAAATCGTCGACACGAAGAGGTAACGCTGCACGTTCGGGGCCAGCAATTCCGCGGATAATCTGACGTGGCGCGGAACGTAACCCGAGTCATCGATGACCACATCCCATTTTCGACCCTTCAGGGCATCAATCTGCCCGTCGCGATCGCCCTTAAGATGCTCGAGATCCGGAAACAAATCGGTGTTGGTTTTGCCGCGATTAAACAGCGTAACCGTATACCCGCGCCGCAGCGCAAGTTCGGTGATGTGCACGCCGAGAAATTTTGTGCCGCCGAGAATCAGAATTCGAAGCGGACGATGAGATTTTTCCTTTCCATACGCGGCTCCCCCGGTCAGGAATGCAGCGCTCGACGCTGCGTAGACAAACTGTCGTCTGTTCATTAGAAGACCCTCTTTTTTATTTGGTGATCGCCGGAAATCTCGGGTCTCACAATTGCGTTATCGTTAATGACGGCGAAACATATTCATCGGCATTAGTTAACACCGCTATGTGAAGGTGTCAAACGGAACGCGTAGCGATCAGCGGAGCCCAGCTGTTATTGAGGGTGCAAATCTCCGGCCGCCCCGCGCATTTGCGCGGGCGGCCGGAGTTGGTCGATTTTAGTTATGGCGAATCCCATAATAGGTGTTGACGCGGGTGCCGTAGTCCGTGTCATAAACCGGCACTTCTTCATCTCGATACTTTGGCGCGTTTTTAAGCTTGTCTTTGTCGAGCGGTACGATATAACCGCCTTTGTTCGTGTCGTACTTGAGCAAATCCCAGGGAATCGGATACCGATCCGAGCCAATGCCCAGAAATCCGCCGAACTCCATCACGGCGTAGAGAACTTGACCAGACAGCTTATCGATCATCAGATAGTCGATCGAACCGAGCTTCTCCCCTGCCGCGTTGTAGACCGCAGTGCCTTCAACGTCGTCCGACGAAATGACATTGCTGGCGGTAGAGGTGGAACCGGCGGTAGTCGAGGTAGAGCCATAGCTTGAGGTTGAGGTCGAACTGGCCATTTATATCTCCTTGAGTAATAAACATCGCAAAAATGCGAAGCGTATTTAGGCCCCTTTGATCAGCCGACAGGGTCGGAGTGCGCGCCACAGAATAGGTAGGACTGCGCTGTGGCGGTGCACCGGCAACCTGGATGCCTGGTGTAAGAAGGAACCGACGGAGAGATTTTCTATTTAACCTCGAGGCGCGAGCGCGCATCATGCATCGGACCAACCGCGGGCACCATTTCGCCTGCACGCAGCAATCCGCTTTGCGGCATGTTGGCATATAGGCATTCATACTGGCCCGCTTTGACGAGGTAGCTCTCGTGGAAAATACCCACTGAACCGTTATCGCCTACGCTGCGATTGAAGTCCGCCCAGGCCGGCAAGTGCTTAAGGTCTTTCGTGTGAGCATACGCGTGCAAATGATCGAAGCTGCGCCAGTACTGGATCAACAGAATCGATCTCCCGCCCAAAAAAGTGTGCGCATGCAGCATGCCAAGTTCCGGCCTCTGAAAGAGTTCCTTGAGCATCCGGGGCATAGCCAGCGCGACAGGAAGCCATTTGTGCAAAAGCAAAAGATGATTAATACGCATGCCGATAATAAACACGACGAAGTCGCCTTGAATCTTCGCGGTATGGCGGCCCTTGTTGATCTGCATAGTTCACCCCCGAGACATGGTCGATATTGTCAGGGATCCTATGCTTCCGCTAGCGGCGCGCCCCGGGGGCTTGAGGCTCAGCCTCGCGTCAGTCCGCCGTCGGCACTTCGCGCCAATTCAACAGCCGCGTCGCAAGCGTGCCGAGCAGGTTGGCATCGACCTTCGCAAGGACACCCGTATTGGTGCCTACCACGATCTCGGGAACGTTGTAGCCGGGTAACCCGGTGTTGTTCACACCGATGATTTTGAGGTCGGTAATTGCGTTCGAATAGTAAATATACCCGGTCGTGTTGCTGTTGAGCACCGACTTTCCGGTGTCATAGTTCAGCGCGTAAACGCGGCTTTGACCGGAGGCGCTGCAGGCATCGCCCGCCGGCAGCAGAGTAGTGAAAGACACGATGCCGTTATATGCCACGGGGTTCACGAGCACGCGCCATGCGATGCTTGTCCCTGCATCGATGCCGAGGTCGGTATACCAGCCCATCGAAGGCGACGTGAGAATGATGCCGGCTGTTACGTCGGGAACCAATGTAAGCGCCGCGCGGGTGATCGGCATGCTGACGGTATTGAAACCACCGGCGCTGCCATCGAGGATGGAATAGAAGGATTGCATCTGCGCACTGGGTATATCGGCGTTAGAGAGCAATCTGCCTGTGCCGAACATCACGTAACGCTGGCGCGTAGTGGGATGAATCTCGATCAGCGGCGCACTGGTAATGGGTTGCGCCACACCCGAAGAATCGGTCGCCGTTGCGAGCAGTGTCGGCGCGGGGTATGGCGCCGTGCTGGTTCTGGGGACCGTGAGGTCAAAGCGCCACATCTGTCCGTTGAGGTCGCCGGCGTAAATGGAATCCGCCGTGTAGTCGGAGTAGTCCCTTACAAAGGCCGTCGCTTGCGCGAGTCCAGGTGCTGCCGAAGGCGTGGCAATTTTCTCGAGCAACGCACCGGTCTGGGGATTGACGAGGAACAGGTAACCGAGACCATCGCTGTTGTTATAGCCCGAGGTTAACGCCACCACCCAGCCATACTTCGCTGTTTTTACCGCGATCGGGGCGCCAAAACTGTAGCCCATGGCAGGATCGGTGAACTCCCACTGCACTTTGCTCGCAACGGCGGCTTCGTTACTCATACTGGCGGGGTCGGTTACGTCAATCGCATAGAAGCTTTTGCCACCCTTGCCAAGGCCGCCAATCAGCAGCGTGTGCCAGTCGTTGCTGGCAGTGAAGACACCCCCGCCGTTAGCGAAGTCCACATCGAAGGCGAGCGGTGTGGCATCGACGTAGTAATGGTGGACGAACAGAGGATTGCCGACCGCCACCAGGCCATCCACCTGCGGCGTATTGTTCGGCCCAACGATCACGGCACTGGGAATGTAGGCGAACTGCTCCGTTCCCGCTCCGGCCCCGGTCAACAAGCCATTGAAGCCGTGCAGCATGCCGTCATTGGCTGCGGCATAAACCATGGTGGGTCGGGTGGCATAGGCGGCCTTGAAGCTGGAGTATCCCGGATTGCTCGCATCGGAGAAAGGCAGCTGGGGCGGTGCGACCGGCGTAAGCTTTGCGTTGACGATGTCCCCTAACAAAAGCGCGCGGCTACGCAGGGACATGGTGCTGCCCGTGGCTGTAGATCCCACTTCATTGGTCTGATCACCGCGCAGGTAGTTGACGAACTGCGTGGGATTCGTGGCGCCCGAATAGCTGGGCTTGAGTGCTGTCGTTTGCGCAGAACTTAAGTTGCCGACTCGAAAAGGTACGCCGTTGGTGCCATTCCAAGTCGCAACATTACGTCCCGTATCCCAGCCGCTGGCCGCGAGTTGTGCTCCGAGGGTACCGTTGGTCGTCCATGCTTGCACGGGAGGCTGCGGCGTCCCATCGAGAGCGAATGTGAGGGTGCTGCCGGTGATGGTGCCGGTCCACGCGCCGGACTGGTACTGGGTTGCGTACGTGGCGGCCCCGGAAGCCGTCTCGATGGGCTGGCCCAGCGAGAAGGAGGTGGTGTAGAGCTTGATGGCGTTCGCGATGTTCGCGAAGGCTAACTTCAAACCCGTCACCATCTTGTTCGCGTTTCCTGCTTCGAAGTAGTTATCGGGCTGATTGCGGACGTTGCCGTTCATGCTGATCGTGTTGGCAGGACTGCCGGTATCCCACCAACCCACCGTGAGCGGCGTGGTGACGTTCGTAATGTCGTAGCCAGTGGGCACGGTGAAGCCGCCGTACTTGGTGGCGAGGTAATAAGGATTGAAGTCTTCCGCTCTCTGATATTCCTCGACGTCCATCCAATACGTGGAGATATTCTGCGATCCGGTCAGGTCCGGGCGGATATCGTTTACGTGCACGCCATAGGCGAGTCCGGCGATGTAATAGGTCGCGCCGCTATCGAACGGATACCAGGGCGTTACCGGCAGCCCTTCGAGTTTTTCCAGGTTGGTGGTCCAGAGGTCGGCTTGATTGAACGTATCGGCCGCTACGGCCGCAGGCTTGGCACGGGGACCACCCGCGGTGGCGCCTCCCACGTTGTAATCAAACCAAGTGTGATCGTCGCCGATGCCGAGAACAAAGTTTTTCTGGCATGAATAGATGATGGGGTCTGTCCAGGTGGTCACTGCAGGGAATCCATCCAGCTCCGTGGCGCTGGCTCCGTTGGTCCACTCCGGTACGTTGCCCATATTTTCGAAGTAACGAACGGCCGCGTAGTAGAGTTCGCTGACGTTGTCATACAGCATGTAGTTCTGCGAGGCCTGACCGAACTTGTTCAGGTAATTCATCACGCCGCTTTGACTGACGCCGCTGGCCGCTGCCGTCGCCGAGTCGGGGTTCGTATACATGATGCCGGTAGTCCCGTCCCACTCCGGCCGAGCTGACGTCTGACCAATCTTGCCCATCGGCTCGCGCAGCGCCGCGCCTTGCCGGTTAGAGCCGCTGCCGGCGAGGTACGCGAATGCGCTGTAGCGGATTTTCTCCGCGTATTGCTGCAGCAACCCTTCAGGCTTGTAATTGCTGCCGTACTGCACGCAATTGGATTCGAGACCGCCGATCCCCATCGTGGTGGTTGGGTCGCACACTCGCACGCGCACATAAACTTGGTAGATCTTGTCCTCAGCTGCAGCGCCCAGATTAGTCAGATCCCGCGGAGTCTGGCTCCTGTCGCTGTAGCCGCCGTTCTCGCTTGAGAACACCATGGTGTTGCCGCGCGTCCAGACACTGGTATTGAAGTTATCCCACCCAAAAGGTGTAACTTTGGAAATCTCACTCGTTTGCAGACGGTTGCCGCCGCCTTGGCCGGTGCCGCGCAGCGGAAAGTTCGACTGGCCGCCTTGAATTGAGCCCCAGGCCTTCTCCAGAATGGTTTGGCTGGTGGTATCCACGCTGCGGTAGCCGCCGCTCAAGGCCCAGCGGAACGGATCGATGGTCTGCATCGTGGCCCAGTTCATGAAGTTGCCGCTCCACTGGCCCGAACATCGATGATTATTTGACGCCAGCGCAGAGGGCTGGAAGTAGCTGCCGGAATAGTCGGTAGGGATGGAGCCCTGTACCGCAACGTAGTCGTAGCACTTCTGAGGATCGAAGTACCCCAGATACGTACTGCGCTTGTCGTAGTCGCCGAGATTGGCGACGCTGATGGCCGTGGGGTATTCAACCGACAACGCCAGTGCCAGGTTGCCGGGAACATCGGCTCCCGCGAATATGGGTTGGTCCGCCAACGGAACAGCCGCGCTTGCGCCCGCAGCCATCAATGTCAGGCCGAGCAGCGCGCCAAGACTGAAGGTGCCGCTGCGCCGTGCCGCCTTCGGGGAGAAGCAGCAGGTGAAAATGCGCGTGATGGTGCGGTACGTCATGGTTAGTCCGGCTTGGTGAAGGTGGTTTGCAGAAATACCTGAGTGCTTCGAGCACCGGAGACGCGCACGCTCAAGCGGTACACCGTTGCCGTGGGCGGCGGAACGGATCCGCCGTAACTGGAAAAGCTAGATCCGCCGCTGGCGTTCGCCGAGGATTGCACGCAAAGAGCGCTGGACGCAGGACCGGTCACACTGCACAGGCGGTCGATGACATAGCGAATCTTGACATCCGGAGTTGCGCCCGGCAGATCCGCGTGTACGCCGACGGCGTTGAATGACGTGTCGTCCAATAGCACATTGGGCACTCCCTGCGCGTTTGCGGGAAGGATGAACGACTTATAATTTTGCGCCGGCACATCGGCGTCCGTTGCACTGACAAGCGCTCCGCCGGCCTTGAATTGCGACAGGACGAAAGAGACGCCTTGTTCCCCTTGATTCATCAGGTCGCGACGAAATGCGAGGTTTCCGGCGCTGAACAAAGAGTTCTGCATCGAGCGCACCAGAGCGGCGCCGCCAATGGTCAGGATCAGAAGAATGATGAGCGTGAAGATGAGAACGACGCCGCGCTCGCCTGACCGTGGATGAGTTAAAGTCTTCATGGCGCCTGCGCCAGCAACAACATGTTGCGCAAAGGAACAGTGAACTCGAATACGCGGTATCGGTATTGCTGATCGGTAGCGTTCAAGTTCACGATCTGCTTAAGAGCAGGAAGCGGATTCCCCAGTGCATCCGTCAAATTGCCGAATAACGTCAGGGTGGGGGGCGTCACGCCGCCAAGTTTCTTGTCGTAGTACTCGCCACGAATCACGAGAGCGATGCGCACTGATATGATTTTGCGCATGACCGATGGGGTCGTCATGACAGTATTGATGTCGTAACCCGCAGCGCCCGGGCTCACCCAAGTATGCTGTTTGCCGTCGCCGACGCTGTCGATGCCATAGATGGCGTGCATCTGGTCCACGCCATCGGCGATGGCCTGCACCGCGTCGGCGGGCCCCGATCCCTGGACTAGCTTGATGTTTTGCAACAGATCGTAGCTGTCGAGAACCCGATTGGCATCCACCGTGAGCAGTTGAAATTGCACGTTGTTCGCGCCCGCATTGCCGATGGGCGTGACGTAGCTGGCCGTGCTCGCGGCGAGTCCTCCAATCGTCGTGGTAGTGCCGACTGTATAATATGTGCCGCCCAGCGGCAGCGCAGCCCCGACGGGATTGCCTAGCACTTGCTCCAAGAGGCAGTCGGGCGTGCCGCTTTGACTGACGATGGCCAGGTCTCTGTCGGCAAAGCCGACTGTGTTGTCCAGCGTGAGCGAGGTAGCAGTGCCTGGAATCGTGATCTGCCGTGGAACACCGCCAGCCGCGCCGGAGCCGCTCATCACCATGAGCACGTCCGAGCGTCCATCATCAGACTGGTTGAACCCGATGAGCAGCGGCGCTACCCTCAAGTTATCGACGGCGCCGGCCAAAAAATTCGCGCTGAACGGCGGTGGGAAAGGCGTTCCCACCAGTCTCGGCAAATTGGCGATGGTCGCATTGAGTTTGCATCCGAGAACCCCCTGGTCGGTCGGATAAGCTGAATCGGCAAAGCCGGAGCCCGCGCTGCGGACGATTCGATCGAGTGCGTATACGGCGAAAGCGCCAGTCTGTTCCGTATCGTTGGTCGAGGTGGTGGTGCGCTTGTGGTTTTCCCCGACGACCACCATGCTGCTCACGGCGAGCGTGACGCCCAATCCAATGACCATTGCGATCAGCAATTCGATGAGCGTCATGCCCCGATGCGCGCGCGGATTTCGGTGCTTTCTCACGGCAGAATGACCCGCGTCGTGAACGTGCCGGTCTGGTAATCGGTGGCACCGGAGTGCTGCGGCGGTATCCACGTCAGCACGATATCGGCGCTGTTGGTGAGTCCCAACTGCGTAATCGTGACCAGTCCGCTAGGCAGCCCGCCGGCAGTCGGATCTGCGATGCGTGCCTGTAAAGGCGTGAGCACCGCAGGGCTTAAGATGACTGTGTTGGCGAGCCACATGTCGCTTGCGATCTCGTTCGCGAGCAACGCCGCGCGATTGCGGTCCTCTGCATCGACCGAAAAACTAATCGAGCGCGCCTCGAGGCCGATCAATCCCAGCACGCCGAACGAGAACAGAAGCATCGACACCAGCACTTCAATCAGCGCCATGCCGTGCGACGACACCGGCCCCCGCCCCCGCGATCCTCTAGAGGCATCGACAATGCGCGTGTTCATGGGCACCCGTCGGGTTCAGTGGAGAGCGACTTGTTTGGATCGCACAGGTGCACCTGGCCGCCCAAGGCGACCCTGACATTCAATGGGTGGTCCGCGCCCGGCGCCGTAATGCTGAACATCGATACCGGCGGGGAGCCGACCGGCGGGTTGGGCAAATTGCAAACCGCGCCGGCAATGCCTGTCGCGGCATTCGCCGTCAAGCGCCCGACGGAGTTGAAGCACACCGCCGTATCGGTAGCGTTGCCAACGGTGACACCGGAATTAATGGCCGAGACTTCTCCCGATCCAATGAAATCGGTTGCTTCAGCCACGGACCCAATTAACGGGATGGTATTGACTGCCCAGTAGGTTCCGTTGACGTTCGCCGTGAGTGTCACTTGCGGTGTTGTGCTGTTGGTGAGGTAAAAAACAGTCTGGCGGCTGCGCCGCAGTGATTCTGCTTGAGCCATTCGCAAGCCGTTCTGCAGGGAATCGGCGACCGAGCGGACCCGGGTATTGACAATCCACAGGCGCATCGAGGGCACCCCTAAGGCGACCAGGATGGCGAAAATCGACATGGTCACCACCAATTCGAGCAGGGTAAAACCAGCGATGCGTTGGAGGCCGCCTTTCAGCACTGGCCCTCCTTCGTCTCCCAAGCGATGGCGCAGAATGGAACCCAGCCGCTTGCCGTAGCCGTGGTCGTCTTGGCGTTGGCTTGGTCCACCGTGAAGACAAATCCGGCGGTAGTGCCCGAACCGGTCGCCTGCAGCGCGTAAGTCGTCCCGGGGGGCGCGGGGACAACAGGGCAAGATAAAGTGAATGCGCCAATGGTCGAAACGGTGGCACAGGGAGGGTTGGCGGCGCCGATAGGCGCGTAGGTGCGGTTGTCCTGGAAGTAGCGCTCCATGTTGGCTTGCAGCGCGGCTAGGCCGTTGGTCGCATCAACTAATTGGCTTCGCAGCACGTAATTGCGATAGCTCGGATAGGCGAGGGCCGCAAGGATGGCAACAATTGCGACGGTAATCATGAGTTCGATGAGTGTGAAGCCCGTCGTGCCGCGATATCTCGTCCGACGAGCCGTGTGAGGTTGCATCATCGCCTCCGTCCCTAAGTGGCCATTTCTCGGACGTACGTTGCACATTTAAGCTTGCGTGAACCTTTCGCTTTGTAAGCGCTTGTCTAATGTGTGACGCACTTCAAAGTCGCATATGTCATAACGCGTGTAGCGCGCCGACTGCTGCCGCATTCAAAACGCACAGTGTTAAGTCGACGCTCGAATGGCAGGAGCGAAGTCACTCGCGCCCCCGATCCCATATCTGACATATCGCCAATCAGGATGAGTGGGCTACCTCGGACGCGTTGCAGCTTCCCGTCGAATACTCCGCGTGATGCCCGGCAGCACGGATGTGATAGTCAGGGCATCCAAAGGCGGAAAGTCGCACGCACGGATGCGTGCGCACCTTTTGAGCTGATGTGTCAGCCTGCGCCTACTCCCACTCAAGGCACAATCATCCTCATTTGCATGTACCGTACCGGGGCGGTGAGGGCGACGCACCGGACCTTAGTTCAATTGTTCCGATCGCAAAAAACATCGAGGGGTGATATATGTCGTTTCTTGCCTGGATTGTTCAGGTCTTATTCTCCGGTTTCATTGCCAAGCTGTCGGAGCGCAAAGCCTAACGGTAGTTTGTAAAAAGGAGCGACGATGATTAGAAAACTGTTAATTGCAATCGCCGGTGCTGCACTGGTATCGGTAGCAAGCGCCCAAGCTGTGGATTCGGTGAAGGACACCTCCAAAGCCGCGGCCGAAGGCACCAAGCAAGGAGCTGACAAGGCGAAGGCGGCGGTACACTCAGGACCCCGAAAGGCATCGGACAAGGCCCATGCCAATGTTCACAAAGCCAAGGCCCACTATTATCGACACAAGGCCAAAGCCGAAGCAGACTCCGCAGTACATTGAGCTTTAGACGAACGCCCAGGCAGTGGGCGTTCCCTCCAATTGCGCCGGTCCCGCCTCCAGGGGCGTCAATGCAGTGACGGGACAATACCCGCCGCAGCCAGGGCTCTGAGGGCCAGCTCGAACCTCGCGGGAAATTCCGGGTCCGTATATTCCCGGCTCCATACCACGAAATTATTGTTCTCGATGTCGCCCGCGTGCATCTCTTGCGTGAGCACGTGTTGGGGTTGTCGGCCGTCCATTTGTTCGACCGCTGCGAATAGCTCATCGACCTTGCACCTGATGGCATCCAGCAGATGCAGTTCGGCCGCCGGCGGTACTCTCACCTGCACGAACACCATCTCTTCGTCCGAACCCAGCCTAATTTCTATGGCTGAATGAAGGCTCATGGTAGCTTTCGTGCAGCGTAGTTCGCGCCGCCCCCATACCCATGCTTGCAAGCTTTTCTCGACCCGCTTGTAGCTGCCGTGGCCATTTTGGACCTCGCACTTGATCTCGCGGCGCTGACTACTCAATTGAAATTCTAACGGTTCGCGATAAACGGGTCCGTAGGCAATCGCAGCGACACGCTGTCAGGCGAGCCGCACATCGCTGAGTCGTCATCTCCTGATTACAACGGTTTACGTTGTCTTACCGAGGCTCGGGAGTTTCACCTACAGCGAACCCTCGGCTTTTGTCCGTGTGGCCCGGTTCACATCAATGCTGTGCGCCCGTCGACGTGGCCACTTGCACGACGCGCACGACGACCAGCACCATGGCCACGATGAGGTAGCCGCGCAGTACGATCATCCAAAATCGATTCATCCACGACAGGCGCAACGGCGGCAACGTCTCCAAGGGCGGCATGTGAAAGCCGTGCAAGATCTCTGACGTGATGACTCGCGTTTCTGGTGCACGGCGGCCGATGACGAGCGCCGCGGCGGTCCCCAGCAAGGCCGCGCAGCTGCCCACTGACAATATGGCCGCTATTTGTTGCCCCGTCATGCTGGGAAAGAGCACCGCCGCGGTGAGGATTAGGGACAGGGTTACGAGGACGCCAATCACCAACATGGTGAACAAATTGACAGGGCGGGAATTGACCCAGGGCCCAAGTACGGCGGCGTCGTTACACAACAGCAGCAGAAATACCGTGGCGCTCGGCAGCAAGATACCTGCCAAGGTTTGAACTGCGTTGGTCAGCAATCCCAGCGGCGCTCCCGGGATCATCACGAGGGCAGCCGCCGAACTGATGAGTCCGAAGTAGACCAGGTAGAAAAGCTTCGCCTGGCGCGGCTTTCGATGCAAAGAGTGTTTTACTGAAAGCACATCACCTACCGCGTACGCAGTTGACAACGAAACCGCTGCGGCGCCTATGAGGCTGGCGTCGATGAGAGCGAGGGCAAAGAACACACCTGCAACCGGGCTGATGTATTTGTGCAGACCGGCGGCGACCGCGCCTGCGTCCGTAAATTGGCCGAATTCCGGATGCCCGGTAAATGCCGCGGCACAAAAGGCCATCATCGCGGCGGCCCCGGCAATCACAAGAATGATCCCGAACACCAGATCCACCCGTTCGTAGGGAATGAAGCGGGTTGTGATGCGTTTGTCGATGACGTAACTTTGCTGAAAGAACAACTGCCACGGCGCCACGGTTGTGCCGACGATCGCGATGATGAGCAGCATGACATCGGCGAGAACGGAGTGCTTGGGTAGCCCTGGGACAAAAAAGTCATGAGTCATGCGGGACCAAGTCGGGTGCGCCATGAAAAAGATCGGCATCAGGATCAAGCTGCCGACCACAAGGGTGAGCGCGAAAATCTCGAAGCGCCGAAAGTTGCCGGTGCTGACCGCCATCATAATGAGCAGCGCCGCGGCTCCCACTCCCCAGCTCTTCGGCATCCCCAGGTAATCCAGTCCCAAGCTCACGCCGATGAATTCGGTGACGATGGTCAAGCCATTTAGAATGAATAGATCGATTACACTAAAGGCGCCCCAAAACTTGCCGAATCGCTCTAGAATCAATCGTGCGTGCCCAACGCGGCTCACCGCTCCGAGCCTCAACACCATTTCCTGGTTCACATACAAAACCGGAATCAGGAGGGCCAGCGTCCATAGCAGACTCGTTCCGTAATTCTGGCCGGCTTGGGTATAGGTGCCAAACGCCCCGGCATCGTTGTCCCCGACCATGACAATCAGACCCGGGCCCACGATTGCCAACAGCGTCGTGAGACGATGGCGCCAGGTTAGCCGCGGAGCAACGTCGTCTTGCCGCAGCGTGCCCAGCGCTCCACGGATATCGCCGATATGGGCTTGGTCGAGTGCCGTACGCGGAGCTCTCTTTACGGCGCTCACGGTAGGCTCCTCCGAGCCAATGCATCGCCCGGTACCGGTCTGTCCCCGTTGGCCATAACCGCCTTCCCCGCGCCTCGCGGTGAAATAGCAGCCGGTTGGCGTGGGTGAACCGCCTGCCAATGCATTTCGAGCCGACCGGTATGCGGATTTCGGCGCCAGCAGGTACGTGCCCGCTCTGCCATGTTTTTGCGATTCATGATCCTTACCTCCGGCGCGCAAGCGCTTGCTAAATCCGGCCAACGTCGCCGCGTGGGGGAGCAAAGGCATCCTGTGTGAGCCGATCCGGCCCAACGAAGAATGCACACGGTAATAAGGGTTTAGAAACGAACCCGTGGGTTCGATCTATTCCCGCCGGTCGGCGGGAAGCCTAGAGAAAGTACTGGAGGCTAGCGGGCCGAGCGAGCCGTTGCGCGCAGCGCAACGTTCATACCATTTGTTCTACTGCTACAACCCATGCAGGGACCTCGCATTACCTTTAACCGGCGCGACCATACGCCACACACTTGAAGTTGTAAACCGCTCCACCACGATTATCCAGAAAATTTTACGAAGTCTTCACGTTGCCCGTCGTCTCATAACTGCCGCATTTTACGGGGTTGTATACCCTCCCCCTCTACCCTAGTGGTAATATACCCCCTTAGGGTATCTAAAATAGCGGTTGCATCAAGAACCAGCCCCTCGTTCGCTCTTGTACGCACGTGTATCGGTCGGCGACAGCTGTATGTTTGCCGTCCCCGTGATCTTAAACACGGGTACCCCGCGAGTATCGCCATCGCGGATTGCAATCCTGATGTCGCGTGCCTGATTGGCTGGCACCGAGGCAGTTGCCCAGCCGCGTTGATCGTAAATGACGGTGCAGGCACCTTTCACGCAGTCCTGCACCACCAGATAGTATGCGTAATCGGTCAAGGCAAAACGCGCGGAATCGTTGTACAGGCGCGCGCCAATCGACCTAATTGTGCCGGGCTGGGGGCCCACCTCTGGACGTATCTGATCGAACCGGATCTGCGTAGGCGTAATCCTATTCTTGGCATCTGGATCCTCCTTGTCCAAATTCTCGATATGAAAGCGCTCGAAATCGACATGATTGGGCTGCTGCGGTGGTGCTGGAGCCGCCGACGGTGGCAATGTCGAGGTAGGTGCTGTGCCGCGCTTTGTAAGTACGACGATCACCACGATAGCCACAATAATCATTCCGCCGGCCAGTAAGCTTTGCGCCCGGTACTTGGGTGAGGCAACTGCAAGGGCCACTGAAACCAATACCAACATCCAGAGCATGACCTCGACTTTCATCGCTCCCCCAATAAGCGCAAAGCGTCCGATGTTGGCGCCATGCGCGCTTAAGGTAACACTCGCTCGATGTGTTAAGCCGACTTGCCGAATGCCGCGCTCAGCGCGGTATCCAACGCCTTCATCTCATAGGGCTTCGACAGGACCGCAACCTCTGCCCCGGCACCTTTCAGGGTACTTCCTGCGTATCCAGTTGTTAACAGCACACGCACGTTCGGCCATCGGCGCCTCACCTCCCTGGCCAAGTCCATGCCGTTCATGGAGCCCGGCATCATGACGTCGCTAAACACGAGGTTGATCCCTCGATCGTCCATCAGAGCCCCCAGGGCCGCTTGAGCGCTTGCGACGCGAGTGATCCGATATCCAAGTTCGCGCAGCATTTCGGCGACCAGCGAAGCCACCTCGTCATCGTCTTCCACCAGCAGTATCGATCCCTTTAAAACCCGCCGCCGCCCCGTACTCTCGACGTCCGCGAGCTCACTGGGAGGCCGCCGAGGAGATCGGTCGGAGCGAGGCAACAGCAACGTGACCGTTGTGCCCTGTCCCACCACGCTCTTCAGCGTTACTGAACCGCCGGATTGTTCCGCGAAGCCGTGGACTTGAGGAAGGCCCAGGCCAGAGCCTTTACCGATCTCCTTGGTGGTGAAGAAAGGCTCGAAAACACGGCTTAGGACTTCCGGTGGCATCCCGGTGCCGGTATCCGCAACGGTAAGCATCACGAAGTTGCCTTTCATTTCGCTTGCGGGTGCGGCTAAGTTTCTGCCGCCGATCGTAATGAGGCCACCATGCGGCATCGCATCGCGTGCATTCACACATAAATTCAAAATGACGAGTTCCAGTTCTGCGGGGTCGACCTCCACGGGCCAAATATCCTCGGCGAATTCAGTCTTGACATGCACATCTCCGCGAAGCGTGCGATCCAGAAGCTCGTGCATGCCGTCTATTTGGCCTCGCACGTCCACTGGCTGCGGACGCAACGGCTGGCGCCTGGCGAATGTCAGCAGTTGGCGGCTCAGCGCTGCGCCTCGCTCGGCCGCTTGGCTCATTTGGGTCATTATCCGCTCCTGCCGCGCAGCCTCCATGCCGCGCCTGAGCAGGCTTAACCCTCCTGAAATTACCATCAGGAGATTGTTGAAGTCGTGCGCAATGCCCCCGGTAAGCTGGCCGATCGCGTCGATCTTCTGCGCCTGCCTCAAATGCTTTTCCGCCTCTGCCAAGCGCGCTTGATTTTGCAGCCGTTCGCTGACGTCATACACAAATTGAAAGGCGCCAATCTGCTTGCCGTGTCGATCACGCAGGGCGTTGAACTTCATTTCGTAATGGCGCCGCTCTGAATTTGCATCACCGAACTCATCAATGACCGTAAACTCCTCCCCGCCCAAGGCACGGCTCCAGATCGCCTGAGCCGCATCTCTATGTTCGGGGCGCTGCTCGAGCAATACGAGCAGGTTGTCGCCCACCTTCGGGCGCATGCCGAAATTGCGCTCGAATTCACTGACGCCGGCACGGTTGATGGCCAGGAAGCAAAAGTTCAAATCGACCACCTGGACCCAAGCATCTGTCGCCTCGACGATGTCGGCCAGGACTTTTCGCTCGGCTAATGCGGCGGCCACACGGTGTTCCAGGCGCTCGTTGAGTTCTCGAAGGTCTTGCTCCGTTGTCTTGCGACCCGTAATGTCCATTGCCGCACCGATGACCCGCACGCACGTATCGCCTTCAAACAGAGCCCTTCCTTTCGCGGCAACCCAACGGATTGCGCCATCCTTGCCTACGGTGCGATATTCAACCTCGTACAGAGCCCTTCGCTTCGGATCGATCGCGGCAGCGAAGGCATCGGCCGTGTGTTGTCTGTCCTCCGGATGAACTTCGCGGTAATACTCGGCCGTGGAAACCGGATGATCCGAGGAGATTCCCGCCATCCCCTTAACGCGGCGCGGCCAATGCAGCGTGCCGGCGAGCACGTCCACATCCCACAATCCGACCTCTGCAGCCTCGGTCGCGAGGCGTAGTTGTTCTTCGCTCTCGCGCAGCGCACGTTGCGAGGCATAGCGCTCGGTAGCATCTTTGAACACCAAGACCACCCCGGTGATCGAGCCGTCGAGTCCTCGTATGGGCGCTCCGCTGTCCTCGATTGGAATTTGGCGTCCATTTTTCGCGATGAGCAGCGTGTGGTTGGCAAGCCCGACCACATGGCCCTCCCGCAGTACCTTTGCGAAAGGACTTTCGACTCGATCGCGCGTGCGTTCGCCGACGATGTGGAATACCGTTTCCAGCGCTTGCCCTTGCGCCTCGGCCAGGGTCCATCCCGTTAATTGCTCAGCCACAAGATTCATACGCTCGATGCGGCCATGCTCATTGGTCGCAAGAACGGCATCGCCGACGCTGGCGAGAATCGTGGCGAGCCGTTGCTCACTCAATCGAACACGGGCCCCTTCGCGCAAGGTCAAGGCCCGAAGGAGCCAGAGCAGGAAAAGCGCGAGGCCGCCGAGCATGCTGACAGTTGCCAGCGTCCAACCTGCCGCCCTGGATGTCCGTGCGCTGCGCAGTGTCAGGAGTCTTTCCTCCTCGGCGCGCATGTTTGCAAGATCCCCTCGAAGCTTATCCATGATGCTGGCACCACCGCCCAAGCGGACGACCTCTGCCGCGGCGGCCGGCTCGCCGCGCCCATAAAGCGCGAGCGCCGTTTCAAGCAGCGCGAGCTTGTCATTAATTTCGGATCGCACCTGGACGAGCTCGGCTTGCTGCACTGGATTGTCTTTGATCAGCCGCTCGAGTTCCTGAAGAGTGCCAGGAAGCGTGGCCAGCGCGGATCGATACGGAGCGAGCAGCTTATCGTCGCCGGTCAGCAGGTATCCGCGTTGGCCGGTCTCGGCGTCTTTTACGGATGACAAGGTGAGTTCGATATGCTCGAGCACCTCACGGGAATGAATGACCCATTGGCGCGCATTGTTCTGGCCGCGCAACACCGCGAATGCCACCAGCAAGGCGACCAAAAGTACAAAGGTGGCCAATAAGAAAACGCGGCGCAGATCGCTGGCAGCAGCTAAGAGCCGCCCAGCTAGCATGCAGGACCTTCACATCCGTGGCCAAAGATCCGCGCAATCATCGATTGCCGATTGTGCGAGTTATCACCCCTGCGCCGCCACGGTCGCATCGGTTCTTGCCTGCAACGCCATGGCGATCAGTGCAGACCCCCCGAACACCATATTGATGCCGACCAGCAGTCCGATCGCCCAAGCGGCCGTGGCAGGAAGTCCTGAAAAAATCATGGCTGCAAGAAGCAAGTCGACGATACCGCTGAACAACATCAAACCCCACCGGGGCGTGCGCTCGCGCCGGTGAGCGAAAGCGTACATCACAGAGACAATTCCCTCGAATGTGAGAAAGACAGTCAAGATCAGCGTCAGCGAAAACGCTCCCGACAGCGGCCATATCAAAAGCACGGCCCCGGCGGCAATGCCGATGAGAGCGGAGAGCAGCGACCATCCGAATCCGGGTGATCCTCGAGTTCGCACCGTCATCGCCAGGCCGACAACTCCGCTTAATAACACTATCCATCCGATGAGCAATTCAACCGCGAAGGTTGCCAAGGGCGGCACACAAATGGCGGCAACACCCAACAGCAACAAAACGATTCCCTCGATCAGGAAGAACTTCCAGTGCGAATGCAATCTTGTCGCGAAGGCCGCACGCGCGGTTTCCGTATGCCCTATTTCGTTAGCCATGGACTGCTCCTTACCGATCGATGCACGGTGGTCCTAGCTCTCAAACTTACTCTTTGCTGACGCGCACCGGTGAGAACTTTACGCACTGCTGTTTCGACCCGTCCATCATTGCTCCAACTTTGACGTCAGGAATTGACCCACATCTAGACGATCCATATTCCTAGTGGAGCCCCTTTGACGCGTTGCTATGGTTGCTTCATTCGAACACGTTATGCGGAGAGAGAAATGGACCAGACAGTATCCCGACGCCAAGCTGTAGGACTGGTGGGTATGGGTATCGCCTCGGTTACCGCCGGCCCTACATCGGCGCAACAGCCAGACCAGCGCAGCAATGCCACGCGAACCAAGGAAGATCCGCGCTCGAAGTACCCGAAACCTCCGTTTCCGGAGCAAACCCAGGCGTGGCCGGGACTCGCGAATAAAATGAATCCAAAGCCTGACCATGGCGAGACCAGCTATCGGGGCTCGGGTCGGCTGGCCGGCCGCAAAGCCCTGATCACCGGTGGGGACTCCGGGATGGGTCGAGCGGCTGCGATCGCTTACGCCCGTGAGGGCGCCGATGTCGCGATCAACTACCTTCCTGCGGAAGAACCCGACGCCCGCGAAGTCATTCAGCTGATCAAAGACGCGGGCAGGACGGGTGTGGCCATTCCAGGTGATTTACGCGATCAAGCCTTCTGTCAGCGTATGGTCGCGGAGGCTGTCCAAAAGCTCGGCGGTCTCGATATCGTGGTTTGTAATGCGGGCCGGCAGCAGTCCAAGGCATCGATTCTCGACATTACCGCAGAGGATTTTGACGCCACCATGAAAACCAACATCTACGCGCCATTCTGGATCATCAAAGCCGCCTTGCCGCACTTGGAACCCGGGTCTTGCATCATCGGCACTACCTCGGAACAGGCGTACGATCCGTCCCCAGACCTATACGATTACGCCCAAACCAAAGCTGCGACGATGAACTACGTCAAGTCGTTGGCGAAGCAATTCGGATACCGCGGCATTCGCGTGAATGGCGTGGCGCCGGGACCGATCTGGACGCCGCTTCAGATCAGCGGCGGATCAACGCCGGAGAAGTATGAGCATTTCGGCAGCACCACTGTCCTGGGTCGGCCAGGACAACCGGCAGAACTCGCGTCAATCTATGTGCAACTTGCCTCCAATGATGGCAGCTTCACCACAGGCAACATTTACGGCGCCGGAGGAGGACATGGTCAGCCTTGAGCATCCCCCGCGTTCATTGCGCTGATTCATGTGTATCAATCCTGCAAGTAACAAGTGGGTTCGCCCTGATCACCACTGGTTGGACATATTATTCGATGAGCCCCAATCGTCCAGCCATGGGTTGACGCGCTGAATGAGAACGATTATCGTTTGCATACAGCATATGGGAGCGAAAAGTGAAGCTTTCGAGTTTAGTCGCTGCAACGGTAGCAGCATTCTTTGCACTTGCCGCAGTAGCCGCGGACATGCCCGAATTTTCGCTGGTAATCAAAAATCATGTCTATCAACCGAGCGAACTGAAGATCCCCGCGGGCACGAAGGTCAAGCTGCATATCACCAACGAGGATGCCACTCCCGAGGAGTTTGAGAGCACGGATTTCAACCGCGAGAGCGTGGTCCTGCCCAATCGCAGCATTGTCGTTTTTATCGGTCCTCTACGTCCTGGCACCTACGGTTTCTTTGGTGACTTTCATCGTGACACGGCACAAGGCCGCTTGGTTGTGGAGTAAGCCGTGCCTGCCGTGACATTACTTGTATTCCGCGAGGTCCTCGAGGCCGCTTTGATCATCTCGGTCATTTGTGCCGCGACACGGGGTGTGCCGGGCCGCGCGGCGCGGGTCTTGGGTGGTATGGGACTGGGAGTGGCCGGTGCGCTTTTGGTTGCGCTGGGAGCGGATTTTATTGCCAATCTGGCGAGCGGTGCGGGCCAGGACATTTTCAACGCGGCTGTTTTGCTGCTGGCAGTGCTCATGATCGGCTGGCACGTCATCTGGATGTCCTCCCATGGCCGAGAACTCGCGCAGCACATGACCAGCGTCGGCAGTGCGGTCAAACAGGGATCAAGCTCGCTCAATATCTTGTTAACCGTGGTCGCGCTTGCGGTTCTACGCGAAGGATCCGAGGTGGTGCTGTTCCTTTTTGGTATGTCGGCCAGCGGGATCCGTGCCGTCCAAATGGCCGGCGGTATCGCTCTTGGAATCGGCGGCGGAGCGGCGCTGGGATTCGCTTTATATCTCGGGCTGCTGCGTATACCGATTAACCACTTTTTCACCGTGACTAACATCATGTTGATATTGCTGGCTGCGGGGCTCGCTTCCACCGCCGCCGGTTATCTCGTTCAGAGTGATTTGTTGCCGGCATTGGGCAGCCAGATATGGGACACCTCGCGCCTTCTCTCGGATGACTCGGCACTAGGGAAGACTCTCGGCGTGCTGATTGGCTATAAATCCGCACCCGCCGGAATCCAACTTGCCTTTTATCTCACCACCTTGGCGCTTCTAACGGCTGGTATGCGCTGGCAACAAAAAAGAGCAACTCCACCCTCGCGTTCCTCGCCGGTGCCGCGGGAATCAGTGCCAAGAATTCAGCATTGAAGCCCTGCCACACATCACCTTCCTACTCATTGGCGGTAGCTGCCGTCTCAGGGGTAGTCGCTTTTTTCGGTGTCGGGCTGGCCCGCGCGGATGACTACAACGTCTACTCTCCGTATGTCATCGCTTCGCAGAACGAGATCGAGGTGCGCGGCTACCACGACGTGGACTCTCGCCCCGATGTAGCCGGTGCCGCCGCGGAGGTATCGATCGCGCACAGCGTGAATAGCTGGTGGAAGCCTGAAATTTATATAGCCGAATACCAGAAAGAACCCGGCTCCGCCGGCAGGCTGATCGGCTACGAATTTGAGAACATCTTCCAGCTAACCCCGCCGGGTAAGTACTGGGCGGACTTCGGACTCATTGCCGAGTTTGAGCACGTGACCATCGCGGGCGGTCACGATGCAATCGAGCTTGGACCCCTCATAGAAAAAACAATGGGCCGGTTTGCGCATATCGTGAATCTGATTTGGGAGAAGGAGGTCGGCTCGGGTGCCAGTGCCAACTACGGATTCCGTTATACCTACTCGGGTACCTATGCGGTCTCACAAGCGTTCCGTCCCGGCGTGGAGTTTTACGGCCGTCATGCCGACAACTCCTATCAAGCCGGTCCCATCGTTGCAGGTGAGTGGCACCTTCCGGGCACCAAAGCAAGCATAGAATACCGAGTCGGCGTGGTGCTCGGCCTGAATGCCGACGCAGCACACCAGACATGGCTTGCCAAATTAGAGTACGAGTTCTTCTAGCCAGCTAGGTGAACGCCGGACGCAGGGGGTATGCGCCCGAATCGACCGGAATTGAAGTCCTCGATGGCCTCTTTTATCTCTTCTTCCGTGTTCATCACGAACGGGCCCATAGCCACGATGGGCTCGTTGAGCGGTTCGCCGCTCAACACCAGGAACGTCGAGTCATTATTAGCCTCCAGCAGAACATCGCCAGCCTCGCGATCCATCACGACGAATTGGCCCTCGCGCGCGACAGCACCGCCGTTGACTTGCACGGTACCCCGCAGAATCACCAGCGCGACGGTACGGTTCGCGGGAAAGCCGAAACGCGTGCTCGCGCCTTGCCGCAGTCTCACGTCCCACACATCAATGGGTGAGAAGGTCAAGGCAGGACCTTTGCGTCCTTCGAAATCACCGGCAATCACTCGCAGCGACCCTGCGCCGTTCGGCAACTGCGCGACAGGAATGTCTTGGTTGAGCAATGTCTGGTAGCGAGGCCGCGTCGCTTTGTCCTTGGCGGGCAAATTGACCCAGAGTTGCACCATGTCCAATGTACCCCCGGCCTTCGCAAAGGCTTGCGAGTGAAACTCCTCGTGCAAGATGCCGGCGCCCGCCGTCATCCACTGCACATCGCCGCGCCCGATCTTGCCGCCGCTGCCGGTTGAATCGCGATGCTCGACTTCACCATCGTAGACAATCGTGACGGTCTCGAAACCGCGGTGCGGATGCTCTCCAACGCCGCGGCGCGCCTCGGTGGGCGAGAAATTCTGCGGGCCAGCGCGATCGAGCAAGAGAAACGGACTCAGGTGCTGGCCGTGCGTGTTATAGGAAAATAGGGAGCGCACGGGGAACCCGTCACCGACCCAGTGCTGCCCAGGTGCACTGTAAATGCCCAAAATCTTCTTCACGTGAGTACTCCTATTGGTGGTTTCTATGGCGCTTTTAGGCTGATTGAAGGCTACTCTAAGAACAATGGACCCGGTAGGGGGCGTTTTATACACTCACCGTTCTATGTGTAGGACGATACATGCAAGACCTCAACGACCTGTATTACTTTGTTCAGGTAGTGGACCACGGCGGATTCGCGCCCGCCGGCCGCGCCTTGGCGCTGCCAAAATCCAAGCTCAGCCGGCGCATTGCAACCCTCGAAAGCCGATTGGGCGTGAGGCTCATTCAACGCTCGACCCGGCAGTTCTCGGTGACCGAGGTCGGCCGGACCTTTTATGCGCACTGTAAAGCGATGCTCGTCGAAGCCGGCGCGGCCGAGGCGGCCGTGGAGCTGACCCGTTCGACGCCAAGCGGCATCGTTCGCCTCACCTGTCCGGTTGCCTTGCTTCACGCGCAACTGGGAACCATGTTCGCCGGATTTATGCTGGAGTGCCCCAACGTGGAGTTGCAGCTCGAGGCTACAAATCGGCGGGTAGATGTCATCGCTGAAGGCATCGATATCGCGGTGCGCGCGCGCCCGATGCCGATCGAGGACAGCGGCTTGATGCTGAAAGTCCTGGCCGAAGCCGGTCACGCATTGGTCGCGAGTCCGGCTTTGCTTGCGCGATGCAACTCCATTGCCGTACCCGCAGATCTCACAGGACTTCCGAGTCTGGATTTGGGTCCCCCTCGGGAACAGCATGTGTGGCAGCTGTTTGGGCCGGACGGTGCGCAGGCGGCGGTACCGCATTATCCGCGCCTGGTGACGGACGACATGTTGGCACTGCGGCAAGCGGCCACTGCCGGAGTGGGTATTCTGCAATTGCCGCTGTTGATGATCTGCGACCAAATTCGAGACCGCGATCTCGTCCATGTGCTTCCAGGATGGGCACCCAAACTTGATGTCGTCCATGCGGTGTATCCATCGAAGCGCGGATTGCTGCCCTCAGTGCGTGCGTTGCTCGATTATCTCGCATTGCAATTCAAGACACTCCCCGATTGGGCATCGCGAGACCTGACACATTAGGGGTGTTAATCTCCTTTTTCCGGGAAAACTTGAGAGGCGCAAATTGAAAAAATTCCTTTTTCTGGCACTCGCGTGTCTGTCCGCATGCAGCTGGTTTCACCGCGCCAAGGCGCCGCCCGACCCGCCTGAACTCATCGTGACCGGCGCTCCAGCGGGTTCCATTGTCTTCGTTGACGGTGTACAAAAAGGCCAAATTGCGCAGACCAGTGGCAAACCGCAAGTGCTACGCGTGACATCGGGCGAACATGTTGTTGAAATACGCACAGATACCACCGTGGTCTATCGAGAGCAGACGTTTGTGGGCACAGGCGAGAAGCGAGTCGTCAAGGTGTTATCGGGAACAGGTCGCGATTAGCGCACTCGGGAGGTCATATGGAATTGCAGATCAACGATCAGACAGTCTCCATCTCCGCTGAGCCCACGCTGCCGCTGCTCTGGGTTCTGCGCGATCTGCTGGGGATGACAGGCACGAAGTACGGTTGCGGCATCGCGTTATGCGGCGCGTGCACAGTGTTGATCGACGGTCAGGCACTGCGCTCCTGCGTGCTCACCGTCGACCAGGCAGTCGGAAAGAAAATCACTACCATCGAGGGCATCGGCGCAATGCCCGTGGGCGCAGCGCTGCAAGAGGCGTGGCAACAGATCAATGTGCCTCAATGCGGCTATTGCCAGGCTGGACAAATCATGTCTGCCGCTGCCCTGTTGCAAGCCAAACCGAAGCCAAGCGATGCCGACATTGACACCGCCATGTCCGGGAATATCTGCCGGTGCGGAACCTATACGCGTATTCGAGCAGCCATCAAACAGGCCGCCAATCAGGGAGGCAAAACATGAGCGCTGTCGCTAACGAATTGGCCTCATCCCAGGGCTTGAGTCGGCGCGAATTCTTACTGGGCCTTCAGGCGATGGGCGGCCTGCTGCTCGTTGCGGACGGTCTGCGCATTGCGAAGGCGGCGCCGTCGGATCCACCCAAGTACGGCGCCGAGGGCATGCCGCACGGCACCGTCGACAATCCTCTGGTATTCCTTACGGTCGGCGATGACGGCTGGATAACGATCGTCGTGCATCGCTCGGAAATGGGCCAAGGCGTGCGCACGGGCATGCCGCTCATCGTCGCGGATGAACTCGAAGCGGACTGGACGAAAGTCCGCGTCCAGCAAGCACCTGCCGACGAAGAGAAATACGGCAATCAAGACACCGACGGGTCTCGCAGCACGCGGCATTTCATCGAACCGATGCGCCGCTGCGGCGCGGCTGCAAGAATGATGCTGGAGCAGGCCGCGGCCTTGTCATGGCGCGTGCCGGTCGCTGAAGTCCGTGCCGTCAATCATGAAGTCGTGCATCAGAAAACGGGGCGTAAGCTCGGCTATGGTGCGCTTGCCAGGCAAGCTGCCAAGCTTCCGATCCCTCCCCGAGATACGCTGCGCTTGAAAACGCCGGAGGAGTTTCGCTACATCGGCAAAGGCGGCGTACCGATTGCCGATGGGCACGACATTGTCACCGGCAAAGCGCAATACGGCATCGACCCGTGGTTTAAGGACATGAGTTTCGCCGTCATCGCACGCTCTCCGGTGCTGGGCGGTAGCGTCAAGCAGTTCGACGGTACAGCCGCTGCCTCTGCGCCCGGCGTGCAAAAAGTACTGCAGATGCCCGCGACCATTGCGACGGCCAAATTTCACATCCTCGCCGGCGTGGCCGTCATTGCCAATTCCACCGGCGCCGCCATCGCGGGCCGCAAACTGCTGAAAATCGAGTGGGAGGATGGCCCCAACGGCAGCTACGATTCCGAGGCTTATCATGCCGCGCTCCATGATTCCGCCCTGCAACCCGGCAAGGTGGTGCGCGAGTCGGGCAACGTCGACACCGCGTTTCAGTCGAGTGCGAAATCAATCGAAGCGGAGTACTACATCCCGCACATTGGCCATGCAACCATGGAGCCGCCCGCCGCGGTGGCTCGCATCGTCAATGGCAAGTGCGAAGTCTGGGCGGCGACGCAGGCGCCGCAAGTGACCCGCGAGGATGTCGCCAAGCACCTTGGTACCACCCCGGAAAATGTCACCGTGCATGTAACGTTGCTCGGCGGCGGGTTCGGACGCAAGTCAAAGCCGGACTTTGCCACCGAGGCCGCGCTCTTGTCGCAGGCTATGGGCGGGCGTCCGGTCAAAGTGACCTGGACTCGCGAAGACGATCTTCATCACGATTTTCTGCATACCGTGTCGGTTGAATACCTAAAGGCGGGTGTCGGTGCCGACGGCAAGGTCAGCGCATGGCTGCACCGCAGCGTTGCTCCCTCGCTCGCGACCATATTCGATCCAAGCATAAACCACGAAGTGCCCCCCGAGCTTGGAATGGGCTTTATCAACATGCCCTATGATATTCCCAATCTGCGGCTGGAGAACCCGGAAGCCAATGCACATTGCCGCATCGGCTGGTTTCGTTCTGTATCCAACATACCCCATGCCTTTGCCATACAGTCGTTTGTGTCGGAGCTGGCGGTGAATGCCAATAAGAATCACCGCGACTATTTGCTGGAACTCATCGGACCCGCGCGCAAGATCGATCCGCGCAGCCAGCAAGACAGCTGGAATTATGGCGAATCGCCGGAGCGCTATCCCGTCGATACCGGCCGCTTGCGGCACGTTGTCGAGACTGTCACGCATGAGGCCGACTGGGGCAAGACCCTCGCGCGCGGCCGCGGTCAGGGATTGGCCGCCCACTACAGCTTTTTAAGTTACAGCGCTGCCGTGGTCGAAGTCGACATCGACGAACAGGGGCGAATCAAGATTCCGCGTGTGGACGTCGCATTTGATTGCGGTCCGCAAGTCAATCCCGAACGCATTCGCGCGCAACTCGAAGGCGCGGTCATCATGGGACTGAGCTTGGCGATGTTCGGCGAGGTCACTTTCAAGCGCGGACGCGCGCAACAGGATAACTTTCACCAGTATCGCGTGACCCGGATGAGTGAGGCGCCCGCCGAGATCCGCGTGCACTTGATCCCGACGGCAGATTGGAGCACCCCATTGGGCGGCGTCGGTGAGCCCGGGGTCCCGCCCATTGCGCCGGCGCTGTGCAACGCGGTATATGCGGCGACCGGCAAGCGAATTCGCCGGCTACCCATCAAGGATCAGGCACGACGCTCGACTTGAGTACGCTGCGGTAGAATCCGGGATCATATTTGCAACCGTCCCAAATGAATACAGCTAGACCGCGAAAACCCTTCTCGATGATTCGCGAGTTCCACTTGGCCGATTGGTTCACGCTCGGCAATGCCGTATTCGGCACCGCGGCCCTATTTTCAACAATAAGCTATGTGCAAACCGGAAGCGTCCGACACATCTATTTCGCGGGAGCATTGGTGTTAGCTGCCTTCATCTTTGATGTCATTGACGGACGCGTGGCGCGATGGCGGCAAACCAATTCAGCGATGGGCCGTGAACTCGATTCACTCGCCGACGTGATTTCCTTCGGAGTCACTCCGGCAATGATCGGTTACGCTTGCGGTATGCAAGGTCTCTATGACCGAATTATCTTGGGCTATTTCGTAGCCTGCGGAGTTTCACGTCTCGCACGCTACAACGTGACCGCGGAAGAGTTGTCCGGAGGCACCGCCAAAGTAAAATATTTCGAGGGGACGCCAATACCGACCTCATTTCTCGTGGTATGCATCTTGACGTTCGCCGCATTTCGCGGAGATATCGGCGACCAGTTGTGGCTCGGCGAAGTACCCTTGGCGGGACACGTACTTCACCCGCTAGCACTCATATTTGGCCTATCCGGTTCCTTGATGATCAGCCGTTTTCACATTCCTAAACTTTGAACGCGTCAAAGCTTTCAGCGCTCGGCGCGTCGAGCAAACTCGGTGTGTGTCTTCGGCGGTTAGTCCGGGGGGTTAAGCTCCCGGAATAGAAAGAGGCGCGCCTTGTCCCAGTCGCGCTGCACGGTGCGCAGGGCGACTTCGCGCATGGCTGCAATGTCGGTAAGAGAAAATCCGCAGAAGTATTTGAGGTCCACCACCTCCGCTAAGCGCGCATCATGCAGCGCCAGTTCATCCAGCGCTTCGGATAGGCGCTGAAGCGCAAATTTTTCTCCCTCTGCCTCGAGTCCTTGCTCGCCCACTTGACTATCGAATTGAGTAATTTGGAATTCGCCGCCCCGTTTACGGGCGTTTCGTTGACGGCTGAAATCGATGATCAGGCCGCGCATCACTTTAGAGGCATAGCCCATGAAGCGGGCGCGATCCGTGAACTCGGCTTGCCCTTGGATCATGCCGAGATAAGTTTCATGCAGCAACGTGGTCGGACTGATTGCGACGCCGACGCCGCGTCGCAAATGGTGTTGAGCCAGCCGGTGCAACTCGGCATAGAGGGCGGAAAAAAGCCGCTCTTTCGCCCCCGGGGCGCCCGCCTCAGCCTCGGCGATCAGAGGGGACAACGACGTGATTTCCATTGCCCCGATTTTACACGGGAAAGATTCTTCTCGCCGAATGTCAGGTTTCGCGTGCCGATTCCGTTTTGGAGAGATAGGGACTCACTTGCTTGAATGGGGATGCAAATATGATGACGTTATGTCCGGTTGCACGGCGTGCATGCTTCGGCCTGGTCGGCACTTTTCTCTTCGCCGGATCCAGCTACGCGGACCCAAACTTTGATATCAACGGCTTGACCGTAGGGATCGATGCCGCCGGCATCATGGGCACGTACAGCGTCAATGGACGCGTCGACAAGCACAATGAGTTCTTCCAGAGCCTCGGCACGAATGGTCGGAGTTGTTCGACCTGTCATGTCGCCGAGGAAGCCATGAGTTTCACCCCGGCCCATGCGCGACATCTTTTCGAGCAAACCGGCGGCGCAGACCCCTTGTTTGCGAGCGTCGACGGCGCCAATTGCACTACGGTCGCGCGCGGCAACCGAGCCGGGCACAGCTTGCTGATCAATAACGGGTTGATTCGCATCGGAATGGCCGTACCTGTAAATGCCGAGTTTTCGATCTCGGTGGCGCACGATCCTTTCGGCTGCGCCTTGCAAATCGATGCAAAAACACATGTGCTAACCGCCTCCGTGTATCGCCGCCCGCTACCGACTGCGAATCTCGGCTTTCTTAGCGCCGTCATGTTCGATGGCCGCGAGACCGTGGTACCACTGACTAGCGCAGCTACATTGGACGCCAACCTGCGCGTCGATCTCACTCATCAAGCCATCGACGCCACGCTGATTCACTTTGAAGGGCTTGCCGCACCCACGGACGCGCAGCTCCTCTCGATTGTGGACTTCGAGCTTTCAATGTACTCCGGACAACTGTGGGACCGGCGGGCTGGATTGTTAAGCGCGGATGGAGCCAAGGGCGGTCCAATCAATCTCTCCGATCAGCTCTATTATCCCGGTATCAACGACACGCTGGGTGCGGACCCTAATCATATCGCCTTCACGCCCGTTTCCATGACGCTATATTCGGCGTGGGATCGATCAGCGAGTGATCGTCGTAACGATGATCGCGATGACCATCGCGCCGCGGCGCGCGCCGAGATTGCTGCCGGCGAACAACTATTCGACAGTGCCCCGATGACGATCAGCAACGTTCGCGGCTTAAATGACAATGCCGCGCTCAACAAGCCGACGGCGTTTGCCGGGACATGTGCCACTTGCCATGACACGCCTAATATCGGCCACCATTCCTTGCCGCTGCCGCTCGATATTGGTACGGCTCATACCTCGATTGCTAGCTACGAGCCCGATCCCGCGATCGCCGCTGCGGTAAGCCAACTAAGCATGCCTGACTTGCCGGTATTCCTCATCTCGGGTTGCCCCAATCCGTTCAATCCAGGTCAAGCCGAATCGTTCTATACAACCGATCCAGGGAAAGCACTCCTTACCGGACACTGCGCCGATTTCAATCGACTGAAAGGTCCGATATTGCGCGGGCTCGCAGCCCGCGCGCCGTATTTCCACAATGGCGCCGCGGCAAACTTGCGCGAATTGGTTAATTTTTACAATGAACGCTTCACTATGTCCCTTACCGAGAAGCAGAAGAACCAGCTGGTCGCGTTTCTCAATACACTTTGAAAAAGGGCAAATGCCGACTACTATCTGTGTCGGCGTCTATACAACACATAGGAGAAGGACCCATGCCGAAATACGTAATCGAGCGCGAGATTCCCGGCGCGGGTAAACTCTCGGCCCAAGAGCTCAAGGCGATTTCCCAGAAATCCTGCGGCGTGCTGAGCAACCTTGGCCCGCAGATTCAATGGCTGCACAGCTACGTTACGGGCGACAAGATCTATTGCGTGTACATTGCTCCAAACGAAAAACTGGTCAGAGAACATGCCCAACAGGGCGGCTTCCCTGCCAATCGGATTTCGGCGGTGAGTACGGTTATCGATCCGACGACTTCCGAATAGAACGTTTTTTCCAGACTAGCTGACGATCTTTCCTTTCGCGTCCTCGACCCAAAACATCATGGGCGGCTTATCGGGGTGTTTGCTCATGTGCCGGCCGCTTGGATTTCGCTCGGTCATGTAGCCCCTTGCCGATTGGAGTTCGAGCAGGCCGCTCAATGCAACAACCGCGTCTTCGAAAGACGCGTACTCCGAGGGCTCTTTGGTAGTTGTTGTAATTAAGAAGAAAAGATCGGTCATGTTTTGCGGCGCTCGGCAGCCTACGTCCAAATCCTGCCGCAAGCTTACACGTTAGCCTGAAGACCAACAAAATGCGGACCCCATAGGCAGGCGTAGGACGAATTGTCCTACAAAGAGGCCGCAGAGCCTGTTTTCTTGGCCCCGGAAGTCCGGAAGTTTTTAGCGCGCGACAACGGGTAGAGGATCTCGTCGACCTCAAATTTGCGGCAAAACATGCCGACGTTGCGGAGCTTTCGTTCGCCAACAGCGCGGAGTATGTGCGGCGTTTGCAACGAGAATTAAAGCGCCTCGGCGCACGGAAGATCGGGATCATCCTGCGCGAATTGGCGCTCGTGCCTCGACTGCAACGCCTCTGTCATGTGCGTTCTCTATATTCGTCGGGCAAATTGCGCGCATTTGACCGTCGCGCGGGGATTGAACCCGGCGAGATCGATTTAACGCCGCAAAAAATTCAAAATTGTAGGAGGAAAAACCATGGCCAAAAGCTTCACTCTATCGATCGCTCGACTCGTATCGCTCACAATCGCAGGCGCTTCAACTGGCTTCGCCTTGCCCAGTTTGGCGGCCGACCCGGCAACCACCACGCCTATTAAGCACGTGGTCATCATCTTTCAGGAAAACGTCTCCTTCGACCATTATTTCGCGACGTACCCGCTCGCGGCCAATAGCACTGCCGGCGAACCTGTTTTTAAGGCCTCGCAGGACACCCCGTCGATTAACGGACTACTCACAGGCCCCGCTGCCCCGCCCAACAACCCGACACTGAACATCGCGGGCACGGGCACGATTCAACCATTCCGTCTCGGTAGAAACCAGGCGACGACCTGCGATGAGGACCACAACTATACCGACGAGCAAGCCGCCTATCATGCGGGGCAATTGGATCTGGTAGTTCAGAAACTGAGTTCAACCGCGACCAATTGCGCGCCCGACAAGTCGACCGTGATGGGCTACTTCGACGGCAATACAGTCACTGCGCTGTGGAATTATGCGCAAAACTTTGCAATGAGTGACAATTCCTTCAGTACGACATACGGGCCGTCGTCCCCTGGCGCGATCAACCTTGTTGCCGGGAATACCCACGGCGTTACCGGCGTCACGCAGACCGGCGTCGGCCCGGTTCCGGGAATTAATCAGACCACCGGAGCCAGCGGCACAGCGACCGTGACTGTTGCGGGAGCCGATACCAATGGCAACACCGGAGGTGGATCAATCGTTGGCGACCCCCGTCCGTTCGGCGATATCTGCAATCCTTTGGGGTCAGGCCAAGTGAAGCTCAATAACCCGAGCAAGAATGTGGGAGATCTTCTAAATGGCAATCGCGTGAGCTGGGGGTGGTTCCAGGGCGGCTTTATCAACTGCAACTCCATTCACATGGCCAGTGACGGCTCGGCGAAGCAGGACTACATCGGCCATCACGAACCGTTTCAATACTTCGCCTCGACGCAGAATTTGAACCACCTACCGCCGAGTTCGTCCAGTAAGGTCGGGCTCACGGATCAGGCTAACCACCAATATGACCTGAACGCCTTGTTTACGATCGACTCGGTATCGGGCGCAACCAGCCGCACCTACAACATCACTGGCTTCCAGCCGGGCGTCACGCTGCCGGCGGTGACCTTCCTCAAAGCTCCCGGCTTCATGGACGGACACGCGCAATATTCCGACCCGTTGCTGGAGCAACGTTTCATCGTGCAAGTGACGAATACGATCATGACGTCGAAATACTGGAAGGACACAGCGATCATCGTCCTTTACGACGATTCGGACGGCTGGTACGACCACGTCTACCCGCCCCTCGTCAATGCCTCCGCGCTTGGTGCCCTACCGGCTAGTTCGGACGCACTGACCGGCGCCGGTCAGTGCGGTACGCCGCGCGCCGGCGCCGTGTTAGGCCGGTGCGGCTATGGACCGCGGCAGCCATTCCTCGTGATCTCGCCGTTCGCTCGGAAGAACTTTGTCGACCATGCGGTGACTGACCAGACCTCTGTGCTTCGCTTCATCGAGGATAACTTCGGGCTTGGCCGGATTGATGGCGCTGCGGGCAAATCTGTTGCTGACGGCGGCTCGTTTGATCAAATTGCGGGATCTCTCAGCAACTTGTTCGATTACGGCACCGATCAAGACAGCGAACAAGGCGACCGGCATGACGAAGGTCGGCGGCTGATCCTCGATCCGAGTACCGGCCAACGCCTTCGCTAAGCGTTCTTTTCGGAAGATGAGTTTGGGGCGCCGGCTGAAAAAATCCGGCGCCCTCCCAGATTCAACCCCCTGCTACCAGGGTCATGGGCATGTGACCCCGACCGTCCCCACGCGAATACCACGCGCCCGCGAAAGCTGGCACCCTTGACCAAGGGATGAAATTCGACCGTGGTGGATCATGGCAGCAACACAGCGCCCGACTTTGGATCGCTCAGGACTAACGGCGGGATTGATCGCCGCGCTGTCGTGGGGAATGACCGGGACATTCGTTCATCTCGTGACGACGGCTTCCCCCGGAATGATTACCGTCTGCAGACTGGTGGTGTCGGCATTGGTGCTTTCCGCCGTCGCCGCTCTTCGGCGGAATGAGGCGCGACGCCCCGCGGCACCCTGGCTGGCCGTAGCGGCGATGGCTGCCTACTACGTTTTTGCCACCGAGGCGTTCACCCGCGCGCCCGTGGTCGAAGTCACTCTTTTGGTGGGATCTTCGCCCATAATCGCCGTGTGCTTCGAGCGAATCATGGGCCGCCCTGTATCCCGAGTACGCCTCGCCGGAGTGCTGATTGCCGTGGTCGGACTCGCTGCCTTTGTAATACCCGGCAGTCGATATTCCTTCACCTCCGTCATCGGCGACATGTTGGCGCTGGGGGCGGCCGCCGTCTCCGCTATTTACGTGACCCTACTTCGCGCGGCGGCGAGCGCAGGAAATGCACCCGACGGCGTGGCCGTTGCGGCTCGCGCTTCGACCGTGGGCGCGATCGCGAGCGTTGCCTTGCTCGCAATCCGTGGATTCGACTCGCTATCGACGGTTTCCGAGCACGACTGGTGGGTATTGCTCTTATTGGGCGCATTCTCGACCGCAATTCCGACGGTAGCCTACAGTGAAGCATCGAGGCGTCTGCCCACTCCGGTAACCACGAGTCTCACGCTGTTGACTCCGCTTTTCGCTGCCGTGTTCGCCGGCTTTCTGCTTGGCGAATGGCCGATTGCAGCGCGTCTGCCAGGAGGAGCGCTGGCATTCGCTGGCATTTGTATAGTCGTGCTTCGGCACTAGCTTCCGCTGCCCACGCTATTTCGATGAACTTTTTGCCGGCGATGTCGCTTTTGGCCGGTGAACTCCGTCTGTATGGATGAAGCAGCGAAATATATCGGCTTGCAATCCCGCGAGGCCGCCGTACCCCCCCCGAAGCTTCCCTTATGGAAATCCCGGTGCGTTTACCGCTAGATCACAACATCGCGACGGGATCGGCCACACCGGGCAATCGATGGATCATAGCCATTGCGGGGGCGATCGTGATGCTGATGATCGGCACCATCTATTCATGGGCGATCTTCACACAACCCTTGCTGGTCTCCTATCGGTGGGACTTGACGGTTACGACTTGGACGTACTCAATCGCGAACTTTTCCCTCGCCGCCATCGGCGCTGTTATTGGTGGCTTCTGGCAGGACAAGGCCGGCCCACGACCTGTCGCGATGGTGGGGATGGCCCTCTGGGGGGGCGGCAATATACTCGCAGGTCTCGGCACACCGATTTTCGGTGCGCCATGGCTGTACGTAAGCTATGGACTCATCGGGGGTATCGGCGCCGGAATGGCCTACATCACTCCCCTTGCAATGGTCACTAAGTGGTTTCCGGACAAAAAGGGTCTCGCGGGAGGTCTAGTCGCCGGTGCTTTTGGTCTTGGTGCATTCGCTTACAACCAATTCATTCCGCGGCTTTCGGGATTTCACGCAGCCACGGTACACGCGGGCGGCTTCATCACCGCAAAAGCCGCGGCCAGAGCGGCACGCGCGCCGTTTGATCCAACGATGTTAACGGCGACGCAAACGCCGACGGCGGCTGACATCGGCGCCGTAATGCAAGTGTTTGCCATGTCCGGCCTCGTGTTTCTCAGCGTCGGTCTCGTGGCTGCTTCACTGTTTCGGAATCCACCGCGCGGCTATTTCATTGCAGGCCGCGCCCCGGTATCGCCTTCTGCCAACTACGGTTACTCACCTTCGCAGGTGGTTGCAATGCCGCAGTTTTATCTGCTGTGGATGCAGCTATTTGTCAATGTGATCGGCGGCATCACGATCATTTCCAACGCCGTGTTCATTCTCGCCGACATGACAAAGCTTTCGCCGGCTGCGGTTGCACCGCTGTTCGGGCTTGTCAGTGTGTTCAATGCAATCGGCCGCCTCCTGTGGGGCGCGATCTCGGATCGCATCGGCTGCAATCACACCTTTGCGGCGATGTTCCTCTTTCAGGCGGTAACACTGTTTTTGCTCAGCAATGTTCACGACGTCGCCTTCGCGCTTGCGGGATTCTCGGTGATCCTTCTCTGCTGCGGCGGGGGCTTCGGAACGATGCCATCGTACAGTGCCCAATATTTCGTTACCAGATTCATGGGACTGAACTACGGTCTTATCCTGTCGGCATGGGGTCTCGCGGGCTTGATTGGCCCGATCCTGGTCGCTCGAGCCAGGGATCTAACCGGCTCATTCACCGGCATGTTGCCGTTCATCGCCATGGTGCTCTTGATGTCCGTTATCCTGCCATTCATCACAAAGAATCCGCGGGCAATGGCAGGCGCCGACCGGCATTCGCCTCGACTAAAGGTCACCTCATCCGGTACGCTCGTTGCCAGGCTCGACGCTGAACCTACAACCTTAGCCCGGCGCTAGAGTTTTCGCGACGCCTTTGGCGTTTGAGCAGTGGCATAACAGCAATTAGAAATCGGAGAATCGCATGAAATCAGGCGTCAAACTGTGCATGCTGCTGGTCGCCGTGTGCACGGCATCGGCAGCGCGGTCCGCAACGGAATATCGCTACACCGTGCTGTTTTCCGGGCACGCAGGCGGAGAACACGTTACGCGAATTGCCGATGATGGCGCGATCGCGACTGAGTTCAGTTACCGGGAAAACGGCCGGGGACCTGACTATCAAGAAAAACTCGAGTTGGCGGGCGATGGCACGCTGCGGCGCTTCGCTATAACCGGCAAGTCCACCTTTGGTTCGGTGGTCGACGAGCGCTTTGAGCGTAAAGCTGATCGAGCGGAGTGGGCGGGCAAGGTCGATCACGGTTCGATGAAAATCAGCGGCAAGGCACTATACGTGCCAATCGAATCGACCATCGAAGTAACCGGCATCATGGTCCGTGCACTGATGCACCAACCCACATCGAAGCTGCCGGGCATTCCCGGCGGCGAGTTGTCCATCATTAAATTGATGAATGCCGATGTAAAGAATGGCGATGAAACACGCGCACTGGCGTTGTACGCGCTACGCGGCGCCGACCTTGAACCGAATTACGTTTGGATGACCGCCGACGGCGAACGCGCTTTCGCGCTGATTTTTCCCGGTTTTGCGCAGATCATTCTCAAGGACTGGGAATCGCAAGCCGCGGATCTGGAAAAACTGCAGCTCGAGGCTCAGGCCGCTTACCAGCGCGATATCGCAAAACGCAATCGACACGAACTCGCGCAGCCTGTGCTCGTCAAGAACGCGCGGGTGTTCGATTCCGAGCATGCCGTGCTTGGACCCGCGCAGGATGTGTACGTCAACCATGGCCGCATAGGTTCAGTCTATCCGGCCGGATCCCCGAGCCAGAAGCCCGGCACCATCATTGACGCAAAAGGCCGCACTCTGCTGCCGGGACTGATTGACATGCACGCTCATGTTAGCCCGGGCGACTATTTGCTGAATCTCGCGGCGGGCGTAACCACCGTGCGCGATATGGGCAACGATAATGCGACCTTGGCAGAGGCGATAGGACGCCTCGACCGTCACGAGTCGATCGGCCCGCACGTGGTTCCCGCCGGATTCATCGAAGGTAAGAGCCAATTCAACGCGAGCGGCGGCATCTTGGTCGAGAGCCTCGACGCCGCTAAGCAAGCGGTTGATTTCTATGCACAACGCGGCTATCCGCAAATCAAAATATACAACTCCTTCAAGCCGGAGTGGGTGAAGGATACCGCCGCGTATGCGCACGAGCGCGGCCTGCGCGTGAGCGGCCATATTCCGGCCTTCATGAAAGCCGAGGATGCGGTCAAGGACGGCTACGATGAAATTCAGCACATCAATCAAGTGCTGCTGAATTTCTACGTCAAACCCGATACTGATACGCGTTCGCTGCAACGATTTACACTCATTGCGGAAAATGCGAATTCCCTCGATCTGGACGCGCGGCCATTCCAAGACTTGATTAAGCTGTTCGTTGCTCACAAAACCGTGCTTGATCCGACACTCACGGCCTTTGAGGCACAGTTCACGCAAATGCCAGGTGAACTCAACCCTTCGCTTGCCGCGATCGCGGATCACCTTCCGATTACCTTGCACCGTGCGCTGTACAAAAGCGCAAGCGAGATCACCAAGGAAATGGCACCTCGATGGCGCGCCTCTTACGCAAAGATGCTCGAAGCGGTGGCGCGCTTTCACCGCGCCGGCATTCAAATCGTTTCTGGCACTGACGATTTCGCAGGCTTCGCATTCCAACGGGAGCTGGAGCTCTATGTAAAGGCCGGAATTCCTGCGAATGAGGTGTTGCGGATCGCGACGTGGAACGGCGCCACTTATGCGCGGGTGCTTTCCGATCGGGGGTCGATCGAGCGCGGCAAGCGCGCTGACTTGATACTCGTAGACGGCGATCCGACGCAAGATATATCCGCCATCCGCAAGGTCGCGCTCGTCCTACAAGACGGCGATGCCTATTATCCGGCTGAGTTGTACGGCGAGCTTGGTGTGAAGCCTTTTGCGCCGGCGTTGAAGCCGGAATCGATTGTTGCCGCGGCCCCATCAGTTACCAAATAGGCTCCCGCCGACCGCCGGCTCGAGCCGCAGCGTTGGCGCGGTAAAAAAAAGTGGCTGTCGCCGCCGCCTGATGTCCGGTCTCAGTACCGTTTTACGTCCTTATTAGTGAACGGTACTGATTCTGTCTTCAGGGGTGAAATATGCGTCTTCCATCACGATGGGCCATTGCGATCGCCGTAACGGTGGCAACGATAGTCGTTTGTTCTCTCGGGATACGTGCAGAACTCGCCGGGTCGAATCTGGCCGCTGGTCAGCACGCCAAGAAGCAGCCTGCCGACGATGCATTTCGGACCCCTGTCGTCGCGCGCGATTAGGGCTCGCGATGAGGGCTACTGCGCCCTCACCCGATCAATCCAGCTGTCGCCTGCATACATCCGCATCGGGTGGCCGCTCTCCTCGACAAATCGCACCACTTCGCCCACGGCGCCGCCGCCAGTCGGTGCGACAAAGCGAAACCGGCCACCGCCGAGCGGCTCCAGCGTGACCGGGTCATCCAAGTTTGGCCCGTTGGGATTTATGACGACCAATCTCTTGTTGAGTAATACGACCTGTTGGTCCCCGTTGCGCCCGCGGTAAAGGCCCGCAAATCGCTCCCACACCGGGTCCCACTCCGTGGTCGAAGGCTTGCCGCTGGCCGCGTTCGCCTTCGCCGCTGCTTGGCCGACGGTGGCCATCAATTGCTGCGCGATGTCGCTCGGATTTGAGTCGTTGGTGTTCGTAAGGACGATGACTCCAACTTTATCGTCGAGCTGGATGAGCGTCTGGGTCGTATTACCGGGATAGCCGCCACCATGCCCGATGTAGGTCCTACCCTTGACGCGGTTCAAGTCGAAACCGAGACCCGTTCCAGCAGTCCAATTTTCCTCCACCGATCGCACGCGCAGCATTTCGCGCCACGATCCGCTACTGACGATTTGCGCCCCGCCTCGCGGGCCGCGACGGAACTGTGCCGATATGAACTTCGCCATGTCCTCGACATTCGAGGTGACTCCGGTGGCCGCGGCCATACCGCGCGAATCCACGAACGGGAGCACCTCGCGCGTGCCATCCGGCATTCGACGACCGTAGGGAACAGCCAACCCGGAAATATCCTTGTCTACACTCGAGGCTTCCATGCCGAGCGGCTTGAATATATTGCGCTCAACGTAGTCAGACCACCGCTCCCCACTCACTTTCTCGACGACTTGCCCGGCCATGGCATAAGCAAGGTTGGAGTACTTCCATCTCACGGACGGAGCAAACGCCGCCTGTCGGTCTGTATAGAGGCGCTGTAGGTCATCGGTGCTCGGAAATTTGTACGACACCCAGTGGTCTCCAGCTTCGCGCTGCAGGCCCGAACTGTGGGATAACAACTGCTCGATTGTGATAGGACCATCATCGTCGCCGGCAGGTTTTGCCTTGAACCACGGCAGGTACTTCACTACGGGATCGTCGAGGCCCAGTTTACCTTCCTCCCGCAGTTGCATAATGGCAATGGCGGTAAAAAGTTTGCTGTTGGACGCCATGCGGAACTTTGTGGCCGCCGTCATCGGCACCTTCGCTTTGAGGTTCGCGAATCCGAAGCCTTTCGACCAGATCAGGTCCTGGTTACTCACCACCCCAACCGCGACTCCCGGGAGTCCTCGATAAGCGATTTGCTCCTCGATCCATGCCGAGAAAAGGCGTTCAGCGCCGAGGACGTCCGGGTCACCGGCAACGCTCGGAGCAGCCTGCGCGGTGGCGGACATGCCGATGAAAATCGTCAGACCGATCTGGCGAGCGACTCGAACTGTACTGAGCATGGAGCGACTTCCTGAGGCTAAAGAACTGTCCGAAGGATAACCCAACGAGTTGGGTGTATGAATAAAGCGGCCGTCACGCCCGCAACAATGCCCTCGCGTGAAAGTGGCACCGTGGAGGAGCCGCGCAGTGGACCTTGTGCCCGTCAAAAACCGCGCCTAGGCTTGTGCAAACCGGTGTATTCCGTTTAACCGAGGAAAAGCCAATGAAGAGAGAGAACCGCGAGCTACTCACCGGCGTGCTGCTCGGCGGACTGCTGGCGGGCGCGGTGGACATCGCGGCCGCATCTTTGATCTACGGCCGCAACCCCGCGCTCATTGCGCAGTCGATCGCCGCTGGCTTGCTCGGAAAAGCTGCTTTCGCCGGTGGAGCGCGAACCGTAATCCTGGGAACGGTTTTGCAGGAGGCGATGGGAATATTGATCGCGGCGATCTATGCCGTACTTTTAAGATCTGCTCCTGCGTTGCGACGCAGATGGATTGCAAGTGGTCTCGCTTACGGCATCATCATTTTTTTCGTCATGAACTACATCGTTGTCCCGCTATCGGCGTTAAGGTCCAAGCCTCATTTTAATTTCGAAAGCTTCGCTGAGAACATGGCCGCAATGCTGCTATTTGGCCTCATTGTGGCCTTTTTTTCCAGGCGCAAAGCCGAGACGAGCGAACCGCGGTCCAACGAAGCTGAAACACCCGCGTAACCATTTCATGGCGAACTCACACGACCTCGCCCAACGCTTGTCCAAACAGCTCTGTGGCCTTTTCGATTTGACCGACTGAAACGCCGGCAAATCCAACCAGCAATCCCGGGCGGGAGGGTCTGGCTTGATAGTAAGGATGGATTGGATGTATGCCGAGCCCCAGCATGCGTGCCGTCTCTATTAACCGATCTAGATCCGAATAAGTTAGTCGCCTCAACCAAACGACAATATGCATTCCGGCCTGCGACTCAGCCACTTCGATGTGCGCTCCGGCGTGGCGCTGCAGACCCTTTAGCAAGGCCTCTCTTCGGCGGCGAAGTTCAGCTGCGGATTTGCGCAAATGCTTTTCAAACTGCCGCCCCTTCAGAAACGTGGCAAGCGCCGCTTGATCGATCGCCGCACATCCCAAATCCGCGAGACGTTTGGCCTGCAACAGATCGCTATGAAGAGATGCCGGGCAGACCATGTAAGCGAGGCGCAGCGACGGGAACAGGGTTTTCGAGAAGGTGCCGACGTAGATCACGCGATCCGCCAAGTCCAACGACCGCAAAGCGGGCAATGGCCGGCCCGAGTACTGAAATTCGCTGTCGTAGTCATCCTCGAAGATCCAACTTCCATGTTTCGCCGCATAATTGAGCACGGCGACGCGACGGGCGAAGGACATCACTTCCCCTGACGGGAACTGGTGAGACGGTGTGAGGTAAATGAGTCGTGCACCGCGTGCGGGGAGTTCGGAAGTAACGAGTCCCTCGCGATCGACGCGCGTTGCCTGGATCCGCGCCCCGTGAGCCAAGAGAGTATGGAAGGCCATTTGATAGTGGGGGTCCTCAATAACGGCGGTGTCGCGCTCATTCAGGACGGCACGCGCAACCAAGGACAATGCTTGCTGAGTGCCCCCGACAATCAAAATATTGTTGGCCGAACATGCGACTCCCCGGCGGCGCGACAAATAGTCACTGATCACTTCGCGAAGCGGGGCGAACCCCGCTGGCGAGGGATAACCCGGTCCTGCACGAAGCGCTGCCGCGGCAAGTTTACGGCGCCATGACTGAAACAGTCCGGCACTCATCATGGGGGTTCCATACTGCAGGTCGTAGCGGAAGCTAGACTGGCGCCGGGTCCCCGCGAGCGTCACGGGACCGAGCTTGCGGCCGCGCGCTGCGTAGCGCGAAGGCGGCGGAATCGGGCCCGGTGTGTGCGGCTTCTGTGCAGATGAAACGATCGAAGCGACTCGCGTACCGGATCCCGCCTCCGCCACAGCAATTTGTTCCGCGCACAGCAGTTCGTAAGCGCCTAGGACCGTGTTGCGTGAGACACCGAGCGTCGCCGATAGGGTACGCGTCGATGGTAGTCGTGCACCTGCGGCAAAACGGCCATTGAGAATTGCAAGCTTCAGCGCACGTGCCAGTTGTTCGTAGAGCGCACCCTGGCCGTCCAGTTGAAGAAGCGAAGAGTCCAAGTGGCGCCTCAGAACAGCAAGTAATCCCCTATCGATGATACCACGCGGCGACTCATCAATTGCCGCTTCGCACACCTGCGGCAATTGTGACACTGAATCTAAAACAGATTTCTCGCTCTAACTCGGCGCACGCGTTTTTAGTTGAACATGCTGCAGGAGTTGTTCATGTCTCCCATCGCTCACGTTGTCATCATTACCAAAGAGAATCACACCTTCGATAATTACTTCGGTGCCTTTCCCGGGGTAACGGGCGTGAGCCTTCCTCACGCTATCGATCCGCACCCTGATCAAGGGCATGGTCACGACGCCTGACTCAAGAGCCATGGGGCCAGCGGCGTTACCGGTTCCGCAAAGACGCAATACACGGCGGCGGACATCCCGGCCTATTGGGCCTTCGCCCAACAATGCACACTGTGCGATAACTTCACGGATGTTGCGAGTCAGTCCGAGCCAAATCAAATTCGTCGCCGACCTGCAAGCGCAGCATCTGCTCGAGTCGACGACTATCATTATCACGGCGAAGCACGGCCAGTCCCCGATCGACCCGAAC
>JAXDQK010000172.1:0-6363 GCA_034667905.1 Gammaproteobacteria bacterium | reverse complement strand
GCGATCGCTCCGAGCCACCACCGTCGCCTGCGGGTTCGAAACATAAACATCCACGCAAGGATGCCACAGCCGGGTCGCGGGCTGGCGGTTGGGCGGCTTCGGGTCGCCGACGGCGTCGATCAGGTCCGCTTCAATCGGGCTCTTCGAGTCCACAACGGTCCCTTAAACATCGGTGACCCACGCAACTTCGCATAATGCCCGCTTGTGTCGCACGGCGATACGAACGGATTCTGCCGGCCACTTGAGACATTCGAGAGGTCGAAATGGTAGCCGGAAAGCTGCCGCTCGAAACGGCGCGTCGCTACTGCCGCGCAGGCTCAACGTTTCAAATAGACCCTGAGCCTTATGGCTTTGTCCGGAGTTTGATCTCAACCGCATTGATGAGCTGCGCCGCGCTTTCACTCTCGGCCTGCACAAAGCGTGCGAACTCGGGTTGCGTCATGCTCATCGGTTCGCCTCCGTGCTTCGTGACCCAGTCACGCAGATCCGCTCCGGCGAGCGCGCGCCGGATATCCTTCGAAAGCTTGTCAACCACTTCGGCCGGAGTGCCAGCCGGGACCCATATTCCATACCAAATCGGGAAGTCGAATCCGGCAACGCCCGATTCAGCGATCGTAGGCACCTGCGGAAGCAAGGTTGAGCGGCGCACAGTGGTCACACCTAGTGGGAAGAGTTTACCGTCGCGGATAGAGGGTAGGACAATAGAGATAGGCGCAATCACATACGTGGTACGCCCCTCGATGGTGCCAGCAACAATATCGGCGATGGCATCCGTCGGCCGGGGAGGCACGTCCACGGCTTTAATGCCGGCGCTGAGGTTGAATTTCACGACTCCCAAGTGCGTGCCAGTGCCGGGGCCAGTGGAGCCAAACTTCAGCTTACCCGGATTCGCCTTTGCGGCGGCAATGAGTTCGCCGACGGTGGTGAAGCCCGCCGCCTTGCCGGCGATGAGCACGTAGGGCTGGCTAGTGAGCGGAGCGACCGGGATGAAATCCTTCAACGGGTCATATGGAAGATTCTTCAAGAACGCCGCACTATATGCCTGAGCGCTGGTATTCATGAGCAGCGTGTAACCGTCGGGCGGTGACTTTGCGACGTGCGCTGGGCCCGCGGTAGCTCCCGTACCGGGGTCGTTGTCCACTGTCACAGGTTGGCTCCACAGCTCAGAGAGCTTCGGGGCGAGGGCGCGGGCCAATAGATCAGGTCCACCGCCCAGCCCGAACGGCTCGATGATGCGCACCGGCTTGGCGGGATACTCTTGTTCCAATGCGGACGAGTCTGCGGCGTAGGTCACCGCACAACCCACCAGAAGAAGCGAAAGGGACGCGACAATTCTAGCGCTCGCTCTCATGTCGTTAAATTCAACCCGTCGTGTCGTGAGTATTGACCGACCTTGTACACTTTATCGGGAAAGGTTCAAACTTTTTAGTTCCCGATAGCTGCCCCTGGCGACGAGCAGGAGAGGGTCCGATCACAGTCAGTCAGCCATCCACAGCGCCGCGCGAGCGGGAAACCTCCTAGCTTTGCGCTGATCGCACGCCCCAGAGTGATGGAGCGCAGCCGGCAGATCACACGCAGCCGTCATTCCCGGCGGGAGGTACACTGATCGGAATCGTGGTTAAGAGACGCCGAAACTTCCCCATTTCAGTCCCGGGAACCACTCATACGAATAAGAGAATATCGACCAAGCGATGCGGCGGACCTAGCGACGATTTTCTATCGCTCCGTGCGTGAGGTCGCTTGTCGCTTCTACAACAAAGCGCAGGTAGAGGCATGGGCGCCGGAAATTGGCGACCCTAGCGGCTGGAACAGCCGCGCGACAGACGGTCGTATAACGATTGTCGCCGTAAACGATGCGGACAAGCCGATTGCTTTTGGAGATATGGAGAGTAACGGTCACGTCGACCTTCTTTACTCCAGCCCTGAGGCGTTGGGAATGGGAGCTGCATCAGCGATTTACAACAAACTCGAGTTGGAGGCTATACATCTAGGGCTCACTCGACTGTTTATCGAAGCTAGCGAATGTGCTTTTCCCTTCTTCGAGCGTAAGAGATTCATCAAGGTTCGGAGAAATGATTTCGAGATACGTGGAGTACCGATCCACAACTACACAATGGAAAAGTTTCTTCAGGGCTGACATTTCCCATTTTGAGCCGCCGTAAATGAGCGAGTTAGGGGAACTGCATCGTCGTGTCGCAAGGAGTCAATTCCTATGCGCCGCACCGGCGCCAATACTCGTTTTAGGAAAAGTTCGCGATTTAAATGCTCGGAAGCAAGCGTTCGCATCCGGCCGTTTGGGGTCGAAAGGGGTCCGTTAAACTTCTCATCTCATCTCCTGCCCCAGTACGCGCTTCAGCGGCATTGGTGGAATCGGCGCCGCTACATCTGGGAGGTGGAGAGCCCTTCGGCAAAGGTGGCTGATATGGATAAATTTCGCTGTTCTGGCGTCCCGTTCCGGCAAGCCATGTCGTTGCACCTTGAGCCAAAATTTAAATTCATCATTGGCGCAGAGCATAGCGATGATCTCAGGCTGCGATAGGGACTTTGCGTCGGGAAGTGCCGCGGTAGTATTCATATTCTGCGATGACTCGTTCAGCCACGAGGGCGCCGCTGGATCGATATACTGCGTCGTCGTGTCTTCGGGACATGGTGCATCGGTGTAAGTGATGCTGCCATCCTGGGCAGTGCATTTATAAATGGCCGCTGAACTTAGCGATGGGATCAGGATAAGAGCTAGAAACGCAGTTGCACGAGTAATCGTGGTCCGTTGCGTTCGAGCGGCAAGGCTGCCTACAGCCCGGATATCCCGCATCGAGAGGATGTCGAATTCACCTACTTCTGCCCTTTTTTTCAAGATTGTTGCCTCGAGAAACCCACCGGCCCACGGACCCGAGCTCCGATTTGACCAGTGAGGTTGCTGGAAGTGCGTACAGCTTGGCGGCGGCGCGGACTCAACTGGCAGGGCAAGGAAGTCAGCATTTGCGGCCGCTTTCACTAGGGCGACATCGTAACTTTGGTTTGCGCAGCTGATCTTCGATATACATAAATCCATCTGTAATTGCTAAAACTCCGCGTCATCCTCATTGAGGATAGTCTCCGAGTGCGCGCTTAAAAACAGCCTTTGGTTTCCCCAATAGGAAACGTCCTATGCAGCGACGCTGCGCTGCGAGTGCCTGGCGGTGAATGTCGTGCGAAGTGCGCTCAAATATGCGCTCGCTCGTGCTTTCGAGCCGAGGCTGACCACGGCTGAGGGCCCCGCGACCTGCGGGGCCCTCCCCGTCCCGAGGGTTTTTCGGTTTATCGCTCCCGGTCGTCGTCGTGGTGCTCCCAATGCGGATTCCATTTCTTACCGGTGTATTCGTAATGACAGCGGTCGCCATCGGAGTCACAAACCCAGCGCCCAGGGCGGCTATAAATATCTTTCTTACTGTATTCTGACTGGCTCCAACATTTGTCCCCATCGTGGTCACAAACAACACGTACGCAATGATCGCCGTCGGCGTCGCAGCGCTCGTAAGTATGTCCAAAGGCCAGTGCTGACACAGTCGACAGTGCTACGACCCCAGTCGCCGCCAAAAATAGATGCTTAGAATGGTGGAACATGCGCGCCTCCGATCAAGAAAGATAGAAGCAGTATCGCCCCTACTGAAATCACGGCAATCGGGGAAGTCCGAATTCACCGTAGGACATTCGCCGTCGCGCCAGGAAACTCATCCTGCACGGGGTTGCGACTCGCCAGCGACTTCACATAACACCTTTAGCGTCCAGTTCAAGAGCTCAATTCCTATCCATCCCAGATGCCGATCCGACGACCGTGCAAGGCAGCGGCAGCACGCGACTCGACCAAGCTGCGCTGAAATTGGCGCGCGCCCGGTCTGGGCACTATCTCGCCTCCACCGAGGATGGTTAGCCTGTGATTCCTGCTATCCGTTGGGTGTTCGGTTCCAGCTGAAGCAGTAACGGCAGCCGCGATTCCTGCTCATCGAGGAACGCAGAATGCGGAACTGAGCCCGACGGTTCACTCCCCGCACCACACGGGTGTTCGCTTCTCGATGAAAGCATTGATGCCCTCTTGCGCGTCACGCTTTGCAAGGTTGGTCACCATTACGCCGGCAGCGTAGGCGTACGCATCGGCGAGGAGAAGTTCTGCCTGACGATAGAAGGCCTCTTTACCGATCGCCAGCGTCAGCGGCGACTTGGCAGCGATTTTTGCGCTGAGCGCGGCGGTCTGGTTTCCCAGTTCTGCCTCAGGCGACACTTGATTGATCAGCCCAAAACGGACTGCCGTGTCTGCATCGATTAGGTCGCCAGTCAGCAGCATGTGCATGGCGGCTTTGCGGCCCACGTTGCGCGATAAGGCCACCATGGGAGTGGAGCAAAAGAGCCCAATGTTCACCCCCGGTGTGGAAAATCGAGCGTTGTCCGCGGCGACGGCCAGATCACAACTGGCGACCAGTTGGCAGCCGGCTGCCGTTGCAATCCCGTGTACCTGAGCGATGACGGGTTTAGGAATGTTTACGATGGCGAGCATTACTTCTGCACACTTGGCAAACAATTTCTCCGTATAGACACGGTTGAACTTCTCAGCACGCATTTCTTTTAGATCATGACCAGCACAAAAGACCGGTCCCGCTCCGGTCAATACCACTACACGCACCGACGGATCAGCCGCAGCGTTATGCAGCTCGGCCGACAGGGCGAGCATCATGCCGATTGACAGAGCGTTTCTCGACTCCGGACGGTTTAAGGTCAAGGTCGAAACGCCACCTGTGTCGGACCGGACAATGAATGGAGTTTCTGTCATGGTCATCCCCCCTTGCGTTGAAGGCAGGCCCGCCCGATGCTAGGTTGAGCAAGGAGTAGAGTTTGGTCGCCACTCCTCGTGTCGATGCGCGCCTCGGGTTTGTATTATCGGCAACTTTGGCGTGCCTGCCACACTCGACCCTGGCGGATTAAAAGCATGCTGATCCATGCCGACTCTACATCACCGGTGCGAGAATGCGTTACAATTTCTCTCGGGGCCAACGCACCCGCCCTACCCGTGCCGTAACGCACACCATTCGAACGATAATTGAAACTGACGCGTTAGAAGGTGCTGACCGATGCCCTTCTCCAACGCGGCCATTGAGCGGAGTCGACCCGCAAATTGTGGTCGCCGTCTGCGGAAGTATTGCACCATTGACCTGAGGGCCGATTTCGGTCCAGTAGATACTTTGCGACAATGGTCCTTCGGGAAGCGAGGGGACCATGAAGAAGACAAGATTTACTGAAGAGCAGATGGTCAAGATACTGCGCGAGGCGGACAAGGCGCCTGTGTCGGAAGTGGCCAAGAAGCATGGGGTCAGCGACGTCACGATCTGCGCCTGGCGCAAGCGCTTTGGCGAGCTTGAGGCGGTCGACGTGAAGCGGGCTGCGGCAGCTGGAGGCGGAGAACGGACGGCTTAAAAAGGTACTGGCAGAGCGCGTCATGGACATCGAGATCTTGAAGGAAGTCGCCGCAAACAATCGCATCGATGAGCTTCTGCCCTGGAACTTGGTGGCCCGGGTAGATCTACTAAAGACCGCCGCATAATGCCTAAGCGAGTCCCCTCGAGCCGCAAGCAAACCTGGTCCTGGCAGCTTAAAATTGAGCTGCTCGGTGTGACCCCGAGCGTATGGCGCCGCATCACCGTGCCCGAGACCATCAAGCTTCCTAAACTGCACACGGTGTTTCAGACCGTGCTCGGTTGGACTAACAGCCATTTGCATGAGTTCGTCATCGGCGGCGTGCGCTACGCCGATCCAGATCCAGATTTCGCGGATGAACTCGAGCACGTCGATGAGAAAAACGTCGTTCTCGTCAAAGCTCTTGGGATCGATTCACGCTGCTTTGACTACGTCTACGACTTCGGCGACGACTGGCATCACATCGTCATCGTCGAGGAGCAGATCCCCGATCGAGACGTCGCGCCGTCTCTGGTTCACTGCAGCGGCGGAGCGAACCGCTGCCCACCGGAGGATGTTGGAAGCACCCGCGGCTATGCAGAGTTCCTCGGAGCGATCTCTGATCCAGAACACGAGGAACACGACGGTTATCTGCAGTGGGTCGGCGGCCATTTTGATCCCACGCGATTTGATATCGACGCGACAAATGTGGCGCTGAGTAAAATCAAGACATAAGCGACAGGACTGCCGTTCGATTGCCTTCGAATAAAATGAGCGAAAAAAAACCCTCACCAACTTTCGCTGGTAAGGGTTTCGTTTTCATCAAATTAAGAGCCTGGCAGTGACCTACTTTCACATCGACAAAGTCGACACTAGCATCGGCGCAGAGCGTTTTCACTTCCGAGTTCGAAAAGGGATCGGGTGGTTCCCACTCGCTAT
>JAXDQK010000171.1:0-7176 GCA_034667905.1 Gammaproteobacteria bacterium | reverse complement strand
TGTCGCTGATGCCCGCATATGCGAAGAATTGGCTGCCGTGGTCGGTCGTGAGCCGCCCGCTGAAAGGCGAAATTCCCACCATTGATTTGGTCGTCGGGTACAGCAACACTAACTCCTCCCCGATCTTGAAACTTCTCCTCTCACGACTGGGTGAGCTCATCTCGCACGCGCGGTCGCATTGAGAGTCGATGGCGGCGCTTTACGAAATCGTCGGTGAACACGGGCCGACTGCTTGAGATTCTCCGCGCGATCCCTTGCGATTCTCGACTGCGTGCCGCCTTAATCGGCTTCGCGAGTAGCTAGCGATCCCCTAACCACTCGACTGCTCTGGCAATTGCTGAGCTATAGTTCGCCACGGGCAGCGACTGGAGCGTCGGATTTCGTTTGTTGGGCATGGGAGTACCCCTGAACGATGTATGCATAACTCAGCGCACAGCAAAACGGCCGATCGAAGTGAAACCGCGCGAACTCGTTGCGGGAAGATCAGCGCACGCTTCACCGAAGCCCGTTCTCGTAAACCCACTAGTCGTCGCGAGATGTGGTACGAGCGGAGTAGGCTGGGCGACTCAAATCGTAACGTTACAACAATCAGATCGCTTCGAAGATGCGGTAGATGGGACCCCCCATCGATACGTGGCCGCCCGCCATCGACACGAACTTGTGGAAAGAATCTCGGATGCGGTTAGTCGATTCGTGATGATCGACAAGGACATCTTGCGCCAAGCCCTCTTAGCGAGTCCTCGTGATTTAGGTGAAGAGGCGCCGGCAGAAATTTTGCCAATTTTCTCTCTCTGACACAATAACCGCAAATCAACGACATCATCAGCCCGGATCGCCTCGCCAATACGCAGCTTTTGGAACCTATAGGACGGTTGTGACTACGTCGAGTGCTGCGTGAGACATCGCATCACCATGTATTGTCGAGCCATCCTCGAATACGTCTGTGAATATAACGTAACCTATGGAATTATATGATAATCACGTACATGTAGGTTAGAGTCGACCGAAATTTAGTTCATAGGGCGAACTCATTGATTACTCGAGTAGTCCGTCACCAACTATTCGTGGTACCGACAAAAGGCGTTCACGACGCCACCGACCAACGATCATCTGATCGTCTTGGTGACAAAGGGAACCGGGGTCGTCGTACGCCCGAAGCAACAGCGAGCGCCAGCCAGCTTTCCGACTGCACTCCGTCATCGTGGCACGCAGGTACCGATAGGCTTCAATGCTGGAGATCATAGTGACTCACACTGCCGACCCTTCCAGAAATCCCGGTTATCGCGTACACAATCTGCTCTGCTCCGCCTACGTTGAGGCGCCTCCCACTGGCAGGGTGAACCAAACGTTGCCAATGGTTGTAACCCACGCGACAGCGTGATCGAATAACACCGATGTCATCTTTAAGATGAGGAAAAATCATCATATTGATGGCCAGCTACTGGGGTCGCGTTCTAGTCAATGCGTTGCTGGAGCCGTCTTGAGCTTTGATGCACGTGTCCTGACAGGCATCGGTGTACTGACCGCCGTCGTTGAGGCTGGCAGCTTCGTCAGCGCAGCGGAGGTGCTCGACATGACACCGTCCGGCGTGAGCCGTGCAATCCGACGCCTTGAAGCGCGACTCGGCGTCAGGCTCTTTGATCGTAACCCCCGCTCAGTAGTGCTTACCGACGAAGGGCGACGCTTTCATGCACAGGTGCTGCCGCTGCTGACCTCCCTTGAAGAAGCTTCAACGGAGGTCGCAAGCGCATCCACGGCGGTTCGTGGTCGCCTACGCATCAATGTCGATCCGTGGTTTTCCCGCTTGGTGCTGGCGCCGGGCTTGCAGCGGTTTCTAGGCCGCTATCCGCTGCTATCGCTCGAGATCAGCGTCAGCAACCACCGCGAGGAAATGATGACCGGAGTCGATGTGGCCGTGCGCTTCGGTCCCACGGAACCCTCATCGCTCATCGCGCGCAAACTCTTTGAAACCCGCATACTGACCTGCGCGGCCCCGGCCTACCTCAAACGGCACGGCGAACCGCGGACACCGCAAGACCTGATCGAACACGAGGTCCTGTTATTTCGTGACCCACAGACAGGTCGGCCCTTCCCCTGGGAATTTCACCGCAATGGTAAGGTGCTCGATGTCACAGTGCGTGGCCGGCTATCCACCGACGACCCATCAACCGCCATAGCAGCGTGCGTGTCGGGCTATGGTGTGTTCCAGAGCCTCGAGCTGGGCCTTGGTCCTTGGCTGAGGAGCGGCAAGCTGGTACAGATCCTCTCAGAATGGAGTGACGAGCGTTGGCCGCTATATGCGTACTACGCTTCGCGCCACCTGCCGCCGGCCAAGATCCGGGCTTTCCTGGATTTCGTGCAGGAAGTCGTGCAAGAAACAGCGGAGCCTAGTAAATGATGTGGGTGGCTATGCGGAAAGCTATCGGCACTTTTTGAATACGCGACGCCATCCATGTGGATGTCCGCGTCGCTCGGACCTGGGATGGCCACCCAGCAGAATCCGCCATCTAACTTACTGCAGACCAACAGCCAGGAGGACAAACCCGCTCGCCTGAGAATTCCCCGATACAACGGTTGATCCATGTCCGTCGTCGCTCCATCAAAATAGCCGGTCAGACCGTCCCGACCCGACAATTCTGACATGACCACATTGATGCGTTGGTGATCTAGGTCCCGGACCAAAACCGAACACGATCTCCCTTGTCGGCTCCGGCCGCGCCAGCGCGCAAATCAAGTGTGCCTTTCAACCTCTGCGGGCATTGGCAGGCCAACCTTGCGGCAGAATGCGGAAAAACGCGGATCGTCCTTGTAGCGCAGGATGAAGGGATCGTTGAGCAGACTGGTGATGCCCGTGTCACGGATGCTCCAAGCGCGCTCGAGCCATTCGAACGTCTTGTGTTGATCATTCCGAAGCGCATAGACTTCAGCCACTTGGTACGCGGCAATCGCGGCATGCTTGTCGATCAGCTTCTTGAGTGCCGCGTCTGCTGCAGTGGAGTCACCGCCGATCTGGTATGCCATCGCGAGTGCGATGTCCTGCCAGTCACCTACAGGCTCCTGCAGCGCCGCTGCGAGCGCAGCTTTCGGATCACCGCGCTTGATCGCAATCATTGTCAGGGTTTGGTAATAGCCCTCTGCATGCGGCTGTAGTTCGATCGCCTTGTGGATCGCCGGCTCCGCCTCGTCGAGACGATTGAGTCCTAGGAGGTCCATGGCCAGCCATTCATGCCAACCAGCACGCAGCGGCTCGGTCGAGAGTGCCTGGCGCGTCAACTCGATCGCTTCCTCTACTTGACCAATTGTCGCCAGCTGATTAGCGAGAGAAAACTTCATCGAACCGACGTCAGGCGCCAGTTCTACGGCGCGACGGTATTCCGCCTCAGCCCCACGCCAGTTGAAATCCGCGACTCGGAGCACGAAACCACGTGCGCTGTGCGCGGCGGCGAGATCCGGCTCCAGGGTGAGCGCCTCCTCGGCTGCCGCTCGTGCCTGCGCGTAGACCTTTTGGGCGGCCGCACCCTCGAGCCATTGCTCGCCGAGGTTCGTCAGCGAGGTGGACAAACCGACCCAGGCCACCGCATACCGCGGATCGAGCTGGGTTGCCGCGGTGAACTCTTCGATCGCTTTACGCTCGCCGGCTTCATTGTCGCGGGCGTCGTAGAACCTGCCTCGCAGAAGCCTGTTGTAGGCCTCGAGGTTTCCGCTCGGGGGGCGATCGCTCTGCGCGCCGGCATTCTCCGGGAGCAACAGCTTGGCTTTGAGAGCGGCAGCCACCGCCCGAGTGATGTCGTCCTGAAGCGCAAAGAGATCCTTGTAGGGACGGTCATAGCGGGCGGACCACTGCGTGCTGCCGTCCGACGCATTGATGAGCTCGGTGCTCACCCGTACTACATCCCCCGAGCGGCGCACACTCCCTTCGAGCAGATGTGCCACCCCGAGCTTCGTGCCGATGCTCCCGCTGTCCTCCTTCGAATTCCGGAACTTGAACGACGACGTATGACCGATCACTTTCAAACCTGGGAACTGCGACAGGGTCGTGATCAAGTCCTCCGACAGTCCATCCGAGAAGTACTGCTGATTTGGATCTCCACTTTCGTTCGCTAGCGGCAGCACCGCGATGGAGTTTGGTGGACCCGTGAGCAGGGTGGGCCTCGAGGGCGTGAACCGCTCGAGTACGAAGTAAGCGGCTGCGACCACCGCGACAGCACCCACAGCCAGGAGTGTGGTTTTCGGCCCCCACTGTCGCACACTCCGACGTCTCGATGCCGGCGACGCATCCCCAATAGCCCCTGCCACGGGGCGGACTGAGCTTGCCGCAATTGTCGGGCTGCCCGAGAGCAGTCCACGAATTCGTCCGACAAACGCCGGTGTGGTCTCGCCCTTCGGCAGATGCGTCCACTGCACCTCCCGAAACCGTTCCGGTACTCGCTCATCATCATCACGCGTGTCATCAATGACGACCGGCAACAAAAAAGCCTTGTCGGCAGCCATCAGGTGCGACCGGTCGATCGCCAGCTTCCACTCCAGGCGGAAATAGCCCTCGATGCGATCGTGCGTCGTGTGTGAGATGACGGGGATGAATAGCGCGCAAGTTTTGATCTGCTTGCGGATCGAGGTGTCCCAGGCGTCCCCGCCCCGCAACTCGCTCCGGTCGAACCAAACCTCGATACCGGCGGTTCGCAAGCTCGTCGCGATCCGCTCAGCCGCTACGGCGTCTCCCGAGGCGTAACTCAAGAATACCGCCCCAGTCAGCGACAAAATTTGATCTCCCAACTCATGAATTCTTCTACTTGGTCGATGCAGAATGCATCAGGTGGCATGCTTCAGGCAAGTTCGCTCCTGCGGCCGTGGGAGCGAGGTCCTTGGTTTTCAACTCCACATAGTTATTGACCTGCGCGGTGATCTAGTCGGGTGATTCCGCCTGCTGTAATTCTTTCGGAAGGATCCAGTCAAGTGTGCGCTGCAGTTTGTCCGGCTTGTTATGCTGACCATCATGCACGCGATAATCTGTGCGAGTCGCGCCCGCCGCACACGCGATGATCGCGGCGCTCGACGAATACCGCCTGGTAGTAAGCGTCCGGGGGCTGACAAATGATCTCGGTCGCTAGCCGGAGCGTCCGGGCGGCGGTGTAATACGCCGCTGTCGTGGTGCCGCGCTTTCGGTTCGATCCGCACCGATAGGGAAGGACGGTCCTTGGACGGCGGAGCCTAGTAAATGACGCGGGTGGCTATGCGGAAAGCTATCGGCACTTTTTGAATACGCGACGCCATCTATGTGGATGTCCGCGTCGCTCGGACCTGGGATGGCCAATGCGTGAGTCAACCTTTCGTTGACGCTAGCAACCGTGCTGGCGCGCTTAGCCTCGATAACTCAGGCATAACCGTCCTGGTGACCGGCGTGCCGAGCGGAATGCTTGGCGGATGCGGCTTCAATCGAGACTGCGTCTGGAATGCTAAATAGAAAAATAGTGCCGCCGGTGTCATGGCGCTGGAATCCGATTCAGAGCGAGGAACATTGCGATGGGTGCGGTCGCACTGGCGCCGAGCTCGACCGGGAGCGAAACAAATCCATAGCGTTCATAGAACGCTACGGCCTGCTGCTGCTTCGAGTCGACCAAACACCTACACAGCCAAAGTCTCGACTCGTGCGATGGGCAAGAACGAATACGTAGCGCAACAACTCGAGTCCGACGCCTTGGCCGCGCACCCGTCGATCGGTGGCAAGTCGGGCCAGCCGCAGTACCGGAAGCGGGTATCCCGGAAGCAGCTTGGACAGCGTGGCAGGCACCCGTTCCACTTCAATGTGCGCAGGACTCACCCCGGCGTAACCAATCACACGGCCTTCCATGATCGCTACATAGTTCACACCAATACGATGTCGAAACTGATTTTGCCCCGCATACTTTAAAAAGTACCGATCGAGCGCCTCGTCGCCGCTCACAAAGTCGCTGCGATCATCGCCTGGCAGCAATAGTCGGATTTCCAGCATGGTCTTTTAAATCAGCGAGTCCGCATCAACTCCAACATTGCCGGAGTCGGAGCATCTTTGGCCTCCAGCTGCGCCACGATCGCCCTCAATCCTTCAATGTTTACGCGCAGCACCGGCGGCACGATGAACTCCTCGGGAATCTCCTCCGCGGCAAGCAAGTGATGGCGCAACGCCTGCTCGATCACGAATGACTTCTTGATGCCCCGCTTACGCGTGTACGCATCCAAGAGTTTTTTAGTTTCCTTAGAGACGCTCGCGGAAATCTGCGTGGATTGGCTGGCCATGCTAAGTACCTCAAGGATTATCTACGGGCCCGTAGGAAATCCTACGCCTCCTGGATTGGCGATCCCAGCTGTCTGTGGGCAATCGGTACCCGCCTTTTTTGCAGGCGACAGTAGTGGGTTAAACTCGGACACTGCGACACCAACTATTTGTAGCATGTCTCGACTAACGTCGAGAAATACACCGCAACTCTCTGATATAAATACATTATTATAGCCTATCTATCATGGCAACTGAGAGATTGGAGTGCCTGGGCGTGGTTCACGCACAGTGCCAATTGAAGCGCCAATTGAGTGAGATTGCTCGCCAACCGCATCGGGCCGGAAGTTTTCGGCTTCCCCGCTAAATTGACAAGAATTCTCTAGTTATGGACCAAACGGCGTGCGGCTGGATTGGGGTTCAAGCAAGGTCCTTGCGACGCAAAAAGCCTACTTCTGGGCGCCTTTGCACCACCGCTCATGTCGAGCGTTGAGCGTCACCCTCGGAGTCTGCGCCTGAGCCACCCAACGAGCGCTTCGGGCACTTTGCGACAGACAATCGAAGGGTTCCAGTGGCGGCTGGTGACACGACGCGCCGCTACGCTCCAGCAGCTCGCGAGTGCACTCATGCCAAAGCGCCGGCTTCTAGTTCCATGATCGATTCCACCCCCACCAGCGCGAACTCCTCGCCTCGATTCTTGACTTCGCACGCAAGCGCAGGCTTAAGTCGCAGCGCGTGAACGAAATCAACTCACCGTCGCCAGCTGCAGCTCGCGCTGCATCCAGTCGATCCTGTGATTCACCCTCAAGGACAACCGTGAAAATAATGTTTATGCAGGCCCTGTGTTTGGCGTTAGCACCAGCGGTTTGTTTAGCGCAGCCAGTCGAGTCGGAAGCCCCGAGTGTCACGGCCATTCGCGCGGGAAA
>JAXDQK010000170.1:0-5936 GCA_034667905.1 Gammaproteobacteria bacterium | reverse complement strand
CAGGCACAGGTCATCGCTCGCATTGCCCAGACGGACGCGGAGCAGCGCCATCGCGACACCGTCGAAGCATTGCGCGAACGGGAGCAAGAGCACGCCGAACTGATGTTGACCCTGAGTGCCGGCATTGCCAGCACGAGCTCAGGCTTTTCCGCCCAGGAGGCCGCACTCGACGAGACGATCGCCGTCGCGGAGCAGCGCGTCACGTCTCTGCTTCAAGCCGCTCCTGCTGTCGAGTTCGCCGAGGATCGGCGTCGCGAACTCGCCGATACGCGACAGCGCATTGACGACGCGCGAATTGCGATTCTAGGTCTCAAGGCGCAGCGCGCGGACCTCCAAGCTCGTGGTGAGCGGGACCGAATCGACTCGGAGTTCCGATTGCACGAACTTCGTCGCCGGGTGCAACAGCTGGCGGCCGCGCTGGAGCAGGCGTCCCAGGTGGTGAGCCCGGTTGAAGGGCGGGTGGTGGAGGTCAAGGCATCCATCGGAGCCATGCTCTCCGCTGGTGCGCCGGTCGCCGTCATCGGCGTCGAGGACACATCTTTGTCCGCCGTAATCTATATTCCGGCCGAACATGGCAAGAGCGTGAAGCCCGGAATGGAGGTGCGTGTCGAGGCCTCTGCGGCGACGCACAAGCAATTCGGCGCCCTGCAGGGGAAGGTCGTCCGGGTCTCGGACTTTCCGGTGACGCCGCAGGGCATCGCGGCCGCGGTCCATAACGACACTTTGGTCACGCATTTCTCGGACCAGCCTTATTATGAGGCTGTGGTGAAACTTGTAAGCGACGAGCGCGGCGCGGGCGGCGACCAGCGACAAACCAGGGCGGGACCGCCATCAGGCCTGACTCTGAGCCCCGGCACGCTGGTGCGGGCGGAGGTCACCATATCGCAACGGCCCCCGATTGGCCTGGTGCTGCCGTTTTTCACGCGCGCGAGCGAAACGGGCGGGTAAGAGCGTATCAATTCCATGGGGGCCAACAACATACCTCGGGGGCTCTCCCGGATCGGGCGGATGGTCGCATGGTGCGCGCGCCTCGGCCGTCGATCGATACGCCGGACCCTCACGATCCGTCAGATGGAAACCGTGGAATGCGGGGCCGCCGCACTGGCGATGATCCTCGCCCACTACGGTTCCTGGATTCCGTTGGAGCAGCTGCGCGTCGCGTGCGGAGTCTCGCGCGACGGCATCAACGCACGCAACGTGCTGGCGGCGGCACGCCATTACGGGCTCAGCGCACGCGCGTTCAAGATGGAGCCCGCGGAGCTGAGCCGGCTCGCCATGCCGTGCGTCATTCATTGGAATTTCAATCATTTCGTCGTGCTGGAGGGAGTTGACCACCGGCATGCCCATGTCAACGATCCGGCCGCGGGCCGCCGCAGGATCAGCTTGGCGGAGCTCGATGCGGCCTTCACCGGCGTCGTGCTGACGATGACGCCTGCTGCCGAGTACAAGAGAGTTGGAAGCAAGCCGCAGGTCTTCCACCAGCTGGGGCGTGAGCTTGTGCGATCCAAGGCGGCCGTCGCTTTGCTGATGGTCGTCAGCGCGGCCATGGTGGTCCCTGGCATCCTGCTTCCGGCTCTCGCCCAGGTGTTCGTCGACAACATCCTGGTCGAGCGCATCGAGGGTTGGTTCGTCCCCTTGTTGATCGGTATTGCGGTTGCGGGCGCCGGCCGAGTGATCATTACTGCCCTGCAGCAATCTCTGCTCCTGCGTCTCGAGACCAGGATCGAGGTGACGATGATCAGCCGGTTTCTCTGGCATCTGCTCTCGCTGCCAATCGAGTTCTTCACCCAGCGCCATCCGGGCGACGTCGTCAGCCGGGTCTCCAGCACCGAGCAGATCGCCCGCGCGCTGTCCGGCGGCCTGGCGACCAATACCCTCGATCTGGTCTCTCTCGTTTTTTTCGCCACCGCCATGGCCATCTATGATGTCGAGCTGACGGCGGTCGGCATCTCGGTGACGCTGTTGAACGTGGTGGTGCTCCGTCTGGTTGCCGGGCGGCAGGAGGAGCTGAGCCGCGGCCTTGCCGTCGAGCAAGGAAAGGTCAACGGCAGCGTGGTTGGGATCATCCGCACGATCGAGACCCTGAAGGCGGGTGGGCTAGAGGATGGCGCGTTCGCGCGCTGGGCCGGATTTCACGCCAAGGCGCTCAATGCGCAGCACGCGCTTGGCATCTACGCGATCGTGTTGGAAACTTGTGCTGCCTTTTTTTCCGTGTTGAGTACGGTTACGGTTCTCGGGATCGGCGGTTTGCGCGTCATGGATGGCGCCATGACGGTGGGAGCGCTGGTCGCATTTCAGTCGCTTCTCGCGAGCTTCGACCGGCCCATCGCCAGCCTGGTCCAGCTCGCAGGCAGCTTTCAGAGGCTCAAGGGCGATCTTCTGCGCCTGCAAGATGTCTTCAACTATCCGGTCGAGAAATCGCAGCTCACCAGGATGTGGCCCGACGGGGCGCACGGCAGATTAGAGGGCGGCATCGAGCTCGAAAACGTCCGGTTCGGCTATTCGCCCCTTGAGCCACCGTTCATCGACGGACTGTCGATGAAGCTGCGGCCTGGGACGCGGATCGCCCTGGTCGGCGTGACCGGGTGCGGCAAGTCGACCGTCGGCCGACTGATCTGCGGGTTGCTGAGACCTTGGGCTGGCGAGGTCCGTTTCGACGGGGTGCCGCTATCGGAGATACCGCCGGAGGTCTTCGCAACCTCGGTCGGCTACGTCGACCAGGACGTTTTTCTGTTCGAAGGAACCGTTCGCGACAACCTCACCCTATGGGATCCAACGGTACCGGAGGCGGATGTGGCGCAGGCGTTGCGTGACGCAATGGTACTCGACGAGGTCGCGTCGCGGCCTGGCGGTTTCGATTGTCAGGTTGCCGAGGGCGGCGTCAACTTCAGCGGCGGGCAGCAGGAGCGCATCGAAATTGCGCGTGCGCTCGTGGGCAATCGCTCGGTGCTCATCCTCGATGAAGCCACCGCCAACCTCGATCCAGTCACCGAGAAGGCCATTTACGACAACCTGCGACTTCGCGGCTGTACCTCCATCGTCATCGCGCACAGCTTGAGCGCAATTCGCGACTGCGACGAAATCATCGTGCTCGACCAAGGCAAGGTCGTGGAGCGCGGAACCCATGGCGCGCTGCTTGCCATGGGCGGTGTCTACGCGAAGCTGATGGCGTAGCGATGCCCTATATCGGGACGACCAACGCTGATCGTGCTGGCCGGATGTTCGACCGTCTTGCGCGCCTGATCCGAGCCGCGCCGGGCCGCGCCCTGACAGAAGACAAAGTTGCCGACAAGCTCCTGGACGCTTGTCGCATTGCTGCCGAGGCGAGCGGCGCTTCGGTGGTGCGTCCAGCGGGGCGGCAACCGGCGCAAAACGGCTACAACGACCTTGTCGAGATCGCGCGGGCGTCGCGGCTCCGGGTGCGCCGGGTGACGTTGCACGACGGATGGTGGCGTCGCTGTGTCGGAGCGCTGATCGCCTGGCACGGTGACCATCTGCAACCGGTCGCCATCGTGCCGGTGTCGAGGCGCCGCTACCTCATGATAGAGCCGGAAACCGGCCGGCGCCGCCACGTCGACGCCGCCCTGGCCGCGGAACTGTCCTCCGATGCCGCGATGCTCTACCGGTCGTTGCCGCCGCGGCCCGTATCCTGGAGGGTCCTGCTGAGGTTCTGCCTCCGTGAGGCTCGACCCGATGCGTCGCGCATTCTTCTTGCGACTGTCGGGATCGGCGCGCTCGCCTTGGCCGGGCCACTTATTATGGAGGTGCTGATCGATTCGGTCATTCCTTACGATGACCTCGGCGCGCTGGCGATGTGCGTCGGCGCACTGATCGCGGTGGCGCTCGGTGTCTCCGCCTTCCACGTCGTTGAGGGAGTTGCGATGCTGCGCCTTGAAACCGCACTCGACCGGATGCTTCAAGCCGCGATCATGGATCGCCTGCTTCGGTTGCCAGCTTCGTTTTTCCGGCGATATACGGTCGGGGATCTGGCCGATCGCGCCCAAGGCATCGAGGCGGTGCGCCAAGTCATGACCGGCCAGACCATCGGCAGCCTGCTATCGGTCACGTTTTCGATCTTCAGTCTCGGCCTGATCCTGTACTATGACGCGCGCTTGGCGCTCATCGCTCTCGGGCTGACGCTGGTGCACGCAATCGTCGTCGTCGCGACCAGCGCGGTAAGGCTTTATCACGAGCGGCGCCATTCCGACCTGAGGGGCCGGGTCGAGGGCATCGTCTGGCAGCTCGTTCTGGCGGTGGCCAAGCTGCGGGTCGCGTGCGGCACGGTGCGGGCGTTCGCGATCTGGGCGCGGCACTTCGCCCAGCAGAAGCGCCATTTCATCGCCTCGCAGCGCGCCGCAAATATGCTGGGCGCCTTTGAAGCGGCGTTTCCGGCGGCGTCGACGCTCGTCATCTTTGCGGCGGCCGGATCACCCTCGGCCCGCCAGTCGGCCTTGGGCCTTGGCGAGTACCTCGCCGTCTATGCGGCGGTGGGTCAGGCTCTCGCGGCGATGACCGCATGGGCAAACGCAATCGGCGAGGCGCTTGTTGCCGCCCCGCATATGACCCGCATACGCCCGCTGCTCACGGACCCGCTGGAGGTTTCCGAGGATCGCGCGGGACCGGGCGAGCTGTCCGGCGCTATGGAGTTCGAGGGCGTGGCCTTTCGCTACATACCCGGCAGCGCCCCTGTGTTGAGTGACATCGGATTCCGGGTGGCCACAGGTGAGTACGTCGCGATCGTCGGCCCCTCCGGGGCCGGCAAATCCACGATCTTCCGGTTGTTGCTGGGCTTCGAGGCTCCCGACGCGGGCCGCATCCTGCTCGACGGCAAGGCGCTCCACACGCTCGACGTTACCGCGGTCCGTCGCCAGATGGGCGTCGTACTGCAGGACGCCAAGATCAACTCAGGGACCCTCTACGAGAACATCTGCGGGGGCGTGGAGCTGCCGGTCGATCGGGCATGGGAGGCGGCGCAGCACGCCGGGATCGAGGAGGACATCCGAGCAATGCCGATGGGCATGCACACGGTTATCAACGAAGGCTTCACGTCCTTGTCTGGCGGACAACAACAACGCTTGATGATCGCGCGCGCTCTTGCCCATCGGCCACGCATTCTACTGCTCGATGAAGCAACCAGCGCGCTCGACAACCACACCCAGGCGCTGGTAATGGCCTCGCTGGGCCGGCTCAAGCTTACACGTCTCGTCATCGCCCATCGCTTGAGCACCGTAAAGGATGCCGACCGCATCATTGTTCTGGTGGGCGGCAAGATCGTCCAGACAGGAACTTTTGACGAGCTTTGCGCCGCTCCCGGCAAGTTCGCCGAGCTTGCTCTACGCCAGTTGATCTAGCGCGGGGTGCCGGTGCGGTCCGGATTTCATTGCAAGATATCACAGCATAGCGTGTCCCACGGCGACCCGGGCTACGACGGCAGCGGGCCGTCGCGGAGCGGCCCGCCGATGGGCGATCGTCTTCACTGCCCGACCGGGACGCTTTGGGCGTGGCGGAACACGTTTTCAGGATCGAACTCCGACTTGATCTTGCTCAGGCGCGCGAGGTTCGGCCCCCAATAGGCGGTGGCAAAGTTGGGAAGATCGAGATCGCAATAGTTCACGTAGGAAGCGCCCGATACGTAGGGCCGCAACAATGCACGAAGCTCGCGCACGCGTTGAAGTCTCGCCGGCGTTTCGGTGGGAGTTTCCCAGATTGAGCTAAGGTGCAGGTGATACAGGGTGCCGCCACGATGGGAGAAGGCGGTATCGCCGACGGCAACGGCACCGACTGCACCACCATAGGGCTCGCAAACGACGGTCATGCCGGGTGATTGCACCACGTTCTCGACCAACGCCAGCAGGCCATCATCGCCGATCGGCGATGTGACGTAGTCGGATGTGGCTTTCGCATATGTGGAAATATAGCTCCATTGACGGCCATGG
>JAXDQK010000169.1:0-3563 GCA_034667905.1 Gammaproteobacteria bacterium | reverse complement strand
AACCACCTTGGATCCAGATCAACCGCCTCACGCTTAGATCGCGCGGCGCTCGCGAATGGAGCCGCTTCACGCCGTTCTCGCCTAAGGGCGATTGAGGCCGAGATCGACCACGCATGTGAACGCGCGGCCATCGGGAACTGCGCGTCGATACGCCACCACGATCGCCGGCAGTGGGATCGGCGTAGGTGGCGACGCTACATCGCGGAAGCAGTGCAACAAGCCTGCATCCATGCACCGGAACTCGACGCGCTCCGCCAGGAGGTCAGCCAGCTTGAACGACTTATTCAGGCAACTTTACCGCGTTCGCGCTGGGACGTGGACCTGACGTCTCCCGAAACCGCGCCAGGCAAACTCACGGCCAATTGGCACTCGAAATCCGTTGGGGGGCCGTGATGATACGCACTCTCCGCTTCCTCCTCGGCCTGCCCATGCTTGCCGAAGGCCCGCTCTGGCGAGCCGCTCGCGCTCTCGACGCCCCGATTTTGATCAGCGCTAATGCGCTTTCGGTTTGGCGGCGCGACGCGCTCGGTCTCCGGCATTGGTGCGCTTTCGACCGGCGCAACCTCCATCTGGTCTGGCAGCATCCAGTCCATCTCGACAGCGGCGGGTTTGTCAGTGCCGTCCGCTACCGGGGCTTTCCCTGGACAGTCGAGCACTACCTCGACCTCTGCGCCGCCGCGCCATGGCAATGGTTCGCCAGCGCCGATATGTGCGTCGAGCCCGAGGTGGCACACAACCGCACCGAGGTGCTCGATCGTATTTCGGGCACGGCCCGCCTCAACCGAGAGTGCCTGCTTGCCGCGCGCGCCCGCGGCATCGAGAACCGCTTCGTGCCCGTCGCCCAGGGATGGCATCCACACGATTATCTTCGCTGCCTCGACAGGATGCCCGATATCTCACGCCTTCCTATCCTCGGCGTCGGCAGCATGTGCCGACGACACGTCGAGGGTGATACCGGCATCCTTCGGATCGTGGATGTACTGGACCGCGCGCTTGGTTCTTCAGCGATCCGTCTGCACCTGTTCGGCATCAAGACAACAGGCATGGCCGAGCTACGTGACCATGCCCGCATCGCCAGCGTAGACTCTCATACGGTGTCGCCGCGCGCCAGAACGCCCGCAAGGGCGGCTTCGCCAAGTCGAACGCCTACCTGGCGCGGGTCATGACGGATTGGTACCGCCACCAACAGACAATGCTGGCCGCCCGCGCAACACCGTTCCGGGCACCACAGGGGCCCGTCGCACTGCCGGCCGCCGCAGACGCCGGACCCTTGCCGACAGGACTCGCGGCACAGCTGGCGCGCGCCGCCGAAGATCTACGCGCCCTCTACGAGGCCGGCGAGATCGAATGGACAGATCTCAACCCCAGCCGCGTCTGGGACTTCGCCTTCGCCTGACGGACTGAGAAACGTCCGAATACCTCCCCGCGCTTCATCACCCAATCCCCCGCAGTCAGCCCCTTCGACCCCGAAGCGGCAATGAGGACCCATGCCATGCACGTCAGCACACCGGATCTCCGGCCGATCAAGCACGCCCATATTTTCTGTGGGATCGGCGGCGGAGCGCTCGGCTTCAACCGGGCGGCGCCACGGCTTGGCAATCTGCAAGCCTACTTTCGCTGCCTCGGTGGCATCGATGTCGATGCCGCCGCCGTTCGCGACTTCTCCCGCCTGGCCGGCGTGCCAGGGACGTGCCTCGATCTGTTTGACCGCGAACAGTATATCGCATTCCACGGTTGTGAACCGCCAGACGACTGGCGCGCAGCGACGACGGCCGACATCCACGCCGCATTTGGTCATGAGAATCCCGATATCCTCTTTCTGTCGGCCCCCTGTAAGGGGTTCAGCGGGCTTCTCTCCGAGACAAAAAGCAAGACAGCCAAATATCAGGCACTCAACCGCCTGACCTTGCGTGGCGTCTGGCTCGCCCTGGAAGCCTATGCGCATACCACGCCGATCCCGCTCATCCTGTTCGAGAATGTGCCGCGTATCGCCACGCGCGGACGGGCGTTGCTCGATCAGATCACGGCCCTGTTGCGCTCCTACGGCTACGCCGTCGCGGAGACGACTCATGACTGTGGCGAACTGGGCGGACTCGCACAGTCCCGCAAGCGCTTCCTACTCGTTGCGCGTCATATGGCGACCGTCCCACCGTTCCTCTACGAACCGCCGAAGCGCTCGCTGCGCGGCGTCGGCGACGTACTCGAACGGCTTCTTCTGCCGGGCGACTTGAGAGCCGGTCCAATGCATCGGGTGCCATCCCTGCAATGGCAGACCTGGGTGCGCCTGGCGTTCGTGAAAGCAGGCTCCGACTGGCGCAGCCTCGCTACTCTTCGCGTCGAGAACGGCATGCTGGCCGACTACGCCCTCGCACCCGACACGGACTGGCATAACGGCGCACTCGGGGTGACATCCTGGGATGACGCCGCCGGCACCGTGACGGCGGGTGGACGGGCCGGGCAGGGTGCTTTCAGCGTCGCCGACCCTCGTCGCCAGGAAGGGCGGGCCGAGTTCGGGCAATACGGCGTGAAAACCTGGGATGAACCCGCGCAGGTGGTCATCGGAAAGGCCGCGGTGGGCGCCGGTCAATTCGCCGTCGCCGATCCCCGTCATTTCGGAGCGCCAAAGTTCAACAACATCTACAAAGTGGTGCCGTGGACAGCACCCGGGCCGACCGTGACCGGCGGCAAGGATCTGGCCGTGGCCGATCCCCGCCCAGAATCCGCCTATGAAGGCCGCGGCACGTATCGCGTTACCGGATGGAAGGACACGTGCGGCACCGTCATTGGCGCGTCGTCAACCGGCAATGGCGCGTTCGCCGTCGCCGATCCTCGGCCCGGACTGGAACGCGCCAAAGGGGAAGACTGGTTCAACGCCGGACACTTCGGCGTTCTGCCCTGGCAGGCATCCAGCGGCGCGGTCTCAGCAGCCGCAGGACATGACAACGGCGCCTGGTCCGTTGCTGACCCACGCCTGCCCGAACAATCCGACCGCCTGGTAGCCGTGATCCGCGCGCTCGACGGCACCTGGCATCGCCCTTTCACGACGCTCGAATTGGCCGCCCTGCAGTCGTTGGTCGATCCAGAGGATCATCTGGAGCTTGAGGGCCTGTCCGATGCCGGCTGGCGCGAACGAATTGGCAATGCAGTGCCGCCCGATGCAGCGCAGGCCATCGCCGAGACGATGGGTCGAACTCTGCTCATGGCCTGGAGCGGTACCAGCTTCATGCTGTCGAATTTGCCAATCTGGGTGCAGCCGATGGCCGTCGCCCTCAGCGTCAAACAGCCCGACGAAATGCCCGTCGGGGCGTGGTGACGCCACGTCACGACGTCAATCGCGAGTCGCCCGAAGTCACGGTGGCTTTCATCTCGTCGCTCCGGACGCCCGGAGCAAATACCCGTGAAACCATGTACTCAGGAAAGGAAGCATTATGCCAATTCCACACAATCGTTACCGCATGTTGCTCATCGAGCAGATCATTGAAGAAGAGTGCGGCGCTCATGACTCCCCTCATTTTCAACTGCCATTTTACCGTGCCCAGCCCGCCGGGACTCTCCCGGACGCC
>JAXDQK010000168.1:0-11107 GCA_034667905.1 Gammaproteobacteria bacterium | reverse complement strand
GACGCGATCTTGATATCGCGATGAACGGCCAAGGCTTCATTGCGGTTCGCGGCACCGATGGCCAGGAAGCGTATACACGTGCCGGGGATTTGCGGGTCTCGCCCGTAGGCGCGGTCACGACCGCCAGCGGATTGCCGGTGTTGACCGAGAGCGGACCGCTGGTCATTCCGCCCTCCACCGTGGTGAGCATCGGCAGCGACGGTACGGTGTCGGTCGTGCCGCAAGGATCCGCGCCATTTGCCGTGACGCAAGTCGATCGCATCAAGCTCGTCAACCCACCGACATCCACGCTGCAAAAAGGCGCCGACGGCTTGCTGCGCTTGAAGAGCGGCGGCAAGGCGAAGACCGACGAAACGGTTTCCGTCACCTCCGGAATGCTGGAGTCCAGCAACGTCAACGCGGCGCAGTCCCTGATCAGCATGATCGAGCTGCAGCGTCTGTACGAATTTCAGATCAAGAGCATCAACTCAACCGACACCAATGAACAAAGTGCCGAACGCATGATGTTGACCTCACCTTAAAGGAAATATCCGATGAACCTTGCATTATGGGCAGCAAAAACCGGCTTGGACGCGCAAACCACGCGTATGGCGGTGATCGCGAACAATCTGGCGAACACCAACACGACGGGATTCAAAGCGGGGCGGGCCGCTTTTCAGGATCTGATGTACCAGAACATTCGGCAAGTCGGCGCGCCCAGCACGCACAACACCCACTATTCCACGGGCCTCACCCTGGGTACCGGCGTGCGCATCGTCGCCACCGAGAAGGACTACACCCAGGGCAGCGTGCTGCAAACCAATGCCGCCTTGAACATGTCGGTGAACGGAAAGGGATTCCTACAGATCACCATGCCCGACGGCACGATCTCCTACACCCGCGACGGCAACTTTTCATTGGACAATCAGGGTAACGTGGTCACGGCCAGCGGTTATCCGCTGCAGCCCGCCATCAATATTCCTGCCGGCGCGCAATCGGTCACCATCGGCACCGACGGCATTGTGACTGTGACTTCGGCGTCCAACGCCAAGGGCACGCAGGTGGGCCAAATCCAATTGGCCGATTTCATCAACGAGCAAGGCTTGCAGCCCATAGGCAACAATTTGCTGGTGGAATCCGCCGCCAGCGGCTCCCCGCAAGTCGGCACCGCCGGCACGAATGGTTTGGGCACCCTCGCGCAGGGTTCGCTCGAAACCTCGAACGTGAATTCGGTAACCGAGCTGGTCTCGATGATCGAGTGCCAGCGCTCCTACGAGATGAATTCCAAGGCCATCAGCACCACCAACCAGATGCTGCAGTACCTCACGACGAACCTATGATGCGCCCACTCGCGATTCTGCTCTGTTTCTCCTTGTCGGCATGCGGCCTCATTCCCGCCAGGCATCATCCGGAACCGCCCGTCGCGCGCGTGCTGCCGCCGCCCACGCCGCGGACGGAGGGCGCGATTTACCAAGCAGGCCAGCAGATCGAATTGTTTGCGGATCTCAAGGCGCGCCGTGTCGGCGATGTGCTGACCATTCGTTTGACGGAAGCGACCAACGCCAGCAAGAGTGCGGTGACCAAAACCGCAAAAACGACCTCGGTCAACAACACCGGTCCCACCATCCTGGGCCGAACCATCACGGCCGGCGGAGTGCCGATTTTCACGACGACGCTCTCCGGCGCGGATAGCTTCGACGGCGAGGGCTCGAGTACGCAGGGCAACAGCTTGGCCGGCTTTCTCACCGTGACCGTCATCGACGTGCAGCCGAACGGCAATCTGGTCATCCAGGGCGATAAGACCCTGAGACTCAATCAGGGTGACGAATTCGTGCACCTCTCGGGAGTCGTGCGCCGCGCGGACATCGCCACGGACAACACGGTGAGTTCCGAGAAGGTCGCAGATGCGCACATCAGCTACTCGGGCAAGGGTGTCATCGACAGCTCGAACCGCGTGGGCTGGCTCGCGCGATTCTTCAATTCCAAGTATGCGCCGTACTGACATGCGTACTTCAATTATCAAAAGGACTGTTTGGGCGGCACTGTTCGTGGTGATGGCCTCGCCGCTGGCCGAGGCCGAACGAATCAAGGATATGGCGCAGATACAGGGTGTGCGTACCAATCAACTCGTGGGCTATGGCCTGGTGGTGGGTCTCGACAGCACCGGCGATCAAACCAGCCAAGCGCCGTTTACCGTGCAATCGCTCAACAACATGTTGGCGCAGCTGGGTATCACAGTCCCGCCCAATGTGACGCCGCAGTTGAAGAATGTGGCTGCGGTGGCGGTGCACGCGGTGCTTCCGGCCTTCGTCAAACCCGGCCAGACCATCGACGTCACCGTCAATTCCATCGCCAATGCCAAGAGCCTCCGAGGCGGATCGCTGCTGGTCACGCCCCTGCACGGACTCGACGGACAGGTATACGCGATCGCTCAGGGGAATCTCATCGTCAGCGGATTTGGTGTGGAAGGCACAGATGGCTCGAAACTCACGGTGAACGTGCCCAGCTCAGGCCGCGTACCGAACGGCGCCACCGTTGAACGTGCGGTGGCCTCGCAATTCGGGCAAGGCGATTCAATTACGCTGAATCTAAACGACCCGGACTTCACCACGGCAACGCGCCTGGTCGCGAGCGTCAATAAAGGCATGGGCGAGGGCGTCGCCAGCATCATGGACGGCGCCTCGATCCGCGTGCGTGCGCCGCTGGATATCACGCAGAGGGTGGCTTTCTTGTCCATGGTGGAAAATCTTGAAGTGGAACCGGGCGCAGCCTCGGCGAAGGTGATCATTAACTCGCGCACGGGCACCGTCGTGATCAGCAGTCACGTCATCGTGACGCCGGCGGCGGTTTCGCACGGTTCACTATCGGTCACCATTAAAGAAGAGCAGACCGTGAGCCAACCCGCCCCGTTCTCGAAGCTCGGGCAAACCGTGGTGCTCAACAACTCGACTATCAAGGTCGACCAAGGATCGAATCGCATGTTCTTGTTCAAGCCCGGCGTGGAACTGGACCAGATCGTGCGCGCCATCAACGATGTGGGCGCCGCTCCCGGCGATCTGGTCGCGATTCTCGAAGCCCTGAGGGAAGCCGGCGCGCTGCAGGCCGAGCTCATCGTGATCTAATGGCTGACTTGCCCTCCATTACCTCGCCAATGCAGGGCCTCAGCGCCCCGATCGACACCTCGGCGGCGACCACGTACACGGATCTCAATGGCCTGGCGGCGTTGAAACGCGACCCGAACTCACCCGAGGCGATCAGCGCGGCAGCCCAACAAGTCGAAGCATTGTTTCTGCAGATGATGCTGAAAAGCATGCGTGACGCCAGTGCCGAAGAGGACACGACCAGCAACGAGATGGGCATGTACCAAGACATGTTCGACAAGCAGGTGGCCTTGAGCATCAGTCAACATGCCGACCTTGGCCTCAGCCGGCTGCTGAAGCGGCAACTGACGGCTGCACCTAAGCCAGGCGCGACTAAACTGACGTCGGGTCTGCCGGTGCCGACGCCGGCGCAATTCGTGCATCGTGTGCTGCCCTCAATTGAGCGCGCAGCGAGCGAGCTGGGCGTTGATCCCCTGGGAATCTTGGCCCAAGCGGCCCTCGAGACCGGCTGGGGGCAGAGGATGCCGCGCAATACCGATGGCTCCCCCAGTCACAATCTGTTTGGCATCAAGGCGGGCGAGGACTGGACCGGCGCGCGGGCGCCGGCCGACACCATTGAGGTGACCAATGGTGTTGCCACGTCGCATCGTGTGAGCTTTCGGGCTTACGCCTCGATCGACCAAAGCGTCAGCGATTTCGCGGCCTTGCTCAAGAATTCACCCCGTTACCGGCAGGTTCTTGCCGCAGGCGGTGATCCCGCCGCCTTTGTCGCCAGGCTGGGCCAGTCCGGCTATGCGACGGACCCCGAATACGCGAATAAGTTAAATCAGATACTGCGCAGCGACACGCTGCAGTCGGCGTTGGCCGCCCGCACCGCAGCATTATAGAAACCGCGCTCGTTGCCGATATTGCAGAAGCGTTAGCAAAAAGAGCTGCCGGAGAAAAAAGTGTCAGATGTGTTTGGAATCAGTGTTTCGGCGCTACAGGCCTTTCAAAGTGCCCTCAACGTCACCAGCAACAATATCGCCAATGCCAGTACACCGGGTTACGATCGCGAATCCGTCAGCCTGACCGAGGCGATACCGCAATCCAACGGCGCCGCAACCGTAGGTGCCGGCGTCGTCGTGAACGGGATCGCCCGGGCCTTCAGTCAGGCCGCAACGAATCAGTTGAACACTTCGCAGAGCAGCTTGGGGCAGCTCAATGCTCTGCAGAACTACAGCAATCAAATAGACAATCTGTTCGGCACTACCGTGGGTGGGCTGAGCACGGCGCTACAGAACTTTTACAGCGGCTTTTCCGATGTCGCCAACAATCCGACCTCGACGGCATCGCGCCAAGCCTTGATCGGGCAGGCACAGAGCGTTGCCAGCAGCTTTCAAAATGCCAGCGGCGAACTCAACGCCCTCAACACCGATGTGAATGCACGCATTAGCGGCGATGTGACCCAGGTCAATTCCATCGCCACGGCGATCGCTTCGATCAACAATCAGGTCGTCACGGGCACGGCGCAGGCCGGCGGCCAGCCGCCCAACGAACTGCTCGACAAGCGCGATCAGTTGGTATCCAACTTGTCGCAGTTGGTAAACGTCACGACCACGACGGATCCCAATGGTGCGCTCAACGTATTCATCGGCAATGGGCAACCCTTGGTGCTTCAGGGGCAAACCATGAGTCTGACGACGTCTCCCAATCAGTTCAATGCCGCACAGCTCGAAGTCAGCTCCACCGCATCGGGCGCGGTCATCAGCAGCAACATCACCTCCGGGGATCTGGGCGGCCTGTTGGCGGCGCGATCTCAAGTGATCAATCCGGCTTTGAATCAACTGGGTCAAGTCGCCACCGCCTTCGCCCAAACGGTCAATTCCCAGCAAGCGCAAGGTTTGGACTTAAGCGGCAATCTGGGCGCGAATATTTTCTCCGTGGGCACGCCGCTCGCCACCGGGTCATCGGCGAATACCGACGCGGTGACAGCCAGCGTGTCGGTGAATGCGAATGGACTGGGCGCGCTTTCCGCGAACGATTACATCCTGTCCTTCGTGGGCGGCACGCCGAAATTGACCAATACCAGCGACGGCACCAGCGTGACGCCGGCGGGCGCGGGCACGGCCGTCAGCCCCTATACGGCCGCGGGCATTTCCATCGTTCTGTCGGGCGCGCCCGCGAACGGCGATCGATTCCTCGTGCAGCCGACCGCAACGGCGGCGGCGAGTCTCAAGGTCGTCATGAGCAACCCGTCGCAAATTGCCGCGGCCGGCGCCATCAAGACTGGGGCAGCAGGCACGAACGGCGGCGCCGCCACGATCAGTTCAGGAACGGTGCTAAATTCGGCCAACCCGAGCTTATTGGCTCCTGTCACCATCACCTTCGCCAACCCGCCGACCAGTTATTCGATCAACGGCGGCGCGCCGATCCCCTATGCCAGCGGCGGCAATATCGCGGCGAACGGCTGGCAAGTGCAGATCAGCGGGACGCCTGCGAGCGGCGACACTTTTACGGTCGCGAGCAATGTCGGCGGCACGGGCGATAACCGCAATGCCCTGGCAGCGGCCAATCAGCAAAATGTCGGTGTATTGCAAAACGGCACCACCAGCATCACCGGCGGCGTCAGCGCCTTGATCACCGGTCTCGGCAGCCACGCGCAGCAAATCAATACGGCGCAAGCGGCGCAGGCCGCGGTCAATGCCCAAGCCGTGACCGGCGTGCAGTCGACCAGCGGTGTGAATCTGGATGAGGAGGCGGCCGCCCTGTTGCAATGGCAGCAAGCCTACCAGGCAGCTGCGCACGCCTTGACCATCGGCGCCAGCTTGTTTACGACATTGATCAATGCGGTAAATGGACGATAGGAGACTGCACCCATGCGCGTTACACAATTTCTCGATCAAACGCAGTTTCTGACATCAATCGGCGCGCTGGAGTCGGGCATCGCGCAGACGCAAAACCATATGGGCAGCGGTTTGCAGTTCACCACCGCCTCGGAAAATCCCACGGCCGCAGGCAGCGTGAACAACTACACCCAGGCCCTGGCGCAAAGCCAGCAATACGGCACCAACGCGAGCAGCGCGCAAACGAATTTGAGTACCGAGGACAACGCCATCTCGCAGGTGCAAAGTCAATTGCAGGCCCTCCGAGATTTGGCGCTGCAAGCCAATAGCGGCACCTTGACCGACACGAATCGAGCGGCCATCGCGACGCAAGCGGTGCAGATCCAGAACACCTTGCTGGCGCTTGCGAATACCCAAAATGGCAACGGCGAATACATTTTCGGCGGCTTCGCTTCGCAAACCCAACCCTTCACGCTAAGCGCGACCGGAGCGGCCTACAACGGGGACCAGGGTCAGCGCCAGGTGCAGATCGCGGCGGGCCAGACCGTCGCCGACGGCGATAACGGCAATACGGTTTTCAATCAAATCAAAACCGGCAATGGCACTTTCACGGCGGCCCCCGTAGCCGGCAACACCGGATCGGGGATTGTGGGTGCGACCTCCGTGTCGAATCCCGCCGCGTATGCCGGCGGCACGTACGCCATCAATTTCACCGCGCCGGGCACTTACCAAGTGCTGCAAGGTGCGACCGTGGTGGGCGCAGGCACTTACACGGACGGCGGCACGATTGCATTTAACGGCGTGCAGGTGACCTTGAGCGGGCAGCCCGCCGCCGGAGATTCGTTCAGTGTTGCGCCGAGCTCAAATCAAAGCCTGTTCGCCACCGTGCAGAATTTGGTGAGCGCATTGCAAACCGGCGTCGGTTCGTCCTCTTCCTCGACCGGTTTGAGTAATTCCATCAACGCTGCGATCAATAACATCGATCAAGCGCTCGCCCAGACCTCGACTGTGCGCGCCAGCATCGGCGGGCGCCTCAACACCATCACGGCGCAGCAATCGGTGGCAACCAGCCAACAAGTCCAATTGCAGAAGTCGATATCGACGCTGCAGAGCCTGGATTACGCCGGCGCGATCACGACACTCACTCAGCAGAGCACGACCTTGAGCGCCGCGCTGCAGGCCTATAACCTCACCAAGGGCTTGACGCTGTTTAAATTTTTCTAAGAGCCTACTTGAGGCTCAGTGATGGTGGCCGCCGGCACCATGCACGTGACCGTGTTCCAATTCCTCGGCGGTCGCTTCGCGCACTGAAACCACCTGCACGTCAAAATGCAAGGTCTTGTCGGCGAGCGGATGGTTCCCATCGAGCGTCACCATATCGCCCATGACGCCGGTCACGGTGAAAAGACGCATACCATCCTCGGTTCGCGCCTGGAATTGCATGCCCTTTTTGATCTCTCCCGAGCCTTGCAACGAGCGCTTCGGCACCCGTTGAATCAGGGCCGGATCAAATTTGCCGTAGCCCTCGGAGGGCTCCACGGACACCGTGATGCTGCTGCCGCCCTGCTTGCCTTCCAGAGCCTTTTCCAGCCCTGATACCAAGTTGCCGTGTCCTTGAATGTAGGCCAGCGGCTCACCCCCCGCCGAGGTGTCGATCACGCCACCGGCGTCGTCCTTGAGGGAGTAATGAATGAGTACGACTTTGTCAGCAGAAATTTCCACGGGATGTCTCCGAATGGGGGGTGGCGGTGCACCGGGTTACAACAATCAATTATGGTGAATTAACCGTATGGTCAATCAAGCGCGCTTCAAGGTCATAGGCACCGGCCGCCGTGATCTGCACGTCCACCAGAGAGCCTACGCTTAGGGCGCGGCCCGCGCGGCGCGCGCCGGCGATGCGCACGGTGCCGTCGATCTCGGGGGCATCGCTGCTCGAGCGCCCGATCGCAACGTCGCCGTCGATACGGTCGATGAGCACCGGCATTGTGCGGCCGATCTTCCCCTCGAGCCGCTGCGCGCTAATCTCGGCAGCGAGTTCCATGAAGCGAGCGCGGCGCTCCGCTTTCAGCTCTGCGGGAACCGGCGTCTCTTGCAGCGCGTTGGCTGCGGCGCCCTCCACCGGGGAGTATTCGAAGCAGCCCACTCGGTCGAGCTGCGCCACGCGCAGCCAATCGAGCAGCTGTTGGAAATCCTGCTCGGTTTCGCCGGGAAATCCGACGATGAAAGTGCTGCGGATCGTGATATCGGGAACCACGCGCCGCCAAGCAGCGATGCGCTCCAAGGTGTTTTCGGCAGCCGCCGGCCGTTTCATCAATTTCAAGATGCGTGAGCTGGCGTGCTGGAAAGGGATGTCCAAGTAAGGCAGCACCTTGCCTTGCGCCATCAGCTCGATGACTTGATCGACGTGCGGATACGGATATACATAGTGCAGCCGGATCCAAACGCCCAATTCGCCCAAGGCAGCGGACAAGTCATAAAAGCGGGCCCGGCGCTCCGCATTGCGCCAAGATTGCGCCGCATATTTCAGATCGACCCCATAGGCGCTCGTGTCCTGCGAAATAACCAGGATTTCCTTGACGCCGGCGCGCACCAGCTGTTCGGCTTCGCGTAACACCTCACCGATGGGCCTGCTGACCAGATCGCCGCGCATCGAAGGAATGATGCAAAAGCTGCAGCGATGGTTGCAGCCCTCGGAAATCTTCAAGTAGGCGTAGTGCCGCGGCGTCAGCCTGATGCCCTGCTCGGGCACCAAGTCGAGAAACGGTTCGTGTTTCGCGGGCAGATATTCGTGCACGGCCGCGACCACTTCTTCGTAGCGCTGCGGACCGGTGATTTTGAGCACCTGGGGATGGCGGTCGAGAATCTTTTGCGGCTGGGCGCCCAAGCACCCGGTCACGATCACCTTGCCATTCTCCGCCAACGCCTCGCCGATGGCGTCCAGCGACTCATCTACCGCGGCATCAATGAAGCCGCAGGTATTGACCAGCACCAGGTCGGCCGCGCCATAGCTGGCAGCAACCTCGTATCCTTCGGCGCGCAAGCGCGTCAGGATACGTTCGGAATCGACCAGTGCTTTGGGGCAGCCTAAGCTGACAAAGCCCACTTTAGGGCTTTTGCGTTTGACGGATTTCACGCTATTTCAAGGAGTGGCGGGTTCAGGTCGAAATTGTACTCCAAATTGGCGTTTCCCGGCCGATAAGAGCTCGACAGCGGTCAACCGCCTCCCGGCGGTGCCAATTCCCAGTGTCAAATTCATTTCGCAAATTCTGCGACTTGGCGCAAATAAAAGTTGAGCCGGAAAGCACGCCGCCCCCTCAAGAAACCACCCCGCCTGTCCGATAAACACTTTGAATGTGTCACCGGTCCGCCCGCAGTGGGCAAAGTGAACACATAGGGCCTAAGAAGGGCCGGTGGTTAAACTTTCAGGAGTGCTTAAATGTCATTAGTTCTAAATACCAATATCAATTCGCTGAACGCGCAGAACAATCTGGCGGGTTCGCAAGCCTCGTTGTCGCAGGCCTTACAGCGCCTGTCTTCGGGTTTGCGCATCAACAGCGCCGCGGACGATGCCGCCGGCCTCGCGATCAGCCAGCAATTCACCACGCAGATCAACGGCACCAATCAGGCCGTTCACAATGCGAACGATGCCGTTTCGGAAGCGCAAACCACCGCGGGCGCGCTCAACACCATCGTCAACAATCTGCAGAGCATTCGAACCCTGGCGGTCGAATCGGCCAACGGCTCGAACAGCGCTTCGGATCGTGCTGCTCTTAACAACCAGGTGCAGCAGCAGATTGCGGAAATCACGCAGATCGCGCAGCAGACCACGTTCAACGGCTTGAACGTACTCAACGGCTCGAGCGGCACGACCGTGTATCAAGTCGGCGCCAATGTCGGCAACACCATTTCGGTGAGCTTGCAGCAGGGTGTGGCTGCGAACCAGATCGGCCAGTATTCCACGCAGACCGGCGGTGTGGTCACAAACGTAGCGCTGACGGGTCTTGCGACGGCAACCATCGGTGATGGCACGTCGCTTGCGACCATTGGACCAACTGCGAATTACGTGGGTGCTACGGCTCAGCAAGGCGCGACCTCTGCTTATGCAAAAGCCGCGGCCATTAACGGCGCGGGTCTGCAGGGCGTCACGGCGAGCGCAGCGACAACTGTCGCAGATACGGCAGTTTTTGCATCCATCGGCGTGGGCGGCACGGCTGCCAGCACGTATAACTTGTCGATCAATGGCACGGCCATTTATTCCGGTGCGAACAACGTTGCCATCGGTTCAACGCTGACGAGCGCCCAGGTCGCGGCGCAGATCAACCTGTTCTCCGGTACCACGGGTGTCAGCGCGAGCGTCAACTCGGTCGCTGCGGGCACTTCCCCGGTGGGCGCGATTACGCTGAGCAATGCGGACGGCAGCGATATCGTCGTTGGACAGCTGGTAACCGAGGGCGCGGGCGCCGCGGCAGGCGGCGGATTCACGGCCGCAGTGGGCGGTACTACAGTCGCGGCTCCGGTCACTACTTCCGGCAAGATCACCTTGACGGATTCGAAGCCGGTGACGATAACGGACGTGGGCGGCGGCGGCAGCGCTGCAGCGCTCGGATTCACCAGCGGCACAGCCACGGGCCTCAGCACGATAGCCGGCGGCGCGACAGCGACCTTGGCCAACCAGAACGTACTGACGGTTGCAGGTGCCAACAGCACCATCTCCTCCGTCGATGCGGCCTTGGCGTCAGTGTCGGCCTTCCAGAGCCAATTGGGCGCCATCCAGAATCGCTTCACGGCAGCGGTGGGTAATCTGCAGTCAACTGCACAGAACCTGACTCAGTCGCGCAGCACCATTGAGGATGCCGACTTCGCGGCGGAAACGGCCAAACTGACGCAGGCCAACGTGTTGCAGCAAGCGGGTATCTCGGTGTTGGCGCAGTCCAACCAGCAGCCCCAGTTGATTCTCAAGCTTTTGGCGTAACAGCCGATAGCTGAAAGAGAGTCGAAAAATCCCACGGCTCGACCGATAACGGTCGGGCCGTGGTCTTCGAATGGAATTCGGACACAAGGGTTATAGGTATTGGGTTTAGGTAAATAGGTGTAAGCATGGCTAGCGACGGACAGCCGGTAAAGATACCGGCAGTGAGCCTAGTGCAGGGAAGTCAGGCGCCTAAGACGGTTGCAATTCAACGCAGCGGCAATGCTTTGCCG
>JAXDQK010000167.1:0-52958 GCA_034667905.1 Gammaproteobacteria bacterium | reverse complement strand
ACCGCCACCCTGAGCATGGAGTCGTAGGAACCGCTAGATCTATAGAGAACGGCGAACAGCGCGGGCGCGAGGGCCGAGGCAAAGGTCACAATGCCGAGCAACAAACCGTATAGTCGACCGAAGTCGCGCATACCGAAATAACGCGCGAGCAAATAGGCGGATATGTCAAACTCCGCGCCGGTACCAATACCGATTAATGCACACGCGGCCACCAGCGCGGGAACATTGCTATTGATGTTAACCAGCATGAGACAACCGATTGCCGGCAACGCAAGCGCGGCCGCCGAGACCCCAGCTGGCCACAGCCTATCTAATAGGTAACCGACGACGATTCTTCCCACAACAAGCGACACGCCGAAGCTGCTGAAGATGCCGCTGGCCGTCGCGGCGTTGAAACCTTTATCGCGCAGCAGAGGAATAACGCTGGTCAGTAGGCCGAGTACGGCGCTCACCGCAAGCGTCAAGGCGACCGTCAGCGTCCAAAACTTCCTTCCCCGTATCGCGTACGACCAGGACTCGCCCAGCAGAACGGTGTTAGTGGAATGAGCGGCTGCAAGCTGCGCGGGACTGCGCATCCACACCAAGGTGAGCGGCAGAGTTAGCAGTAGGGTCGGAGCGGCCATTACGACGAAACCCGCACGCCAATCCCAGCGCGCGATCGACCAGGTGAGCAATGGCGGCAATACCGAAGCGGCCAGCCCCGTGCCCGACAATATGATCGCTAAAGCGAGCCCACGATTGCGTTCGAACCACTCGTTGACCAGGTGCGACCATGTCACCTGCAAGGTACCGACACCCGCGAACGCCAGCAGCGCGAAGCCAAGGTAAAGATGCCAGAGCGTACCGTGAAACAGCGTCAACGCGAGATAACCCAACGACAACGCAAGCAGCGAGAGCGTCGTCACCCCTCGCATGCCGTACCGTTGATTGAGCACGCCGGCGAGATGGCATGCAACGCCGGCGCCCAAGAACAAGCAAGTGATCGACAACTGCAAATCAGCGCGCGCGAGCCCGAAAGTTTGCTGTAAGGGAATGACGAGCGCGCCAAAGCCGTAGAGCACCGTCGCAGTGACACAGGTCGCTACGCCAAGGCCTGCAAGAAGCAAGATATGCCAGCCGCGTCTGAACTCGGCGAGGTCAACGCGCGCGGTGGATTCGCCGACGATGGAATGCGTGGTAGTAATTGTATTCAAACGCTCAAGAACGCGCTGCTCATGAATTATTTGCCGGGCGCAGCGACAGTTTGGAGCTGAGCGAACTGAGGCATTGTGGGAATGTGAGCAAAGAATCCTCCGTCGATCGACCACAACTGACCGGTGATCCACGCCGATCGATCCGACGCCAAAAATGCCACTACCTCTGCGATATCTTGCGGTTGGCCCAAGCGACCGACTAACTTGTGCGCGCGCAAGATGTCACGCATCGCCTCGGGCAAGACGCGCTGCATGGCCGGCGTGACTACAGAGCCGACGAGCAGGCCGTTGCAGCGGATGCCTTGGTGTCCGTGTTGTGCGGCCAAATAATACGTCAGCGTGTTGATGGCGCCTTTGGAAACCGCGTAAGCGGTCGCATATTGATCGCCGGCCACGGAAGTTCCTGAACTGATATTGACGATGGATCCCCCGCCCCCGGCGATCATCGCTGGCAGTGCGTACTTGCACATAAGCATTGTGCCGCGCGCATTGACCGCCATGACGCGGTCCCACAACTCCGACGACATGCCGATGACACCGCGATCTTCCTTCAGTCCTTTGAGTGCCGCGTTGTTGTCCAGTATGTCGAGCCGACTGTATTTGCGAGCTATAGACTCAATGGCAGCGCGGATGCTCGCCTCCTGCTCGAGGTCCAACTCCTGTGCCGTGACGTCAAGTCCTTCCCGCTGAAACCCCTCGGCGACTTGATGAACGTTGGAGCTTGGCAGATCACCTATGACGACCCGAGCTCCATCTCGAGCGAGACGCTGCGCGGTCGCCGATCCGATAGCACCGGCGCCGCCGCTGATGAACGCGACCTTGCCCTGTAAGTCATCCTTGATCTCGCTCATCTAGATCTCCGTTATCCTTGCGTTCAAGGACCGCTAATTAACCGAGCACCGACTCAATTTCGGACACCAGTCCCGCGTCCTCAGGGGTGACATCTGGGGCGAACCGAGCTCGAACGCTGCCATCTCGGGCGACGAGAAACTTCTCGAAATTCCACAGTACATCGCTTGATTGCGCAGGCAGCAAGCCGTGTTTGGTAAGCGCTTGAGCAAGCTCGCCCGCTCCGGACGAGCGAGCCCTGGGTTGCGCGGCGATCAGTTGCTCGTACAGCGGGTGTCGCGGCGCGCTATTGATATTCACCTTGCTGAATAGAGGAAACGTTACGCCGTAGTTGGTCTCGCAAAAGGCTCCGATTTCAACCTCCGTGCCCGGTTCCTGCGCCGCGAAGTCGTTGCAGGGAAATCCCAATACGGCTAACCCGCGTCCGGCATAGGCCGTATGCAGTCCTTGCAGTGCCGTGTATTGGGGCGTAAGCCCGCATTTCGATGCGACGTTGACGATCAGCATGACGCGACCTCGGAACTCAGCCAAAGTGGTTCCCGTCCCGTCAAGGCGCCGCAGCGGGATGTTATAAATTGTCTGACTCATGACTCGTCCTGAATAAGAAGCCGTCTGCTCGCTTCCCGCGCGATTTTCAATGATGGGGCTTTTGACCCACGACGTTGCGCAACGTTCCTATGCCTTCGATCGTTGCCTCTACCACATCGCCAGCCGCCAAGAAACGTCCCGTGCCGTGGCCGGTGCCTGCCGGAGTTCCGGTAAACAAAACATCTCCGCACTCGAAGCTCGAACGCTCATCGACGAATCGAACCAATTCGGCGACATCCCACGTCATCTCCGCGGTCGATCCGTCCTGGCGTATCTCGCCGTTCACCTTCAAGGTCATGTGCAGCTTCGGACTTGCGGCAGGAAATTCATCGCGCGTAACGATCCAGGGACCCAAGCCCGTCGTTTGGTCTTGGCTCTTGGCAGCGAAGAGATCCATGCCAACACCGGGCGGACCGCTGCGCTGCAGGTCTCGTGCGCTCACGTCGTTGCCCACTGTGTATCCCAGGACGCTGCGCAAGGGGTCCGCTCTATTCACCGAAGTCGCACCGATCACCGCCACCAATTCAACCTCGTGATCCAGTTCACTGGTCAGTGGCGGGAACCGCATTTCATCGTTCGCGCCGATGAGTGCTCGGTACGCTTTGAGAAAGGCGATCGGCTGGTGGTGCGATTTCAGCCCAAAGTCACTCGACAGATGCTTGGCATAGTTTGCACCTGCCACGACGACACGCTTTGTTTTCTCAATAGGCGGCAATAGTTGGACGGCGGAGAGCGCTTTGGCGGGCGCGCTCAATCGCAATGCGCCCGGCCCTTCCCCTGCTGTCACGCGAGGGGCCCAGTGATCAAAGTCGCCCTCAATTGGACGTACCAACCCCGCCGCCGGATCAACGACACCCCAAAATACCGCTTCGCCGTCTTTGCAACGTGCGAGCTTCACGCAATCGCCGCCTTAGGAACCACGTTAGGCACACCCAATTTTGCCGGATCCAAGTGCAACAACGAGCACGCGTTCTTCCAGCGAATCTTTTGCAGATCCTCATCCGACAATTTCAGCCCGTCGGTCAGATCGTGGCGAACGGCGTCGCTGCCGCCAAAGTTGCTGCCGTACACCATGTGATCGGCGCCGATAATGTCGACCAGCGCTTGACGCATTCGCGGCTCATGCAGTTCCACATCGAACCAAAAATTACCGAGATACTCGAGCAAGGGCTTCTTGTTATAAACCACATCGAGGTTCTTGTTTGTTTGCGCCAAGCGGCCTAACTGATAAGGCACATATCCCCCGCCGTGGGTAATGTACACCTTGAGACCCGGGAACCGGTCGAGCACGCCGCCACACACGAGGTTCCAGAAACAGCGCGTTTCATCGTACTGCATTCCGACGATGGCGGTCGTTTCGTAGCGATCGTCGTTCGCCTTCTTGCCCCAAGTCACCGATTGGTTATAGCCGTGGATAAACATCGGCAAATTAAGATCGCACAGCGCTTCCCACACAGGATCCATCTCAGGCGAGTCGAACTCCAATCCGCCAAAATTCGCGCCGCCGGCCACCAGCCCTTTCGCGCCGAGCTGTCCGCACGCACGGCGCAATTCCTTGGCGGCCTCCACGGGTACGTTCATGGGTGCGTGCGCCCAGAACATCAGCCGATCAGGGGCTCCTGCGCAGTATCCGGCCAGTACGTCGTTCACCTTTCGCGCATAGGGCACCGCGTATTCAGGTTCAGTCCAGTACATGTAGCAGTGCGAGGGAACTGAAACGACCTGCGCGTTCTGCCCGGCAGCGTCCATAGCGGCCAAGCGAACTTTTGGATCGGCCCATCGCGCCAGATACTCTTCGAGCTTTAAGCCCTTGCCGGACCTAACCGCCGCCTTTCGCTCAGGCGAGCCCAAGCCCAGTATCCAATCGCCTACACGCAGGCGGATATCGCCATCGCTGCCTTGCTCAAAAAAGGGTCCCCAGTGGGGGTGTTGGTTGTAATAGCCCGGATGAGGGGCATGGGCATGAAGATCGATCAACATAGTCTAGAACCTCAATTGTTCGGCTCGCCGCTTTCAGCCACTGGCGTTTACCCCCAAAGTGGAGTGATCATCGCAAAATGGAGCACTATTTTCAATTGTGTTCAATATATGGCCCTTTTTGAGTCAAGGAGCCGCCATTCAATATTCGCGAATAGGAACGTTCGCAGGCCGGGAATTGTAGCCCGGCAAATGCAGTCCTCCGTCGACGTGGATCCGCTCGCCCGTCATGTAGCGCGACATCTCGCTAGCCAGGAAGACCACCGCCGGTCCAATATCGGCTTCGGGGTCCCCGCACCGGCCGAGCGGCCGCATCGCTGCTGCCGTCTCAGCGAACCCTGGATGCTCCGCGCAGAGTTTATGAAAAGTCGCTCCCATCGCAGTGGGGGCAATCGCGTTGACCCGCACGTTGAAGCGGCCCCACTCGGCGGCGGCGCTGCGCGTCAAGCCCAGAATTGCTGATTTGGCCGTGTTGTAGTCCGCATGCAGCCATGCCCCGACATCCACGTCGATCGAATAGAAGTTCACGATGGAACCGCCGCCGCGCTTGGTCATGTGCGGCAGCACGGCCTTCATAGCCCACCACGTCGCCCAGACGCAGGATTTGAGAGTGCTTTCCAGCATATCGTCGGTCTTATCCTCGAGACGCACGTTAGGAGTGGGCACGAAAGCGTTATTGACGAGGACGTCCAGCCCGCCAAAGCGCTCGACCGCGCCTTGAATTGCTGACTCGATGCTGCTTTTACTCGTGACATCTGTCTGCAGGAACAGGGCTTGGGCGCCGAGTTCTTTACATTCCTCAGCGACCGCTGCGCCAGTTTTCGTGTCAATCTCTGCAATCACGACCGCCGCCCCCTCGCGCGCGAATTTGCGGGCCACGCCGCGGCCAATACCGCCGCCGGCGCCCGTAATCAGGCTGACTTTATCTCTCAGAAGTCCCATACATCTCCCCGGTGGTCTTAGTTGAACAGATGCGAGCGTATTGTAAACTTTCCTGAGTCTCGAACTAGTGGTCCTCTCCTATGCTGATATTTCGCCGCCGAGTTGGCATCCATTCAAGTGGGGACGCTACGCGAGGTGAAGTGCGCGCCTCTCTCGAGGATGACTTTCACCACTTTCGGGTCCGCATCGCTCATGTGGACGGCAAGGTTCAACATGTAAACGGATGGGCGGTGCGGCATCCCTACTCGACCTGCCCGCTCGCTGCCGATCAATTGTCCCGTTTGGTCGATGCGCCCCTAAACGGCCTGGCGCATTCCGTGATGCGCATAACGGACCCCTCTGAGCAGTGCACGCACCTCATGGAACTCGCAGGTCTCGCGATCGCTGCTGCGGCTCGCTCGATTGCGCGCCGCTGGTACGACATAGAGGTACCGCGACGTGTGGCTGGGCGCACGCTCGCGACCTTGGACAAGGACGGTGCTCGAATGCTCGCCTGGGAGCTGCTCGATACGACGATCATGGGTCCTGCGCCATTCCAGGGAGTTTCATTGCGAAAAGGCATGGCGGCTTGGGCGCTCGCGAATCTACCGGAGGAGAAAGCCGAGGCGGCCCTCCTATTACGCCGCTGCGCACTAATCTCGCTCGGCCGCGCCATGAATCTCGATGCGCAAGTTCACGCAGAACCGACCGGGCGCTGCTTCGTGCAACAGCCCGAGCGGGCGGCCCAGGGTCTACGCAAGGTGGGCTCTATCATCGATTTCAGCGACGCGGCCAAGGACTTGTGCGCGACTGATCGCGAATGGCTCGCGCAGCGCAACCAGGTCTGGTGACGTCCGGCGTTAGAGGAATATCGCGAGGTTCGGGGTGCCGAGGACAGCCTGATCAACGATAATCTCGCGCCGCGCCAGCTTGAACGAATCGCCATCTTGACGCAGCAGATCGCGCCTCTCCGCGCTGATCAGGTCGTACTCAGAGGAGTTGAAACGGCTACGCGTAACCAGCAGATAGCTCGTTACCGAAAACTCATCGGGCTTTGCTGTCTTGGCGACCAGCACGTTTGTAACAAGCCGTCGCGTGCGCGAGGGAGGATCCTCGGCCCACGCGCTCTTTGTGCCGGTTAAGCGCATGATGCGACCCATCACCGAGCGCCAGTCGTCGTGGAAGTGCTGCACCGTGCGCACCATACTCGCGCTTTGCTGGTCCATCGGGCGCGTCTCTCGCAACGGCGCGGTGTAAATAAGATCAGGTGCCAATCGTGCGGCCCATTCCTGCAGGCGGAGCTGATCGAGGAGAGCCGCTTCCTCATACATGTACTCCACTATTCGATTATAAAGCGCGGAACCGACCGCAACACGATTACTCGTTGGCGTCGGTGCAGCTTCGGAACCTAAGGTTGTTTGCACTTTGGCTTCAATCACGGATTCTCTCCACGTCTCTGTCCGGCACTCAGCTCTCGGCGGTCATCAGCTCACGCCAATACAGCCACCAATGCCACTGCGTATCGTCCTTGGTAAAGCCTTCATTCACAATGCCCGGACCTGGCCAGCCCTTCGGCGCTTTGGTTTCAAAAACGGCCTGGTACTTCATGGTCATTTTTCGGCCCATTGCACCTTTGGCCGATAGCGTCATTTGCGGCCAGGTGTCCGAATCGTCCTGCTCGATCATGCCGGAGGTGCCGAACAGCTGTATCGTCTGCTTGAGCATCTTCTCGCGCAGTTCCGGTGGCGCATCCTTCTCCGCAAATATCCAGTTCACAAACTCCAGCTTGTCCGGACCCCGCGGAACGTAGGCGTGCAGGGTCATGGAGCCGATGATCGTGCCATCACTCTGCGGAATATAAACAAATCCGAACAGCACATTCGGGAACATGCCGCCCACCTGAGGAGGCATCCAGGCCATCACTTTGAGCTGATCGGGGCTCAAGTTTTTGGCCAGCTGTCCCACCATCTCCTTGGTCATCCCCGCCGGCGGCAACGCAGCCAATTTCTGATCTACGCTGAGTTGGTCCGGATCCATGCCTGCGAGCCGTCGAATCTTTCGTCCTAAGTCGATGCAGCGAAGCGCATGCCCGTGAGGCGAACTCACCTCCACCCCGTACATTTCGGGGCTAAGATCCGTGCCTGCAGTTTCACCCTCAACTTTTTTGGCGTATCCGCCGACCTCGCCGAGCCAGCGATGCAGCGTTAGGGTGTGAAAGCCGTCGGCAGCGGACTGCTCTCCCGCAGTCTTCCAGTTGGCCCGCACGATGAAGCGCTGCGGCGGCCCGAGGACTTCCATACCTCGGTCCGTCCGACAAAACAGCATGTCGTAGTACCACTTGGCGTCCCCTAGGAATTCCTCAAATGACGGACCTTTGATATTCCAAGTAGCAAAGATCAGCCCGCCATATAGGGTCACTCGGGCTTTCTTAAGACCGAGTTCCTCCTTGGACATAATCTTGCCGTGCATGCACTCGTGGGCAACCGGGGATCCGATGAATTCGCCATTGGGACGAAATGCCCAGCCGTGGTACGGACATTTGTGAATCTGCGTGTGTCCGCAATCAAGCGTGCTGACGCGCATGCCGCGATGCGAACAAACATTCAGCAGGACGTGGACTGCACCCTCATTGTCGCGCGATACAATTACTGAATCCGAGCCCATATCCCTTACAACAAAATCACCCGACTGCGGTATTTCCGACTCGTGCCCTAAAAGCAGCCAAACTTTGCCAAAGATGCGCTCCATTTCGAGCTCATAGATTTCCGGGTCGGAGAGCGCTCGCATTTGAACCTCGCGAGTGTCGGGGGAGATGAGATCCGCAACCTTGGTGCTGTCGCTCAGCACCGGGCTTGTTTGCGTCAACATCGTTGTGCTCCTACGGATGGCCAGCCAGTCAAGGTGCTAATGTTAGACAGTTCCGGCGTAGATGTACAAATTCATTTTCTCAGGCGTCCTAAATCCGCATCATGGGAGTTTACGGTCAACTGTTAAACTGTTTTGGAATGGGATGGCGGCAGACATTAGCTATTGAAAACCACCCTTTGGAGACCTCTTCGCTTATGACCCGAAAGCTCCCGGCACTGACCCCCGATACCGCACCGTTTTGGCAGGGTGGAGCCCGCGGGGTACTTCAAATTCACTACTGCGCCCGCTGTCGCTGTTTTTTCCACCCCCCCAACCCGATCTGCCCGGCCTGCAATAGTTTCGATGTGGCGCCCCGCCCCGTCTCCGGCAAAGGGCGCGTTGTGACTTTCACCATTAATCGCCAGGCATGGACAACTGAGCTGATGGACCCCTACGTAGTGGCCATCGTCGAGCTGGCCGAGCAAGCCAATCTGCGCTTACTCTCCAACATCGTCGGTTGCGATCCCAACCAAGTTGCGATTGACATGCCAGTAGCGGTCACCTTCGGCCAGTTCGAAGACATCTGGATTCCACTGTTTGAGCGGGCCGGCGATGTTTGACCGATTGTTCGAAAAGGACGTTGCCATCACTGGCATCGGCCAATCGGAAGTCGGACGCCCGTCGCTAAAATCAGCGATGCGATTGACCCTCGATGCTACGCTTGAGGCCATCGCCGATGCCGGCTTGAGGCGCGAGGACATCGACGGCGTCGCCTGCTGGCCGGGCGACAATAACAACGGCAACAGCTTCTCGCCCGTGGGCCCCAACGCACTATTGAGTGCGCTGGGACTTAAGGTTAACTGGTACGGGGGCGGCTACGAAGGTCCTGGTCCGCTCGCCGGGGTGATCAACGGGGCTATGGCGATTGCCGCCGGGCTTTGCCGGCATGTGCTCGTGTTCCGAACCATTACAGAGTCCAGTGCGCGTTCCCGCGATAAGGGGGTCAGTGCGCTTACGTCCAAGACAGTAGGTCGTGACAGTAGCTATTTCTGGCAGTGGTATACGCCCTACAACGTGATTTCGGCCGTCAGCTTCATGGCGATGTACGCGCAGCGGCATTTCCATGACTACGGAACTCGGCCCGAGCAACTCGCGCAGATTGCGTTGACTTGTCGCCGCAACGCGATGCTGAATCCGAAGGCAATATTCCGAACGCCGATGACGCTAGACGATTACTTGGCTTCGAAGATGATATCCACGCCGTTGCGCATGTTCGATTGTGACGTGCACTGCGATGCATCAACTGCCATCGTGCTCTCACGCAGAGACGCTGCTCAAGCTTGCCGGCAGACGCCCATTCGTATCGAGGCAATCGGCGCCGCTCTGCATCAACCCTGGTCATGGGATCAGATTTCCTTGACTGAGAATGCCGCCTTCGATGTGGGACGAATGATGTGGGCACGGACGGATCTGAAACCGAAGGACGTGGGCGCGGCGCAACTCTATGACGGCTTCTCCATACTTACGATGTTTTGGCTCGAAGGACTGGGCTTGTGTCCGAGCGGTGAAAGCGGGCACTTCGTGGAGGGCGGCACTCGCATCGCACGCGACGGCTCATTACCGCTAAATACGAATGGCGGCCAACTTTCCGCAGGCCGCACTCACGGCTTAGGGTACGTACACGAAGCCTGTCTGCAATTGTGGGGACGCGCGGGCGAACGTCAGATCGCACCCCACACGATCGCTGTCGCGGCAGCCGGTGGCGGTCCTTTGGGAGGCAGTCTATTGCTGGTGCGCGAGTAATACGCGCTCGAGCATTTCAGCCGCTGTTGTTTGCCCCTGCCGCCTTTTCTCGCGCAATTCCCAGTTCCATCAATTCGCGCTTCAGAGTGGGGTAATAAGCGATCTGCCCTTGCAGGCCGCCGGATATGTCGATCGATGCAGCAGTGATGAAGCTGGCGAATTCGCTGCTCAGAAACAGCACCATGCCGACAACATCTTCGGGCTTGCCGAAACGACCTAGCGGCACGACCTTGGTTGCCATCGTCAGAAACTCCTGCCGGGAGATTGTCGGGCTCATCTCCCGATAATGCCTGTCCCATTGGCCGGTATCGATCCAACCCATATTCAAGGAATTGACAAGAATGTTGTCCTTCGCGAGGGCCATTCCCAGGGAGCGCGACATCGCGATCGCGGCCGCGCGATTGCTTACTGACGGAATGCCGTCCGGAGTCGGGATGACGCCGGCAAGCGCGTTGATGTTGATGATTCGACCCCAGCGCTCTTTACGCATATGGGGGACGACAGCTTGGGTACAGCGGAAGTGCGCGACCTGCAGGGCGTTCGCGTGCTCAAGAATCTCCTCGGGCTTGAGGGTATCGATGTTGCCGCCCCTTCCCTGTCCGGCATTGTTCACCAGCACATCGATCCCACCCCAATTCTTCGCGATCTCATCGATCCAGGCACGCACCTGGTCCGTCTCGCGCACATCGATTGTGGAGGCGACGACACTCTGCGCGCCCAGATCCTCCGCCTCCCTGCCGGTCGCGCCAATTGCATCGGCGTTGCGCGCGCAAATGGCGAGTCTTGCTCCCTCGCGGGCGAATCCTTTCGCAACCGCAGCGCCTATGCCGCGAGATGCTCCGGTGACCACAACGCGCTTGCCCTTAAGGTCGATGTGCATGTCAGTGCGCGTCCGTTGCAGCGAACATGGCCAAGCGCGCGATGTTCGCGCGTTCCGGCTGCTCAATCATAAAGAGGACAGCGGCTGCCACGTCTGCGGGCTCCAGGGGCGTTCCCTCGGGCGTGGCAGCCGCAGTCCCGGGAGCAGCTTGCATGTGCTCGAATATCTCCGTGCGCGTCGTTCCTGGCGCGACCGTACCGACCTTTACGCCGGTGCCTGCGAGTTCGATTCTGAGCGACGAGCTAAATGCCTCTAGCGCGTGCTTCAATGCCCCATAAACGCCCATTCGTCTTGAGATCAGATATGCGCCTATGCTTGACACATTGATGATGGCTCCAGAACCCTGCGATTTGAAGACGCGTGCAAACAGGTAAGACGCGCGCACGACGGCATCGAAATTTACGCGAGTCATTTGGCCTAGGGCGTCGAGATCGACCGTATCGATGCTCCCGGCGGCAATAATCCCAGCATTGTTCACCAGAACATCGGCCCGGCCGAACTGCTCCTGCGCAAGTGATAGCAGTCTGCCGGGGGTGTCGGTAGCGGAAATATCGGCGTCCAGAATAGCAGAGCGGCCCGGCAGGCTGGCTGCGAGTTCCTGGAGCCGGCCGAGCCGCCGAGCGGTAATAACCACGTTCGCTCCCGCCTCGCTCAGCGTTCGAGCAATCGCCGCGCCGATTCCAGATGAAGCGCCGGTGACGACTGCGACCTTTCCCTCTATCTGTGACACCGCTGGTGTGCTCCTTTTATAGCCCGCATTCCAATCGCGCGCACCATAGCGCAAAATCGCGTTAAACTGAACACGAACTCCGAAAATGTTTCCTATAACTATGTAACCTAAATCGGGCGTTGCTGGACATAGACCGCAAAGTCCTGCAGGATTTCAGCGGATACGTGGGCCGCAAACGCGCATGGAAGCAGAGATTCGATGAAAAAACCTGTATCAACCAAAAAGAGATCCAAGTCCAAGCCCCCGGCAGAGGCGACTAAGGCGTCGACGGTCGCGCGAGAATCGCGTCAGCGCGCTACCGCGCCGGCACCGGCACCAAGCCCCCATCCTGCGCGACGACGCAGGCGAAGCCGCCGTTCCGAGGCTACCATTGCCGCAATTCTCGAGGCCGCGGAGCATGTGGTTCTGCGATCGGGCGTGCATCGCGTGGCCATCCTCAACGTTTGCAAGGCCGCCGGCATTTCCCGGGGCACGTTTTATCGCTACTTTTCCGCCCAGGACGAATTGCTCGACGCGCTTGTCCGGCATAAGCGTGAGGGCTTTCATCGCGGCTTGGTCCAAGCGACGCTGGCTTTTGCAGACCCAGACGAGCGGTTTGATGCATTCATCGAGCATTTGGAGACGTACCTGGAGCACACACAGGCACGACAGTTGCTCATCGTTTCGCCGGAGTTCGCGCTCGGCTTCTTTCACCGCTTCTTTCACGACGCCGTCGTGAGATTTCAAGATGTGCTTGCCACGGTATTCGATGCCTGGGATGAACGGCTGGATGCGAAACTGGATCGGGAGCTCATTTGCGAGTTGCTGATCCGCTATGTGCTCAGCGAACATCTCGCTCCGAGCGGGAACGCCGGCCGCGCGCTGCCCGCCCGAATCAAGCGATTGATCGCCACATTGACAGCGGGTGCAAGGGCACCCGCTATCCGAACGTAGCACCGGCTACCAATCCCCGGCGTAGCAACGTTGCCGCTAGTGCTGCGATACTAGTGGCCGAATTCGTACCGTACTTCGACCCCATAGAAAGGCGGCGGTGCGTAGACAGCCGATCGAATACCGAAGGTGTTGAGCTGATTGTCGGTGCCGGTGATGTACCGTCGGTCCAAAACGTTATACGCGTACACGCCCGCACTCACCGGGCTTGACATGATGTGTTGCCATTGGAGCCTCAGGTCGACCCGGGTGTAGCCCGGCGCATTCGCACCGGGCACGTCCAGATCTACGCTTGGATTGCCGTTGGGGACGTTAAACGCATCGGTTGCAAAGTGGCTTTGCGCATAGACGGTGCCCTGCGCAGTTACAGTTCCGAGGCGTTCGGGAATCGGCAGCGTCACGATCGGGGTCAAGGTGAACTGGCTCGTTGGGGTATTGGGGAACTTGCTGGCGGAGACGTCCCCGACACCCGGCCCACCGTTAAAGCTGGTGTATTTGGCATACAGATAGGTATAAGCCGCACTCACTTGGAAGTACCGGCTTGGCTCGATTGCGAACTGAAATTCGGCACCCGTGATATACCCGGCCGCTGCGTTTTCAATAATGGTCGCAACGGCACCGCCTGGCAGCGTCACGTTTTCGTCACGCTGGATATTGGTGTAGTGGTCGTAGAACGCATCGGCGTTGTAGCGAATCTTCCAGCCGTTGCCGAATTCGTTGTGACCCTTCGCGCCCAATTCATAATCGATCACGAATTCCGGCGCATAAGCTTGTAGAGCCGGTGGAGCAGTTCCGTTGAACCCGCCCTGCTTATAGCCCTTGGATGCGTGCCCATAGAGATTTAGGTCGGGGTCGACCGCATAATCCACTGCAGCGTTCCAGGTGATGGCATTGAACCTGTGTTCCTGTCCAGGCGTGAATGCAAACGGCAACGCACTCAAGGCCGGAAGCGGCGGAAAATTAATGAACGCGCTGCCCGTGGGTATGGAAGAAACGTCGTCAGTCGAGTAGCGAATGCCTGCGGTCAGAGTGAGTTTCGGAAGGATTTTATAATCGAACTGCGCGTAAGGCGCGCGGCTCTTTTGGGTGCTGCCCTCCCCGACAACTTCGGCGGTCACGCCGCCGGGTATGGGCACCGCGGCAAAGAGAATGGGAGAAACCTCGACGAAACCGATTTGGAACGGCGAGGACACATGCTCGAAGTAGTAGCCGACGGTTCCGGTAATCGGCCCTGCGTTTAGGCGAAGCTGCAATTCTTCCGTGTACTGCTCGTTCGTGGCAGTGGGATTCAATACGCCGAGCAAGGGAAGATTCGTCGCATCCAAATCCCACGCTCGTTCACTGGTGGTGTGCAAATAGCTGGCGATGTTCTTTACGGCCAACGTGTCGTTTATCTTAAAATTCGCCGTGTCGATCGCACCGTAAGTCTTCAGAAACGCTGTGGCGTATGGGAACTCGCCAAGTACTTCGCGGATTCCAAGGGCCTGCTGCGCGGCAAGCTGTGGCGCCAGCAATGGAGCCAGCGGTCCCGGAGAAATGTTGGTAATTGGTGCGCTGTTGCCATTTTCGCTTTGCTGCGACCACTGAACGAGTACGGTATTGTCAAATCTATCGTTCGGCTTGAACTTTAGAATTCCGCGCACGTTTTGTTCATTCTGGTTATCGAGCTTCACCCCGGTCGCAACGTCGGTGGTGTAACCCGCCCTGTTCAGACTTTGACCCGAGAGCCGGAAAGTAAGCTGGTCGCCCACGATGGGACCGCCCACGCCGAATTCCACGTCAGCACGGCCAAAATTGCCGGCGCGAACGTCAGCATAGCCATTGAAGGTGTCAGTGGGCATGTTGGGAGTAAAAAGCACTGCGCCGCCCGAGGTGTTTCTACCGAACAGCGTGCCTTGCGGGCCTTTGAGGACCTGGACATCCGCGACGTCGAAAATTGCCTGGCTGAAATTTGCGACTTCATCGAAATAGGGGATTACGCCTGGGCCGGACCCAAACGTAGACCCCTGGCCGCGAATCGAATATGTCACCGTGTTTGTGTTTGCAGCGGTGTTCATAATGCTCAAACCCGGAGCAACCCGAGCCAGATCGTTGGCTGTATTGACACCTTGATAGTTCAGCTGCGTGCTATTGAGGTCCACGACCGAAATTGGTACGTCCTGGACGTTTTCAGACACTCGGCGGGCGGTCACGATGACCTCCTGCAACTGCCCTGCGGAGGGTGACTGTGTGGCGGTGTCCGCCAGCTGCGCGAACGCCCATGCCGGCGCAGTAAGACAGATTACGGCCAGGAGCCCGGCAAATTCTGTCCTATGCCCCAATCGCCCGGCGACCAGAGAATTCTGTTGATGCATGCGACCTCTCCCCCCTATTTCGGTAGTCACAGCTGAACTCGTCCTGCGCCTCTTGTGCGCTTGTTGTCGGCCAATGTTATACACATTCCACTAAACTGTGCAATAGTGATTTGAGGAACATACATGCTGGTTTTGTTTCATGCCCCGGCATCGCCCTCGTCGCGTGTGGTATGGCTGCTCGAGGAGTTGCACGCGGACTACCGGCTCGAGATCGTGAGCTATCCCAAGAACGACGGATCCAATGCCGACCCCAGAAATCCGCATCCGCACGGCTACACGCCAGCTCTTGAACACAACGGCACGCTGGTAACCGAGACCGGCGCCATAACGCTCTATCTGACCGATCTCTTCCCGCACTCGTCGATCGGGATTCCCATCGGCGACCCGTTGCGGGCGCGTTATGTGACGTGGCTCTTTTATCAGGTCGGTCTCGCCGAACCCCTTTTCTACATGAAGGGAACTAAGGTGCTGGAAACAGACGCCGCCATGTCACGCCTTTACGAGACTATGATGCGCCACGTCGAGAAAACGCTAGCCACGAGCCCTTATCTCCTCGGCGAGCGCTTCACCGCAGCGGATATTCTGTATATGAGCTTGTTCGAACGGGCGCGCGAGCTCCTCGGCAAACGCGAATGGATCGATGCGTATATCGCCCGCGGACTCGCTCGACCGGCTCGCCAAAGAGCTGTGCTCAAGGGCGGCTAATACTTTTTGCGATGCCGCTAAGTCACTACGATTCGGGCAGACGCTACGTTTACCAATCGCCGGTGTTGCGCGCCGATATCGCCCTCTCGGTGAGACGTAACCCGCGCGGTCGCAAAATAAACTCCGGGCTTCGGGTAACCGTGAGTCTTCGATAGTTTGAGACTTCGCGCCTGGCCGTTTATTCCAGGTTGGGCTGTGAATGCACCGCTGCCGTCCAGACTCCACTCCACGGCAATAATGGTACCGCCGGCCGGCGGCGCTGCCGCTTCAAGCTCCAAGGTCACAGGAGCGTTGACTTTGACATCCGCTCGCGACGATCCATTGACTGTTACGTAAACGACCGGCTGAATTCCGCCGCGCTCGCTGGCAGTTACCGGCAGAGTAACCTTGCCATCGGAAAATCGGTAAGTCGTCCCCGCCGGGACGATTCCCTTCTCTGCCCAGTCGCACAGATCTAGCAGACTCTGTTCAATTATCGGCATGTAATCGATCAACCAGGTCGTTGTCGCACGTTTCGACGAGGTTGGCAAAAACGACGGGCTGATATGCTCGGCATTTTCGGTCCATCGCAGACAAAATCGTTCCTTCGCTCGCTGCGCACCTTGTGCACGAATGGTGGCTTCCTCGTAGATAACGCCTTGGGGGGGCCACAGCGAGGAGTCATGCGTATGATGCACCCACAGGAGTTTGCCCTCGTATTTACCGCAATACGGCACGCCCATCAGTGGCGACTGCAAAGGCAATCCGTGCTGCGGATAAATCGGCGCGCCATTCAGGCGTAAAAAGTCGAACGCCGCATCCGGCGAGATGTGATGGCGGTAGGAATAACAGAACGCCAGAAAGGCGCGATTGTCGATGCGCACTCGATCGCCGACAGCGACGTCCGTAAAGCGCAGAATATTCGCCTCGCGCCGGCCATCGCAGAAGAATAGATCGCCGCAAGTGTTCATCGTGTACAACTGCCTGCCAGCCGCTTTACCAGACACCACGCGGACACCTGCCCCCTGCCGATATCCGTCACCGACTCCCTTTACTTCGACCGCGACCGGCAGGTCATAGCGATTGCTGGCGGCAGCCATCAGGCCGGCCAGGATGCGCACCGCGGCATATTCGGGGCCGGCGAACGCCGCATCCTGCAGCAGATCGCTCGTGCGCACGACTCGGCTTACCGGCAGCGTCACGTCGATGAGATCCCCACGGACGTGTTCCGGAGAGTCATGACCCACGTACCCCGGTCGCGTCCAAAAAGATTGGAAATAGTCGCCGTCCTCTTCCAATAACATGTCGGCGATGGATGTCCACAGCCAGATCTGGCCCATGGGATTGGCGATCATGAACTCATCGCCCCGCGGGTATCCCAAGCGATAGAGGTTCGCGAGTTCCTCGCGCTCGTGATTGGTGAGCCCCTCGAACGGGTTGCCGCTACCGCCTGGTTGAGTGGCGTCGATTACGCTCTCGAGCTTTCCACCTCGCGTCAACAGCCGCTGCACGTTGAACATCGAGCCGAAGCAAAGCGGCTGTTCGCTTCGCACGCGCGATCGCGTGCCGTGCGGTTCAATATTGCCGCCGCCCATGAACGGGAGGGCACCCGCATAGACATCGGCACCGTACTCGAGGCACGCAGGCGAGCGCCGCCCGCCGCCGCTGCCGCCCCAAACATAGGAATATTGCGGGGGTTTGCCGTACACCTGGGCCGCCACATGCTTGGAGAAGCGTGCCGCTTCGATGCTGGCGCGATATCCATATAGCGTCGGGTCGTCGCCCGCGCGCTTATCGATATCATCACCGATGTGACCCGAATTTGACTCCACCATATATCCGCCCAAACGTTGCCCGATCATTTGCAGACCACCCAGGAGCTGCCCCATGGGACCGGCAAAAGCGTCTTCGTGTCCCGCGTGTGCACCCTCAAGCGGCTGGAACATGCGCCCCTTGTAGTTTTCCTTCGATGGGAAATAAAAGGAGAAGCGCGTGTCCGTTCCCTCGAATCCGCCATGGACGTGGCGGTGCGGAATCGGTTGGTCCCGCGGCTCATCGCGGTCGATATACGGTTTGCCAAAGTATTTATCCGTGACGGAATAGGAAGCCGTCTCAAGGGACGCCCCACTCACCGCAGTCTTAACATCGCTCATCGCACCTCTCCTTGAATTCAGTGTCCCGCGATCGGGCACTGGGGTTGCGATGATGAGGCGTCAGCGCGTCGGAAAATAGGCGCCTCATTTAGGAAGCTATTGGTGGGAGAGCATCAATGTATCAATGCCGCGAAGAATGGAAACCTGTTCGCATAGCCTCTCGACCGTGCTGTCGGCTTCGATTAACCGGCCGCGAGCAATAGCCTCCATGTATGAGAGCTGCTGCGCCAGCCCATGCAGCTCCGCTCCATCGAAACTCGTCCATACCGAAGCGCTCGCTCGAGCGTAATAGGCCGTTGAGCACTTTTCCATGAAGATCAAAATCGGATTGGCAAGACACGACCACTCTGCCTGCAGTTGTGCGGTGACCAGAGTCGGCGCATCACTCCAGCTTGCGGCAGAGTTCAATCTTCGAAGCAACTCCTGGCGCTGTATTCGAGTCGATTCCGCGGCCAAGACCATGCGCACTACACGAGAGACAATGCTTGCGACTGGAAAGAAGTCAGCTAATTTTAGATGGGCGGCCGAGAAGTAGGCGACTACCAACTCCACGCAAGCTGCCGCGTCGATCGGTCTCGCCTGCACTCCGTGGGTACGGCCGCGCTTGCAATCGATGAGACCGCGGCTCTCCAAAACTCGAATAGCCTGACGCAGCACTTCCCTGCCAACCTTGTAGCGTTCACACAATTGATCTTCAGTACTCACTCGCTGCGCCCCGTCCACCTCTGCACGGGGCAATTCGAATGCCAGAGTGCGCGCCAGTTCGTGTGCACGGCCTCGACCAACCACTGGAGCCTGTCCATCCTCGTTGCCGCAATGCATGTCGACTCTATTTTCGAAGGCACCCAGGCAGGCGGTGAATAGATCCGTTACGGGATTATGGCCAACAGATCTCACTGGAGAGTGAAAGCCGTTGGCTCCGCTGCCCAACAGCCCGGCTCCCGGCCCATCCGCGAGCTTGCCGCGGAACTCACGCGTGAACGCATAAAGCGCCGCGGCACCTGCAGCCACGGATTCCAGATAGGCTGTCATGATATCCAGCGCGGCCCATGCTTGTTGCATGTGAAGCGCGGTTACGCCGATCGCACGAAAGTAGTCCGCGACGGCTGCCGCGACCGCACCGCCGGATATGGGCAGAATTACGAGGCCGCCTCTGGGTCCACGCCGCATTCGCGCGACTTGACGATCCTCGAGCAGTCTCACAGCTTCGCGAAGTGTCGCACGACTAAAACCATATCGGTCAATCAGTGCCGCCTGATCGCCGAACACCTCTCCCGGCGGCGTGCCTTCCGCGAAGATGTCGTTCTCGAGCTGCCAGGCAGCGGCGAAGGCGTTTTTTTGGGGGCGCGTGCTCTGCGAAACCAAATCGTCGTAGATTTTGGACCAGTCGAAGCGGATCTGCATGTCCGAGGACTCCACGGCGCGAGTCGCCGCCACATTAAAGGATTCGCACTATGTCCCGCATGCCTGCGGCGCGCCATCGGACCCGGGACCGACGCCTACCTTACTGGAATACATCCCATGAAGCGATTCAACCGCGTCCGCGCACCCCCGCGTGCACTGCCTCAGGCCAGACTTTGGAATTGAGGCGTCTATTTTTCGCACGGCTCCGGCAGTAGCATGCCGCCGGTCCACAAAAACGCGCCAGGGGAGTCACGATGCGAAAGAAAATGACGATAAAGTTCCGCTGCAGCGGCCTGTTAGCCGCTGCAGCGATGCTTTTGTGCGGTTCGCGGCTGATGGCAGCGACGCCATGCAGTGTGGCAGCCGTACAGGCACTCGCACCGCCCGGCACAACTATCAAGTCCGCGGATCCAACCGCGATGCCCGTGCCTCATTGCAGGATCGACGGCTATATCATCACGAGCAGTCCGGGGCCCAATCAGGTCAATTTTCGTTTGCAACTGCCCGATTCCGGCTGGAGCGGCCGGTACTATTTCATCGGGATGGGCGGCGCCGCGGGATACGTGCCTTCTGATTCACAGATACCAGCTGGCAATCCGCTCACCAAGGGGATGGCCGTCGCGGGCACAGATACCGGACATCAGGGAGACATGTTGAATTGGGGTTTCCTGGTCGACCCGGCCAAGGCACAAGATCACATTGATCGCGGAGCCCATGTCACCGCGGTCGCAACGCAAAAAATCACCAAGGGTTATTACAAGGCGCGTGCGCTGCACCGTTACTTTTCCGGCTGCTCGGGCGGTGGCCGCATGGCAACGATGTCGATCGAACGGCATCCGGAGGATTTCGATGGCGTCCTGCTCGGCGCACCAGGAGGCCGAAGCGATGCAACCATGCTGGCGTTCATCTACAACGCGCAACAAATGACTCGCGAACCAGGCGCATGGGTATCACCGGCCAAGTTACAGATGCTGGATCGCAAAGTGACGGCGCAGTGCGACGCACTAGATGGCGCCAAGGATGGGATCATCTGGGACCATACCGCCTGCAATGTGGATTTCAAACAATTCAAGTGCCCCGCCGCAGACGGGCCGGAATGCTTGACCGAGCCAGAGCTCAAGACCGTTGAGGCGATCGTGGCAGGACCGATCGGGCCAGAGGGACCCATCAAGCCCGGCTACCCTGTCTCCAATATCGGTGTCTGGTCGACATTCCTCGGCCCCACCCCTCCGCCTTGGTCGGACGACACGTCCATGGCGAACATGGCCAAAGCTTCCTCTGGCTACGTCATTGCGAGTTCACTGGCAAAAGTCTTCTTTGGGCCTAACTACAATGTGCTGAAAGACTTCAATTTCAACGACCAGAAGCAGCTCGATGCGTGGTGGCAGGCGACGGATCGGATCGGATTCGGCGCTCCCTACAGCGCGAATCTCCAGGGTTTGAACAAGAGCGGCGGCAAGGTACTCATGTGGAACGGTGTCAGCGACCCATGCTGCATCGACACGGAGCTGAAGGGATATTATCGCGACGCCGCAAAGTCGGTGGGCGGCGTGGAGCGACTCGACAAGTTCGCCAAATTGTACTTCCTCCCAGGCACGGCGCACTGCGGTGGCGGCACAGGTCCTGAGGATGCCCCGGACCAACTGCTCGAAGCGGTAATTAACTGGGTCGAGAAGGGACAGCCTCCGGGCGCCGTTGTGGCTCATCGCGGCGACCGCACTCACAAGTTGTTCGCTGATCCGAAGACCGGAACCGTTTCGGGAGTGTTGGTGCCTCCTGCTGCAGGCAGCCCACGTGACTTCCTGCTCTGTCCGTTCCCGCAGGTTGCGAAATTCAATCAGGCGCTGGCCGACAAAGAGGGAGCTGTCAATGAGGCCGCCAACTGGTCGTGTCAGGCTCCGTCGTCCTAGGCGCGAAGCGGCGGTGGTCGCCTCGAGCCGGCTGGTGATCCAACGCGCAGACTCTGGATAAGAACAAGAATGAATCGACTGCAGGATAAAGTGTGCATTATTACGGGCGCCGGTAGCGGCATCGGCCGCGCCAGCGCCGAGATGTTTGGCAGAGAAGGCGCGACTGTCGTTGTAACGGATATCAGGGCGAAAGCAGCCGATGAGGTCGCGCACGCAATTGTCAAAGCCGGCGGTCAAGCGATCGCGCTCGCGGTGGATGTCGGTGAAGAAGATCAGTTGCGCCACATGATAGATACGGCGATCCAACAATTTGGCCGCATCGATGTGCTCTTCAACAATGCGCTGATGACCAATCCAGAACCGTCCATGCGAGATCGAGATCTGCTCAACTACGATCCGAAAGTTCTCTATGCAACATTACGGGTCAACGTGGTGGGCGGAGTTCTCGCCAGCAAGCACGCCATTCCACATATGTTGGAAAGCGGTGGCGGGTCCATCATCTTTACCTCCTCGGGCAGTTCGCTCGGCGGGGATGTGACGGCTTACAGCTATGGCGCATCGAAAGCTGCGCTGAATTGGTTCGTGCAGGCGTTTGCAGCGACGTTTGGGAAGCGCGGCATTCGCAGCAATGCAATATTGCCGGGCCCGACGCAGACGCCCTCAATGATGGCTTGGTCCACTCCAGAGATGAATGCGGGCTTCATGGATGTATTGAACTCGCCGCGTCTCGGACTCCCCGATGATATCGCGGCGATGGCCGTGTTCCTCGCGTCGGATGAATCCCGCTTCGTCAACGGGGCTCTGTACCGCGTTGATGGTGGCATGAGTTGCACGGTGCCTTTCGTAAGCGTCACGCGCAACATGCTCGCGGCACGAGCGAAACCTCAAGGCTGATTGAAGAGAAATTAAAATGGGGCTAGCACAAGAAAACTTCCTTGAGGACTTCTGCGCCGCGTGGGGCGACGGGAGCTCCGAAAAAAAGCCTGACGTGGAGAAGATTCTTTCCATGATGGCCGAGGATGCCGAATGGCAATTGTGGATGCCCGGCGGCCCGACCATCCGCGGCCGGGATGCGTTGCGCCAGGAAATCCATCGTCAAATGCGCTTCGCCAGCAATAATAAATGCAACATCGTCAATGTTTTATCTAGCGACACGATGGTGATGCAAGAACGGTCCGACTTCGCGATCATTCGCGGCAGGCCCTGCCCTCATCAATTAGTGGCGATCTTCGAACTGAACGCCGCCGGTCTCATCAAAAGGTGGCGCGAATACCTGGACATGGCGGACCTGCTGCGCAAGCAAGGAACCGATGAAGCGTTTGCCGCCACGGGCGGCTGACTATTACTCGGCAAGCGGCCTGGCATTGCCAGTGCGGTCAAAACCCCACGCCGTCATCTGTGCGCAATCTAGGATTTCCGCTGAAAACCGTCTAGCCCGGGCAGCCGGGCCGTATCGCCGATGGGCCGGCGCAATTCGGCTTCGCGCTTCGGCCACTCCGTTTCCGGTTGCGGATTCATGATCGCAATGCGGCACCTTTCGAGCTGCTGTTTTAGCAACGGCAGCAACTCCGCCTGCGGTTCAGTATCGGCGGAGTCCGTGCCGAAATGCGTACTGCAAAAGATTTGGAAGTACTCCGCATAGAGCTCGTGATAGCACCTCATCGGATCGAAGAAGCCGGGGTCGCGCACGACATTGCCGCCGACGTGGCTCGTGCACAGAAAACTGCAAGCCTTGCGAAGATACAGTCCATGCTCGGCAATGATGGATCGGGTGTAGTCCTGCGTCGGATGGAAAGAGACGATGATGCGCTGGCGCATGCTGCCCCGAATTCGCGCGTCGCGCAGATATTCGAACAGCGCCTTGCGGTGGATCAGCCGAAACGTCGCCTTTTTGAGCAGGGCAGCTTGCGTGCGCCTGAAGCTGGGGTTTGCTACCTCGAGCATCAGTCCAGAATGTTCGCCTTCCCAGGCGCTAAACGCCGATGGGCTTTCCAATAGCCGGCTGGCGACCAATTGTTCGTTGGGATCGGCGCTGTACAGCGCGCTATGCACGCGATCGCCCGATTCGCGCATGAGGCGCTTGTGATCAACGGAATTCCGGTGCACCCCTTCGCTCCCACTAAATTATTTCTTCCTGTTGCGCAAGCTCCGATTTTCCAATATCTGCAGATTCAGGTTTTTACTGAATCATGTCAATGCAATTCTTGCATTTCTTGGCGCATTTCTTGGCGCGGTTCCCAGCCGCAGTGCACAAGAAGGCCCGCTGTGAGCCGCCTTCTTAGCAGCGAATTCAAGGTTCTCAGCACCTTACTTCAACATCGAGTGCGTTCAGCCTGCCCACTCTTGTCCTACGCGTACGCAAGCTGCGCAATGGCGCTGCGGCGCCGCCGCAAGCACCCCGCAGTGCGAATCAGATGGCGATGTCGAACTGGAGGCTCCCCATTCGTCGTTGCTATATCGAAGCCTCAAAATTATACGAACCATTGCAAAACGGAGAGATCATGGCTACTTCAATGCTCAAGAAATTCCTGGTTCTCTATCTCACGCCGGTCCACGTATTGGCGAGCTGGGCCAAGACCGACCGGGCAACCAAACAGGCCGCCGAAGAAAAGATGCAAGGCGACTGGCAGCGATGGATGGGCGATCACGCGAATATGATCACCCTCACAGAAGCTGCCGGAAAGACCAAGGCGGTCACTTCGGCCGGCATCGGGGAAATCAAGAACGACATCATGTTGTATTCGGTCGTGGAGGCGGAGAACCACGACATCGCGGCAAAGGCGTTTGCCAATCACCCGCACCTGACGATTCCAGAGTCTTCGATCGAAATCATGGAAGTCAGAGCGATGGGGCCGCACTAGGCCCGTGCGACACCTCTCCTACGCAGCGTATTGTTTGAACCCGCACAAGTTCTATGGAGGTACAAAATGATCACAATCTCAGCATTTAAATGGGTTCCGGAATTCGCCCAAGGCCAAGTGCGCGACTTGCGCGCACGATGGGCGCTGGAGGAAGCAGGGCTACCCTACCAAACCCGTCTTCTCGAGCAGGGAGATCAGGACAAGCCTGAGTACCGCTCTCTGCAACCCTTCGGCCAAGTGCCGATTCTCGAAGAAGACGGCCTCGTGCTATTCGAGTCCGGAGCAATTGTGCTGCATATAGGCGAGCGCAGCGAGGCGCTGCTGCCGAAGGAAGCCGGTGCGCGCGCACGCGCGACACAGTGGCTGATATCGGCGCTCAACTCGATTGAGCCCTTCATGATGAATGTCGCCATAATCGATCTCTTCTACGCGCGGGAGGAGTGGGCGAAACTGCGACGCCCGGGTGCCGTGGAGTTCGTGCAGAAGCGCCTGTCGAGCCTCTCCAAGTCGCTGGGTGAGAAGTCCTTTCTCGATGGCGATCGCTTTACGGCCGGTGACCTGATGATGACGACGGTCCTGCGCATCCTGAAGCATACCGACATCGTGTCCAGCGACCCGCGTCTGGCAGCCTACATCGAACGCTGCACCAGCCGACCCGCCTTTAAGCGCGCGTTCGCTGCGCAGATTGGTGATTTCAAGAAAGCAGCCTGAAGCGACGGAGGGCGCGCGGCAATCATGCGTTCAACGCCGCCCTCGCGTCCAGGAGCCAAGAGCCGTACAATCAACAACTTACGATTCTTCCTTGTGGATTTACTGCGCCTGCTATCCGCTGCGCATTTATTCATCGATACATCCAAACGAGAGCAGAGATCTTGACCGGTACTCACGACGCGAACAAAGAGACAATGAATCCACTCGTCAGTAAGGTTCATGGCAAGGAAAGACGCTGGAGCGCTGAATATGCCGCGCTCCGCCAACTCTGTCTTGCATCGGGCCTCAATGAAGAACTGAAATGGGGCCAAGCTTGCTACGATTTAAATGGCAGTAACGTGTTGTTGATCCATGGCTTCAAGAATTATTGCGCTTTGCTTTTTATGAAAGGCGCTTTGCTCCGGGACCCCAAGGGCATCCTCATTCAGCAAACCAAGAATGTGCAGGCCGCGAGACAAATCAGATTTGCTTCTCTTGCGGACATCAACAAGCAGAAAGCGGCGGTTAAGACTTATATCAGAGAGGCGGTTGCGGTTGAGAAATCCGGCGCCAAGGTGCAGATGAGAAGCGTGGCACAATTCGATGTGCCCGAGGAGTTTCAAAAGCGTTTGGATGATGACCCTAAACTAGCCGAAGCCTTTCATGCGCTCAGCCCCGGAAGGCAGAAAGGCTATTTGCTGCATTTCGCCGGGGCGAAACAATCGGCGACGCGCACCGCGCGCATCGAGAAACATGCGCCGAGGATTTTGAAGAGGCTGGGACTCGATGATTGAGCTCATGAAGCGCATATCAGCCGGTCGGTGGCTTGCCAGTGAAAACCGCCAATTGATCGTCGAAAGCACGCTTGTAAGCAGGCCGCGCTTCGCCGCGGGCGATATAAGCGGAGAGGTTCGGATATTTCTCCAGTATCCCCGATCCGTTCAACCTGCGCAGCACCGTCACCATCAATAGGTCACCGGCGCTGAATGCATCGTCGAGCCAGTCAGCATCGCCAAGCCGACTGGAAAGTTCGCCCAGCCGTACACGGACGCGACCCTCGAGGATAGGCAGGCGCTCCTCATACCAGGTTTTGTCGTGCTCCACGAGCGTGGCCATTGAGCGATCAACGATCGGCGGCTCAACCGTGTTGAGCGCAGCAAACATCCATGCGATCGCGCGCGCCCGGGCACTCGCATCGTCTGGCAGCAGTCCCGCATGGCCCTCCGCGATATGGAATATTATCGCTCCCGACTCGAAGAGGACGAGATCGCCTTCTTCATAGGTCGGAATCTGCCCGAAAGGATGAAGCATACGATGCGCGGGCTCCTTCATCTCACTGAACGAAAGAAGACGAACCTCGTAAGGCTGGCCCACTTCTTCAAGCGCCCAGCGAACGCGCATGTCACGCGCCAGTCCCTTGCCGCGATCGGGCGACCGTTCAAAGGCGGTAATGGTGGGGGTCATTGGAAGGCTCCGGGTGATTGCATGACGCCGTCCATGGAAACCATGGCGCCGACGATTATCTTCCGCATGGATCACTCTCCTTGCCTTGTATGAACCCACGACGAACCGATCGCTTCCAATTCGACATGCTGCTGACAAGTGCGCCCGTCATCAGTCGACCTAAGTCGCGTCATTGCGGTGCCTCAATTGTAACTGATACAACTGTATCATGAGTCAATCGGATGGTGATATATTCCAGTGATGACCGCTATCACTGCAGGGGATGGTGATGCACGCCGCTGGTGGGTACTGGCTTTCCAACTGCCCGCTCAGCCTGCGTACGCTCGGGTCAAGATTTGGAGGCGCCTGCAGGCCGTCGGGGCTGCGTCATTTAAGAACGCGCTGTATTTGATGCCGGCGACTGACGAGGCCTTGGAGGATTTCGAATGGACGCTGCGCGAGGTTCGCGATGCCGGCGGCGAAGGCTTGATTCTTGACGCCCGCGCCGTACAGGGGTTCACCGATGAGGAAATCATCGCGATTTTCGATGCGGCGCGGGAAGAGCAATACCGCGCCATTGCGGAGGAGATCCGTGCGTTCTCTGCCCGATTCGAGCGCAAGCGCGATCCACCCACGGCCGAGGAGGCTGCTACCCAACACGCCCGATTTCATGGCCGCATCAGCGCGATTGAGGCAATCGATTTTTTCCAGGCCAATGGACGTGAGCAGGTTCGCGCGCTGCTGCGCGAGCTTGAGCCGCGAAACATCAGCGTTGACACATTAGGGGCCGAACCTGCCATGGAAACCGAAAAACTAACCTCCCTCAGAGGGCGGACCTGGGTGACACGCGCGAATGTGCATGTCGATCGCATGGCGAGTGCTTGGCTTATCCGCCGTTGGGTCGATCCGGACGCGCGATTTAAATGGGTTGCTGACCGCAACTATCGACCCGCGGATTCGGAGATCCGCTTCGATATGTATCAGGCCGAGTTCACGCACAAGGGAGATCAATGCACCTTTGAAGTGCTACTCGGCCGTCTCGAGCTCAAGGATTCGGCCCTAAGCGCCATCGCTGAAATCATTCACGATTTGGATCTTAAAGATCAGAAATTTGGCCGCAAGGAAGCGGCCGGCGTTCAACAGCTCTTGGCCGGGATTGTCGCAAGTCAGCCCGCGGACGATGCCCGGATCGAGCGTGCCGCGAATCTCTTCGATGACTTGTATCACTCTTTTGAGCGAGCCCGCTAGTCGATGACAATGAGGAGTTCGTCATGAAATGGATCACGCGTGAGCATCCGAAAATCGACCGCATTGCGTGTCCGTGGTTGCTTTTGCGGTTCATAGACGCGCAATCCGAGTTTCATTATGTCCCGGCCGATCGCGTCCTTGCGATGGCAAAAGAAATAGGAGCAACACCGTACGACCTACCTGGCGTTGAGCTCGCTCACGTCGGAGAGCTGTGCAGTTTCGATGCGTTTATCAAGAAATACCAGATCGACGACTTAGGGGTGTCGCGGCTGGCCGTCATCGTGCGCGGCGCCGACACTTCGCGGCTCGATTTGGCTCCCCAGTCGGCGGGACTCTACGCGATCTCGCTCGGACTCTCTGCCACATTCCCGGACGATTTCGAGATGCTTCGCCATGGTCTTGTGATCTACGACGCACTGTATGCGTGGTGCAAGTCACTTCAACACGAAACCCACCGATGGCCCCCCGCTGGGTTCTCGCCCGCCTTTTAAATCGTTTTAACGCTTCAAGGAGATCTCTATGCATCTTTTCGCGTCACTCATCGCAGGGTTTACCGGGATGGCAATCAGCGTAGCGGCCGGCGCCGCCGACATCGATTGGAGCAAGGTCGATCAGGCCTTAGGTAAACCCGGCACCAATCAGCCCGGCGGTGTACACAAGTACGGCCTGCCGCGATCGGATCTTAAAATAACGGTCGATGGGGTGGCCCTTAAACCCACCCTTGCGCTCGGTTCATGGATCGCCTTTATACCCACCGGCAGCGGCGCGATGTTCATGGGCGATCTGGTTTTAACCGATACGGAAATCAGTCCCGTGATGAAACGACTCACCGACGATGGCATTGAGATCACGGCAGTCCACAATCACCTGCTGCGTACCTCCCCGGCAGTCTTTTATATGCATGTTGGCGGTCACGGGGACCCGGTAAAGCTTGCGCAAACGCTGCATGCGGGATTGGCGTTGAGTCAAACACCCTTTACCGTCCCAGCCCCCGCGACGGCGCCTCCGACTATCGATCTGGATACGGCCGCGATCGATGCGGCGCTCAATGCCAAAGGTACAATCAATGGCGGCGTGTATCAATTCAGCATTGCGCGCGCCGAGTCCATTACTGAAGGCGGAATGGACGTCCCGCCCTCCATGGGCACAGCGATCGCGGTCAATTTCCAGCCCACGGGCAGCGGCAAGGCTGCCATCACGGGTGATTTCGTGTTGCTGGGTAAGGAGGTCAACCCGGTGCTCAAGGCCATGCGTGATGCCGGCATCGAGGTCACCGCGCTCCACAGTCACATGATCGATGATTCGCCGCACTTATTCTTCATGCACTTTTGGGCCAATGACGATGTCGCCAAACTCACTCGCGGCCTGCGAGCCGCGCTGGACTTGGCGAATATAAAGCACGGGTCATAAGGGGCGGTAAGCCAAGGCGACGTCAGTCTATGCGCTCGACATCGATCCCGATCGCTCTATGCAGTCTGGCCATTTCGATCGGCGCACAAACGGGCGCGCAAGATTTGGCGGAGCCCGCTCGAGTTGTGTTCGTGTGCGAGCACGGTTCAGTCGGACTGCGACATGTCGATGCCCTGCTCGAGGAACTCGCGCGCAGTGGGTCACCTTAATGCAGGCAGCCGACACGCCTCACCCGATCAGGGATCTTGCGCGCTATTTCCTGCGCCTTGGAGCCTTGGGCTTTGGCGGACCAGTAGCGCTCGTGGGCCAGATGGAACGCGAGTTGGTCGGCGAGCGCGGCTGGCTCACCAAAGAAGAGATGCGCGAAGTGATTGCTGTGTGCCAAACCCTCCCGGGACCCTTGGCCATCCAAGTCGGCATCTTCATCTCCTATCTGCGCGGGGGCTTTTGGGGAGCATGGGTCGGCGGGTGGGGATTCATCCTGCCGAATTTTCTGATCGTTGCGGCCTTGGGTGCGCTCTATGTCCACTTTGGAGCATTACAGCCTGTTACGGCGATCTTTTACGGCGTGAGCCCGGTCGTCATCGCATTGATCCTGCATTCCTGCTACCGCCTCGCGAAGCTCGGGATGGAAGATTATTTGCAGTGGGGCATTGCCGCGGCCTGTTTTGTGGTGACGGTCGTGCTCAAATCCGAGGTTGCGCTACTCTTCATCGCAGCCGGTGTGTTGGGAATTTTGGTTTACGGGACTTTGTGGCGGCGACCCCCGAGGAGCACCGCATTCCTGATGGCCGTTCCCGCGGTGCCGGTCGCGAATAGCACCATTTTGGGCAAGCTCCTGTTGTTTTTTTTGAAAGCAGGCGCACTCACCTTCGGCAGCGGCTTGGTGATTGTCCCCTTCTTGCAGCAAGGCGTGGTGCAGGAACACGGCTGGTTAGGCGAGCGCGAATTCCTAATCGCAGTCGCGATCGGCATGATCAGCCCGGGCCCTGTGGTGATTACGGCAACGTTCGTCGGTTACTTAGTCGCAGGATTCTGGGGAGCCGTAGCCGCAACGGTCGGCATTTTCCTGCCTTCCTTCTTACTGATTTTGATCGCCGCACCGATCTTGAGACGTCACCGTACCAATCGCAACGTTCAAGGATTCGTCAAAGGCACCTATGCCGCCGCGATCGGCACCATTCTAGGCGCGAGCGTACTTTTAGGTCGCATCGCGATCGGTGATTGGCTGACGGTTTTCATGGGGGTGGCGTCGTTGGTCCTTTTGTTTCGTTGGAAGGTCAATAACCCGTTTTTGATGGCCGCCGCCGCCATGATTGGATTGATAGCTTTTCCGCTGCTTCAACCATCCTGGGTGATGGTGCGGTGAATTTGGCGGCAGCGATGGCTCGAATGCTCAAGAGGTCCTATGAATAACATGATGTCGACAAAGGGAAGCAAGCGGCTTTCCCTCGCCTTGATGATGCTCTGCTCCCTAGGCGCAGCGATGGCCGCGACCTCCTCTACCTCGACGCCTCCCCTTCATCTTAGAGCGCTGATGGATGTCCCGCTCGGCGGGCGTGCGACCCGCCTTGATTATGCGAGCGTTGATTCGGGTCGACAGCTACTGTTTATCGCACACCTAGGAGAAGGTGAGGTGATCGTCGTCGACACTGAAAGTCATCGACCGGTCAAACGCATCGCCAACGTGGCCCAAGTCCATGGCGTGCTGGCGATCCCGGAACTCGGGCGCGTCTATGCCTCGGCCACCGGCACGAACGAGGTGGTCGCCATTGATGAGAAGACACTGGAAGTCACCGCACGGATGCCGGGCGGAACCTACCCCGACGGCTTGGCGTACAGCCCCGAAACCCACAAGCTGTACGTGTCCGATGAGCATGGCGGCAGCGACACGGTGATTGATACGCTCACGAATAAGCGGATTGCCACGGTGCAAATCGGCGGCGTGATCGGCAACACCCAATACGACGCAACGAGCCATCACATGTTTATCAACGCGCAAAGCAGCCGCGAGCTCGTCGAGGTGGATCCTGCGACCGATCAGATCCTGCGACGGATCAAAGTGCCGGGCGCGGACGGGAACCATGGCTTGCTGATCGATTCTGCGTCGCATCGGGCCTTCATCGCCTGCGAGGGTAATGATCGTCTCATTGTCATTGACCTTGGCACCGGCGCCGCTGTCGCCCAATTCCCCGTCGCGAAAGACCCCGATGTGTTGGCCTTCGATGCGCAGCGACAAAAATTGTATGTGGCCGGCGAGTCCGGCGAAGTCAGTGAGTTTAGCGTCTCAGCCAACAGCGTCAGCAAAAGCGGCGAATCGTTCTTGGCGCACAACGCCCATGTGGTCGCCGTTCAACCAAGTACCCACGAGGTCTATTTTCCGCTCATGAACGTGAACGGCAAACCCGTGCTTCGCATCATGCAGGCCGGAAAAGAGTGAGAGACCAAAGAACAGAGGATTTTTTGACAACAAGGAGAATGACCATGCGAAACAAAGTATTGTTGATCGGCTTGCTTGCCGGCGCCACGCTCTGGGGAGCTGCCGTCGCGGATGAAGCCAAAGAGCAGGCCGCAGTCGCGAAGCAGTTGCCGAGTGCCAAAGTCTCGTTGAGCCAAGGAATGACGGCGAGTGAATCGCAAGGCCAACCCATTTCCGGCAAATTCGAAGTCGATGAAGGTCGCTTCCAACTCTCGGTCTACACTGCCCAAGGATCAGCGTTTCGAGAGGTCATCGTGGACTACACCACGGGAAAGGTCGCGAAAGCAGGTCCTTTGGGCGAAGCGGATGACGTAGCGGCCGCCAAGAAACAGATGGCGGCCATGGCTAAAGCCAAAACATCGTTGAAGGCGGCGACGGACAAAGCTGAACAAGAGAACGCGGGATATCGCGCCGTGAGCGTCACGCCGATGCTTAAAGCCAATCACGCTGTCGCAACGGTTACTCTGGTAAAGGGGGCGCAATTCAAATCCGTCTCTGAATCGTTGGAATGATCCGCAATGCATAGGAACTTCCCCGTGCTTCTGTGTTGCGTAGGCCTTCTGCTCCTTGTTCGTGCTCACGCGCAGGACAGGCCTACCCTTCGGCAGGTTCAAACCATCGCACTGCCGGGCGTGGGCGGCCGACTCGATCACATGGCGGTGGATTTGGAAAAAAAGCGCTTGTTCGTGGCAGCCGTTGCCGATGGATCCTTGGAGGTTCTCGATCTAAATGCTGGGAAAGTTATCAATACAATTCCCGGCATTAAAGAGGCTCAGGACGTACTCTTTCTCGGCGGCGATTTCAACAGACTGTATGTCTCGAGCCTCGATGGAACACTGCGGATATTTCAAGGCGAGACCTTTCGATTGATTCAAGCCATCAAGCTCGAGCCGGATCCGAACCGGCTTTTCTACGATCCGGCCACCGATCTCATTTATTTTGGATACGGCGGCCAAAACGCGGGATTTGACGCTTACGAGAGGATTGGCGTCTTGCGGGCGATGCGCGGCGCGCAATCCGATCAGTTCGTCGCTGACATGATTGCCCCCACTTTTCGGCCGGGGCATCTTGCGGAAATGGCGATGGACGATGACGGTAGGCTTCTAGTCTGCGACTCGCGCGCGGACATGATCTTTCAGTTTGATACCCGCAAACGAGAACTCCTCAAGAATTGGGCGGCGCATGGCGACGGCGCGGCGGATATGAGTCTCGATCGCGCGCGACACCGTCTTTTTGTGGGCACGAGAATTCCGGCCGCGATGACCGTCTACGACAGCCGGTCGGGCAAGGAAATTGCGAGCCTTCCGGGACCTGAAACCATGGATGGCGTTTCCTACGACGCGAACCTTAAGCGCATTTACGTTTCGGGCGGACGCTGGTACGGAACGCCGGAGGCCTCACCGGGTTGGCTTTTTGTCTATCAGCAGCAAGATGCCGATCACTACCAGTTGGTATCAAAAATCACGACCAGGCCAGGCTCAGGTACCTCGCTATTCGTACCCAAACTCAATCGCCTCTATGTCGCATCGCAAGCGATTGGAGATCAGGAAGCGGCCATTTTGGTGTTTGAACCATTCCCTTAGACGATGCGCGCTCAGAGAGTCACGCGCTGCAGTTTCACGCAGCGAAGCAGTTGCGCGTTCGCGGCCACGATGATGGTTGAGGCGCTCATCGCGATTGCGCCAACGCTCATCGGGAGATCAAAGCCCCAGCGAACCAGAAGGCCGCCCGCGATAGGAATGGCGAGCAGGTTATAAGCGCGGGCCCAAACGAGATTTGGATTATTTTTCCTTAGGTTGCGCGTGAAAGCTCGACGTGGGACTCGCTCGATATACGCGGACCGAGCTGGGCCGCACGCTTCGCGAGCCTTTAATTGCAGTCGCCGACTGGCTCAGGAAGCATCTACTTGCCATGGTGGAGGCGCGAAAGATATTCGATGCAGCCGGTATCGCGAAACCCAGTCATCGGCGGGAACCGCGACGCGGGCCCGCCCTACCACCGAGATCACGCATCCCTGCACGTTCCGACTGACTGCGGCTCCAGGCGCTCTAGCGCGCACGGCGGTGGAGACTGCCCCCCATTGAAATGTGTGGCGCTGCCCATATGGCGGAAGATCCCTATTTGCGATGCCACCAAAAGTGAAAGGAGCGATGACAGTGAAAAGCAAGGTCTGGTTCATAACAGGCACGTCCAAGGGCTTTGGACGCGTATGGGCAGAAGCCGCGCTGGCGCGCGGCGATCGAGTCGCCGCCACCGCGCGCGACATCAAATCGCTAGACACATTGGTGCAACGCTTCGGCGATCAGGTTGCGGCAATTGCGCTTGATGTCACCGACAAAGGTGCCGTGCACGAGGCAATCGGTGCCGCCAATGCGCGTTTTGGCCGCCTGGACGTGGTGGTCAACAACGCGGGCTATGGATTATTCGGCGCCATTGAAGAAATTAGTGAGGCGGAAGCGCGCGCCCAGATTGAAACAAATCTCTTCGGCGCGTTGTGGGTGACGCAGGCGGCGCTACCCATCATGCGCGCGCAAGGATCGGGCCATATCATCCAAGTGTCCTCGATTGGCGGTGTCAATGCATTCCCGACAATTGGTCTCTATCACGCCTCCAAATGGGCGCTCGAAGGCTTCAGTCAATCGCTCGCCGCGGAAGTCGCACCCTTCGGCATCAAGGTAACCTTGATCGAGCCAGGCGGCTTCGCCACCGATTGGGGCGGCGCGTCTGCGCAGCGCGCCCGGCAGCTCTCTGAATACGATGGCGCTCGCGCGATGATTGCCGCTGTTCGTACCCGCAATGTGCCTGGCGACCCGGACGCGACTGGTCCGGCCATCTTGAAGGTTGTCGACGCACAAGAGCCGCCACTGCGAATTTTCTTTGGATCCAGCGGCTTGCCGATGACGCGCGCCGAGTATGCGCGCCGCATTGAGACGTGGGAGAAATGGAACAGCGTGTCGCAGGAGGCGCAAGGAGATCTCGCCGCAAAACGAGCGCGTCCGCGCGGATGAAGCCTCAGTTCGGTTTCACGTTGCCGTTGCTTCGGAACCACGCGAGCGCACGCTGGATGGCGTTGTCGAGCGTTGCGGTTGCGGTGAACCCCAACTCGCTCCGTGCCTTTGCACCAGTGAGGAACTGGCCCGCAGACATAACGGCGATCGCCGCCGCATCCACACGGGGCACCGCGCGCGCGGCACCCGAACGCCCGCGATTTGCGCGATCTTGGTCACGAGCTCCAAAATGGAGATGTTCTCGCCTGTCAGTAGGTAGCGCTCGCCGGGCCTGCCCTGCTCACACACGCGTGCGAGGCCACGCCCTGCGTCCCCGGCATAAATGACATTCCGGTTGTCTTTCACCTAGCCGGGCAGAGTCCGATTGGCTATCTCTACGATCAGACGACCGGTTGTCGGACCGTAGTCGTATTCGCCGAAAGTCATCGTCGGAATGCCGATGACCACCGGCAGTCCTTCCCCGGCCTTCGCACGTGCCTGAACGTCCAGAGCCCACTTCACCCGGACGTAGGGATTCGTGCTGGGCGGCTCGCCGGGTGAATTGCTCCAGAGGCGCTTGCGGCAGAACAAGGCCAAGCTTCTTGAAGTAATCCAGTACGCGAAAAAGCCGAACCAGCCCTGCGGGAAACACGCGGAGCACTTGATGAAAAAATTGGCGCCGATCGGACGTTAGCGTGCCGCTTTTAGAATTCTCAAGCAGTTCCGGAGTAGGATTCGACGACTTCATACATTCCGGGATCGAACTTCGCGATTGCGAGCGCCTGCCGCAAATAGGGCAACGGCGCCGGGTTATCGCGCATCGCCTGGTAGTCTTCGACGCTGCGCCACTGAGCGTACATTGTGACCTTGGTTCCATCGAGACCCCGATGCAGGCTGGCTGAAATGAAACCAGGCGCATGGCGTACGGAAGTCTCAGTCGCACGTGCCAGCAGTTCAAGGAGTTCCTGCTGATTCGTGGGTTCGACGGTGAAGACGTTGATCAGCGTGACAAGCTTACGGTTCGGAGAAATCGTCGTCATCGGCAGACTCGCGGCAGTGTCGTCACGTGAAGGATGACATGCACGCCCAACACCGATGACCTAAAGGCCAAAGGCTCCCTTTCTTCCTACGCCTAACGCGCTCAGTCGTGGTCCCAATGCGGGTTCCATTTGTGACCATAGTACTGGTAGTGACACCGATCCCCGTCGGCATCGCACACCCAATGCCCCCGACGTCGATAATAGTGAGTCGTATGGTATTTCGACTGACGCCAGCATACATCGCCATCGCTGTCGCAGGTCATGCGAACACAGTGACGGCCATACACGTCGCAGCGTTCATAAGTGCGCGCCACGGCTGTGTTCGGATAAAGGACGGCAGAAACCAAGCATGCAACGACAGCGAGCAGCATGGCTTTGGAAGCTATTAACATGTTCGATCTCCCTACATCAGCCAACCCGCTCGCCCTAACCAGTTGCCACAGCGTTCCTGTGAACTTTTTCCCACTGACCAGCGGATTGCGCTTTGATATTATTGCGTGCAGTGATTAACTCTTTTTCACCCTTCGCTACACATTCGGACGATTTTTGCTTGCTCACCTGATGTGCTAGCAATCAATAGGTTAGCAGGGATAGCTCGGAGTGGCAAAAAGTCCGAAAGCGCATGAATGCCGCCTAAATTTCAGCCATTTTCATCAGCGTTTAAGATGTGGGCCGAGCAACGATAGGTCGGACGGGGAAAGCCGGTCGGCTGCCGTCTTCATCTGGTGCCAATACGGATAGAGCAGCGGCGGCGAACTCACAGCATCGAGCCGCGCGCGTTCCTCTACGGTAAGCACAATCTCCGCCGATTTGAGATTGTCCTTGAGCTGTGAATCCATGCGCGCACCAATGACAACCGAGGTCACTCCCGGCCGACCCGTCAACCACGCGATCGCTACCTGCGCGGCTGAAGCCTCACGGGTTTCGGCAACTGCCATGAGAACCTCGACGATGTCGTAAAGCTTCTCCTGGTCGTAAACGGGTGGCTCACCCCAATTCGCAAGCTGGCGCGTGCCTTCGGGTGGCTTGTGACCGCGGCGATATTTGCCCGATAGAAGACCGCCAGCGAGGGGGCTCCAGATCAGAATACCAAGGCCTTGATCCAGCGAGATCGGTACAAGTTCGTATTCCGCTTCCCGCGCCTGCAGCGTGTAATGGATTTGCTGGCTGACTGGGCGGACAAGCCTGTGAAGATCGGACACGGCCAGCGACTTCATCACGTGCCAACCGGAGAAATTAGAGATTCCGACATAACGGACTTTGCCGCTGCGGACCATGACGTCTAGGGCCTCCATCGTTTCCTCGAGCGGCGTGCAACCATCCCATTCGTGAAGCTGATAAAGATCGACGTGATCAGTTCGAAGCCGCTTCAGGCTCGCCTCCAACGCCTCGATGAGGTGGAGGCGCGACGAGCCGGCGTCGTTCGGACCCTTGCCCGTGCCGAATCGTGCCTTGGTCGCGATGAGCACGTGCGCCCGCCGACCCTCGAGCACCTCGCCGAGAATCTGTTCAGACAGTCCGGCTGAATAAACATCTGCCGTGTCGAAGAAATTGATTCCAGCATCGAGGCATAGATCGATCTGGCGTCGGGCACCCGCGACATCCGTCGCTCCCGTTTTGCCGAAGTTGCCCTTGCCTCCGAAAGTCATCGTTCCGAAGCTGAGAGCGGAGACCTTAAGACCCGAACGACCCAGTTGACGATAGTCCATAATATTCACCCTTAAGTGCGGTTGAGCAAGCGGCCCGACCATGCTGGTCATCGGGCGTTCAATCAGCGACTGTCACCGGCGGCGAGCCGCTCGCAGCACGCTTTCCGCGAGAATCACCAACAGGCCGGCGAACAAAATCGGCGCCTCGAGCGTCGGCGGCAGTAGCCGTGGCGCAGCGAACCGAACCAACCCGAGCCACACGACTATGGCAACGGCAAAGGTGCCATCGTCAATAAACAATCCAATCAGTTCCCCTAAAATCGTCTTTAGCCACCTCATGCGGCGTCTCGCGATATGAAGCCGGTTCCTCGTGCACGTGTGGCACGCGCCATCCGTACGGCGATCAACGCCCCAGCCAAGAATCCCACCATGAGACCGGGGATTGACCAGTCCTCCCCAGGCCACGTCAGGCCGAGTCCCTCACCCACCCAAAAAGCGCCAAAGGCTGACAACAGGACACCGACTACGAACTTCAATGTGTTCTCGGGAACCCGGGACAGCGGGCGATGGACTGCGGCCCCGACAGCGACCACAACCAACAGCGCCGCCAGTGCGCCCAGCCCGGCCGGTATCAGCAACCCCTTGCCTGCGGCACCGAGCGCGATCACGATGAATACCACCTCGATACCTTCGAGCATGGTGATTTTGAACGCTGTAATAACCGCCACGGTGTCCAACCCTCCCCGGCTGCCTTCCATTTGGCGCAACGCAGCCTCCTGCTCGGCAAAGATGCTCGCCTCGTCATGCATCGCGATAATGCCGGCGGCCCGCAGGATTGCCTTGCGCAGCCACCGCATCCCGAATAGAAGCAACAAAGTGCCGACCGCAAGCTGGATGGTATCCAGTGGAATTCGAGTCAATAGGGGCCCGAGCAGCGCAATCATGGCCAACAGCGTAAGGGCCGCAGCGCCGCTCCCAACAAGCGCGCCACGCCAACCGCGCACCACGCCCACTGCCAGCACGACCGTGAGGGCTTCGACGAATTCCACTAGCGAGGCAAGAAAAGCAGCCGCAACGGTAGGGCCAATGTGGGTCCAACTGGTCAACATTTGCTCCTGGGATCTTAAGCGGCGAGTCCACCACCATAAGATAGATAATAGCCTAGGGACCCCCGAAGTTCCGGAGCTAGCCCGAATCATCAATCGATTGGAAACAGCTATTTATTCCTCGATGGCTTACAGTTGCACCATGCCGACCGGTCGCCACGACAATCTCCAGAAGCTATACGATCGCCAAAAGCTGCTTGCCGAAGAAGCGGCGCGTCTGGAATCGGAACGGGATTCCCACGATCCGGATTCCGACCGCTACTACCTTCTCGAGCTGCAGATCACAGCCTTGCGCGAGGAGGCTAGCCGCCTCAGTTCGCTGACCGCCGACATCCTTGAGAGGGACTTGCAGCGCTAAAGCCGGCTGGGCCCCTATGGCCGGCTCAACTGCCGTTGAAGCGGCGCTTCTGCCTGCCTCCCGCCAAAGGCAGCTGGCGCTCATCGATCATCTGGCCGTTCTTGACAACAAAAACAATCGACTTGGCGTTGTTGATATCCAAAGTGGGATCTTTACTCAACAAAACAAAATCCGCGAGCTTGCCCGAGTCGATCGAGCCCAGCTGATCCGCCTTGCCAAGAAATAGTGCACCGTTGTAAGTCGCAATCCGTATGACATCGAGCGGCGCGATGCCCGCTCCTGCCAACAGCTCCAGCTCGCGCTGGGTGGCGGCGCCGCTGCTCTGATCGGTGCCGCAAGCCACGATGCCCCCGGCAGCATGAATTTTGCGGACATTCTCTTGCGCGATAGGCGTCATGATTTTCATCCACGACGTCCACGGGCGAGCCTGCCACTCCGCCCGGGTTTTTGTTTTGAGTTGGTCGCGCTCCGCCGCCGCCAGCGAGGCGACGTAGAGCGCTTGATCCAGATACTCAGGGTGTTCCGCCAGGCGGCTGTAATTCTCGCCTATGGTCAGGGTGCTGGCGAAGGGGATTTTCTTCGCCCCCATCAGCTTCACGAACGAGTCGCTCACGGGGCCTTGGATGACAGGATGCGCCAGTGTGTCCGAGCCTGCGTAGATTGCCTCGAGAGAACGCAATTCGCTGGAAACATGCACCGTGGTGCGTATCCCGTGTTGATTGTAGTAACGGGTGATTTTCTGAAGCAGATCTGTCGGCATCAATGGGATCATCGGCCGCGAGCCCCACCCCTCCTCCTCCAGCGTCAATTTGAGAATGTCCGGCTGCTGTTCTGCGATATGTCGATCGAGCAACGCCTTATCTTTCTCGAAATCGCTGATCCGCACCGCCATTTTATCGCCGTGGCTACCCGGGTACGTAACGAGGTTGCCCGTGGCAAAGATCCTGGGCGAAAGAATTTTGCCTGCCCGCTCCTCGGCACGCAGCGGCAAGATGTGATCCGCGCGATTCCCCGCATCGAATACGGTGGTGACCCCGGCGTACAAGAAGCTCGCCAGTGCGGCGATTCCTTCCTCGCGGTTGGGCGGCGCGAGTTCGGCATCGACCTTGCCCCCGACATCGAAGCCGCCGCGCAAATGAATGTGCACGTCGACCAACCCGGGGATCAGATATTTGCCTTTTCCATCAATGCCCCTGCCCTTGAGACCATGGAGGGTCAGACTGGGGCCTACGGCGGTGAATCGTTCACCGTCAATGACGACGGTCATGTCAGGCTGGGGCGCGTGAATGCCGTCGAGCAGGGTCACATGCTCGACGAACCAGGGGTCGGCTTGCGCTGCCGTTGCGGCCAGCAACGCCGCGATCATGCCTGTTGAGAGAGCGGAAACTAGCCTCACTGGAATACCTCTTAGTTTGTGCAACACGTCAATCGTTTGCGGTTCGCATATACGCTAGAAAAGACCCGTCTGCCAGCCAGATCCGGGATTGCGATTGATTTGCAGCGGCGATGACCGCAGCATTGGCACTTACGGCAACATTGTTACCAGTCCAGGAAGCAGCGATGAGAGCAACGGTTAAGTTGAATCAGCTCAGGATAGACAAGACTCTCTATGATTTTGTGAACGACGAGGCCATTCCCGGCAGCGGCATCGACGCGCCAGAATTTTGGAGCGGCTTTACCGCCCTGGTCCGAACCATGGCACCCCGCAATGCGGCGCTTTTGGACCGCCGCGATGAACTGCAATCAAAAATCGATCACTGGCATCGGCAGTATCCTGGACCTGCTTTCGATCGAGCCAAATATCGAGCTTTTTTGGGCGAAATTGGCTACCTGGTGGCCGAAGGAGAGCCGTTTGCCGTTAGCACCGCAAATGTCGATGCTGAGATTGCCCGTATCGCCGGTCCGCAACTGGTGGTGCCGGTAAGCAACGCTCGTTATGCCCTGAATGCCGCCAACGCCCGCTGGGGAAGCTTGTACGACGCCCTATACGGAACTGATGTGATACCCGAGGAGGGAGCACCGCGCGGCGGCCCGTACAACCCGCAACGCGGTGCGAAAGTGATTGCCTTCGTACGGGACTTTTTGGACCAGCACTTTGCGCTCGCCCACGGTTCGCATCGCGATGCGGTGAGCTACCATCTCGTCGACAAGGAACTGAGCGTTGAGCTGAACGGCGGCAAGTCCACGCACCTCAAAGATCAGGCGGCTCTCGTCGGCTTCCAAGGTGCTAGCAATTCGCCGAGTGTTCTATTGCTGGTGCACAACGGCTTGCACGTGGAATTGCACTTCGATCGCACGCATCACATCGGCCGAGGCGACCCGGCCGGCATCAGCGACGTCGTGCTGGAGTCGGCCATCACGACCATCCAGGATTGCGAGGATTCAGTCGCTGCCGTGGACGCGGAAGACAAAGTGAACGTGTACCGCAATTGGTTGGGATTGATGAAGGGCGACCTGCGAGCGCATCTTCAAAAGGGCCAGAACACCATCGTCCGTCGCTTGAATGAAGATCGGCGATACCACAGCCTGCAGGGCAAGGAATTGGTGCTATCGGGCCGGAGCTTGATGCTGGTGCGAAACGTGGGTCACCACATGCTGACCCAGATTGTCACGCTGGACGGCGCACCCATCCCGGAAACTTTTATCGACGCGGCGGTGACCGTGCTCATTGCCTTGCACGACCTGCGCGGCGGGAATGCGCGGCTCAACTCTCGCACCGGATCCGTTTATGTGGTCAAGCCAAAAATGCATGGTCCCGAAGAAGTAGCCTTTACCGTCGAGCTTTTTGGCGCTGTCGAAGGGCTTTTAAAACTGCCCGCCAACACCCTGAAAATCGGCATCATGGATGAAGAGCGCCGCACCACCGTGAATCTCATGGAATGTATTCGGGCGGCGCGCGAACGAGTCGCCTTTATCAATACCGGGTTTCTCGACCGTACGGGCGATGAGATCCATACCTCGATGGAGGCAGGCATCGTACCGCGAAAGAGCGAGCTCAAGAGGGCCGTATGGCTTGATGCCTATGAGCGCCAGAATGTCGATATCGGATTGGCATGTGGGCTGCCAGGTCATGCGCAGATCGGCAAGGGCATGTGGGCCATGCCCGACCTGATGGCGGATATGCTGAAGACTAAAATCGCGCATCCGCGAGCCGGTGCGAACACCGCTTGGGTGCCCTCGCCCACCGCCGCAACTTTGCACGCCTTGCACTACCACGAGGTGAAAGTTGCCGAGGTGCAGGCGCAACTGGCCAAGCGGCCCCGCGCATCTTTGGAGGAGATTCTCACACCCCCACTGGTCACGCCGCAGTGGAGCGCGTCGGATATCGAAGAGGAACTCAATAATAACGCACAGAGCATTTTGGGTTACGTGGTGCGTTGGATCGATTCCGGTGTGGGGTGCTCCAAAGTCCCGGACTATTACAATGTGGCACTCATGGAAGATCGCGCGACATTGAGAATTTCAAGTCAACATCTGGCGAATTGGCTGCTGCACCGTATCTGCTCCCACGACCAAGCAATGGCCGCACTGACGCGCATGGCCGGTATCGTGGATCAACAAAACGCCGGTGATCCCACCTACCGGCGCCTCTCGGATGATCCGCAAAACAATATGGCTTTCAAGGCCGCCTGCGACCTGATCTTCAAGGGACGCGAACAGCCCAACGGCTACACCGAAAGGATTTTGACGGCGCGCCGACTGGATAGAAAAGCTCAGGGCTGATTCGATAAAGGTGGCTGCGGGTGCCGATAGTGACGGATGCCTCGCAGTGCCAGAACCAAACTGGCAACGAAGGCTAAATAGCCGCCCACTCCCATCGAAATATGTCTGGCGACCAAACCGCTACCCTGGCGGGCAAATTTGTTCGCAAAGCGGATCAAGTCGCTACCAACGACGCTTGCATCGGTCGGAGAACCAAAAAACTCGCTTGACGTCCTGGAGTACAACAGCACGCCGCATATCAACATAAGCACCAAGGGAGCCAGATAAGCCAGCCAGGCCGCCCGCTCGCGGCGCAAATACGGCAAGGCGGCCGCACTTAAGGAGAGGATACAAACCAGGCCGAATAGGATTCTCTGAAATGACCCCTGGATGCCAAAAAAGAGCCGCGTGGGATCGGCAATCACCGCTGACATGTCGAAGAAGCGGACGCCATGCTGCAAAGAGCCCAAGGTAACGACCAGGGTATCGGTCATGAACCAACCGATGAAAACGCACAGGAGCGCTAATTTGCTCGCCGTCTCGAGTTGGTCCGATGCTTGGATCAGTCTCGAGAACAATGTCCGCCGCGCTGCCGCCTGCAAACTGGTGGGACTGTTCATCGCCCCCAGCCTAACGCCATTGGGATGCTTTGGCGGCTTAATTTTCGCCGTGATAAGCTCGAGCAAAGAATAACCGAGTTTCCATTGCAGAAACGTTTGTCCCTGCCCCGCGCTCGCGTGGCGGCAATCGCGGCCCTGATTGCCTATTTTGCCGGCTGCAGCACCGTCGACCAAAAATATGGCGATCAAGCTTGGTATCAAAAAAGTAAGCAAGCCTCCGGCAAAGCCATAGATGTCATGACGACGACGGCCACAAAGGCCGTCGAGGTGACCTCGACCACGGCATCCAAGGCCTATACTCGCATGCAGCAATATCTGGCCGAAAAGGATGTGTTGAAGACATTCTATGATGCCGGCGAGCACAGCGAGGCTGCGGCACCCTCCGGCGACGCGCCGCGCACGCCGAAACATGCGCCAGCCCCTCCGCCGCTCTCGACCGTGCCGGAACAATACGCAGGCTCCATGCGCTGGCCCTTGGATGCCTACATTGTCAGTTTTACGGCACGATCGAAAAACCAGTTCGCTGTATGCGCACAACACCGGTCATTCCACGGGTCCTCACGTGCATTTCGAAATTCGCGACGGGGATGTGGCGGTCAATCCCCGCAACGTGCTGCCCAAATCCAAACTCGGCCTGTGGGAAGATACGGTCGTCACCCCGCTTGCGAGCATTCGCTAAACATTTAAGTGATCTGCCAATTCCGATAGCGTACGGCAGGAGACATCCACGGATAGGCTCGGTGCACTTTCGCTGTCCGGCCTCTCCTCGGGCCGCGCAATAAAGGCCGTACGCAGTCCATTTTCTGCGGCCGCCGCAAGATCGCTGCCGTGAGCGGCGCACATCATGCATTCCTCAGGCCTCAAACCCAATGCCTCTGCAGCCGTAAGATAAACGGCGGCCTTGGGCTTGAAATCCCTGGCAAGATCGGCGCCCAAGATCGCATCCCAACGAAAGTCATTGCGACGCGCGAGATCGCACATGATGGCGATGTTGCCATTGGACACCGGAGCGATGAGGAAGCGCTGCCGTATCCTTGCGAGTCCCGTCGGCACATCGGGCCAAGCATCAAGCTGGTGCCAGGCCAAGGTCAGCCGGTCTAGGTGCCCTTCCTCGAGCCCGCCGATGCCAAACCGCGGCAGAATCCTCTGTAGCGTTTGCCGATGCAGCACATCGAGCTTGGCATAGGGAAGGCGGCCGGAACGGACTTCTTCCAGGGCGGGCTGATATTGCGCGCGCCAAGCGTCGGCGAACGCGAGCCAGTCAAGCGAAAAGCCCAGGGGTTGCAAGATCGCCTTCGCCTCGCGGGCAACCCCGGATCTCCAGTCGACCAGCGTCCCGAAGACATCGAACAGCAACGCCCTGACATGCATCTATCGACCAGCGGTGGGCAGCCTGTAAACGACACCGCCTTTCATGACGAAAGCGACGTGTTCGACCGCGGTAATGTCCTCGAGCGGCGAGCCGGGAACCGCGACGATGTCCGCGAAAAATCCCGGCTTCAACTCGCCGATTTGACCGCCCCAACCGAGCAGCCTTGCGCCGCTGATCAGGTCCGCCTGCAATACGGCCAAGGGCTTCATCCCGTACTTCACCATCAATTCTAGTTCACGTGCTTGAGTGCCGTGGGGAAACGGGCCCACGTCAGAGCCGACAGCGAATGGAATGCCGGCGGCAATTTGTTTTTTGAATTCTTTTATTTTGTATTCCAGCATTGGGCGCTCGCGCTTCGCTCCCGCTTCTGACTCGTTCATGAAATATTCGAAAATAGTAAAAGTGGGGACCGCCGGAATATTTTTTGCCTTCATGATTCGCATGGTTTCATCGCTCAATTGCGAGGCGTGGTCGATCGATGCCACGCCGGCCTGAGCGGCGTACAGTGTTCCCGGTTCTCCCATGGCATGGACTGCAACGCTTCCGCCAAATCGTGCGGCCTCATCAATCGCCGCCTTCAGTTGGGCGACGGTGTACTGGTACGGCGTATGCAAGACGCCGTCGCGCATCGAGTCGGCGCCGGTTTCATAGATTTTGACGAAATCCGATCCTTCCTTGTGTTGCTGGCGAATCGCGGCGACGAGTTCATCCGCGCTATTGGCGTAAGTTGCATTCGAGAATACCTGTTGCGCCGGATTGAAATGATTGGCATCTTCATGGCCGCCAAGAATATCGATCGCATTTCCGGAAATGCGCAGCCGCGGTCCCGGAATCAAGCCTTTGTTGATGGCGTCGCGCACGGCAGTGTCGGCGGATCCCGCACCCTCGGTGCCCATGTCCCGTTCCGCCGTGAATCCGGCCATCAAGTCATCTTTGGCCGCCAGAACCGCCAGAACCACACGCTGCGGCACCGATTCCTGGACAGTCTGCAGATCCTCCGCGCCCGGATGCAGGAATAGATGCACATGCGCATCGATTAGACCCGGCAACAGGGTCGTGTCGCCCAGATCGATTATTTGCGCGCCCGCCGGATGCGACACCGCAGTGCCGACGGCGGCGATGCGCTCGCCATCGACCAAGACCTCTCCCGGTGTGATCAGCCGGCCCGTATCGATTTCCACCAAGTGCGCCGCATGCAGCACGATGGAATGGTTTGCAGGCGGCTGCCCAATGGCTTGGGAAAAGCCTGAACTCGGCAGGATCAGCGCCGCGAGCATCACATAAATCGAGCGTTTGGCATTTATCATTTGATTCCTCGAGATGTAGCGAAAGGCACGGAGCACGCCCGCCAGCTTATTTTAACGGTGGGAAATTCGACGGCGCATGTCGGTGCTTGGTGGCCTGTTCGTACGCGTAGGCAAATTTTATCAACACGCCTTCGCTGAAACTGTCGCCAAGGAATGTCAGCCCCGCCGGCAACACCTCATAGGTGTATCCCATGGGAACCGTCAGCGCGGGAAATCCGCTTTGCGGCGACAGAACCTGGCTATTGTCTCCGGCCGGACTCTTGTCATCCCCGACCTTGCGAGGTGCGTTGCTCCATGTGGGGTAGATGATGGCCTGAACCCTGTTTTGGATCATCGCGGCATGAATTGCATTACGAAATGCGATCTTCTTTTGGTTGTGATAGACGTCGGGACAAAGCGTGTGATCGGCTGCCGTCGCCGACTTGGCTGCGGCGGTTTGTTTGAGCCGGGCTTCAATATAGGGGAGGTAAAGACCGGATTCGATGATCTCGGCGAGGTTTTTGTAAGGAGCACCTTGCGCATGCTTGGCAAGATACTGGTTCAAGTCGGATTGAAAGTCCCCGCAATAAATATCCTTGGTCAACTCTTCGAATTTCGGAATGACGAAAGGATCCACGATTTGCGCGCCTTGCGACTTTAAATCCTGAATCGCTTTTTCGGCGAGTGCCTTGATTTGAGGATCCGTGGCCGGGGAATCGATGTACGGTCGAAACACCCCGATTCGCGCGCCGCGCAGGCCCTTCTTATCGAGAAACGCCTTGTAAGAGGTCGGGATGTGACCCGCGGAACTTTTGGTGATGGGATCTTGCGGGTCGAATCCTGCCAGCGCATCGAGCAGCGTCGCTGCATCTTCGACGGTGCGCACGATTGGGCCGCCCACATCCGCGCTCAAAAATAATGGAATGATGCCGTCGCGGCTGGTCAGCCCGATCGTCGGGCGAATCCCGACCAGTGCATTGTGGGAAGAGGGGCCGCGTATCGAGTTGCCGGTGTCGGTGCCTAAACCAACGAGGCCAAAGTTCGCTGCGACCGCGGCTGCCGTGCCGCCGCTCGAGCCTGCCGGCACGACCTGAAGGTCATAGGGATTGCGCGTGATGCCGGCGATTGAACTGACTGTTTCGTAAGGACTGAAAGCCCACTCGGCCATGTTTGATTTTGCGAGCAGGATGGCGCCGGCTTCGCGCAGGCGCCGGATCATAAAGGCGTCCTCGGACGGCACGAAGCCCTTCATCGCCAGCGAGCCGCCGGTGGTCTGCATATCTTTGGTGTCGTAGTTGTCTTTGACGATCACGGCCACGCACTGCAGCCCCTGGATCTTCTGACTCGCTTTGAATTCCGAATCGAACTTATCGGCTTCGGCCAGTGCGTTGGGATTAACCATGACCAGCGCATTCAGGCGCGAGGTCTGGTCATAGGCGCGAATGCGGTTCAAATACTCGTCAATTATCTGATGACAATTCACTCGGTGTTCGCGGATGGCCTGCTGCGTCTCGGCAATAGTCGCTTCAGTAACTTCGAAGCGTTCCGCCGCTGGTGCGGCCAGGTCAAGGATGCACAGGCCTAAAAAGACGGTGCCCGCGCATGGCAGGCGTCTGCAGTTCGTCATCCCCACATTCCCGCTAGCTCTGAGTTGGCCGCAGTATAGCGTCGCGCATTGGCCATCCTGCACGCGTTTTCGCGGCGGCGGTGTCGCACTTGGGATTTGAACTTGGTCACGGCTCGAAGCCGTCCTAGACTGTCAATATGGTGGAGGCTGGCGGGAGCAGCCTGTCGGCGGATGCCGTTTGTATCTGAATAATTTGGGATATCAATATGTTACACCACATTCTTCGCGGTTCATCACATATCGTTGGCGGCCTGACGCTGTGCCTGCTGGCAAGCTGCGACGATAATTCGTTCGGCTGCTTCAATTGCAATTACACGCCCACGGAAATATCCGCCGGAGTGGTCAGCGCCGATTTCAACCACGATGGTTTCGCCGACGTAGTCGCCTTGAGTTCGATGCGCCACGCGAGCGTGCTGACCTCATCCAACCTCAAGGCTTACTTATCCACGGCCGCTGGAATGTTCGCCCCTCCCGCTCTGACGGCGGACGGCTTTAGGCCACTGTATATCGCGAGCGCGGATCTCAATGGCGATGGGTTTGCCGATGTGGTCTCGGCCAGTTTCGAGGATGGCGAACTCAACGTGTTCTTCAACAACCAATTGAGTCCTGGCACATTCAATCCGGCGGTCGCCCTCAACTCGCCGGGCGCCTCGCAGCTCGCGATTGCCGATATGAACGGCGACGGCTTGCCGGACCTGGTCTCCGCTGATTTCAACGTCTCGCTGTTTGTGCAGACCTCAGCGGGTAGCTTCGCTGCGCCAATCAGCCTTTATAGCGGCGGTGCCAATTGGGTCGCCCTTGGCGATCTGAACGGCGATGGCGCGGTCGACGTGGCGCTGACGGACGCCGTGGGCGTCAAGGTTCTGATGCATACGGGTGTCGCCTCGGCCACGACCTATGCAGCGCCGGTGACGGTGTTTACGCAAACCGCCAATTTCAATGTGGCCGGCGCCAATCTCATCGCCATTGCGGACATCGATGGCGATGGGCTTAACGATCTGGTCATCACCGACCCGGGTCCCACCGGTGGAATGTCGCCGTCCGCTTACGTGTTGCTGCAAAACCCCGCGAGTCACGGCACCTTCCTCGCGCCCGTAGGCTACGCGACGGCAACGCAGGACCTGGCGCAGTCGATACTTCTCCAGGATCTTCAGGGAAGCGGCAAGCTCGACATCGTTATCGGCGGACAACGATCGGTCACGGTGCTGCTGCACGATCCTGCCAACCCGGGCAAATTCTTGCCCGCCGGTATCTATGCGGCAGATGGGGCCAACGAAGTCGCCGTGGCCGATATCAACGGCGACGGCAAGCCCGACATTATCGTGAGCAACGGCATCACCTTTCCCATGCAGGGCGGCGTTTCAACCACGCACCCCGGCGTATTGCTGCAGAGTGCGACGACGCCGGGAACCTTTGGGGCCTTGCTGGACCTGCCGTAGGAGCGATCAAACTTCCTTTGCAGCGAGGATCCGAAAGTACGAACATCGTTAAACGGGCACGCAGAGGCGGTCGAGGAGTTCTACACGGCTGAGTCGTCCATGCAAGAGAACCAGTCTCCGCCGAGAGTGGGCCGCGACAAACACGCCGCGGCGGAGCGAAACCTCAGGTCGCGGGCAAAGTCGATCTCATCGCATGGCGGATACGTGGGTGAAGATGTCGGACGGTAAATGGCAGTGCGTTTGCCTGCCCCCATTGGAAAATGCTCGATCTCGACGCAGCGCGTCAAATCGTGTATAGTCCGATCAGCTTACAAGAGGTTGGTGCTCGGTCAGTGCCACCTTTAGCTCGCGGTCCGTCCTCGACGCACTTCGTTTTTTCACCCTCCTCGCTGCTGACCGCTGCGGATGCTGTAAAGCCCGTCGTGCGAGTCCACTTTTCATACAAGGTTTAATAATGTCATTTTCAGATCTCGGGCTTTTGCCCGAATTGATGCGTGCTGTCGCCGATAAAGGTTACGACACGCCCTCTCCCATTCAAGTCCAGGCCATCCCAGCCGTGCTGGCGGGCCGCGACGTTCTCGCCGGCGCCCAGACCGGTACGGGCAAGACGGCCGGTTTCGTGCTGCCCATTCTGCAGCTTCTCGCCGCTGATCAGGCGAATGGCAGCAGCAGGGCGCCGCGCGCCTTGGTGTTGACGCCCACGCGCGAGCTCGCAGCCCAGGTGGCTCAAAGCGCGCGCGACTACGGCAAGTATATGCAGCTGCGCACCTACCAAGTGTTCGGCGGCGTCAGCATCAATCCGCAAATCAGCGCTTTGCGCAGCGGCTGCGATATCTTGGTTGCCACTCCGGGCCGCTTGCTCGATCTTGCGCAGCAGCGCGCGGCCGACCTCTCCAAAATCCAAGTGCTGGTTCTCGATGAGGCCGACCGCATGCTGGACATGGGTTTCATACCCGACATTCGCCGCATCATCAAATTGCTGCCGCAGAAGCGCCAAAACCTGCTTTTTTCTGCCACGTACTCGGACGACATCCGCGGCCTGGCCGAGCGTTTGCTGCACAACCCCTTGTCGGTGCAAGTTGCCCCGCGCAATGCGCCCATCGAACTCGTCGAGCAGCGCGCATATCGGGTGCAAAAGGAACAGAAGCGGCACTTACTCGTGCATCTGATCCAGGAAGGACAGTGGCGCCAAGTGCTGATCTTCACCCGCACCAAGCATGGCGCCAATCGCCTGACGCAGCAGCTGGAAGGCGCCGGCATTCAAGCGGCGGCGATCCACGGAAACAAGAGCCAGGCTGCCAGGGTGAAAGCTCTGGATATGTTCAAGCGCGGCCAAGTCACTTGTCTGGTCGCTACCGAAGTCGCCGCTCGCGGCCTCGACATCAAAGAGCTGCCGCAGGTGGTCAACTACGAATTGCCCAACGTCCCTGAGGACTATGTTCATCGCATAGGCCGCACCGGCCGGGCCGGCGCCAACGGCGAAGCGATCTCGTTGGTCTCTTCGGACGAGTCCGGACTGCTGCGTGACATCGAGCGCGTGCTACGCCGCAGTATCCCGACGTTGCCGACACCGGTATTCAAAATTGTTGAATCCGCCTTGCCGCCTGCGCGTGACAACCGCTCGCCGCCAGGTCAGAGCCGTCATGCAGGGCACGGACAACATGGCGGCGGCGCGCGCAGAGACGGGGGAAATTCGGAGCGCCGCGATTCGCGCCGCGCGCCGAATGCTGGAGCCCGTTCAAATACGGGGACTCGCAGTTTCGGTCAAACACGAGGCCGTGCTCGCTAGGAGCCTGTCTGAGTCATCCGCGTGAGCCGCGTTGGCCGGGAGAGGGAGCGGATGCAAGGCGCGCGGTGCCGGCCGTGGTGGACTCCACGGTCAAGCCGTGCAACGCCGCAGACGCCCCTCTCCCGGCCAACCCGACGGGACCGGCCACGTGGATTACTCAGCCAGGCTCCTGAAGTTTCGGCACCAATTCGCGCAGATACTGCGCGAATTCCGATCCCAAGCTCGGATGCTTCAAGCCGTACTCGACCGTGGCTTGCAAGTATCCGAGTTTACTGCCGCAGTCATAGCGCTTTCCCTCGAACTCGAAAGCGTATACCGATTCGCGTTGCATGAGCCGAGCAATGCCGTCGGTGAGCTGTATCTCTCCCCCAGCACCTTTGCCTATTTTGGCCAGGTCATCGAAGATCGCGGCGCTCAACAAATAACGTCCCACCACGGCCAGCGTCGAAGCGGCCTTCTCGGGCTTGGGCTTCTCGACGATATGCGACATTTTTCCGACGCGCGGCTCAATCGATTGCTCCAAGCTGACAATTCCGTATTTATCCGTGTCTTGCTTCGGGACATTTTGCACGCCGAGAATGCTCACATGATGCTTCTCGAACACATCCGCCATTTGCTTGAGACAGGGTACCTTGGCATCGATCAGGTCATCCGCCAAATGAACCATGAAGGGCGCATCGCCCACCACCGGGCGGGCGCACAGCACGGCGTGGCCCAAACCCAGCGGCGCTGACTGGCGAATATAAACGCACGATGCCCAACTCGGCAGAATTCCGCGCAATGTATCGAGTAGTTCCTGCTTACCCTGCGCTTGCAGCACAGCCTCAAGCTCGGGGTTCGAATCAAAGTGGTCTTCGATCGCTCGCTTCGAGCTGCCGGTGATGAAAATCAAAGTATCGGCGCCGGCGGACAGCGCTTCGTCGACCGCGTACTGAATGAGCGGCTTATCCACGATAGGAAGCATTTCCTTCGGGCTCGCCTTGGTGACCGGGAGAAATCTGGTGCCGCGTCCCGCAACAGGAAATACAACTGCTTTTACTTGGTGTGCCATTAACCCAGAATAACGGATTTCCAACGGCTTCGCCGTCGGACATTTCTCACACGTTAGCGCAGCTTGACGATGGCGTAAGCCTCGAAACTGTCCCACGAATGGCATGCCGGGCAATGCCAATAAAAATTTCGCCCGGAAAAACCGCATTCATTGCAGCGATATTTCTCCGCGTGCGCCAATAGCGCGCCAATCTCCCGCGCGATGCGCTCTGATTGCGTCGGCCCTTCCTGCCAAACCGCCTGCAGCGTGTTGTCTTGCGAGAAAACTTTTTCAATGGAGGCGCGCAGCGGCGCCGCTGAACCTAGGTTCGCCGCGATCGCCGCGAAAACGAGGCGCTTCAGCTCATCGAAATCTCGCGACTCGGTTTGCGACACCAGCTCGCTCAGAATGGCATCCCGTTCCGCGGGACCCACGAGCTTGAGCAGATGGGGCAGTTCTTCTTGCAGTAGCGTGGGAGACGCTGCGAGCGCCTGGCGCACAAGTTTGACCGCGAGCTCGGGCTGCGCTTCGCGCTCCGCGATCTGAGCACCGAGCAGCGCCGCCCGCGGGAACGCCGCGGCCTCGGCGCGCGCCTCGTTGAGCAGCCCGCGCGCGCCGTCGATGTCGTCGCGCTCGATAGCCAGCGTCGCCAATTCACACAAATAATGAGCCGCCACCGTACGCGCCGGCGCAGCCTTGATGCACGCCAGTTGCCGATAGGCACCGAGCGCCTGCTGCCAGTCATGTTGGCGCTCATACACGCCGCGCAATGCATCGAGTGCGCTCGCCCGCAGGCGCGGTACTTCACTTACTTGCTGAAACAGTCCTTCTGCGCGGTCCAGGACCCCGGCCCGCAAGTAGTCCTGGGCCAGTGCCAGCAGAGCCTGCTCGCGGTGCTCCGGGGCCAGCTCTTTGCGCGCCAGTATATTTTGATGGATACGGATGGCGCGCTCGACTTCTCCGCGACGTCGGTAGAGCGAGCCCAGCGCAAAATGCGTCTCTATCGTTTCCGCATTCGCGTCCATCAACTTCAAGAACATATCGAGCGCCCGGTCCGGCTGCTCGGTGACCAGGTAGTCGAGGCCCGTCAGATAGTCAGGGTGGAGTTTGCCTAGATGTCCGGTCCAGCGCTTGCCCCAGCCAAAATGGCCGGCAAGAATGCCCAACACGAGTGCCGCCAGCACTAAGCCCCACGTGAGCAGCGGTAAATCGGTCACGTGCCCGTGGCCACTCCGAGCTAATCGCGGATCGGTTGATCCGCACCGTCGTTGACGCGTTCGCGCAAATCTTTACCCGGCTTGAAGTGCGGCACATGCTTGCCGGCCAGGGCGACGGCCTCGCCGGTCTTCGGATTACGCCCCTGGCGAGGCGGCCTAAAGTGCAGCGAGAAGCTGCCGAAGCCCCGTATCTCGATGCGCTCGCCGGTTGCCAACGCATCGCTCATGATTTCCAAAAGTTGCTTAACCGCCAGTTCGACGTCCTTCGCCGGCAGATGCTTCTGTTTCGCCGAAATGATCTCGATGAGTTCCGATTTCGTCATTATCGACCCGTGCCCATCACTAGACATACTTAAAGTGGGCGGCCGCGCGAGCGGCCGCC
>JAXDQK010000166.1:0-7118 GCA_034667905.1 Gammaproteobacteria bacterium | reverse complement strand
AGTAACGCTCCGATCGCGCTGCGAAGCCAGTCCTTTGTGAGCAAGATTCTTGCTCTTTTGGAGGAAATCCGGGCGCTTTTCTCCACATGCGCGCCCATGCCGAAGCCTTTGCGCAAACACGATTTCTTTTGTAGTTCGCCTGTTTTTTTCGGAGCGATAACGAGTGGTCCCTGCAGCTAGTTTTGTAGCCGAGCTGCAGCAGCAGCCGCGGAAGTGCGGATTGCCGATCCTTGTTGCCGGGCCGTCTCGACCTCGAACAGATGACCGCACTGGGGACCTCGCCGAAATGTCTGGAATATTTGCATTCCGGGAGCACTACCGAAGACGGATTGGCATTAGGCCACTCGCAGATTCAAAATAGGCCCCTTAGTCAACCGATGGTGCTGCACTGGCCGAATTAGGCCACCGAATTAGACCACTTGCGGAGTCCACAACAGACCATTCACTGCGTAAGGCAGTGCATGACAATTGTTCGGGCAATCCTATGCTGGCTGATCCTCAATGAAATCGCCCTGCTTATCGTCATCCCAAGCGTTGCGGAAAATGTGACAGTAACGGGCCACTAACGAAAAACCCCGTCCTGGAATGGCGTTCCGGGACGGGCGAACTTGCAGCAGATATCGTGGTTGCGTTGCAGAAACGCAACGGCGGGGCGGTGGTTGGCGAGGGCGCCGCAGCGCGGTGGCGGCTGCTGTGACCTGCCCCTGCATATTTCCCTCACGGGGAGTTAGAGTCCGGCCTTCTGAAGGACGGGCAAATGAAGCGAGCGAGGTTTACGCTCCCAAGGATTGGGCGGGAGCACAACGCTCTCAGTCACCGATAAAAGCCGAAGGAAGCGCGGTGATTCGACTTTCTCTCGCGTCTGCCGCCCGACACAGTGGCCAGTATTGCTCGCCTTGGGAATTAGGATGCTGCCGGACTATCCCTCAAATAGGTCAGTAGTGACGCGACCGACATAGGCCACCCTTATCTAGCTTTACTTAGTCACGGTTTCACGTAGGTCCAGCCTTGCTCCTGGAGCTCCATCACACGCACCACGCCGGACTTCACTACTTTCGCCTCTGCAATGAGAGGAATCTCCTTACCCTCTACCTTGCTCATATTTTCGCGGGTATTGCCGCAGGCTTCAAAGGAGATTGCTGGCGTGCTCTCCGAAATCGCCTTGATCCTCGCCTTGACCGGCGAGGTGTCATCACGCAGCATATGCAGGCCAGGACCGAAAGTGACAACGTCGATCGTCACCTTCTCGCCCAGATCCTTGTAATATTGAGCGACATTGGTCGCATTATTAAGTGCGAGATTCATCATCGCAGGTTCGTTGGTGTTGACTTGCAAGATAAGGCGGTGCGCCTTCTTGTCAGCGACGGTGCGCTTCGACATTTGCGCGGACGGCTGCTTTTTCACTTGCGCTTGCGAAGGCCCGACGATGAGCAGTGCTATGACGGCCGAAACGGCTGCAACCTTGTTTTGGAATCGCTTCATTATTTCTCTCCCGTGATCGAATTGCTGTTGATGGTCATCAGTGGCGCGGGTTGGCAACGGCGCGCGGCCAATTGCAAGCTGCAGCTATTTTGTCCCTCACCATCTTCAATCCGCCGAGCGAAAAAGAACCGTCAAAGGCGGGGGCCATTCGGGTGGAGAGACGGATGACGAGGTCGCCTTCGTCCGGAAACGACGCCAACAACCGAACGACATCACCCTGGAACGCGGCGCCGGTTCCAGATAACGGTGAGCCCGCCGCCAGTTGGACCGGTGGATTGCCATTGACGCTGTAGGATAGGGCGTAAGTCTCACCTTTGCGTGAAAGGGCAGGGGCCGTGACCACGAGTTCAGTGCGGCCATTGCGGCAGTAAATCGAGAGCTGCATCGAGGAGTCCGAGCCGCGCGAAAAAGCGCTGGCGGCAACGATCGGCTTATAGTCCACGGGTGAGGTCGTCTCGCTGACAACCCAATTGTCGGCTTCCGACGGCGTAGCTGGCGGAGCAATGTTGCGCGACAACTTGTCTAGACATGATAGCCGCTCCGCACTTTCCATCAAGGAGCAGGTGCGAAGCTGCGCCATCGGGTCATTCGCGCTTTGTGCGAAGGCGGCCGCACTCGCGATCCCGAATGCGACAGATAACGGGGTCGCTACGCTCTTCATTGCAACACCTGCGCTCGGCGCGGCTGACGATCGAGCCATTGCTGCGCCGCCGAGAAGCGGACGAGACCAGGGACTGTCGCGCCAAGATTGATCGACTTCCATTTCGGGTCAAAGCCTGGTGCCTGCAGCCGGTCGATCCTTGAAAAGAGGTAATCAACAAAGCGGGCGACGCGCTGATAGCGGTTCGACGCCATTGGCCAGTTAAAGGCAACGAGAACGGTCGGTACCGCAATCGTTGGCACGCGTTCGCCTTGCTTGATGAGATTGGGATATTCGCTCGCTTCTAACACTGCAGGGAGATAATAGTCCTCGAACTTGCTTTCGTAGTTCACCGGAAGGAACTTGAAACCCGGCTCCCATTTTCCGCGCACAAAAGCGTCAACCGGCTTCGAGGTGATGAAGACGACAGCCGCCATCTCGCCTTTGCGCATCTGTTCCAGCGCGACCTGATGGTGAATGAAGGTCTTTTCTACGTCGACGCCGAGCCGGCTGAAAATCAGGGGCCCCGAATAAGCGGCCGCAGTACCCTGAGTGTTAAAATTCACCTTTTTTCCGGCGAGATCCTGCAGACTCTGAATCTCCGGCCGCACGAAAATATGCAATTCCGACGGGAAGAGATTGAGAAGATACACGAGACGACGCCCGATCTCAGGGATCTGGATTTTATACTCGTCGAGCGCGTCGGAATTGATGATCGCCATGTCGACGCCCCGCAGGTACAGCAGGGAATTCAAGTTCTCCGTGGCACCCCTGGTGACGATCGGCAGAACATGCAGATTAGGCCCATCGTCCACTACGCGGGCCATCTCGGCAGCAAGGCGGATAGGCGCGCCTTCGAGCAGGCCGCCGGCGAGGCCGACCGTCCAGGCGTTCATCTGTTCTTTTTGGGTCTCGAGCGGGGTGCGCCGTGGGGAGGGGGCGTTCTTCGTCTGCGCATCCACATAGGTTGGCTGCAGCGCTAAAATGATCGGTGCCAACGCGGCGATCAGCAGAAGGCGTGATTTAAAAAACTTGTTCATTGATGACCTGTTTTTTAGCTTTATATTCACTTTGCTTCCGAGCCCGCTGTTTGCAATGCGTCGGATCGATCCTTGGCCGCCTTAACGCCGCTGTCATATGCCTTTGCGTATAGCTCGCGCGCCTTCGTCGCATCGCTCCGGGTTCCGTAGGTCCTCCATATGGAGAGAACGAGGGGATCATAAGTTTCGGCTAGCCTGAAGGTTGCCTGGGCGCTGCCGGCTTCGGCAGCACGCTCGAGCACGATCCGCGCCGCGCCGATATTTCCCTGGCCGAGCAAAGCGTTGGCGCGCTCCACCAGCCTGGCCACTTCCAAGCTGCCGTTGGCCTCCGCTGTGGCTAGCTGTTCGGCCCCAGCGACCGCAACAGCTGGTCCCACCTTTGTGGTCAGGCTGTTCGCCGCGGGTTCGAGCACCGGCCGCGCACCGGTCGGGTGCCGCGTGGGCTTTACACCCTCCGTCGGCTCGCCCCGATTGCGCTCCTGCGGAGAACGCCGCAGTTCCGCCCTGGCGGTCCCGAGCTCAAAATTGATTGGCGGAACCTCGTTGATCCTATCCGATAAAGCTGCTTGCGTCCCGACCTCCTGCCGCGCCATCGGCGGCTCGCTGGCTCGTGCCTCGGCCCCACCGGGCTTTTGCTGCCGTTCGCTCGCGGTCTTGGTGGCCTGCTTGAGTTGTGCCATCTCCTCACTCGCCTTGCGCGACAGCGCCGCCTGCGTCACGACATCCTGCCGCGCCATCGCCAGTTCACTTTCAAGTATCTTAGCCCTTTGGCGCTCCTGCTGCAGAGATTGCTGCAGTTCCGATGTGGTCTCCACTGCCTGCTTGAGTTGCGCTGCCTCGTCAGTCGCCTTCGACAGAGTCGCCTGCGTTTCGAGGTCCCGCCGCGCCATCGCCAGTTCGCTTGCTAGGGTCTGAGCCCTATCCCGCTCCTGCTGCAGGTTGGCTGTCGCGCTACTGGCCGCTTGCTTGAGCTGCGAAACCTCGTCGCCCGCCTTGCGCGACAGCGCTGCCTTCGTCTCGAGGTCCCGACGCGCCATCGCCAATTCACTTGCTAGCGTCTTAGCCTTATCGCGCGCCTGCTGCAGTTCGGCTGTCGCGGTCTCGGCCGCTCGCTTGAGCTGCGCCGCCCCGTCGCCCGTCTTCCGTGACAGCGCCGTCTGCGTCTCGAGATCCCGCCGCGCCATCGCCAGTTCGCTTGCTAGCGTCTTTGCCCCATCGCGCGCCTGCTGCAGTTCAGCTGCCGCGGTCTCGGCCGCTTGCTTGTGCGCCTCGTCGCCTGCCTCGCGCGATAGCGCCGCCTGCTTCTCGAGGTCACGCCGCGCGACCAACAGTTCGCCTTCTAGCGTCTTCGCCCTTTCGCGCTCCTGCGTTAGTTCGGCTGTCGCGGTCTCACTCGCTCGCTTGAGCTGCGCGGCCTCGTCGCCCGTCTTGCGCGACAGCGACGCCTGAGTCTCGACGTCCTGCCGCGCCGTCGCCAGTTCGCTTGCTACCGCGGCGCCGCGATCGCGTTCCTCTGCGAGCGCCCGGCGGTACTTGTCTTCGTTCGCCGTGAGCTCTTGTCGCGCCGCGGCAAGAGCCTGCACAAGGGCGGCGTTTTCTTGCCCGCGATCCGGTTCGAGCGTTTGGGCTGGCCCGGCCGCCGCCTGCAACTCCAGATTACGCCCGTCGGGCCGAAATTTGGCCGGCTCTTTTTCCGAGACATCTGCGCGGCGTCGCTCTTTTTCCAAAAGCTGTGTCGCTTCCGCCGCGATCGTCTTCGTGATTTGCACGGCCTCCCATGTCGCTGTCTGCGCGCCGCCTCCTTGGGCTTCGGCTTGCTGCGGAAGCGCGGCATCGCGCACCACCAAGTCGGCTTTGTGTGAGTCCCCGATCGAGAACTGAATCGCTTGCTTGACGAGTTGTCCGCCGATCGTGCCGATCTCCAGAATATCGTGCTGACCGGCGTATTGCGTCACATAACCGGTGACCTCGGTACGGAAATACATGCCGATTAGCGACGACGCGATCATGGCTACGGCGATCGAAGAAAGTGCAAATCGGCGAGCCGCCTGCGTCGTGCGCTGCGCTTTGGCCGGGGCGTCCTGCAACCTAATTGGAACGACATCGATAGGCGATGGTCTCGTAACCGAAGGAGACGCAATAACGTCTGGCGCCGCAGAGCGCCATTGGACGCCGCCAGAGGAGAGGGGAAAGATGATGGGCGCCTGCGACATTGACGGGCCGCTCAAGCCACGTTGTTCTTGCAGAACATCTGCACCGCGCTGCATTGCATGCCAATGCGTCGGTATAATCTTAATTGGCTTGCCGTTTTCCCCGATCCAGGCACGCTCCTGAGCCGACCAGTGGGCAAGCTCATAGGTCCCGCTTGCGTCATCCTCAAGAATGACGACCTTGCCGTCCCCAGGTACCGTTTCTATCCCGCGGCGCATGTAATAGACGCCTATTCAAAGTTATAATTTCTACAAGAAAAACATGGTTAATACGCAGACTGTACTCCACCCATCGCATGCGCTCAAGGTACTCCTTTTGCCGGTATCGAAGGAGCGAACCTGGTCAGCAGGTGATGTCAAAGCCGAACGGTGGTTCCGACCCAAGGAACCCAAAATAACAGTTTGAAAGGGGGCGCCCACGACGAGGACATGCTTTGGCAGAGGCACGCAGAGCGCGATCTTATTAGCAGTGCTACCGGGGTAGGAACGCGGCTCGTGAATGTAGCCGCTTTGTGGCGCTGTGGTTCGTCACTCAATGTTGTGCACCTCGAAAAGGTGAGGGGATAAGTTTAAATAGAAAGGGTCCTAAAATACGTGGCTTCTGACTGCCGGCTAGCCGCAATGGGTTGTTCAGCGAAGCCTTGCTCGACCATTTGCAAAATCTGGAATAGGGGATCACACCAAAAGTGGATTCTTGTTCGAACCGCGACAACACGCGCGGCGGTAGTCGAAACAAAAAAACTCCTGAAGGCAATTTAGATTCGCGGGGGTGTCACCTTCGATCCGGCCCCAGATGGCCGGAAGCTCGATCACGCCCTACTGCCCGTGTTTCACAGAAATCTCTAAAAAAGCGCTGGTTTTCGGACACAAATCCCGGATCGCGAAATCTAACCAAATCCTTTCCTCACGTCGATTTACAAGCCGCCAGACGGCTTTCTAGACTTTGCCATCGCCGATGCCACACGACCTGCATAACTATTCGGATCCACCGTGATGCCAGGTCCAGGCGCAACTTCTGCGTTGCCCGGCTCTTCTGAGCGAGGTGCGGCTAAGGAATGAGCCGTCGCCGGCTCCTGGGCGGCGAACTCGGAGGGATGGCGCGCTTCCACGTCAGGATCGGCAGTTTCTTTTAGCGTGAGAATAACATCCTTTCTTGACCTGAGGTTTAGCCAGAGCAGCAGGCAACCCGCCACGAGAAGAACAACAGTCAAGACATCGAAAAGCATGGGGAACCACTCCAACACCCACAATCCATGCTCATGCTCAAGGTTCATAACCGCGGCTTTGCTTTGACCTACTGGTAGGACCTTGGCACTGCTAGGCCGGACAATGCCGTCACCGCAAGCTATAAATCTACCAGCCCAGCGACAAGGAAACCTCAAATCTTATGGAGGGAAGGGCTGATCTTCCTCGCTAGCTTTAAGTGAGAGGTAAGATTTAAATGCCCCTGTAACAAGTTGTTCCGCGGTTACTGGGGTAGGAGTAAGGGAGGTCCTCGAGCAGGCGAGCTGAAGGGGGAATCATCCTTAGATCATCAGCCCGCTTGGCGGGTGCAACTCCACGCATACGACTCTCCCGGAACTCAGGTAGATGCTTGGCCCGATTTCGAACAGGCAGTTTCCATGGTAGTGGCGCGGCGAAACCGCACTGCTATCGCAAGAATTCTCGCGCGTGCATCGGCGGCATCTGTCGCCGAGATCGACATGGTGGCACTATTCAGCGGGATCGGCCTGCTGCTGTCGTTGT
>JAXDQK010000165.1:0-2556 GCA_034667905.1 Gammaproteobacteria bacterium | reverse complement strand
GCCAGAAACTCGAGGATTATTTCCGCGAGCACATCTTTATCCCCCTGAAGATGAACGACACCTCCTACAACGTGCCGGAGGCCAAGGGGCCGCGCCTCGTAGCCCAGCAGCAGCGCGCCGGCGAGCGCATGGACGGCGCCATCGTCCTGCAGAATCCGCAACTCGGGCTCACCATCGCGTCACCAATCGGCGGCGGCGGCCTCGCCTCGACCGCTGATGATTACGGGCGCTTCGTGCGCATGCTGCTCAATGGCGGCGCGCTCGATGGGGCGCGCGTGCTCAAGGCGGAGACGGTGGCGCTGATGGGCCAGAACCACATCGGCGCGGTCTCGGTGCCTGCGCTCAAGTCCGCGCTGCCGCGCAGCGCCGACTTCACCTTCATCGCGGACGGCCGCGACAAATGGGGGCTCGGCTTCCTGATCACGACCGACCAGGTGCCGGGCAAGCGCTCCCCCGGGAGTCTCAGCTGGGGTGGCATCAACAACACCTTCTTCTGGGTCGATCCCGCGCGCGGCATCGCCGGCGTAATCATGATGCAGTACCTGCCCTTCGCCGACGCCAAGGCGCTCGCTACCTATGACACGTTCGAGCGCGGCGCGTATCAGCTCGTCAACGCCGAGCGGTAGCTTGTAGGGTGGGCAAAGGCGCCCTTGCGCCGTGCCCACCATCTTGATCTGAATGCGCGGGTTGAATGGTGGGCACGCCGCCGGACGCTTTGCGTCCGGTGACTTTGCCCACCCTACGGCTCCGATCAAGCCTGCGTCGCCGCGATAAGTTCTTGGACCTTCGGCACATTTTCGAGCGCCCACAACTGGCGCAGCAGACCATCCACGCGATCTGCCGGCAGGTGCTTCTGTGCCATCGAACGGAATTTTTCTTCCATCTCGGCGTCGGTCATCGGGTTTTTGAAGTGGCCCCGGTGGTACTCGACGCGTACGGTCTTGCGCTCGCCGGACTTTCGGACGACTTCGAGTTCACACAGATTGAATTCGTGCTCGCTCCGGTCGGCTTCGTCTGACGGCATGCATTTTACGCGGCTCACGAGTTCGAGCAGACGCTGATCGTGCAGATAGGGATCCTCGTAATATTCGGGTTGTATCCTGCCGTACATCAGCACCAGGCCGGTGGCATAAGGGATGCTGTGGTCGGCAGTTTCGTGGGTTTGCGGCCGCCACTTGTCCGGACTGTCTGCCATGATCTTGATCGCGGAGCGGGAAATCCAGATGTTGATTTCCTGAATTTCGTCCGGGTTGCCAACGAACTGTCTCGCTTCAACCGCAGCCTGGGCGACGGTTTGAGAAAACTGACCAAGCGGGAAGCGTTTGGTGAAGGCGCGCCTGATGCCGTAGGGCTCGCCCAGCTGCGGCGGCGCAGTCGGTTTGTGGCTTATCAAATTAAAGAACCCCCCTCGCCCCTCGAAAACATTGCTGGGCCCTGTCATTCCGCCTTGCGCGAGCTGCGCCGAAAATATCGCCTTGCGTGAGGCGTCGGCGGCAGCAAAGGCTTTCCAGTTCGATAGTGTTTCGTTTCGACCCTGTCGAATCGCCGTGTTGCCGCCGACGGTGATCCCGATCGCGTGCACCATCTGCTCCCGCGACAAACCCATCAGGCGGCTGGCGCCGACGACGGCGGCAAAACCGGTTATGGTCGAATGGTCGACGCCGCTGCCCAGGTAGTCGAATATATCCGCTATTTTGCAGAAGACTTCATAGGAGAGTACAGTTGCGGTGATGAGTTCGCGGCCACCACGCTCCGTCACTTCGGCTGCTGCCAGTAAAGCGGCAATCGTATCGCTGGGATGTCCCGCGCCATGGCTGAAGCTGACAAAGGCGTCGTTGAAATCCAGGTAACGGATCATCACGCCGTTGGCAAAAGCCGCCAGATCGGGGCTGCTCTTGATACCGCTGCATAAGACCGTTGCGCCCCGCTTTGCACTGACCTCGCTTGCGAGCTTGACGGCGATTTGACTAGGTCCGGCCGTGTAGCCACCGAACGCGCAGCCGAATGTGTCGAGGATCGAGCGTTTGGCCGTGCGGACGATGTCGTCCGGCAGGTCTTCGTATTTGAGCTCGGTCGCATATCGGGCGAGCACATCGGCCAGGGAAATCCTGCTCTTTTCCGCAACCGCAGACTGCCGCTCCGTCGTTTCCTGCGCCAAGGCCGGAAATGTCGACGCACCCGCCGCCAGGCCGGCCGCGGCCAGCTGTCTGAGTAAGCGGCGACGCTCGATGCGCGGCGAAGCAAGCCGTTCTCTGCACCTTGTGGAATCCACAACATCCTCCGATGGACAATGCAAAACCGGCCCTGGCTCGCAAGCGCGATCCTACGACGCGCTATCTGCAGTGGGCAAGCCGGGTGCGGTCGGCTTGTCCACTACGCGCGCGGCTGATCAATGGGCTTGGCATGACGATTGGCTTCACCTTGGACGATCTTGAAGCCTCGGCCGATGCTCGCCTGGAGGATAGCGGCTAGAGCGGTAATTCCGCGATGTCCGCTTGCGACCGAAGCGGTCATTGGTAACGGACCTAAAACCGGTTACCTTAGGAAGTTCTTTGG